>NZ_JBIRZD010000003.1:0-515006 GCF_044390505.1 Streptomyces sp. NPDC018947
TCTCGTGTGGGGGCGTTGGAGTCGGGTGGTACGCGGCGTGCGGTGGTGCGTCGGGAGCGGCCCGGTGTGGTGCCGTTGTCGTTCGGGCAGCAGCGATTGTGGTTCCTGAACCGGTTGCAGGACGCGGGTGCGGTCTACAACATGCCGGTGGTGCTGCGGCTGCGCGGCGACCTCGACCGTGAGGCGCTGCGGGCGGCCCTCGGGGACGTGGTGGCACGCCACGAGTCGTTGCGGACGGTGTTCCCGGACGTGGACGGGACGGCCCGGCAGCTCGTGCTCGACGCGCCCGAGGTGCCGCTGCCGGTGGTGGACACCGACGAGACGGCCCTGCCGGAGCTGCTGCGCGGCGCGGCGGGCACCGGCTTCGACCTCGCCCGCGAACTCCCCCTGCGCGCGACGCTGTTCGCCCTCGGCGACGACGAGCACGTCCTGCTGCTCTCCCTGCACCACATCGCGGGCGACGGCTGGTCGATGGCTCCGCTCGCGCGTGACCTGGGGACGGCCTACGCCGCGCGCCGCGAGGGCCGGGCCCCCGACTGGCGGCCGCTGCCGGTGCAGTACGCGGACTACGCGCTGTGGCAGCGTGAACTGCTGGGCGAGGAGGACGACCCGGGCAGCCTTGCGCACGAGCAGGTGGAGTACTGGCGCGAGGCCCTGGCCGGGCTGCCCGAGGAACTCGACCTGCCCACCGACCGACCCCGGCCGGCCGTCGCCAGTCACCGGGGCGGCCTGACCCCCCTCCAGGTGTACGCGGAACTGCACGGCCGGGTCACGGAGCTGGCGCGGGAGTCGTCGGCGTCGGTGTTCATGGTGGTGCAGGCGGCGCTGGCGGTGCTGCTGAGCCGTCTGGGCGCGGGGGAGGACGTGCCGATCGGTACGCCGGTGGCGGGCCGTACGGACGAGGCGCTGGACGATCTGGTCGGGTTCTTCGCCAATACGCTGGTGCTGCGTACGGACGTGTCGGGTGGTCCGACGTTCCGTGAGCTGCTGGCGCGGGTGCGGAAGGCGGACCTGGCGGCGTACGCGCATCAGGACGTGCCGTTCGAGCGGCTGGTGGAGCTGGTCAACCCGACGCGTTCGCGCTCGCGGCACCCGCTCTTCCAGGTCCTGCTCGCGTTCCAGAACATTCCCGAGGCCGGTCTCGAACTGCCCGGACTCACCATAGGGACCGAGACCGCCGAGACCGACGTCGCCAAGTTCGACCTCGTCTTCAGCCTGCGGGAGGAGGGCGAGGGCGGTGGCCTGCACGGTGTCCTCGAGTTCAGCGAGGACCTCTTCGACGCCGGGACCGCCGCCGGTCTGGCCCGCCGGCTGGAGCACGTGCTCCACGCCCTCGTGACCGACCCCGACCGCCCCGTCGACCGCGTGGACGTCCTCGACGACGGCGAACGGCACCAGGTGCTCACCGCCTGGAACGCCACGGACTCCGCCGCCGTACCGGCACCGCTGCCGGCGCTCTTCGAGGCCCAGGCCGCCCGCACACCCGAGGCGACGGCCCTGCTGCACGACGGTACGGCCGTGACGTACGCGGAGCTGAACGCCCGGGCCAACCGCCTCGCGCGTCGACTTGTCGCCCTGGGCGCGGGCCCCGAGACCGTGGTCGCACTGGCCCTTCCGCGCTCGGCCGACCTCGTCGTCGCCGCCCTGGCCGTGGTCAAGGCGGGCGCCGCGTACCTCAGCATCGACCCCTCCCACCCGGGCGAGCGGGCCGCGTACATGTGCGCCGACGCCCACCCCCTCGGGCTGATCACCTCCGGCGACGCCGACGCCCGGATACCGGCCGACGTGCCGCGCTGGCGGCTCGACGCCCCGGAGGCGGACGGACAGGCCGCCCTGTCCCCGGCCGACCTGACCGACGCGGAGCGGACGGCACCCCTGCACGTCACCCACCCCGCGTACGTCGTCTACACCTCCGGCTCCACCGGCCGCCCCAAGGGCGTCCTCGTGTCCCACCGGGGCCTGGCGAGCCTGGCCGCGGCCCACCGGAAGGCACTGGGAGTCGACGGGAGCGCGCGGATGCTCCAGTTCGCCTCCCTCAGCTTCGACGCGTCGGCCTGTGAACTGGTGACGGCCCTGCTGGCCGGCGCCACCCTCGTCGTACCGCGCCCCGACCAGCTCATCGGGGACGAGGTGGTGCGGCTCATGGCCGAGGCGCGGGTGACCCACGCCATGCTGCCCCCGGCCTTCGTGGCCACCCTCGACCCGGAGAGCGTCCCCACCCTGCGCGGACTGATCACCGGCGGCGAGGCGTGCGCGCCCGAGCTGACCGCCCGCTGGTCGGCGGGCCGCACCATGCTCAACGCCTACGGCCCGACCGAGACGACCGTGTGCGCCACCCTCAGCGGTGCGCTCAGCGGCCCGGTCAACGCCCCCATCGGCCGTCCGATCGACGGCACCCGTGTGTTCGTGCTGGGTCGGGGTCTGCTGCCGGTGCCGGTGGGTGTGCCGGGTGAGCTGTATGTGGCCGGTGCTGGTGTGGCGCGTGGCTATCTGAATCGTCCGGATCTGACGGCGGACCGTTTCGTGGCGTGTCCGTTCGGTGCGCCGGGGGAGCGGATGTACCGCACGGGTGACCTGGTGCGGTGGAACGCGGACGGTGAGCTGGAGTATCTGGGGCGTGCCGACGACCAGGTGAAGGTGCGGGGTTTCCGTATCGAGCCGGGGGAGATCGTGGCGGTGCTGGACCGGCACGGTGCGGTGGCGCACAGCGCGGTGGTGGTGCGGGAGGACCGGCCGGGGGACAAGCGGCTGGTGGCGTACGTCGTGCCGGCCGACGGCGCGGAGACCGACCCGGCCGAACTGCGCGCCCACGTCGCCTCCACGCTGCCCGACTACATGGTCCCGGCTGCCGTCGTGGCGATGGACGCCATCCCGCTGTCGCCCACCGGCAAGGTGCACCGCGACGCCCTGCCCGCACCCGTCTACGACACGGCCCCGTCCGGCCGGGCGCCGCGCACCCCCGCCGAGGAGGTGCTGTGCGGGCTGTTCGCGGACGTCCTGGGCGTGCCCGGGGCCGGTCCCGACGACGGCTTCTTCGACCTGGGCGGACACTCGCTGCTGGCGACCCGGCTGGTGAGCCGGGTGCGCTCGGCGCTCGGCGTCGAACTGCCGCTCGCCGCGCTCTTCGACACCCCGACGCCCGCCGGACTCGCCGCCCGGCTCAGCGGCCTCGGCGCCGGAACCGGACGCCCCGCGCTCGAACCCGGGCCCCGGCCCACGCCGTTGCCGCTCTCCTTCGCCCAGCACCGCCTCTGGATGCTCGCCCGGCTCCACGACACCGACTCGCTCTACAACATGCCCCTGGTGCTGCGGCTGCGCGGCGACCTGGACCGTGAGGCGCTGCGGGCGGCCGTGGGTGACGTGGTGGCGCGGCACGAGGCGTTGCGGACGGTGTTCCCGGACGTGGACGGGACGGCCCGGCAGCTCGTGCTCGACGCGCCCGAGGTGCCGCTGCCGGTGGTGGACACCGACGAGACGGCCCTGCCGGAGCTGCTGAGGTCCGCCGCCGCGGAGGGCTTCGACCTCGCCAGCGATCTCCCCCTGCGCGCGACGCTGTTCGCCCTCGGCGACGACGAGCACGTCCTGCTGCTCTCCCTGCACCACATCGCGGGTGACGGCTGGTCGATGGGCCCGCTCGCGCGTGACCTGGGCACGGCCTACGCCGCGCGCCGCGAGGGCCGGGCCCCCGACTGGCGGCCGCTGCCGGTGCAGTACGCCGACTTCACCCTCTGGCAGCGCGAACTGCTCGGTGACGAGGGCCGGGACGGCAGCACGGCCCACGCCCAGCTCGCGTTCTGGCGCGAGACCCTGGCCGGCGCCCCCGAGGAACTCCCCCTGCCCACCGACCGCCCGAGGCCGGCCGAGTCCACCTACGCCGGAGGCCGGGTGGACGTCGACTGGGACGCGGAACTGCACGGCCGGGTCACGGAGCTGGCGCGGGAGTCGTCGGCGTCGGTGTTCATGGTGGTGCAGGCGGCGCTGGCGGTGCTGCTGAGCCGTCTGGGCGCGGGGGAGGACGTGCCGATCGGTACGCCGGTGGCGGGCCGTACGGACGAGGCGCTGGACGATCTGGTCGGGTTCTTCGCCAATACGCTGGTGCTGCGTACGGACGTGTCGGGTGGTCCGACGTTCCGTGAGCTGCTGGCGCGGGTGCGGAAGACGGACCTGGCGGCGTACGCGCATCAGGACGTGCCGTTCGAGCGGCTGGTGGAGCTGGTCAACCCGACGCGTTCGCGCTCGCGGCACCCGCTCTTCCAGGTCCTGCTCGCGTTCCAGAACACCCCCGAACAGCACCTGCGGCTCCCCGGCGTGAGCGTCGAGACCGCGGGCGTCGACATCGGCGTCGCCAAGTTCGACCTCGCGCTGAGCCTCAGGGAACGGACCGACGGCAGGGCGCCCGCGGGGATCGAGGGCATGCTCGAATACAGCAGCGAGCTGTTCGACCCCGCCAGTGCCGAGCGGATCGCCGCACGCCTGGAACACGTGGTGCGCTCCCTCGTCACCGACCCGGACCGGCCCGTCGACCGCGTCGACGTCCTCGACGAGGGCGAACGGCGGCGGCTGCGCGCCGAGTGGGACGCCACCCGCACGCCCGTCCCCGCGGTGGAGTCCACCGTCCACGCGGCCTTCGCCGAGCGGGCCCGCACCAGCCCCGACGCGGTGGCCGTCACCCTCGACGGCCGCCCGCTCACCTACGCCGAGCTGGACCGCAGGGCCAACGGCCTCGCCCACCGCCTGATCGCCCTCGGCGTCCGGCCGGAGGACCGCGTCGCCGTCCTGATGGAACGGTCCCCGGACCTCGTCGTCGCCCTGCTCGGCATCCTCAAGGCCGGCGCCGCCTACGCCCCGCTGCACGAGAGCTACCCGGCCGGGCGCATGCGCGACGTGATGGCCGGCTCCGGTGCCCGCCTCCTGGTCACCGACCGGGCCTGGCGGGAGCGCGGGCTGCCCTGCGAGGAGGAGCGGACCGTCCTCGCCGAGGACTGCGAGGCCGCCGGCACCGCTCCCGAGGTGCCGCACCGGCCCGACGGGCTGGCCTACGTCATGCACACCTCCGGGTCGACCGGCGAACCCAAGGGCATCGCGGTCACCCACCGCAACCTGCTCGAACTCGCCCTCGACCCGTCCTGGGCCGACGGCGGACGCCACCGGCACGTCCTGATGCACGCCCCGTACGCCTTCGACATCTCGGACTACGAGCTGTGGGTGCCGCTGCTGGCCGGCGGACGCGTCGTGCTGGCCCCGCCCGGCGAGCCGGACGTCACCGAGCTGAAGCGGCTCGTCGTCACCGAGGGCATCACCGCGGTCCACTTCACCGCCGGCCTCTTCCGCGTCGTCGCCGACGACCTCGCGGACGCGCTCGACGGCGTCCAGGAGATCCTCACCGGCGGCGACGTCGTGTCCGTCGCCGCCGTGGAGAGCGTGCTGCGGGCGGCGCCGCACCTCGTCGTACGCCACCTGTACGGCCCCACCGAGATCACCCTGTGCGCCACGAGCCACCTGGTGTCCGCCGCCGACGAGCTCGGCGACCGGCTCCCCATCGGCCGGCCCCTCGCCAACACCCGCGCCTACGTGCTGGACGCCGCACTGGCACCGGTGCCCGACGGCGTCGTCGGCGAGTTGTACATCGCGGGCGCCGGACTCGCCCGCGGCTACCTCGGCCGCGCGGCACTGAGCGCCGAGCGGTTCGTGGCCGACCCGTACGGCCCTGCGGGCGCCCGGATGTACCGGACGGGCGACCTGGCACGCCGACGCCACGACGGCACCCTGGAGTTCGCCGGCCGCGCCGACGACCAGGTCAAGGTGCGCGGGTTCCGCATCGAGCCGGGCGAGGTGGAGGCGGCACTCACCCGCCACCCGTCCGTCGCGCAGAGCGCGGTCGTCGTCCGCGAGGACCGGCCCGGGGACAAGCGCCTCGTCGCCTACGTCGTCCCCGCGGACGCCGGCCGGGGCGTCGACGCGGCGCTGCTGCGCGCCCACGCGGCGGACTGCCTGCCCGAGTACATGGTCCCGGCCGCCGTCGTGGCCCTGGAGGAACTGCCGCTGACGGCGAACGGCAAGCTCGACCGGTCCGCGCTGCCCGCCCCGGTCTTCCGCTCCGGCGGCGGCTCCACCGCCCGCACCCCCCGCGAGGAACGGCTGTGCCGCCTGGTGGCCGAGGTGCTCGGCCTGGACGAGACCGGGCCGCAGGACAACTTCTTCGAACTCGGCGGCGACAGCATCGCGTCCATCCAGCTCGCCAGCCGGGCCCGCGCGGCCGGCCTCGCGCTCGCGCCGAAGGACGTCTTCCGGACCCGGACGCTGGCCGAACTCGCCGCCGTCGTGGGCACGGTCGACACCGCGGCGCACGAGCCCGACGACGGCGTCGGCGAGATACCGCTCACGCCGGTCGTGCACGACCTGCTGGCCCGCGGCGGCACCCTCGACGGCCTGCTCCAGTCCGTGCTGCTCCAGGTCCCGGCCAAGCTCACCGAGAGCGGCCTCGTCACGGCCCTGGGCGCACTCGTCGACCACCACGACGTCCTGCGCCTCGAAGTGGCCGGCGCCGGCCGGAGCCTGCGCGTGCGGCCCGCCGGATCCGTGCCGGTCGGCGAAGCGGTGCGCCGGATCGACGTGGCCGGGACGGACGAGGACTCGCTGCGCTCCGTCCTCGCCAAGGAGGCGGTCGCCGCGGGCGAACGCGTCTGCCCCACCGACGGCGTGGTCTTCCAGGCCGTCTGGTTCGACGCGGGCGACACCGCGCCCGGACGACTCCTGCTGACCGTCCACCACCTGGCCGTGGACGGCGTGTCGTGGCGCGTGCTGCTGGACGACCTCAGGACGGCGTGGACCGAGGCGGAGGCCGGCCGCACCCCGCGACCGGACCGCACGGGAACCTCGTACCGGCGCTGGGCCACTACCCTGGCCGAGGAGGCGGCCAAGCCGTCCCGCGCGGCCGAACTCGCCTTCTGGACGGGCCTGCACGACCGGCCCGAACCCCGGCTGGGCGCCCGCGCCCTCGACCCGGCGCGGGACACCACCGCCACCGCCCGGTCGCTGACCGTCGCACTGCCCGCACCGGTCACCGAGGCCGTCCTCGCGCAGGTGCCGGCCGCCTACAACGCGGGCGTCGACGACATCCTGCTGGCCGCGCTCGCCCTGGCGGTGCGGGCCGGCCGGGACGGGACGCAGCAGGACGCTCCGGTGCTGGTCGAGGTCGAGGGCCACGGCCGGCACGAGGAGCTCGCCGAAGGACTCGACCTGTCCCGCACCCTCGGCTGGTTCACCAGCGTCCACCCGGTGGGCATCGACACCGGCCCGGTGGACTGGGCGGACCTGTGGGAGGCCGGGCCGGCCGTCGGACAGGTGCTCAAGCGCGTCAAGGAACAGCTCCGCGCCGTTCCGGACGAGGGCATCGGCCACGGGCTCCTGCGGTACCTCAACCCGGACACCGCGCCCGCGCTGGCCGGGCTGCCGCTTCCGCAGATCTGCTTCAACTACCTGGGCCGGTTCCAGGGCGCCGGCACCGGGGACTGGAACCTGGCCCCCGAGGCGGCCGGCGCGGACGGGGCGCTCGCGCCGCCCGGGGCGATGCCGCTGCGCAACCCGCTCACCGTCAACGCGACGACCCGCCCCGCGGCGGGCGGCGGAAGCGAACTGCGCGCCGTGTGGACCTGGCCGGACGGCCTGCTGACCGAGGCCGAGGTGTCCGCCCTCGCGGACACCTGGATCCGGGCGCTGACCGTGATGGCCCGGCACGCGGGACGGGACGACGCGGGCGGTGCCACCGCCTCCGACTTCGACCTGGTCGACCTCGGTCAGGACGAGATCGAGGAATTCGAGGACGACTTCATGTTCGAGGACGGGGACGAAGAGTGAAGCGAGTCAAGGCGCGGATCGAGGACGTGCTCCCGCTGACCGCACTCCAGGAAGGGCTCCTGTTCCACGCCCGCTTCGACGAGCGGCAGGCCGACGTCTACCACCTCCAGTTCGTGTTCGACCTGCGAGGCGAGCTGGACGCCGGGGCGCTGCGCCGGGCGGCCGACGGTCTCCTCGCCCGGCACGGCAATCTGCGCGGCGCCTTCCGCGAGCGCCGCAACGGCGAGTCCGTCCAGGTGGTGCCGGACCGGGTACGGATGCCCTGGCGGCAGACGGACCTGTCCACGCTGCCGGCACACGAGCGGCAGGCTCGGCTCACGGCGATCCTCGCCGACGACCGCGCCACCCGCTTCGACCCGCGCAAGCCGCCCCTGATCCGGTGCGAACTCGTCCGGCTGGCCGCCGACGAGCACCGCTTCGTGATGACCAGCCACCACCTCCTGCTCGACGGCTGGTCCGTCCCGCTGATGCTGCGCGAACTGTTCGCCATGTACGCCGAGGACGGCAGCGACCACACCCTGCCGCCCGTCGTGCCCTACCGCGAGTACCTGCGCTGGCTGGGCCGGCAGGACCGCTCGCTGGCCGAGTCGGCCTGGCGCGACCACCTCGACGGGCTCGAGGCGCCCACCCTGCTCGGCCCGGCCGGCGCCGGCCGGGAGACCGTGGTGCCCGAGGAGGCCGAGGCCGAGGTGGACGCGGAGCTGACCGCCCGCCTCACCGAACTGGCCCGCCGCCACGGACTCACCCTCAACACCGTCGTGCAGGGCGCCTGGGCGCTGGTGCTGGCGCACCTCACCGGCGGCGACGACATCGTGTTCGGCGCCACGGTCTCCGGACGCCCACCGGAGCTGCCCGGCGTGGAGTCGATGATCGGCCTGTTCGCCAACACCCTGCCCGTACGGGTGCGGCTGGACCCGGCCGCCTCCCTGATCACCACCATGCGGCGCCTCCAGGAGGAGCGCGCGCACCTGGCGGCCCACGAGTACCTCGGCCTCGGAGAGATCCAGCGGCTGGCCGGCCCCGGCGGCGAACTCTTCGACACCCTGTACGTGTTCGAGAACTACCCGGCGCCCTCCGAGGACCGGGACGCCGATCGCCACGGGCTGAGGATCGCCGCCACGGAGGGCAGCGGCACCGCGCACTACCCGCTGACCCTCACCGTCCTGCCGGGCCGCACCCTGCGGATGCGCCTCACCCACCGGCCCGACCTGTTCTCCCGGCAGACCGTGCTCGGCTGGGCCGAGCGGCTGCGCCGCGTCCTGGAGACCGTCGTCGACGACCCCGGCCGCCCGGTCGCCCGGGTGGACGTCCTCGACCCCTCGGTGCGGCACCGCGTCCTCGAGGAGTGGAACGACACCGCCGCCGAGCCCTCCGAGGACTGCTGGCCCGTCCTCTTCGAGGAGCGGGTCCGCCTCGCCCCGGACAGCCCGGCCGTCCGGCAGGTCGACGGCCCCGGACTCACCTACGCCGAACTGAACGCCGGCGCCAACCGGTTGGCCCGCTTCCTGCTGGCACGCGGCATCGGTCCCGAGTCCGTCGTCGTCCTCGCCCTGCCCCGCGGCCCCGAGCTGGTCACCGCCCTGCTGGCCGTCCACAAGGCCGGCGCGGCCTACCTCCCGGTCGACCTCGGGCACCCCGCCGAGCGCATCGCGGGCATCCTCTCCGCCGCCCGCCCCGACGCCGTCCTCACCACCCGGTCCGGCAGCACCCTGCTCCCCGGCGGGCCCGGCGTCCACTGCCTGGACGACCCCAAGGTGATCGCCGAGACCGCCGCGCACGACGCGGGTGACCTCACCGCAGGGGAACGGCCGGTGCCGCTGCGCCCGGACCACCCGGCGTACGTCATCTTCACCTCCGGCTCCACGGGCACCCCCAAGGGCGTGGTCGTGCCGCACCGCGCCCAGCTCAACTTCCTCACGGCGATGGCCGAGCGCTTCCCCCTGGGCGCCGGGGACCGGATGGTCGCGGTGACCACCGTCGCCTTCGACATCCACGTCCTGGAACTGTGCCTGCCGCTGATCACCGGGGCGAGCGTGGTGGTGGCCGACCGGGACACCGTCGTCGACCCGAACGCCCTCGCGGACCTCATCGAGGCGAGCGGAGCGACCGTGATGCAGGCGACGCCCACGCTGTGGCACGCGCTGCTGTCCGAACGGCCGAAGGCCGCCGACGGCCTGCGCGTCCTCGTCGGCGGCGAGGCACTGCCCCCCGACCTGGCCGACCGCATGACACGCGTCGGCGGCCCGGTCACCAACCTCTACGGGCCCACGGAGACCACCGTGTGGTCGACCGCCGCGGACCTGCGCGCGAACGGGACCGGCACCCCCGGCATCGGCCGCCCCGTGCGCAGCACACGGGCCTACGTCCTCGACGCGGCCCTGCGCCCGGTGCCGCCCGGCGTCACCGGCGAGCTGTACCTGGCGGGCGACGGACTCGCCCGCGGCTACCTGGACCGGCCCGCCCTCACCGCCGGCCGCTTCGTCGCCGACCCCCACGGGGCCGCCGGGACCCGGATGTACCGCACGGGCGACCTGGCACGCTGGAGTGCCGACGGCTCACTGGAGTACCTGGGCCGCACCGACCACCAGGTGAAGATCCGCGGCTACCGCATCGAACTCGGCGAGATCGAGGCGACCCTCGCCCGGCACCCCTGCGTCGCGCGGAACGCGGTCGTCGTCCGCGAGGACCGGCCCGGGGACCGTCGGCTGGTCGCGTACGTCGTTCCCGCGCCCGGCGAGAGCGCGGACCCCGAGACGCTGCGGGCGCACGTGCGCGACCGGCTCCCCGGCTACATGGTGCCCGCCGCCGTCGTCCCCCTGCCCGAACTGCCGCTGACCCCCAACGGCAAGCTGGACCGCAAGGCGCTGCCCGCGCCCGACCCCGCCGCCACGGCCACCGGCGCCGCCCTGCCGCGCACTCCCGAGGAAGAGGCGCTGTGCGCCCTGTTCGCCGACGTGCTCGGCGTGGCACGGGTCGGGGCCGAGGACGACTTCTTCCACCTCGGCGGGCACTCGCTGCTCGCCACGCGCCTGGTCAACCGCATGCGCACCGAGATGGGGACCACCGCCTCGATCCGCACCGTGTTCGAGGCGCCCACCGTCCGGAGCCTGGCCCGCCGGCTGCACCGGCGGGACGACCCGCTCGACACCCTGCTGCCGCTGCGCACCGGCCGCGGCGGCGTCCCGTACTTCCTGATCCACCCCGTCGCCGGGATCGGCTGGTGCTACACCGGGTTCATCAGCCGGCTGAACCCCGACGCCCCGCTCTACGCCCTCCAGGCGAGCGGTCTGCGCCCCGGCGACCCGACCGCCGCCGGCCTGAAGGAGATGGCCGCCGACTACGCCGCGCACATCCGGAAGGTGTGGCCGAACGGCCCGTACCGGCTGATCGGCTGGTCCTTCGGCGGCCTGGTGGCGCACGAGACGGCCGCACTCCTCCAGGGCGAGGGAGCGCCGGTGGACCTGCTCGCGGTGCTCGACGCCTACCCGGCGGCCGGTCCCGGACCCCAGGAGGCGGCGGGCGACCTGTTCCAGGAGATCCTCACCGTGCTCGCCGCGGCGGCGGACCCGGCGGGCGCTGCCGGCACGGCCCGCCCGGCCACCGCCGCCGAGGTCGCCGCGCTGCTGCGCGAGCACGACGGCCCGCTGGCCGGACTCGGCGAGAGCGGCGTCGAGGCCCTCCACCGGGTCGCCGCCAACAACCGCCGCATCGCCGACGGCTTCACGCCCGGCGTCTTCCGCGGCGACATGCTGCTCTTCCGCTCCGCACGGGACGGCGCCGTGCGTCCCTCCGCGGCCGGGGCGTGGGACCCCCACGTCACCGGAGAGGTCCACGAGACGGAGGTGGACTGCACCCACCTGGAGATGACCACGCCGGCCGCGCTGGACGTGATCGCCCCGGTGATCGACGACCACACGGCGAAGCGCTGAACGGCGCCCGCGCCGCGGGCGGACCCCACGGATCACACAGTCACGACAAGGAGAAACACCATGGCCACCAACCCCTTCGAGGACGAGAACGGCAGCTACCTGGTCCTGGTCAACGCGGAGGGCCAGCACTCCCTGTGGCCGTCCTTCGCCGAGGTCCCGGCCGGCTGGGAGCGCGTCTTCGGCGAGGACGCCCGGCAGGCGTGCCTGGACTACGTCGAACGGAACTGGACGGACATGCGCCCCAAGAGCCTGGTCGAGGCCATGGACGCGCAGCACTCCCACGCCTGACCGGGGCGGTCGACGAACGGGTGAGAACGTGCATATGACCAAGAAGGCGCCGGTGGGGGGACCCGCGGACTCCTTGGAGGACGGGCACATGGGCGTCGGGGGAACGGCACTGGGGCACGGCACCCGGGCGTCCCGGGACAGAGCGCTGCGCACGGCGCGGGACGCCGTCGCGGCCTGGTCCCACGCAGCCCTCGGCCCCGGCCGGCCGGACTACGAGGGCTTCCCCTACGACCAGGTGGTCGGCTACTACCAGCAGGTCGGCAAGGCGGCCGTCTCCGGGGAACTGGTCGCCCTGCTGCGGGGCACGCGCCTCGGCATCGAGTGCGCCGGCCGTGCCCGGCCCTGGGCGGCACCGGAGGCCTGGCTGCTCGACACCTGGCTGCCGCTGACGTTCACCGACCGGCCGATGAGCTACGCCTCCTACTCGGGCAACGATGTCCTGACCCTCGCGCAGTGGGACACGGACGGCGCCCCCGGGGCCACGGAACGGGCCGAGGACCTGCTGCTGGCGGTGCTCCTGGCCGACCTGGTGGAACGGGAGACGGAGGCCCTGGCCGCCACCGGGGGCGAGGGCCGCCAGCGGACCCGGACCGTCGCCGTGTGGCAGGCGCTGGCCCGCCTCGCGGACTGGGCCCCGCTGGCCCTGCCGGACACGGCGCCGCTGGACGGGCTGCGTGAGGCACTCGCCGCACCGGGGGCCGAGGGGGCGGCGGACGCCGCGACGGCCGCCGCGGCGGCCGTCCGGGCCGAGGCGCCGCCGGCGCTGCGCCGCGCTGTGGAGGTCACCCTGCTGCCCATGACGACCCTGCACGACGAGCGGATGTTCATCCGGTCCATCCAGCTCTTCGAGCGGATCTTCGCCCGGGTGGCGCGGGCGCTGACGCTCGCGGTGGAGGCCGTCCGCGACGAGCGTCCGCTCGACGCCGCGGCCTTCCTGGAGTCGGCCGCGGACCGGCTGCCCGACGCGACGGCCAAGCTGTACCGCATCCTGACGACCATGCCGCCGGAGGCGTTCGCCGTCATCCGCGACCACACGCACGGCGCCAGTGCCATCCAGTCACGGCCGTACCAGCTCGTGGAGACGGTCAGCGCCAAGCGGGAGGCGGGCGCCCACGCTCCGGAGAAGGGCCCCGTCTTCGCCCTCGACGCCACCCTCCAGGAGGCGTTCCTCACCCGTGCGGGAGGCTGGGCCACCGCGGACACGCGCCGGCTGGAGGAGGCCATGCGCCGGCTGGACGCGGGCTGGTGCGGGATGAAGCGCACGCACTGGGGCGTCACCATGAAGATCATCGGGCGGGTGTCGGGCACCGGCGGGACGACCGGCGCCGACTACCTGAAGGCCGCGGCCGGGGTCGGGCTGTTCCCGCTGCTCGCCGCCGGCTGAACCGCGGCCGGGGACGGAGCGCTCCCACCGGGACCATGACGCGACGGGCGTCCGCCGAGTTCATCGGCGGACGCCCGTCGGGTACACCGGCGGGGTCAGACGACGACCGCCTCCAGCCGGCGGGCGGCCGCGAGGTCCGGGCAGCCCGCCAGCAGCAGGGACTCCCGCAACTCGTCCCGCAGCAGCTCCAGGACGTGCCGCGCCCCGGCCTCTCCGTCCATCGCCAGCCCCCACAGCAGCGGCCTGCCGCACAGGGCCCCGTCCGCGCCCAGCGCGAGGGCCCGCAGCACGTCCGCACCGGTGCGCACCCCGCTGTCGAGCAGCACCGCGCAGCGGCCGCCGACCGCCTCGACCACCCGGGGCAGCGCGGTGACGCTGGGCACCGCGGCGGCGAACTGACGGCCGCCGTGGTTGGAGACGATCACCCCGTCGGCACCGGCGTCCACGGCCCGGACGGCGTCCCGCGGATCGAGGACGCCCTTCACCAGCAGCGGCAGACTCGTCCTCTCCCGCAGCCAGGCGAGGTCCTCCCAGGACAGGGCCGGATCGAAGGCCTGCGCGGTGTGCGTGGCGACGGCGGACCGGCCGTCCTCCCGCCGGTGCGCGGCCGTGTCCGGGGCCGGCCCGAGGTTCGCGGCCGTGACCTGCGGCGGCAGGCTGAAGCCGTTGCGCACGTCCCGCAGCCGGCGGCCCATGAGGGGAACGTCGACGGTGACCACCAGGGCCTCGCAGCCGGCCTTCTCCGCGCGGCACACCAGATCGAGCACCGCGTCCCGGTCGCGCAGCCAGTACAGCTGGAACCACACGGTCCCGCCCACCGCGGCGATCTCCTCGACGGAGTAGCTGCTCAGCGTGCTGACGACGAACGGCACGTCCACCGCCCGCGCGGCCCGCGCCGCGGCCAGTTCGCCCTCGGGGTGCAGCAGCCGCTGGTACGCCATCGGGGCCACCGCCAGCGGCATGCCCGCGGCGCTGCGCACCAGCCGGCCCGAGGTGCTCGCCTCGTCCGTGCCAACCAGCACCCGCGGGACCAGCCGGACTCCGTCGAGGGCGGCCCGGTTCGCCGCCTGGACCGACTCGTCGCCGCTGCCGCCGTTCACGAAGTCCAGGACGTCCGCGGGCAGCCGCCGCGCGGCGAGTTCCGCCACGTCGGCGACGGTGAGCGGGGCCTGCGCCCCGGGGCCGGGGGCGGAGGAGGTGGGGGATGGGGAGGTCACCGGCCGGTGTCCTGCCGTGCCTGCTGCATCTCCATCTCCACCGCGGTGTACAGGGCCTTGATGTTCCCGCTGCCGAAGGTGCGGGCACCGAGCCGCTCGATGACCTCGAAGAACAGCGTGCCGCGCGGGTGGGCCGACTTGGTGAAGATCTGCAGGAGCTGTCCGTCCTGGTCCTCGTCGACCAGGATGTTCGACTCGCGCAGCGCGTCGAGCGAGTGGCGCCGCAGGTCGAGGCGCTCGGGCACCATGTCGTAGTACGTCGACGGAGTGGTCAGGAAGCCCACGCCGTCGGCACCGAGCCGCCGCACCGCCCCGACGATGTCGTCGGTGGCGAAGGCGACGTGCTGCACACCGCCGCCCCCGTGCTCCTTGATGAACGTGTCGATCTGCCCGGGCTCCCGGGAGGTGTCGGGCTCGATCAGCGTGAGCGTCACCGCGCCGGACCGGCTCTGCACCACCTGCGAGTCCATGGCCTGGCCGCCGACGATGATCCGCTCGGTGAAGACCATCTCGAAGTCGAGGACCGTCTCGTAGAAGGCGACGGTCGGGGCCAGTTGGCCGGCCTCCAGGCAGACGGCGAAGTGGTCGACGGTGTGCAGACCGGCGGGCGCGTCCGGCCGCGCCTGCGCGTCGCCGCGGCCGGCGGGGGAGAGGCCGGGCAGGGCGCGGGGGTCGAGCCCGGTGGCGCGCTGCACGAAGGTGTGGGTGACATCGGCGAACCCGCCGATGGTCGCCGTCACGACACCGTCCCGCTCGCGCGGCTCGGCCACCGGCACGGCGCCGCGCCGCACCGCTTCCGCGAACGCCCCCGCCGCGTCCGCGGTGCTCAGCGCGATGTCCGACACGCCGTCACCGTGACGATTGACATAGGCGGCCGCCGGATGGTCGGTGTCCTGTGCATCGGTCAGCAGCATCCGTATGTTTCCGCCGCCCAGACTGACCTGGCGTGCCGTTTCTTCGGACGTACCGGGAACCGAGTGTGCGAAGACCTCCATCCCGTAGCCCTTGACAAAGAACTCCGTCGCCTCGGTCAGATTACCGACCGAGAAACCGACGTGATCGACGTCGAGGTCGTCGAAAGTACTCACGAAATCCCCTTCGGGAGGCTCTGGACATCGGACTGTTCGCGGATGAATTCCGCGAGGCGCTCGATGCCCACTGTGATCTCATCGGGTGTCAGATAACTCAGGGACAGGCGGATTCGGCGGCGCGGACGCCCGTCGCCGTAGAAGTGGTGCAGCGGAGTCCACAGGACCCGGTGCCGGCGTGCGGAATGCACCAGAAGGTCGTCGTCGACCGGGAACGGGACGGTGAGGACCACGAAGAATCCGCCGGCCGGGGTGTTCCAGGTGACCTCGGGAGCGCTGCCTTCGGGGAAGTGCCGGGCCAGCTCCTTCAGAGCGTGGTGCAGATTCCCCTGGTACAGCTCGGTCTCCCGGGTGTTGGCCGACCTCAGGCTGCACCCGTGCGCCAGGAGTTTCCCGCCGATGACGGCCTGGGCGATGGGCGAGGTGTTCACCGTGAGCATGCTCTTGACCTTGGCGAGCTGATCGGCGAGCAGTACCGTGCCGCCGTCGGCGGACGCGGTGGGCTGGTCGGCGACGGCGAATCCGATGCGCGCTCCCGGCAGTCCCGTCTTGGCGTACGAGCCCAGGTAGACCACCCGGCGCCGGTCGCCGTCGAGCGCCTTCAACGTGGGCGTCGGCTCGGCACCCAGGGGGGCGAACAGCCCGTACGGATTGTCCTCCAGGATCAGGAAGTCCTGCTCCTCGGACAGCCGGATCAGCGCCTCGCGGGTGCCGGCGTCGAGGGTGGCGCCGGACGGGTTGGCGAAGTCGGCCACCACGTAGCAGGCCCGGGGCCGCAGGCCGTCCGCCTTGGCCCGGGCGACGACCCGTCCCAGTTCCTCGACGTCGATGCCGGCCGAGTGCTCCGCGACCGGCAGTACCCGCATGTCGGCGAGGGCGGCGGCACCGGTCGCGCCCACATAGCAGGGCATGGGCGTAATGAGGGCGTCCCGGTCGTCCCGGCGCAGTACGCGCAGCGTCAGGAACAGCGCTTCCTGGCAGCCGACGGTGACGACGATGCTCTCCGGATCGACGTGGATGCCCTCGTCCGTGGCGAGGTTCTCGGCGATCAGGTCGTGAATGATGCCCTTGGTGCGCCCGTACTGCAGGAGCGTGCGGCGCACCAGCGCCTCGTCGCCGCCGGAAAGAGACCTGACATGCGACTCGTAAAGGCGCAGGTATTCGTGTACGGCATCGATGTCGAAGAATCCCTCGTACGGCCGTCCGGCGGCCATGGAGAGCGCGTCCGGGAAACGCTGGGACACTTCGTTGAGGAAATTCATCGACTCGATGACCGGCGACTCCAGAGATTCATGGAGGCTGAGTGTGTCGAGTGGTGTGTGCATGCGTGGTCGGCTGCTCAGACAGCCGAAAATCCCCCTCCGGCGTAAAAGCGGACCCGGCGGTGAGGTCACCGAGAGGCCGGGTCCGTTGAATTCGTCTTCGAATTCTTCTGGGGAAATGGCGAATTACCGCCCATCTCCGGATCGATTGAATCACGGGGCTTGATCACCGTCAACCGCGATCCCCCTGGGGCCGTGCGCGTCGATTTCCGGCCAATCCCGTGGAAGGCGCGGTCCCGCGAAGGCCGGGAGGTGCCGCACCGGGGTGAGTGCTGACCCGTCATCAACTCCCCGCGATGCCCCGAGGCTTGTGCGCCGGCGGGGGCGGGACCTGGCGAGGGAGCCGTCACCGTCTGACGTTAGGGTGACGACAGGGTGCGACCGCGCCCGTCCCTGTTCGCACCCTCTTCGAGGTGGAAGAAGTGAACAACCTGGCCGCCACCAACGAGAACTTGGCCGAGCTGAGTAATTGGTTCATCTATTCGGCGATGGCCGTCTACTCGCTGGCCTTCCTCGCCCATATCGCCGAATGGGTCTTCGGCAGCCGCAGCAAGGTCGGCCGCACGGCCGCCGCGCTCGTCGCCGAGCGGGACGGGACACAGGCCGCCGGGCGGCCCGGGGCGCGGTCCGCGGCCGGGGGGACGGCCGTGCTGGAGCGTCCCAAGGTGGTCGCGCGGTTCCGTGGCGGGGCCTCCACCGCCGCCGACGGTCCGGGTGCGCACGGCGGCGACGAGCAGGGCGACCTCTCCGGCCGGATCGCGGTCTCCCTGACCACGCTCGCCTTCCTGCTCTCGGCCTGCGGGGTGGTGACGCGCTCGCTGTCCGCCGAGCGGGCGCCGTGGGGCAACATGTACGAGTTCTCCACCACCTTCTCCACCGCGGTCGTCGGCCTGTACCTCGTCCTGCTCCTCCTCGGCAAGAACGTGCGCTGGGCGGGACTGCCGCTGGTCACCACCGTCCTGCTCGACCTGGGCGTCGCGGTCACCTGGCTCTACACCGAGAGCGACCAGCTCGTCCCCGCCCTCCAGTCGTACTGGCTGTGGATCCACGTGTCCGTGGCGATCCTCT
This sequence comes from Streptomyces sp. NPDC018947, assembly GCF_044390505.1. NCBI lineage: Bacteria > Bacillati > Actinomycetota > Actinomycetes > Kitasatosporales > Streptomycetaceae > Streptomyces > Streptomyces sp. NPDC018947. Next base: position 18,154 of record NZ_JBIRZD010000003.1, read on the forward strand.
GCGGCGCGGCCCTGTACCTCGGCGCGCTCTCGGCACTCGTCTACCTCCTGCGCGACAGCTTCGAGACGCGCCTCGCCGACGGCCGGGTCGCCGCCCTCGAACGCCGGCTGGCCGAGTCGGTGCGGGACAAGGAGGGACCGGCCGGCTCCCGGCTGCTGCTGTGGACCCGCATGGTGGGCAACGACGTCCTGGCCCGCATGCCCGCGGCGGCCACCCTGGACAAGCTGTCCTACCGCATCAACGCGGCCGTCTTCCCCCTGTGGACCTTCACGATCGTGGCGGGCGCCATCTGGGCCGGCGAGGCCTGGGGCCGCTACTGGGGCTGGGACCCCAAGGAGACCTGGTCCTTCGTCACCTGGATCGCCTACGCCTCCTACCTCCACGCCCGCGCCACGTCGGGCTGGAAGGGCCGCAAGGCCGCGTACATCGCCTTCGTGGCCTTCGCCACGTACCTCTTCAACTACTACGGCGTGAACTTCCTCTTCGGCGGCAAGCACTCCTACTCCGGAGTCTGAGCCGCGGGCCCCGTCCCGTTCGAGGTTGCGCCACCGGGGCCGGCGGAGGAGCGTGGTAGCAGGGAGGGGCCCATGCGCCCGGGGGGGGGAGCGGGCGGGCACGAAGGCGATGACGTGATCGGGAGAAACCACTCATGGAACCCTCCTCGGCCCACGCAATGCAGTTCGGCGTGTTCACCGTCGGCGACGTCACCACCGACCCCACGACGGGCCTCACCCCGACGGAGGCGCAGCGCATCAGGGACACGGTGACCATCGCGAAGAAGGTCGAGGAGGTCGGCCTGGACGTCTTCGCCACCGGAGAGCACCACAACCCGCCGTTCGTGCCGTCCTCACCGACCACGCTCCTCGGCCACATCGCCGCGCTGACCGAACGGATCGTGCTGTCCACGTCGACCACGCTGATCACCACCAACGACCCGGTCAAGATCGCCGAGGACTTCTCCGTCCTCCAGCACCTGTCGGGCGGGCGCACCGACGTCATCCTGGGACGCGGCAACACCGGCCCGGTCTACCCCTGGTTCGGCCAGGACATCCGGCAGGCGATGCCGCTGTCCGTCGAGCACTACACGCTGCTGCGCAGACTGTGGCGCGAGGACGTCGTGAACTGGGAGGGCGAGTTCAGGAGCCCCCTGCAGGGCTTCACCCTCGCCCCGCGTCCGCTGGACGGCGTCCCGCCCTTCGTGTGGCACGGCTCCATCCGCACCCCCGGAGTCGCCGAGCTGGCCGCCTACTTCGGCGACGGCTTCTTCGCCAACCACATCTTCTGGCCCGCGTCCCACACCCAGCGCATGGTCGAGCTGTACCGCTCGCGGTTCGAGCACTACGGCCACGGCAGCGCCCGCCAGGCCGTCGTGGGCCTCGGCGGCCAGATCTTCATGCGGCGCAACAGCCAGGACGCCGTGAACGAGTTCCGCCCGTACTTCGACAACGCCCCCGTCTACGGGCACGGGCCGTCCCTGGAGGACTTCACCGCCCTCACCCCGCTGACGGTCGGCTCCCCGGCACAGGTGATCGAACGCACCCTCGGCTTCCGTGAATACGCCGGCGACTACCAGCGCCAGCTCTTCCTGATCGACCACGCCGGGCTGCCGGTGAAGACCGTGCTGGAACAGCTCGACCTCCTGGGCGAGGAGGTCGTGCCCGTGCTCCGCAAGGAGTTCGCCGTCGGCAGGCCCGCCGACGTACCGCCCGCGCCGACGCACGAGCTGCTGCGCGAGAAGAGTCTCGCCGAGGCCGCCGCCGCGGCCGGGCCGGACACCGGAGTGGAGGCTGAACCGCCATGACGAAACTGGTCACCCTGAGCAGCGGCCTGCGCCAGCCGTCCTCCACCCGGCTGCTCGCCGACCGCCTGGAAGCCGCGGTGCGCGCCGAACTGGAGGCCGGCGGCAGGGCCGTGGACTCCACGGTGCTCGAACTGCGTCCCCTGGGTCACGACATCATGGACGCGATGTTCGCCGGGTTCCCCTCCGAGCAGCTCGAAGCCGTCTTCGGGACACTCGGCGCCGCGAACGCCGTGATCGCGGTGACCCCCGCCTTCAACGCCTCCTTCAGCGGGCTGTTCAAGTCGTTCTTCGACGTCCTGCCGGAGGAGACGCTCTCGGACATGCCCGTGCTCATCGGCGCCACCGGGGGGACCGAGCGGCACTCCCTGGTGCTGGAGCACGCCCTGCGGCCGATGTTCTCCTACCTGCACGCCATCGTCTCGCCCCGCGGCGTGTACGCGGCCACCGACGACTTCGGCACGGCCTCGGCCGGCTCCGCGCTGGCCGCGCGCATCGACGCCGCCGCGGCCGACTTCGCCCGGGTGGTCTCGGGATGCGGGCCGCGCACCCCGCGCAGCGCCGACGACGAGGAACTCGCGAGCATGCGGCAGCTCCTCGGCGGCTGACCGTCACCGCCCGGCGCCTCGACGACGGGGAGAGGCGCTTCCCCGTGGCGGCCGGGCGCGGGACAGGGGTTAAGCTGCAAGCGCCTCGCGGGGGAAGTCCGGTCGAAGTCCGGCGCTGACCCGCAACGGTGGGCGCGGTCCCGTACAGGGCCGCGCGAGCCCGATTACCCGCGGTGGTGAAGCTCCTGTCAATCGCCGTGGACTGCGAGAGGTGCTGCGTGTGGCGCCCGGCGCCCGGGCCCGCTCCTTCGATCACGCAGGCGCACGGCCCGAGGCGAAAGCGATCCGCCTGTGGCCACGCTCCGCGACCGCATACCCGCCGCACCGCGCCGCGAGCACGGCGGCGGCCCCCCACCGCCCCGGCGTGTCCCGTTGCCCCTGCTCGTGACCGGCCTGTGCGTGGCGCTCCCCGTCTCCCTGGCCTGCGGTGCCGGCATCGGGGCGTCGGGGCTCTCCTGGAGCGAGACGCTGCGCTGCCTGTGGGCGGGACTGTCCGGCGGGACCCTGGCCCCGGACGAGGTGGCCTCGTACACCATCGTGTGGGAGCTGCGCCTGCCGCGCGCCGTGCTCGCCGCGGTCGTGGGCGCCGGTCTGGCGTCCGTCGGCGTCGCCGTCCAGGCCATGGTCCGCAACGCGCTCGCCGACCCGTTCGTCCTCGGCATCTCCTCCGGCGCGGCCGTCGGAGCCAACGCCGTACTCATCTTCGGCGCCTTCGCGGCGCTCGGCGTCTGGGCGCTGTCCACGGCGGCGTTCCTCTCCGCGCTCGCCGCCATGCTGCTGGTGTACGCGGTCGCCCGGACCCCGCGCGGACTGACTCCGCTGCGGCTCGTGCTCACCGGTACCGCGCTGTACTACGGCTTCTCGGCCGTGACCACGTTCATGGTGTTCGCCGCCGAGCGCGGCGAGGCGGCCCGGTCCGCGATGATGTGGCTCCTCGGCAGTCTGGGCGGGGCGAGCTGGTCCTCCGTGCCGATCGCCGCGGGCGCCGTGCTCGGCGGCCTCGTCCACCTCGGCTGGTCGGCCCGCCGCCTGAACGCCCTCGCCATGGGCGACGAGACCGCGGCCGCGCTGGGAGTGGACCCGGGCCGGCTGCGGAGGGAGCTGTTCCTCACCGCCGCCGCCGTCACCGGGGCCGTCGTCGCGGTCAGCGGCGCGATCGGCTTCGTGGGCCTGATGGTCCCGCACGCCGCCCGCATGCTCGTCGGCGCCGACCACCGCCGGCTGCTGGCCGTCGCGCCCCTGGCCGGCGCCGTTCTGCTGATCTGGGTCGACGTCCTGTCACGCGTGGTGCTCGCCCCCGCCGAACTGCCGCTGGGCGTACTGACGGCCGCGATCGGCGTGCCGTGCTTCCTGCTGCTCATGCGCCGACGCACCTACACCTTCGGAGGCGTGTGATGCGGGTCGACATCGACAGGCTCACCGTGGAGATCTCCGGCGCGCGGGTGGTGGAGGACGTCTCGCTGCACGCGGACAGCGGCCGGTTCGTCGGACTCGTCGGGCCCAACGGCAGCGGCAAGTCGACCGTGCTGCGCTGCGTCTACCGGGCCCTGCGTCCCACGGCCGGTGCGGTGCGCGTCGGCGGCGACGACCTGTCGGCGTTGAGCGCGCGGGAGAGCGCCCGCCGGCTCGCGGCCCTTCCGCAGGAGGCGTCCGCGGAGTTCGACTTCACGGTGGCCGAGGTCGTGGCCATGGGCAGGCTGCCGCACCAGGGGGCGGTGGCCCGGGAGACCGAGGAGGACCGGCGCGCGTGTGCCGCCGCGCTGGAGGGAGCGGGCGCCGGCCATCTGGCGGACCGCGGCTTCCTCACGCTCTCCGGCGGCGAGAAGCAGCGGGTCCTGATCGCCCGCGCCCTCGCCCAGCAGCCGCGGGTGCTGGTGCTGGACGAGCCCACCAACCACCTGGACATCGCCCAGCAGTTGGAGGTCCTCTCCCTGCTGCGGGCGGGCGGGCGCACCGTGCTCACCGCGCTGCACGACCTCAATCTCGCCGCGCTCCACTGCGACCTCCTGCACGTCATCGACGGCGGGCGGATCGTCGCCTCCGGCACCCCCCACGACGTCCTCACGCCCGGCCTGCTCGCCGACGTCTTCGGCGTCCGGGCACACCGTGTCCCCCACCCCGAGACCGGCGCGGTCCAACTGCTCTTCGACCGCCTTCCCTCCCCGTAGTCCACCGCCGGTCCGTCATCGAAGGAGTCCGCGTCACCATGCCGAGGCCCGTACGCCCCGCCGCCCCCGTCCTCGCCCTCGTCCTGGCCTGCGCCCTCACCGGCTGCGGCGCCGAGGTCCCGTCCCGGCCGGGGACGCGGGACGCGGCGGGGGCGCCCGGCGGCCACTATCCGGTCACCGTCGAGAACTGCGGCGAGAAGAAGACGTTCGAGAGGGCTCCGCGGCGCGTGGTCACCAACGACGTGGGCATCACCGAGATCATGTTCGCCCTCGGCCTCGAGGACCACATGGCCGGATACGTCATGCCCGACGACAAGGGCGACCTCACGACCGTGCCGTGGAAGGACGGCTACCACGAGGCCGCGTGGCTCTCGAAGGGCCGGATCACCAAGGAACTGGTCCTGGACGCCCGTGCCGACCTGGTCTTCGCCGGCTGGAACTACGGCTTCGACGAGGGCGAGGGGTTCACGCCCGCCGCCCTGCGACGCGTGGGTGTCGACTCGTACGTGCTCAGCGAGTCGTGCCGCAACGGACAGGGCACCGCACGCGGGGTGATGGCGCCGCTCGACGCGCTCTACACGGACCTGCGCAACCTGGGCGAGGTCTTCGACGTCGAGGACAGGGCCGAGGCCCTCGTCGCCTCGTTCCGCCGGCAGGTGGCCGACGCACGGGCCAGGGCCCCGAAGGGCGCCGACCGGCCCAGGGTGTTCCTCTACGACAGCGGCCGGGACAAGCCGTTCACGGCGGGCGCCTACGCCGGACCCCACGACATCATCACCAAGGCCGGCGGCGACCACGTCATGAAGGACCTGAAGGACAGTTGGGCCCCCGTGGGCTGGGAGACGGTCGTCGCCCGCGACCCCGAGGTCATCGTGATCAACGACTACGGGGACACCACCGCGGAGCAGAAGCGGGCGTTCCTCAAGTCCTACGAGCCGCTGGCGAACGTCTCCGCCGTCAGGAACGACCGGTTCGTCGTACTCGACTACGCGGACCTCGTCGAAAGCCCACGCAACCCCGCGGCCGTCGCCACCCTCGCCGACGCCCTCAGCGGCCTCGGCTCCTGACCCCGGGCGGTGCGGACGGGGCCGGGCGGCCCGCGATCACCCTCGGTTACTATGCTCACTTCATGCCCGAGGCCGAAGGGAAGGGGGGGACGTGCTGAGAGAGGTCACCGCCACCCGCTACATCGAGCCCCTGCACACCGGCGGCTCGGTCCCCGGTGTGGTCGAGGCCGACGACCTGGGCACGTACGTCGTCAAGTTCACCGGCTCCGCGCAGGGGCACAAGGCGCTGGTCGCCGAGGTGATCGTCGGACGGCTGGCGAAGGCGCTGGGACTGCGGGTGCCGGAGCTGGTCCTCGTCGACTTCGATCCGGCCATCGGCGCCCGGGAGCCGCACCAGGAGGTGCGGGACCTGCTCGACGCCAGTGCCGGGATCAACCTCGGCATGGACCACCTGCCGGGCGCCCGCGACTACACGCCCGAGGTGGCGAGGACGTTCCCCGTGGACCCGGTCGAGGCCGGCCGGATCGTCTGGCTGGACGCTCTCACCGTCAACGTCGACCGCACCGTGCACAGCTCCAACCTGATGGTCTGGCCCACCTTCGGCGCCGCGCCCCCGCACCTGTGGCTCATCGACCACGGCGCAGCCCTCGTCTTCCACCACCGCTGGGACGCGTCCGCGCCGGAGAAGGCGTACGACTTCCGCCACCACGCCCTCGGCCACAGCGCCCCAGACGTGCGTGCCGCCGACGCCGAACTCGCGCCGAAGGTGACCGGTGAACTGCTGCGCGAGGTCGTCGCCGAGGTGCCCGACGCCTGGCTGACGGGCGAGCCCGGCTTCGCGGGGCCGGACGAGCTGAGGGCGGCCTACGCCGGCTACCTCGGCGCGCGGGTGAAGGCGTCCGCGCAGTGGCTGCCGGTCGACTTCCCGAGCCGGGAGGAGCTGGCCGCCGAGGAGGCGCGGCGCGCGGCACGTACCCGGCGGGGCCGCCCCGACTGGCTGAAGCAGGTGCCCGACCTGCACGGCAAGCCGGCCGCTGAGCAGGACTGGTCCGTGCACCTGGAGTGACGCGCACACGCCCGTGCCCCCGGTGCTGTGCGGTACCGGGGGCACGGGCGTGTGCCGGGCGTCAGCCCTTGAGCTGCTCGTACGCCGGCAGCGTGAGGAAGTCGGCGTAGTCCTCGTCGAGCGAGACGGTCAGCAGCAGGTCGTGCGCCTGCTGCCAGTTGCCGGCCGCGAACGCCTCGTCGCCGATCTCGGCGCGGATGTTCTCCAGCTCCTCGGCGGCGACCTTGCGGGCCAGCTCGGCGGTGACCTGCTCGCCGTTGTCGAGGACGACCTCCGCGTTGATCCACTGCCAGATCTGCGAGCGGGAGATCTCGGCGGTGGCCGCGTCCTCCATCAGGTTGAAGATGGCGACCGCGCCCAGCCCGCGCAGCCACGCCTCGATGTAGCGGATGCCGACCTGCACCGCGTTGACCAGGCCCGCGTACGTCGGCTTGGCGTCCAGGGAGTCGATGGCGATCAGGTCGGCCGCCTTGACGTCGACGTCCTCGCGCAGGCGGTCCTTCTGGTTCGGCCGGTCGCCGAGGACCTTGTCGAAGGACTCCATGGCGATCGGCACCAGGTCGGGGTGGGCGACCCAGGAGCCGTCGAAGCCGTCGTTCGCCTCGCGGTCCTTGTCGGCGCGGACCTTCTCGAAGGCGACCTTGTTGACCTCCGCGTCCTTGCGGGACGGGATGAACGCCGCCATGCCGCCGATCGCGTGCGCGCCGCGCTTGTGGCAGGTGCGCACGAGGAGTTCGGTGTACGCGCGCATGAACGGGGCCGTCATCGTCACCGCGTTGCGGTCCGGCAGGACGAACTTGGCGCCGCCGTCACGGAAGTTCTTGACGATGGAGAACAGGTAGTCCCAGCGGCCCGCGTTCAGGCCGGAGGCGTGGTCGCGCAGTTCGTAGAGGATCTCCTCCATCTCGTACGCGGCCGTGATCGTCTCGATCAGGACGGTGGCGCGGACGGTGCCCTGCGGGATGCCGACGTAGTCCTGCGCGAAGACGAAGACGTCGTTCCACAGGCGGGCCTCGAGGTGGGACTCCGTCTTGGGCAGGTAGAAGTACGGGCCCTTGCCGAGGTCCAGCAGGCGCTGGGCGTTGTGGAAGAAGTACAGGCCGAAGTCGACGAGGGCGCCGGGCACCGGGCGGCCGTCGACCCGGAGGTGGCGCTCCTCGAGGTGCCAGCCGCGCGGGCGCATGACGACCGTGGCCAGCTCCTCGTTCGGGCGCAGGGCGTACGACTTGCCGGTGCGCTCGTCGGTGAAGTCGATGGTGCGGGTGTAGGCGGCGGTCAGGTTGAGCTGGCCGAGGACAACGTTCTCCCAGGTCGGGGCCGAGGCGTCCTCGAAGTCCGCGAGCCAGACCCGGGCGCCCGAGTTGAGGGCGTTGATGGTCATCTTGCGGTCGGTGGGGCCGGTGATCTCGACACGGCGGTCCTGCAGCGCGGCCGGAGCGGGGGCGACCTTCCAGGAGTCGTCCGCGCGGATGGCGGCGGTCTCCGGGAGGAAGTCGAGCGTGGAGGTGCGGGCGATCTCGGCGCGGCGTTCCGCACGGCGGGCGAGGAGTTCGTCACGCCGGGGCGTGAACCGCCGGTGCAGCTCCGCCACGAAGGCGAGCGCAGCGTCGGTGAGGACCTCGTCCTGCCGCGGCAGGGGCTCGGCGTCGACGATGGCCAGCGGGGACGGCGCTGGTGCGGACATGAGCGGTCACTTCCTTCAGCGGTGGCACCGGGTGCCAGAGGCGCATATGGGGACATCACGCACTCGCTGTGCGGTCGAGTGCTTCTGGTCAGTGGATAGTAGTTTCCTCATCGTGGAACTTCAATGGTTTGTTGATGTCGAGATTCTCTGAGTCGAGGGAAGGTGGCGCCCAGTGCCACACCCTTCACTCAAGGTGGCGCAGGTCGGCCTCGGTGTCGATGTCGTAGGGCCGTGCGACGTCCCCGCATTCGACGAGGGTGATCTCCGCCTCGTGTTCCCTCAGATAGGCGCGTGCCCCGCGGTCCCCGCTCGCGGTCGCCGCCACCTCGGCCCAGTGCGCCGCCCCGAGGAGGACGGGATGCCCGCGCACACCCGCGTAGGCCGCCGAGACGAGTGAGGTCTCGTCCCGGTACGCGGCGCGCACCCGAGCCATCGCCTCCGCGCCGATGCCGGGCTGGTCCACCAGGGAGACCAGCGCCGCCCGCGCCCCCGTGCCGGTCAGCGAGGCGAGCCCGGCGCGCAGCGAGGTGCCCATGCCCCGCTCCCACTCCGGGTTGTCCACGAGGACGCACCCCTCCAGCGCCGCCCGGGCCCGTACGTCCCCGGCGCGCGCTCCGAGCACGACGTGGACGCGGGCGCAGCCGGCCGCGCGCAGCACGCCGACCGCGTGTTCGACGAGCGGGTGTCCGCGATGTGCGAGCAGTGCCTTGGGCCGGCCGCCGAGCCGCCGCCCGCCCCCCGCGGCGAGCAGTAGCCCCGCCACCTGGTCTTCGTTGTCCGTCATGGCTCCTGCATACCGGACCGCCCGTCAAACGCCCCGGCGCCCGCCGGTTCTCGCGGGACTGAATTTCGGCCCTCGTGGTGGCGCGTCCCGTGCCGGGTGGCGTTTACTGGCCCGCGTCCCGGGTCTCCGGCCGGCGTCAGGGGGGGGCTCGGCGGGTCACCACGCAGGGGGCGCACGACGGAGTGCGAGGGGGAGGGCTGTGTTGCGGAGCTTGGAAGAGAGGCGAGTGGCCGCCGGCGACGAGGATGTGCGAGTGGCGGCCCTGCGGACGGCGGTGGCCGGGCTGCGCCGCCGGCTCGCCGTGCTGCCGGCGGACTTCCCGGACCGGGCGATCGCCGAGGACGAACTGGCCGCCCTGGCCGCGATGACGGACCACGGCGTCCCCGAGGCGCCGCGGCTGCACCGCTCCCTGCTGCTGATCGCCGGGGCGATCGGTTCCGTCAGTGCCCTCTCCCGGGCGCTGACGGACGTCCGCGACGCCGTCGACGCCTTCGGCGGCGGGCCGCGCCGCTGAGGCGAGGCCCGGCGCGCCGGAACGGGCGAAGGGTTACGCGGCCGGGGTACCGCCCGAGGCCAGCAGGGCCTCCGAGAGTTCGGCGGCCACCTGCTGGAGGAGGGGCACCATCCGCTCGGTCGCGTCCTCCGTGACGCGGCCCGCCGGACCGGAGATGGAGATGGCGGCCGCGGTGGGGGAGTTCGGCACCGAGACGGCCAGGCAGCGCACGCCGATCTCCTGCTCGTTGTCGTCGATCGCGTACCCCTGGCGCCGCACGTCCTCCAGCGCGGCGATGAAGCCGTCCGGTGTGGTGATCGTCTTCTCCGTCGCGGCCGGCATGCCGGTGCGGTGGAGCAGGGCCCGCACCTCCTCGGGCGGGAAGTCCGCGAGCAGCGCCTTGCCGACGCCCGTCGAGTGCGGCAGGACACGCCGCCCGACCTCGGTGAACATCCGCATGGAGTGCTTCGACGGCACCTGGGCGACGTAGACGATCTCGTCCCCGTCGAGCAGTGCCATGTTCGCCGTCTCGCCGGTCTCCTCGACCAGCCGGGCCAGGTGCGGGCGCGCCCAGGTGCCCAGCAGCCGGGAGGCGGACTCGCCGAGCCGGATCAGCCGCGGGCCGAGCGCATAGCGCCGGTTGGACTGCTGGCGCACGTAACCGCAGGCCACGAGGGTGCGCATCAGGCGGTGGATGGTGGGCAGCGGCAGCCCGCTGCTGGCGGACAGCTCGCTCAGGCCGACCTCGCCGCCCGCGTCCGCCATCCGTTCGAGCAGGTCGAAGGCGCGCTCCAAGGACTGGACGCCGCCGGTGGCGGACCTGGCGGAGTCGGTGGTGCTGGCGCTGGACGTCGGCACGGCACGTTCCTTTCGGGGCTGGCGGGAGGGCAGAAGCCTACCCGGCGGCCGGTTGACTCCCCGCTTGTACATAGCTACGTTCTGTCTGTCGGAATACTAATTCCGCTTTGTGGAAACGTCCAGAGCGGAGCCGTCGGGCGTGCCCGGTCGAAGGGTGCCTCTTGACGGGGTGGAACGGGAAGTGAAGACTCCTTCAACAGAACGTTGAAGTCCGTTGTGTGGCGACAGATCCCGTTTCCCGTTGTGAACCGGCAGGCCGGCGGACCGGCGGCAGAACGACTGCAGAGAGAGGGGTTCGGGTGTCCCAGACTGAACTGGTGCTGCGCTCGACGCGCGTCATCACTCCCGAGGGCATACGCGCCGCGTCGATCGCGGTGAGCGGCGGCACGATCACGGACGTGCTCCCGTACGACGCGCCCGTGCCGGACGGGGCCCGTCTGGAGGACGTGGGCGACCACGTCGTCCTGCCCGGCCTGGTCGACACCCACGTGCACGTCAACGACCCCGGCCGCACCGAGTGGGAGGGCTTCTGGACCGCCACCCGCGCCGCGGCGGCCGGCGGCATCACCACCCTCGTGGACATGCCGCTCAACTCCCTCCCGCCGACCACCACGGTCGACCACCTGCGCGTCAAGCAGGAGGTCGCCGCCGACAAGGCCCACATCGACGTCGGCTTCTGGGGCGGCGCCCTGCCCGACAACGTCAAGGACCTGCGTCCGCTGCACGAGGCGGGGGTCTTCGGCTTCAAGGCGTTCCTGTCGCCCTCGGGCGTCGACGAGTTCCCGCACCTCGACCAGGAGCAGCTCGCCCGGTCCCTCGCGGAGATCGCCGCCTTCGACGGCCTGCTGATCGTCCACGCCGAGGACCCGCACCACCTCGACGCGGCCCCGCAGCAGGGCGGCCCCAGGTACGCCGACTTCCTCGCCAGCCGTCCGCGCGACGCCGAGGACACCGCCATCGCCACGCTCATCGAGCAGGCGAAGCGGTTCAACGCGCGGGTGCACGTGCTCCACCTGTCCTCCAGCGACGCCCTGCCGCTGATCGCCGAGGCCCGCGCCGAGGGCGTCCGCCTCACCGTGGAGACCTGCCCCCACTACCTCACGCTCACCGCCGAGGAAGTCCCGGACGGCGCGAGCGAGTTCAAGTGCTGCCCGCCCATCCGCGAGGCGGCCAACCAGGACCTGTTGTGGCGGGCGCTGGCGGACGGCACCATCGACTGCGTGGTCACCGACCACTCCCCGTCCACCGCCGACCTGAAGACCGACGACTTCGCCACCGCCTGGGGCGGCATCGCCGGTCTCCAGCTCAGCCTCGCCGCCATGTGGACCGCGGCCCGGGAACGCGGCCACGGGCTGGAGGACATCGTCCGCTGGATGTCGGCGAACACGTCCCGCCTCGTCGGACTGGAGGCCCGCAAGGGCGCCGTCGCGCCGGGCCGCGACGCCGACTTCGCCGTGCTGGCCCCCGACGAGACCTTCACCGTCGACCCGGCCGGCCTCCAGCACCGCAACCGCGTCACCGCGTACGCGGGCAAGACCCTGTACGGCGTCGTGAAGTCCACCTGGCTGCGCGGACAGCGCATCGTGGCGGACGGCGCGTTCACCGAGCCGAAGGGACAGCTCCTCTCCCGGACCTGACCGGTCCGGGCCTGTCGGAACACACATCCCGAACGACCCCGAAAGGAACACCTGATCACCGTGACGGCCCAGCAGAACACCTCGTTGGCCAGCTTCACCGGAGACGCGAACCCCTACGGAGGCGGAGACCCGTACGCGGACTACCGCACGGCCGACCTCCCCTTCACCCAGTACGCCAACCTCGCCGACCGGCGACTGGGCGCCGGTGTCGTCGCCGCCAACGACGAGTTCTTCGCCCAGCGGGAGAACCTGCTGGTGCCCGAGCGCGCCGAGTTCGACCCCGAGCACTTCGGGCACAAGGGCAAGGTCATGGACGGCTGGGAGACCCGCCGGCGCCGCGGCGTCTCGTCCGAGCACCCCTGGCCGACCGAGGAGGACCACGACTGGGCGCTGATCCGCCTCGGCGCGCCCGGCGTGATCCGCGGCATCGTCGTCGACACCGCCCACTTCCGCGGCAACTACCCGCAGGCCGTGTCCGTCGAGGGCACCTCGGTCGCCGGCTCCCCGTCGCCGGAGGAGCTGCTCGCGGACGACGTGAAGTGGACGACCCTGGTCCCGCGCACCCCGGTCGGCGGCCACGCGGCCAACGGCTTCGCCGTCTCCGCGGAGCAGCGCTTCACCCACCTGCGCCTCAAGCAGCACCCCGACGGCGGCATAGCCCGCCTGCGCGTCCACGGCGAGGTCGTCCCGGACCCGGAGTGGCTCGCCGCGCTCGGCACCTTCGACGTGGTCGCGCTGGAGAACGGCGGCCAGGTCGAGGACGCCTCCAACCTCTTCTACTCGCCGGCCACCAACACCATCCAGCCGGGCCGCTCCCGCAAGATGGACGACGGCTGGGAGACCCGCCGCCGCCGTGACCAGGGCAACGACTGGATCAGCTATCGCCTGGTGGACCGCTCCGAGATCCGCGCCATCGAGATCGACACGGCGTACCTCAAGGGCAACTCGGCGGGCTGGGCGTCGGTGTCGGTGAAGGACGGCGAGGACGGCGAGTGGCGCGAGGTGCTGCCCCGCACCCGGATGCAGCCCGACACCAACCACCGCTTCGTCCTGCCGGAGCCGGCCGTCGGCACGCACGCGCGCGTCGACATCTTCCCCGACGGCGGCATCTCCCGCCTGCGTCTGTTCGGCTCCCTGACGGAGGACGGCACGGCCCGCCTGGCCGCCCGCCACCAGGAACTGGGCGGCTGACGCACCGCCCACGGACCCGCGGGGCGCACCGGCAGGACAGCACCGGTGCGCCCCGCGCGCATGCCCGGGAGGGCGGAGGCCGGCTACGCCGCGTGGCCGCCGTCCACGGCGAACTCCGCGCCGGTCACGTACGAGGCGGCCGCCAGGTACGCCACCGTCGAGGCGACCTCGTCCGCCGTGCCGAAGCGGCCGAGTGCCGTCAGGGCGGCCTGGCCCTCGGCGTGGGGTCCGTCCGCCGGGTTCATGTCGGTGTCGACCGGACCCGGGTGGACGATGTTCGCCGTGATCCCGCGCGGCCCCAGCTCCCGTGCCAGGGCCTTGGTCAGCCCGACGAGGGCCGACTTGCTCATGGCGTACAGCGTCCCGCCGGGGCCCGGCACCCGCTGGGTCATGCAGCTTCCGACGGTGATGATCCGACCGCCCTCCGCCATGCGGGACGCGGCGGCGCGCGAGGTCAGGAAGACGCCGCGGACGTTCACCGCCAGCAGGCGGTCCACGTCGTCGGCCGACAGGCTCTCCAGCGGGCCGAGCAGGCCCACCCCCACGTTGTTGACCAGCACGTCGGGTGCGGCCCCGAGCGCCTGCGCCGCGCGCTCCACCGCTCCCGCCGCCTCCTCGGCGTCGGCGGAGTCCGCGCGCAGGGCCACCGCCCGGCGTCCCAGGGCCTCGACCGCCTCCACGACGCCGGCCGCCGCGTCCTTGCCGTGCACGTAGGTGAGGGCGACGTCCGCGCCCTCCCGGGCCAGGCGCAGCGCCGTGGCCGCGCCGATGCCCCGGCTGCCGCCCGTCACGAGAGCGGTCCGGCCGGCCAGCGGGGCGAGTGAGTTCGTGTTCGTGTTCATGGGTCCATCCCAGCGGTCCGGGCGCCCGGAAGCTGGCGGTGAACGGACGCCGACCCTGCCGGTGAACCGCCCGCGCCGTCGCGGAACGCACATACGACGTCCCGGCAACCTCCACGGTCTTGTCATTGACATGCCATCGTCTACGCGCGTCATCATGAGGACATGCGATTCCCCCCACGCGCCGCACGGATCGGCGCCGCATCCGCAGTCCTGTCCGCCCTCCTCGTGGGCGGGTCCGTCTCAGCGACCACCGCCGGCGCCGCCCCCTCGGCGGTCGGTGACATCTGCTACAGCGACCTGCCCTCCCAGGCGCACGACACGCTCGATCTGATCGAGCAGGGCGGCCCCTTCCCGTACGAGCAGGACGGGACCGTCTTCCAGAACAGGGAGGGCATCCTGCCCAGCCGGTCCACCGGCTACTACCACGAGTACACGGTGATCACCCCGGGCTCCGACGACCGCGGAGCACGCCGCGTCGTCACCGGCGAGGACTACCAGGAGGACTACTACACGGCCGACCACTACGCCTCGTTCGACCTGGTCGACCACGGCTGCTGAGCACCGCCTCCACGGCCCCGGCTCTCGCCCCGCGGACCCCCCACCCGCAACGGCCGCGGGGCGAGGCACCTCCCGCCACGCCCGCACCCGAGCCCGGCCGGACCCCTCAGCCCGTCACCGCCTCCGCGCCCCCCGGCACCTCCGCGAGCCGCACCGCCCGGCGCTCCCGCCGGGAGATCTCGCACGCCTCGGCGATCCGCAGCGCCTGCAGCGCCTCCCGCCCGTCGCACGGGTTGGCCCGCTCGCCCCGCACCACCTCGACGAACGTCACCAGCTCCGTTTCGTAGGCGGGACCGAAGCGCTCCACGAAGCCCGTCCAGGGCTTGTCCGCGGCCGGCGGCCCGGTCGGCTCGGTGGACGCGATGGGCGTACGGTCGTCCAGTCCGACGACGATCTGGTCCAGCTCCCCGGCCAGTTCCATCCGCACGTCGTACCCCGCGCCGTTCAGCCGCGTCGCGGTCACCGTGGCCAGGGTGCCGTCGTCCAGCGTCAGCAGCGCCGCGCCCGTGTCCACGTCCCCGGCCGCGCGGAACGCCGGCGGCCCGGCGTCGGACCCGGCGGCGTACACGTCGACGACCTCCCGGCCGGTCACCCAGCGCAGGACGTCGAAGTCGTGGATCAGCGTGTCCCGGTAGAGCCCGCCGGACTGCGCCAGGTACGCGGCGGGCGGCGGCGCCTCGTCGCTCGTCACCGCCCGCACCGTGTGCAGGCGGCCCAGCCGACCGGACCGCACCGCGTCCCGCGCGCCCCGGTAGCCCGCGTCGAACCGCCGCTGGAACCCCATCTGCAGAATCGTCCCCGCGGCCTCCACCTCGGCGATCGCGTGCACGGTGCCGGGCACGTCCAGCGCGATGGGCTTCTCGCAGAACACCGGCAGCCCCGAGCGCGCCGCGCGGCCGATCAGCTCGGCGTGGGCCGCCGTCGCCGTCGTGATCACCACGGCGTCCACGCCCCACCGGAAGACCTCGTCCACGCCCGGCGCCGTCGTCTCGCCCAGCCGGTGGGCCAGGGCCTGGGCCCGCGCCGGGTCGGCGTCCGTGAGGATCAGGGACCCGACGTCGCGGTGACGGCTGAGCGTGTGGGCGTGGACCGTGCCGATACGGCCCGTACCGATGATCCCGATGCGCATGGAAACAAAGTGGGCCCGGGCCCGGGCGCTGTCAATCCGTATGTCCGGACAATCGAACTACACAACTTCCCGTCAACACCGTGCGGAGCTACGCTCTGCCCGTGCCCAGACCAGAAGTGGACCCGACCGTGACGCTCGACCTCGGCGTGGACCGCGGCAGCCCGGTGCCGCTGTACTACCAGTTGGCGCAGCAGCTCGAGGCCGCGATCGAGAACGGGGCGCTGACGCCGGGGAGCCTGCTGGGCAACGAGATCGAGCTGGCCGGGCGGCTCGGGCTGTCCCGGCCCACCGTCCGCCAGGCCATCCAGTCGCTCGTGGACAAGGGCCTGCTGGTCCGCCGCCGGGGCGTGGGCACGCAGGTGGTCCACAGCCAGGTCAAGCGCCCGCTGGAGCTGAGCAGTCTCTACGACGACCTGGCGGCCGCGGGGCAGCGCCCGGCCACGAAGGTCCTGGTCAGCACCGTGGTCCCGGCGACGGCCGAGGTCGCCGCCGCGCTCGGCGTGGCCGAGGGTGACGACGTGCACCGCGTGGAGCGGCTGCGCCTCGCGCACGGGGAGCCCCTCGCGTACCTGTGCAACCACCTGCCGTGCGGGCTCCTCGACCTCGACACCGACCGCCTGGAGGCCACCGGCCTCTACCGGCTGATGCGCGCCGCCGGGATCACCCTGCACGGCGCCCGCCAGTCCATCGGCGCCCGCGCCGCCGGCGCCGCGGAGGCCGAGCGGCTCGGCGAGCCGGAGGGCGCCCCGCTGCTCACCATGCGGCGCACCACGTTCGACGACACGGGACGCGCGGTCGAGCTGGGCACCCACCTGTACCGGCCGGCCCGCTACTCCTTCGAGTTCCAGCTCCTCGTGCGCCCCTGACCCCCTACCCGCCGGGGCCCGATCACCGCGCGTGCCGGCCTTCATGTCCGGACAATATGACCGACGGCCGGTCCCCGGCGCCGGGTGACGGATGCCGGTGTCGGACAATGGGGCGTTTGGGATTTCCGGATCCCGGCGGCACAGCACGGCACAGCGAGAAGGGCACGGCCTCGTGGCACGGTTTCGGAGATGGGTGGGCATCGCGCTGGCAGGGGCACTGTCGGTGTCCCTGGCCGGCTGCAGCAGCACGGGCGGCAAGCGCGCCGAGGACGCCCGCAAGGCAGCGGCGGCCCAGGGCAGGGCGGCGGTGGACACCCCCCGCTGGACCTTCGCGATGATCACTCACTCGGGTGACGGCGACACCTTCTGGGACATCGTCCAGAGCGGCGCCGAACAGGCCGCGGTCAAGGACAACATCAACTTCCTCTACTCCCACGACGACGAGGCGCAGCAGCAGGCGCAGCTCGTGGACGCGGCCGTCGACAAGAAGGTCGACGGGATCATCGTCACGCTCGCCAAGCCCGACGCCATGAAGGCCGCCGTCGCCCGCGCCGAGAAGGCGGGCATCCCCGTGATCACGGTGAACTCCGGCTCCCAGGAGTCCAAGGAGTTCGGCGCCCTCACGCACATCGGGCAGGACGAGACGATCGCCGGCGAGGCCGTCGGCGAGGAACTGAACGCGCGGGGCCGCAAGCAGGCGATCTGCGTGCTGCACGAACAGGGCAACGTCGGCCACGAGCAGCGCTGCGACGGTGTGGAGAAGACCTTCGACGGCACGGTCCAGCGGCTCTACGTCAGCGGCACGAGCATGCCGGACGTGCAGTCCGCCATCGAGGCCAAGCTCCAGACCGACACGTCCGTGGACGCGGTCGTCACCCTCGGCGCCCCCTACGCGGACACGGCCGTGAAGGCCAAGCGGGGCACGGGCAGCAAGGCCGAGATCGACACGTTCGACCTCAACGCCAAGGTGGCCGCGGGACTGGAGGACGGCTCGCTCGGCTTCGCCGTGGACCAGCAGCCCTACCTCCAGGGCTACGAGGCGGTCGACCTGCTGTGGCTCTACAAATACAACGCCGACGTCCTCGGCGGCGGCCGTCCGGTGCTCACCGGTCCGCAGATCATCACCAAGGACGACGCCGCGGCGCTGGCCGACTACACCCGGCGGGGCACCCGATGAGCGCCACCCAGGTGAAGAGCACCGACGAAAGGCTTCTGCGGACCTCCGTGCCGCGCCGGCTCCTGGGCCGCCCGGAGCTGGGGTCCGTCGTCGGCGCGATCGCGGTCTTCCTCTTCTTCGCCCTCGCCGCGGACAGCTTCCTGCGGGCCTCCAGCCTCAGCACGGTCCTCTACGCCGCCTCCACCATCGGCATCATGGCCGTACCGGTGGCGCTGCTGATGATCGGCGGCGAGTTCGACCTCTCCGCGGGCGTCATGGTGACGTCGTCGGCCCTGGTGTCGTCGATGTTCAGCTACCAGATGACCGCGAACGTCTGGGTCGGCGTCGGCGTCTCCCTGCTGGTCACCCTGGCCATCGGCGCCTTCAACGGTTTCATGCTCACCCGCACCGGGCTGCCCAGCTTCATCATCACGCTGGGCACCTTCCTGATGCTGACCGGCATGAACCTGGGCTTCACCAAGCTGATCGACGGCACCGTCTCCACCAAGACGATCGCCGACATGGAGGGCTTCACCGCCGCCCGCGACGTCTTCGCCTCCACGATCACCGTCGGCGGCGTCGGCTTCAAGATCACCATCCTGTGGTGGCTCGCCCTGGTCGCCGTCGCGAGCTGGATCCTGCTGCGCACCCGCGCCGGCAACTGGATCTTCGCGGTCGGCGGCAACAAGGACGCGGCCCGCGCGGTCGGCGTCCCGGTCACCAGGACCAGGATCGGCCTCTACATGGGGGTGGCGTTCGGTGCCTGGATCTCCGGCCAGCACCTGCTCTTCTCGTACGACGTCGTCCAGTCCGGCGAGGGCGTCGGCAACGAGCTGATCTACATCATCGCGGCCGTGATCGGCGGCTGTCTGATCACCGGCGGCTACGGCAGTGCCATCGGTTCGGCGGTCGGCGCCCTGATCTTCGGCATGACCAGCAAGGGCATCGTGTTCGCCGAGTGGAATCCCGACTGGTTCAAGTTCTTCCTCGGAGCCATGCTGCTCCTCGCGACCCTGCTCAACGCCTGGGTCCGCAAGCGCGCGGAGGCAACCAAGTGACGCAGACCCGAAGCCGCACGGCGCTCGTCGAGCTGTCCGGCGTCAGCAAGCGCTACGGCAACGTCCGCGCCCTCGAAGGGGTGACCCTGACCGTCCACGCCGGTGAGATCACCTGCGTCCTGGGCGACAACGGCGCCGGCAAGTCCACCCTCATCAAAATCATCGCGGGTCTCCACCAGCACGACGGCGGCACGCTCGCCCTCGACGGAGAGGAGACCCGCCTCGCCTCCCCGCGCGAGGCCCTGGACCGCGGGATCGCCACCGTCTACCAGGACCTGGCCGTCGTGCCGCTGATGCCGGTCTGGCGGAACTTCTTCCTCGGCTCGGAGCCCCGCAAGGGCGCCGGCCCCTTCAAGCGCATGGACGTCGACTTCATGCGCCGCACCACCCACGCGGAGCTCCTGCGCATGGGCATCGACCTGCGCGACGTCGACCAGCCCATCGGCACCCTCTCCGGCGGCGAACGCCAGTGCGTGGCGATCGCCCGCGCGGTCTACTTCGGCGCCAGGGTCCTGGTGCTCGACGAGCCGACGGCGGCGCTGGGTGTCAAGCAGTCCGGCGTCGTCCTGAAGTACGTGGCGGCGGCACGGGACCAGGGGCTCGGTGTTGTGCTCATCACCCACAACCCGCACCACGCCTACCTGGTGGGCGACCGTTTCGTCCTCCTGAAGCGCGGCACGATGGTGGGCAGCCACGAGCGCGACGACATCACCCTGGACGAGCTGACCCGCCAGATGGCCGGGGGCAACGAGCTGGACGATCTGCGCCACGAGCTGCAGCGCACCCAGGGGCGCGGGGAACCGCGCGCGTAACCACGACGCACCCGCACCCGGCGACCGACCGTTCCGCCCGCCCCCCGTCGCATTCGGCACCCGGCACGGCCGTGCGGCACAATCGCACCCGATGAGCACCTACCGCGACTTCACCGCCCCCATCGGCTCCCGCCGCGCCCCGGTCCTGCGCACCGTGGGCACGAGGGAACGACGCTCGCACCTCACGGCACCGCGGGTGCCGACGGTCGGCATCGACATCGGCGGCACGAAGGTCATGGCGGGCGTCGTCGACGCCGACGGCAACATCCTGGAGAAGCTCCGCACGGAGACCCCGGACAAGTCCAAGAGCCCCAAGGTCGTCGAGGACACCATCGTCGAACTGGTCCTGGACCTGTCCGACCGGCACGACGTGCACGCCGTCGGCATCGGCGCGGCCGGCTGGGTCGACGCCGACCGCAACCGCGTCCTGTTCGCCCCCCACCTGTCCTGGCGCAACGAACCGCTGCGCGACCGCATCGCCGGCCGCCTCGCCGTTCCCGTCCTGGTCGACAACGACGCCAACACCGCGGCCTGGGCCGAGTGGCGCTTCGGTGCCGGACGCGGCGAGGACCACCTCGTCATGATCACCCTCGGCACCGGCATCGGCGGCGCCATCCTGGAGGACGGCCAGGTCAAGCGCGGCAAGTACGGGGTCGCGGGGGAGTTCGGGCACATGCAGGTCGTCCCCGGCGGCCATCGCTGCCCGTGCGGCAACCGCGGCTGCTGGGAGCAGTACAGCTCCGGGAACGCCCTGGTCAGGGAGGCCCGCGAGCTGGCCGCCGCGGACTCGCCGGTCGCGTACGGGATCATCGAGCACGTCAAGGGCAGCATCGGCGACATCACCGGCCCGATGATCACCGAGCTGGCCCGCGAGGGCGACGCCATGTGCATCGAGCTGCTCCAGGACATCGGCCAGTGGCTCGGCGTGGGCATCGCCAACCTCGCCGCCGCCCTCGACCCGTCCTGCTTCGTGATCGGCGGCGGCGTCAGCGCGGCCGACGACCTGCTCATCGGCCCCGCGCGCGACGCCTTCAAACGCCAGCTCACCGGCCGCGGCTACCGCCCCGAGGCCCGCATCGTCCGCGCCCAGCTCGGCCCCGAGGCCGGCATGGTGGGCGCCGCCGACCTCGCCCGGCTCGTCGCCCGCCGGTTCCGCCGCGCCAAACGCCGCCGGGTGGAGCGCTACGAGCGCTACGAACGGTACGCCGAGGCCCGCCGCTCGACCCGGGAGTCGCTGTGACGGAGCCCCTGACCCGGCGTGCAAGGACCCCGCAGGAACCCCCGCTCGACCCGGGGCCCCCGGCGGAGGACCGCCGGCACATGATCCGCCGCCGGACGCTGACCCTGCTCATCATCGTCCTGCTCATCGGCGTCCCGGCCGGCTACCTGGTGATCTCCGCCAACCAGAGCCGCGACAGCGGCAAGGTCAAGGAGGCCAAGTACTCGGCGACCGGCCTCACCGAGGGCTGGCCCTCCAAGCTCCAGCGCCGCCTCTACGAGGTGCCCGTCCCGATGCCCTCCAAAGAGGTCGCCTACTACGAGACGAACAACTGGAAGACCAGCCGCCTCTACGTCCAGTTCGAGACCACGAGCGCCGGTCTGGACGCCTTCCTCGCCGGCATCGGCGCCACCAGGAACGACCTGGAGCGCGACGAGACCATCAGCGACCGCGACCAGCACATCACCGGCTGGAACTTCGACGGGCCCGGACCGTTCTGGGGCCTCGTCCGCAAGCAGGCGGCCCCGGCCCCCACCCGGGACGTCCTCGTCGACCTGGCCGAGCCGGACCGCCCGATGGTCTACGTCGTCTCGCGCACGGTCCCCTGACCCGTCCCGCCCGCGGCCCCCGCGCAGGCCGCCGGAGCCGATTGTCAGACCCCGCCCGTAGAGTCGAAGACATCCGGCCGGGACGACATCCGGTCCGGGACGGCACGGGATCCGCGGACGGGCGGGAGGTGACAGGACGTATGGGCGACACGACCGGGGCGCTCGCCACGGCCGAGCGCACGCGTGAGCGGGCGGAACAGGCGCCGCCCGTCCCCTCCGTCCCCGTCCGGCTCGCCGCCGTCTTCCTGCCCGCACCCCTCCCACGCCACGGACGGATCGCCTTCTGGGACCCGGAGGGCGGCCCCGTGACGGGTCCGGCGGGCACGGACGGCACCCCGGCGACGGGGGACCCCCGCCCCGAGGACACGGAGGACGGGCCCGCGCGCACCGAGCTGACCGTCGTACGCCGGCACGGCGCCGGGGTGCGGCGCAGGACCACGCCCGCGCTGACACTGCCGCTCACCGAGGCCCTGCCCCTGCTGGTCCGCGCCCGGCACGACCCGGCCGCCCACCCCGCCACCGCCTGCTGGGGCGCCGCCGCCCTGCACGCCCTGCGGCTCACCGCGCGCGGACGCCTGCTGCCCGGCCTCACGCCGACCGGGCACGACGCCTGGCGGGCCGGCCCGCTGGACCCCGACGACATCGCGCACCTGCGCGCGGTGGCCGCCGCGCTGCCCCCCGAAGGTCACGCCGTCCCGCTGGACGGCCCCGGTCCGCTCAGGCTTCCGGCGCCACAGGCGCTGATGCGCGCCTTTCTGGACGCGGTCGCCGACACCCTGCCCCGCACCCCGGCCGCGCCCCACGCCTCGGGCCGCCCCTTCGCCGCCCGCACGGCACAGCGCCTGCCCGACGCCCACGACTGGGCCGCGGAGGTCGCCGCGGGCATGGACGCGGGCGTGCGCATCTCGCTCCGCCTCGACCTGTCGGCGTACGACCTGTTCGACGGCGACGAGAACGGCGGCGCGCGCCGCGCCGGGGCCGCCGTCGTCCAGGTGCACAGCCTCGCCGACCCCACCCTCGTCACCGACGCGGCGGACCTGTGGTCCGGAGCGGCCGACGCCGCGTTCGGCCCCCGCGCGCGCGTGGACGCCGCCCTCGCGGTGCGGCGGGCGGCGCGCGTGTGGCCGCCGCTCGACCGGCTCACCGACCAGGACGTGCCCGACGTCCTCGGCCTGTCCGAGGCCGAGGTCACCGACCTGCTGGGCGTGGCCGCCGGCCGGCTCGCCGCCGCCGGGGTCGCCGTGCACTGGCCCCGCGACCTCGCCCAGGACCTCACCGCGACCGCCGTGGTGCGGCCCGCGCCCGGTTCCGCGACGGACGGCACCGGCTTCTTCGAGAGCGAGGAACTGCTTCAGTTCCGCTGGCAGCTCGCGATCGGCGGCGACCCGCTCACCGAGGCCGAGATGGACACGCTCGCCGAGGCCCACCGCCCGGTCGTCCGGCTGCGCGACCGGTGGGTCCTGGTCGACCCGGCCGTCGTCCGCCGGGCCCGCAAGCGCGACCTGGGCCTGCTCGACCCCGTCGATGCCCTCGCCGTGGCCCTCAGCGGCACCGCCGAGGCCGACGGCGAGACGGTCGAGGTGGTGCCGGCCGGTGCCCTCGCCGCCCTGCGCGACCGGCTGACGGCGGGCGTCCGCCCCGCCGAACCCCCACCCGGCCTGCACGCCACCCTCCGCGACTACCAGCTCCGCGGCCTCGCCTGGCTGGACCTCATGACCTCGCTCGGCCTCGGCGGCTGCCTCGCCGACGACATGGGCCTCGGCAAGACGGTCACCGTCATCGCCCTCCACCTCAAGAGGGCCCGCACCGAACCGACCCTGGTCGTCTGCCCGGCCTCGCTGCTGGGCAACTGGCAGCGGGAGATCACCCGGTTCGCGCCCGGCGTCCCCGTCCGCCGCTTCCACGGGGCCGACCGCACCCTGGACGGCCTCACCGGCGGCTTCGTCCTCACCACGTACGGCACGATGCGGTCCGCGGCGGCGACCCTGGCCGAGCAGCGCTGGGGCATGGTCGTCGCGGACGAGGCGCAGCACGTCAAGAACCCGTACTCGGCGACCGCGAAGGCGCTGCGCACGATCCCGTCCCCGGCACGCGTGGCGCTCACCGGCACGCCGGTCGAGAACAACCTCTCCGAACTGTGGGCCCTGCTCGACTGGACGACCCCCGGACTCCTCGGCCCGCTGAAGTCCTTCCGCGCCCGGCACGCGCGGGCCGCCGAGAACGGCGAGGACGAGGAGGCGGTGCGGCGCCTGGCCCGCCTGGTCCGCCCGTTCCTGCTGCGGCGCAGGAAGTCCGACCCCGGCATCGTCCCGGAACTGCCGCCGAAGACCGAGACGGACCACCCGGTGCCGCTCACCCGCGAGCAGGCCGCGCTGTACGAGGCGGTGGTGCGCGAGTCGATGCTCGCCATCGAGGCCGCGGGCGGCATTGCCCGGCGCGGGCTCGTGCTCAAGCTCCTGACCTCGCTGAAGCAGATCTGCGACCACCCGGCGCTGTTCCTGAAGGAGGAGCCCCCGCCGGGCGCCGCCGACCGGCTGACCGCCCGCTCCGGCAAGCTCGCCCTGCTGGACGAACTGCTGGACACGGTGCTCGCGGAGGACGGCTCGGTGCTCGTCTTCACCCAGTACGTCGGCATGGCCCGTCTCATCACCTCCCACCTGGCCGGCCGCGCGGTCCCGGTCGACCTCCTGCACGGCGGTACGCCGGTGCCGGAGCGCGAGCGCATGGTGGACCGCTTCCAGAGCGGCGCGACTCCCGTCCTCGTCCTGTCCCTGAAGGCCGCCGGCACCGGCCTGAACCTGACCCGCGCGGGGCACGTCGTGCACGTCGACCGCTGGTGGAACCCGGCCGTCGAGGAGCAGGCCACCGACCGCGCCTACCGCATCGGCCAGACCCAGCCGGTCCAGGTCCACCGCCTCATCACCGAGGGCACGGTCGAGGACCGCATCGCCGAGATGCTGGAGTCCAAGCGGGCCCTGGCCGACGCGGTCCTCGGCGGCGGCGAGTCGGCCCTGACCGAACTGACGGACCGTGAACTGTCCGACCTGGTGTCCCTGCGGAGGCCGTCATGACCCCCCGCCCGGCCGACGAGGCCCGCCGGGCCCTGCGCGCGGCACGGGAACGGGCGGAGGCGGCACCGGACCCGGCGGCCGGTGCCGACGCCCGTTCCGGCGCGGACACGGCGGAGTGCGAGCCGGTGCCGGAGCAGGACCCCGGCGGTCGGCCCGGGCGGGAACCGGGCCGGGAGGAGCACACCGGGCCGCGTCCGGGGGACATCGCCCGGGCGGCACTGCGCAGCGCGCGGACCGTACGGCACACGGGCCCGGACGCGGCCGTACCGCACACAGGACCGGACCCGGAGGACACGTCCGGCACCGGGAGCGGAGACGGTCCGGGCGAGAGCGGTCCGGCCGGGAGCGAACCGGCCGAGAGGGGCCCGGCGCACAGAGGTCCGGCCGAGTGGGGGCCGGCCGGAGCGGCCCAGTCCCCTGCGGCCCAGTCCCTTGCTGCCCGACCCTCTTCAGGCCGGCCCGCTTCGGCCCGGCCCTCCGCGGACCGCTCTTCGGACCCGGCGTCTTCGGATCCGGCGCCTGCGGACCGGCTCTCTTCGGACCCGGCGTCGTCCGCGGGGCCGCCCTCTGCCGAGCCGTCCTCCGCGGCCCGGCCCCCAGGGGCGACGCGGCCCGCCGTACCGGCCGTATCCGACGGGGTGACGCCGATCGCCGTACCGGCCGATTCCCACGCGGTGACGCCGACCGCCGCACCGCCCGTTTCGGACGGGGCGACGCCGACCGCCGCGTCGGCTGGTCCCGACGCGGTGACGCGAGCCGCCGCACCCGTTTCCGACGGGGCGACGGTGCGTATCCCCGAGGCCGCCTCCGGCGCTCCGGCGGAGCGGGCGCCCGGACCGGCGGAGGCGCCGGCCGTCTCCGCGGCCCGGGGCGAGAGCCGCCCGGCGGACGCGGCGCGGGAGGCGTTGCGGGCGGCCCGCCGGCAGGCGAAGGCGGCCCCCGCGGCGACCGTACGGCGGCTGCCCCGCCCGGCCCGCCGACCGCACGGCACGGGAGGTTCGCCCACCGCCGACGCGCGGGCCCGCGCCGTACGGGAGTTCGTCGCGGGAGCGTTCCGGCTGCCCCCGGAGACGGACCCCGCCGAGGAGACCTCGCCCGTCCCGGAGGTGGTCGACGACCGCGCCTCCGCGCGAAGCCCCGAGAGCCCCGGTACCCCGGTCGAGCCGGAGCCGCGGCCCGTCCCGGGGCCCGCCCTCACGTCGTCCCACGAGCCGCCGCCCCCCGACCGTCCGACGACGGCGCACCCGGAGCACCGGGCCCCCGCGTCCCCGCACCGGCGGGGCGCGGACCACCCGGAGCAGGCGCCCCCTCGCGCCCCCCGCTCCATGGCCGCCCCCGGACGGGACGGCGATCTCCGGCGCACGTTCCCCGCCCTCCCGCCCCGGACCTCACCGGAGGGCGGGCTCGCCGGGACCTGGTGGGGGAACGCGTGGGTGACCGCGCTGGAGGAAGGCGCGCTGGACCCCAAGCGCCTGGCCAGGGGCCGCGGGTACGCCGAGCAGGGCCACGTCGACGCCATCACCGTGACCCCCGGACTCGTCCTCGCCTACGTGCAGGGCAGCCGCCCGCGGCCGTACCGCGTCCAGGTGCGGCTGCGCACGCTCGGCGACGCCGACTGGGACCGGTTCCTGGACGCCGCCGCCGAGCGGCCGGGACACATCGCCGCCCTGCTCGACAAGGAGCTGCCCCACTCCCTCGCCGACTGCGGCGTCCCCCTGCTCCCCGGCCCCGGCGACCTCGCACCGCAGTGCAGTTGCCCCGACTCGGGCCACCCCTGCAAGCACGCCGCCGCCCTCTGCTACCAGACGGCCCGTCTCCTGGACGCCGACCCGTTCGTCCTGCTGCTGCTGCGCGGCCGGGGCGAACGCGAGCTGCTGGACGCGCTGTCCCGGCTCAGCGCCGCCCGCGCGGCCCGCGCCGCCCAGGACAAGGACCCGGCGCCCCTTCCCGGCGTCCGGGCCACCGAGGCCCTGGCCGCGCGGTCACTGCCGCCCCTGCCGCCGCCGCTGCCCGCGCCCCCGCACCCCGAGCAGCCCCCGGCCTACCCGGCGGCACCCGGCGGCCCGGACCCGCTCGCCCTGGACCAGTTGGCCACCGACGCCGCCGCCCGCGCCCACGCGCTGCTCACCACGGGCCGCGACCCGGCCGGCGGGCTCACCCTGTGGCAGGACGCGGTCCGCCTCGCCGCCGCCCGCCCCGGCTCCGGCCTCACCGCGGGCAGCCGCGCGCTGTACTCCTCCCTGGCCCGTGCCGCCGGCCGCGGCACACCCGACCTGGCCCGCGCCGTGGCCGCCTGGCGTCAGGGCGGCCCCGAGGGCCTCGCCGTCCTGGAGGAGCCCTGGGACCCGCCGGCCGGCCGTTTCGACCGTGCCCGCCCCGCGCTGCTCGCCGCCGACCTCCCCGCCTTCCGCCCCTGCCGCAACCGCCTCACCCACCCCGTCGGCCACCTGCAACTCCGCCTCGGCCGCACCGGCCTGTGGTACGCCTACGAGTCCGAGCCGGGCCACGACGACTGGTGGCCCCGCGGCACCCCGGACCTCGACCCGGTGGGCGCCCTGACGGGCCTGGCCGGCACCGACGGTCTCTGACCCGGCCGGCCTCCCGCGACCGCGTCGCTCACAGGCTGCTGAGGATCTGCGGCGAAAGGACCTTGATCATGGTGTTGGTCCAGCGCATCTGCCGCAGCGTCCGCGGATGGCACCGGGAGACCAGGTCGAGGAGCGCCTCGTTCTTCGTGGCCTGGGCGACCTGGGCCAGCATCTCCCAGTGCAGGGAGTTCTCCGTGGCGTCGAGGTGCAGCTCGCGCAGGTCGCGCAGGAGGAGCAGGCCGGGCTCGGGACGCCGGCCGACCGCTTCGGCCGCGGTGCGCCGCAGCCCGGACAGCAGGCCGGAGAGCGTCGTCCCGGAGGAGTCGTCGAGGTCGAGACCGTGGTCGTGACCCGCCCGGGCCAGCTCCCGGACGTGCTCCCGGGACCAGTGGGCGAGGTCGGTCGCGACATGGTGCACCTCGTGGTCGGTGCGATGGCGGTCGGCCACGGCGAGGAGTTCCCCGGCCAGGTGCTTCTCGCCGTGGTGCAGGGCGCGCAGGGTCACCGTGACGCCGTTCACCGGGCGTCCTCCGCGCGGTCGTCCCACGCCGGGTCCGCGGCATGGGTGACGGCGGCGGCCGGCCCGCCGGTGGTGGGCGGCACCGAGTCGGGACGCGAGGGCGCGGAGGCCGCCGTGGTCGGGGCGGGAGCCGCTTTCCCGTCGCCCCGTTCGACGAGGCGGAGCGCGGCCGCCGCCGTCTTGAACAGCGGCTGCTTGGAGACCGGGTCCCAGTCCGTGACGGTGGTCTCGTTCGCGGCGCGACCCGGCGTGTCCCCGTCCGGGGCGTGCCCCGCCTCCGTGTCCCAGTAGCCGTAGTGGAAGGGGACGAACAACAGCCCCTCACGGATGCCGGTCACCCGCAGCCGCCCCCGGAGACGGCCGCGTGGCGTTTCGACCTCGACGAGGTCTCCCTCCGCCGCTCCGAGCGCGGCCGCGTCGGCGGCGGACGCCTCCACCCACACGTCGGGAGCGGCCGCGTTCAACTGGGGGGCGCGGGCCGTCTTCGTACGCGTGTGGAAGTGGTAGACGGTCCGTCCGGTGGTGAGCTGGAACGGGTGCTCCTCGTCGGGCATCTCGTGCGGCGGCAGGTACTCGGCGGCCTTGATCACGGCCTTGCCGTCCGGGTTGAGGGAGCGGTACTCGACGGCCTCGCTCTCCGCGCCGGTCACCAGGTCCTTGCCGTAGCTCTCGCAGACGTCGGGGTGGGCCCAGTCGATCCCGTCGGTGTACAGACGGCTCGTGCCGTCCGGGGCCTCGTCGTCGCACGGCCACTGGATGCCGCTCGTGCCGCGCAACCGGTCGTAGGTGAGGCCGGTGTAGTCGCACGGCCGCCCGGCGCTGCACCGTTTCCACGCCTCGAACGCGGACTCGGGGTCGTGCCAGGTGATCAGCGGCCCGCCGTCCTTGTCCCGGAAATCCATGCGGGCGGCGTAGTCGAGGAAGACGTCGAGGTCCGGCCTCGCCTCGCCGGGGGGTTCGACGGCCTTCTCGGACAGGTGGACGGTGCGGTCGGCGTTGGTCAGCGTGCCCGTCTTCTCGCCCCAGGCCGCCGCGGGCAGGACGACGTCGGCCAGGTGAGCGGTCTCGGTGAGGAACAGGTCCTGCACCACGACGAAGAGACGGTCCTGCGCCAGGACCGAGCGGATGCGGGACAGCTCGGGAAGCGAGACGGCCGGGTTGGTGCCGCTGATCCACAGCATGCGGATCGAGCCCTGCTCGGCGTAGCGGAACATCTGCATCGCCGGGGTGGGCGGCGCGTAGTGGGGGATGGTCCGCGGCTCGACGTTCCACACCCGCGCCAGGTCGGCGACGTGGCTCTCGTTCTGCCAGTTGCGGAAGCCCGGCAGATCGCCGTCGGCACCGCACTCGCGGGTGTTCTGCGCGGTGGGCTGCCCGTTCATCTGGAGGACCCCCGCGCCGGGCCGGCCGAGCATGCCGCGGACCAGGTGCAGGTTGTTGACCTGCACGGCGGCGGCCGTCGCCTGGTGGGACTGGTAGACGCCCTGGAGCACGGTGGACAGGAGCCGGTCGGCCGAGCCGAGCAGCTCGGCGGCCTCGCGGATCCGCGCGGCCGGCACGTCACAGATCCCGGCCGCCCACTCGGGCGTGCACCGTTCCACCCGGGACACCAGTTCCTCGAAGCCGACCGTGTGCGCCGCGACGAAGTCGTGGTCCACCCGGTCCGTGCGGACGATCTCGTGGAGGAGGGCGTTGAGCAGGGCCACGTTGGTGCCGAGACGCGGAGCCAGATGCACGGCGGCGTGTCGGGCGACCGGCGTGGGGCGCGGATCGACACACAGCAGGCGGGGCGGGTCGCCGCCGGCCAGCCGGTCGAGGACGCGCATCCACTGCACGGGCTGCGTCTCGGCGAGGTTGTGCCCGAAGAGCGCGATCACGTCGGCGTGGTCGAAGTCGTCGAAGCAGCCGGGCTGCCCGTCGCAGCCGAAGGACTCCTTGAGCGCCTCCGCCGCCGTCGAGGTGCACAGACGGGTGTTGCCGTCGAGATGGTCGGTGCCGATGCCGGCCCGGGCCAGGACCGCGAGGGTGTAGTACTCCTCCAGGAAGAGCTGCCCGGAGGTGTAGAAGCCGACCGAGCCCGGGCCGCGCTCGTCCAGCAGATCCCGCGACCGGGCGACGACACGTTCCATGGCGGTGTCCCAGTCGCACTCCACGAGACGGCCGTCCCGGCGGATCAGCGGCCTGGTCAGCCGGTCCGACGAGGCGTTCGCCTGCCAGCCGAACAGGTCCTTCGGCCCGAGCCGGCCCCGGTTGACCCGGTCCCGCGCCCGTCCGCGCACACCGACCATGCGGCCGTCCCTCACGGCGATGTCCATGGCGTCACCGTCCGAGTGGAGGACGGACGCGGCCTGCACCCACCGCTGCACCGCGTCCGGCTCGACCCCGTCCTCGAGGTACGTGTCCACCCGCGCCGGCCACGACTCGTGGCGGGCGTAGGGAGTGCGCGTGCCCCACGGCCGAGCGATCCGGTCCACCGAAGCATCCACTGCTGCCTCCCGTTCCCGTCGGCGGCACGTGTGCCGCGCCGCCCGGCCCGGGTACCCGGCCCCGGGCGCCGCATGACGGCCGGGACGGCTTCGGGGACTGCTCCTTCGTCGCCCGCGAGCTGTCCCCCCGTTCAGGGAGTGCTCTCCGCCACGATCAGGTCGACGACCGCTCGCGGGCCCGCCGCGGCGAGGACGGCGCGCTGCCGGTCCGCGCAGGTGCCCTGCCGCAGGAGCCGATGGACCAGGGAAGTGACCTCCCGGGTGTCGCCGGACGCCTCCAGTGCCGCGCCGATGTGCCCCAGCAGCCCGCACAGCATGTCGCCGGCGCGGCACACGGTGGCGCGGGCCGGGTCGACCAGGGTCGAGCTCAGGCCGTGGCGCGCCGCGTGCCACATGGCGGCCTGGAGGAACTCCGGCGCGCAGTCCGGCGGGGGGGTGCCCGCGTCGGCCTCGGCCAGGGCCGTCTCCACCAGCCCCCGGACGACCCCGGCCAGCATGACCGCGTCGTCGGCGCACAGTTGTACGTCGGGGCACCGCACCTCCACGGTGGGGTAACGCTCCGACAGCCGGGCCTGCCAGTAGAGCTGCCCGGTGTCCGAGATCAGACCGCAGTCGAGCAGGCGCCGTACGCGCATCTCGTAGTCCTCGACGTCCCGGAAGAGCGGAGGCAGGCCGGCGACGGGCCAGCGGCTGAAGATCACGGTGCGCCAGCTCGCGAAGCCGGTGTCGCGACCGTCCCACAGGGGGGAGTTCGCCGACATGGCCGTCAGTGTGGGCAGCCACGGCCGCAGCCGGTTGAGCACCCGCACGCCCGCCTCGCGGCTCGGCACGGACACATGGACGTGCATGCCCATCACCAGTTGTTCCTCGACGAGCCGGGGGGCCTGCGCGAGCATGGCCCGGTAGCGGGCGTGGTCCGTGACGGCGACGGCACGCCGGGCGTCGCGCAGCGGCGGTGTCGCCACGGCCGCGAGACGGCAACCGTGTGCCTCGGCTCCGGCCGCCACGGCATGCCGCAGACGGAGCAGATGACCCCCGACCTCCTCCAGGCCGGCGCACACGGGCGTGGCGACCTCGACCTGTGCCTGCA
Source organism: Streptomyces sp. NPDC018947 (assembly GCF_044390505.1). Taxonomy (NCBI): domain Bacteria; kingdom Bacillati; phylum Actinomycetota; class Actinomycetes; order Kitasatosporales; family Streptomycetaceae; genus Streptomyces; species Streptomyces sp. NPDC018947. The sequence continues at coordinate 49,451 of NZ_JBIRZD010000003.1, forward strand.
GCAGCTCGCTCTGCACCTCGTGCCCGCCCGTGAGACGGGCCAGGTCGGCGGCCATGCGCACCTTGTCCGCGTGCGGCACCGGGACGCCGGTGACGGGGTCGAGCAGGAGGTATTCCTCTTCCACACCGATCGTCGCCATCGCGCGCCCTTCGCTCGGCTCGCCGCCGTGGTGCGGCACGACCGAAAGGTCCGGCCGGCACCCAGGCGGAGCATGGCCACAGCGGCACAGAGCCCTGCCCGCCGACGCCCGAGTGCCACCGCCGCCGCTCGCGCAAACGAGCGCCTGCCGGGGGCGCGGCCCGTCTCGCCCTGTGCGGTCGGGGCGCGACCGCCGGTGAGCGAGGCCTCGGCACCACGTCCGCCGCCGGCCGCACCGTCACCGGCTGTGGCGGTCCGCCTCCGGGACGCCACCGGCGCGCTCACCGTGCTCGCGTACGGCGATCCGGGCGCACCACGGTCGTCGCGCCTCGGACACAGGCCGTCGCCGGAACGCGCGTCGACGACGTGGCGGATACGGACACGGGCAGGGACGCCTCAGCCTCCCCGGCAGGTCACCGAGCCCGACACCGGGTGAGCGGGCCGCGGCGGGCACCCGCTGTGGAGCACAGGACTGATGCCCGTTTTCGGGTACGGCGGGCCACGCGTGGGTCCGCCCGGTCGCGGCCGGACGGCTTGTCAGTGCCCCTTCCTATGCTGACGCCATGGAGATCACCGAGCGGACCCTCGCCGAGGCCTGGCAGCGCAAGGCCGCCGGGCACGCCCTGCTCCACGGGGTCGGGCTGCCCCCCGTGGCGCGCTCCCACGACGAGCTGGAGGGGTGGGCCGAGGAGGAGGCGGAGGAGGAGGGCCTGTGGCTGCTGACGGACGAGGACGGCACGGTGCGCGGCCATCACGGTCCCTACGGGGAGCGGTTCGCCACCCGCGACCTCGAACAGGTGCTGTACCTGATCGCCGAGTCCGCGATGCGCCGGCGTGGCGGCGGCCCGGAGGAGGTGGCCGACGCGCTGGAGCGGATCGATCCGGCCTGGGGCAGACGGTTCCGCAGCGGCGGTCTCGACGACACGGGGACGACCGAGGCGTGCGGGCGCGACCCGCTGGAGGGGCTCGCCTGGATAGCGAACTCCTGGCGTGAGCAGGACCCGTACACGACCCTCGCCTTCTTCCGCGCGGAACCCGGACGCACCGTCGACGCCGAGCGGCTGGCCCTGCTGTACGGGGCCGATCCCGGGCAGGTCGAGGCCGGCACGCGCCTGAAGGACCTCCGGGCCGTGGACGACGGCCGGAGCCACTGGGACCGGCAGTGGCGGAGCTGCTGTTTCGGACAGGCGGGCGGGTGGACGTTCCTGCTGCACCACGAGACGCCGCCCGGGGCGTTCGCGGACAAGGAGGCGTACGCGGCGCTCGGCATCAAGGAGAGCGTGTGGCTGACCGCCACCTCCGCGAAGGCCATCTACACCTTCGACTACCTGAGGGACGGCCGCCGCGTCGACGACGACTGGGGCATGCTGGAGCTGATCTGGTACGAGCGCGGCCGTGCCCCGTACCTGCGGGGCGGCGAACTGGACTTCCTCAACCGTGCCGTGCGCCGCGCCGAGTTGGACCACCCCGCACTGACGGACACGTTCCAGCTCTACTTCCACGCCCTGGAGGAGTCCCTCGGCCTGCGTCTGCCCCGCCGGGACTTCGCGGAGGGGGAGGTGCGGGCCGCATGCTGGGCCGGGGCACGGTGAGGCCTGCCGCCCTCGCCGGCCGGATCACTCCCGCACGGGCAGGCACTCGTCGAGCAGCGCCAGGACGTCGTGCCAGGCCCGCCGCGCGTGCCGTGGGTGGTGTCCGACCCCGGGGAGCACCGGATGGTCGACCGGCGGGTGGTGGAAGGCGTGCAGGGCCCCGCCGTAGACCACGAGGCGCCAGTCGACGCCCGCGGCCTGCATCTCGGCGGTGAACGCCTCGCGCCGGGCGGGCGGCATGATGGGGTCCTCCGAGCCGACCCCGGCCCACACCGGGCAGCGGATGCGCGCCGCCTCGCCCGGCCGGCCCGTGGTCAGGCCGTTGACCGTCCCGATCGCGCGCAGGTCGGTGCCCGCGCGCCCGAGTTCCAGTCCGACGGCGCCCCCGGTGCCGTAGCCGACGGCGGCGATCCGGCAGGCATCGGTCCGCGGTTCGGCACGCACCACGTCGAGCGCCGCCCGGCCGATGTCCCGCATCCGGTCGGGATCGGCGAGCAGCGGCAGGCAACGGGCCAGCATCTCCTCGGGGTCTGTCAGGAGACGCCCGCCGTGGAGGTCGAAGGCCAGTGCCACGTAGCCCCGTTCGGCGAGCGCGTCGGCCCTGCGGCGCTCGACGTCGCTGAGCCCCGGGCCCTCCGGACCGAGCAGCACCGCGGGCCGGCGCCCGGCGCCGGCCGGGAGCGCGAGGTGCCCGACCATCGTCAGGCCGTCGGCCGGGTACCGGACCGTGCGTGTCGTCACCGTCGTCATGCGACAGGACGGTAATGAGCGCCGGGCCCGGCCGGTCCCTTCTTCTGCCACGGGCAGAACGGCACGCGTGTTCCCCCACTCCCGCGCCGCACCGTCCGGCCCGCCGGGGGAAGTGCCGGTCACGCCGCGGCGACGGCGGCGGTGAACTCCCGCTCCGGACACCGCCGTCACCGCCTGCCCGCCTCCACCCGGCCGCGCCGCGCCGCGCGGGGCGAGGGCCGCGTCTTTCCCCCGGCCGTGTGAGATCCCGTGATACGTGAGAAAGTCTGGGGCGTGAGTGAGACACCACCGAACACCCTGCAATACCGCTTCGACGGGCCGGAAGACGCCCCTGTACTGATCCTGGGTCCCTCACTGGGTACGACCTGGCACATGTGGGACAGGCAGGTCCCCGAGCTGGCGCAGCAGTGGCGGGTCTTCCGGTTCGATCTGCCCGGGCACGGGGGAGCCCCGGCCCACGCGGCGGGCTCCGTCTCCGACCTCACCGCGCGCCTGCTGGCCACGCTCGACGGACTCGGCGTGCAGCGCTTCGGCTACGCGGGCTGCGCCTTCGGCGGTGCCGTCGGCATCGAGCTGGCCCTGCGCCACCCCGACAGGCTCGCCTCCCTGGCCCTGATCGCCGCCTCGCCGCGCTTCGGCACGGCCGACGAGTTCCGGCAACGCGGCGTGATCGTCCGGACGAACGGGCTCGACCCCATCGCCCGCAGCGCGCCCGAGAGATGGTTCACCGCAGGGTTCGCCGCCGCCCAGCCCGCGATCACCGAGTGGGCCGTGCAGATGGTGCGGACCACCGACCCCGGCTGCTACATCGCCGCCTGCGAGGCCCTGGCCGCCTTCGACGTGCGCGGCGAACTCGGCGAGGTCGGCGTGCCGACCCTGGTCCTCGTCGGCTCCGACGACCAGGTCACCGGCCCCGCCGAGGCCCGCACCCTGGTCGCCGGCATCCCCGACGCCCGCCTCGCCGTGGTCCCCGGCGCCTCCCACCTGGTCCCGGTCGAGCAGCCCGCCGCCGTCACCGACCTGCTGGTGCGGCACTTCACCACCGCCTGGCAGACCGCCCACGACGCCTCGACCGGCCAGACCGCCGTCCCGGCGCTCCACCAGGTCCCGCACGCCGCGCCCGCCGTCTCCACGGCACCCGTCCAGCCGGCCCTGGCGGCCGTTCCCGTGCCCCCGCACACCGTCCCCGTGCCTCCGCAGGCCGCCCCCGCACCCCCGCAGCACAGCGCTGCCGTCGCGGTGCCGCCCGTCCCCGTACCGGCGCAGGCCATGTCCGCGTCCCCGCAGTCCGGGCCCGTCGCCGAGATCGCCCCCGCCGCCGTGCCGCGGCACACCCACGCTCAGGGGCGGCCCGACCCGTACGACGCGGGGCTGAAGGTGCGCCGCGAGGTGCTCGGGGACGCGCACGTCGACCAGGCGCTGGGGCAGGCGGACGAGTTCTCCGGCGACTTCCAGGAGTTCCTCACCCGGTACGCGTGGGGCGAGATCTGGGACCGGCCCGGCCTGGACCGCCGCAGCCGCAGCTGTGTCTCCCTGACCGCCCTCGTCGCCGGCGGGCACGTGGACGAGCTGGCCCCGCACATCCGGGCAGCCCTGCGCAACGGGCTCACCCCCGACGAGATCAAGGAAGTGCTGCTCCAGGCCGCCGTCTACTGCGGCGTACCCGCGGCGGGCCGTGCCTTCCGCGTGGCGCAGCGGGTCATCCGCGAGGAGACCACGCCTCCGGAGTGAGGGCCCGTCGGGCCCCGCCGGCCGTTCGCGGGCGGGCGGGGCGCGGCGGCAGGATGGAGTCATGAGGTTCACCAAGAAGTCGCACTCCTGCGTCCGGCTGGAGAAGGACGGGCGCACCCTCGTCCTCGACCCCGGCGGTTTCAGCGAGGAGGACGCCGCACTCGGCGCGGACGCCCTCCTCGTCACGCACGAGCACCCCGACCACTTCGACGAGGCACGGCTGCGCGCCGCCATGGAGGACAACCCGGCAGCCGAGATCTGGACGCTGAAGGCCGTCGCGGAGAAGATCTCGACGGCCTTCCCGGGCCGCGTGCACACCGTCGGCCACGGCGACGCCTTCACCGCCGCCGGCTTCGACGTCCAGGTCCACGGCGAGCTGCACGCGGTGATCCACCCGGACATCCCGCGCGTCACCAACGTCGGGTTCCTCGTCGAGGGCGGCAAGGTATTCCACCCGGGCGACGCCCTCACCGTCCCCGACCACCCCGTCGAGACGCTGATGCTGCCCGTCATGGCGCCCTGGAACAAGATCTCCGAGGTCATCGACTACGTCCGCGAGGTCAAGCCGCGGCGTGCCTACGACATCCACGACGCCCTCCTCACCGACCTCGCCCGCCCGATCTACGACCGCCAGATCGGGCAGCTCGGCGGATCGGAGCACCTGCGGATGGCCCCGGGCGACTCCGCGCAGGTCTGACCACCCCTTCCCCGTGCCCGCCTTCCGGGCCGGTCCGCGCTGTCGGTGCCGCCGGGTAGGTTGGGGGACATGCGCATCGCCACCTGGAACGTGAACTCGATCACCGCCCGTCTGCCGAGGCTGCTCGCCTGGCTGGAGAGCAGCGGCACCGACGTGCTCTGCCTCCAGGAGGCCAAGATCGCCGAGGAGCAGTTCCCGTTCGACGAGCTGCGCGAGAAGGGCTACGAGGCCGCCGTGCACGCCACCGGGCGGTGGAACGGGGTGGCGGTCCTCTCCCGGGTGGGCCTGGCCGACGTCGTCAAGGGCCTGCCCGGCGATCCGGGCTACGACGGAGTGAAGGAGCCCCGCGCCATCTCCGCGACCTGCGGCCCGGTCCGGGTCTGGTCGGTGTACGTGCCCAACGGCCGTGAGGTCGAGCACGCCCACTACGCGTACAAGCTCCAGTGGTTCGAGGCGCTGCGCGCGGCCGTCGCCGGCGACGCCGCCGGCAGCCGCCCGTTCGCGGTGATGGGCGACTACAACGTGGCCCCGACCGACGACGACGTCTACGACCGCGCCGCCTTCGAGGGCTCCACCCACGTCACCCCCGCCGAGCGCGCCGCCCTCGCCTCCCTGCGCGAGGCCGGGCTGTCCGACGTGGTTCCGCGCCCGCTGAAGTACGACCACCCCTTCACGTACTGGGACTACCGCCAGCTCTGCTTTCCGAAGAACCGCGGCATGCGCATCGACCTGGTCTACGGCAACGAGCCGTTCGCGAAGGCAGTAACCGACGCCTACGTAGACCGCGAGGAGCGCAAGGGCAAGGGCGCCTCGGACCACGCGCCAGTCGTGGTGGACCTCGACGTGTAGAGGGCCCCGCGCACCCGCCGTGTACGCCGCCCCGCGTCCGGTAGGGCCCGCGTGCCTGTGGTGTCCACGGCGGTACGGGTGACACCCTGTCGGTATGCACTTCCCCTTCCTGGGCAGGCGGCGCGCGAGGCCCACGGTGCGCGACTTCGAGGGCATCGGCGAGCTGCTCGCCGACTGCGGTGTGCTCCGCTCGCAGGCGCTGCGCGAGGGAGTGCGGCTGGACGACTCGGCCGGTTCGCTGGAGCAGCTCGACCAGGTGCTGCCGCGCTGGCGCGGCGACGAGGAGGTCCTGCCCTGGCTGGGCAGCGACGCGGGTCTGTACCTGGGGACCGTGATCGTGCGCACCGTGGCCGGTGCCGCCTGGCATCTGCGCCCCGACGGGCAGCCCGTCGTCCGGCTCGCCTCGGGACGCGAGTTCGACGTGGTGGAGTTCGGCCACGCGTGGGCGGCGGACGGCGTGCCCGAGCTCTCGCAGCTCTACGCCGAGGTCGCGGAGGAGTGAACCGGCCCGGCCCCGGGCGCACGTGAACCCTAGGCGCGGTGGGAGGTGCGGCCGGCGGGTGCCGGGGCCGGCAGGGGGCTCGTCGCGGCCCGGGTCACGTCCCCGACGAGTTCGACGACGTCCGGGCCGTACGCCTGCGAGTTGACCACCTTCAGCAGCAGCACGAAGGAGTTCTTGCCGTGCTTGCGCGCCAGCTTCTCGTGGTGCCGGGCGAGGTAGCGCGTGGCGGCCTGGTTGGTGATCGCGCGCTGGCCGCAGAACAGGAACACCGGACGGGCGTCGCGCCGGTCGCCGGCGGTGAGGCGGGCCAGCAGGACGTACTCCGTGACGCCCGGGTCCATGCGGTGGCGCTCGCCGCCGATCTGGAACGCGGCCCGGTCCGGGCCGGGTTCGGGGTCCGTGGTGATCCGCACCCCGGGCAGCATGGCCGCCATGTGGGCCAGCATCCGCCGGTTCGAGCCCGGGCCGCCCACGCAGAACTCCGTACGCTCCCCGAAGCCCTGATGCACCGTGTCCTGCGTGACCACCCGGACGTGCGCGCCACAGTCCTTGACCAGCGCGGCCAGTTCCAGCAGCGCGAACACGTCGAAACGGTGCACCGCCGGTTCGCCGGCGGCGGGATCGCCGTTGACGACGAGCAGCGACTCGGCGCCGTCCGGCAGTCCGAAGAACGCCTGCTTGCGGCGGAGTTTCCGCTTCCACAGATACGTACGGGCGAACCAGCCCAGCGCGGCGCTGATGCCGGCCGCGATCACACCCAGGACGATGTTGCGTACGTCGTCGCTCATGGGCGCGCATGGTAGCGGGACGGACGTACGGGTGTACGACAGGCCCCTGACGCGGTCATGACGATGAATTAGGCTGCCCGAACGGCTTCTCACTGGAGGTGCGGATGCGTCGCCCTGTCGCACGGAATCTGACGGTCCTGGCGGTCTCGGCCGCCGTGGTGTCGGTGGGGGCGGCGGCGCCTCCCGCCGCGCCGGGAACACCCGCCGCCGCGAAGACACCGGTCGCCGTCGGATACGGCGGCGCGGTCGCCAGCGTCGACCCGGACGCCTCCGCCGCCGGCATCGAGGTCCTGCGCAAGGGCGGCAACGCCGTCGACGCGGCCGTCGCCACCGCCGCCGCGCTCGGCGTCACCGAGCCGTACTCCGCCGGCATCGGCGGGGGCGGGTACTTCGTCTACTACGACGCCAAGTCCCGTACGGTACGCACGATCGACGGCCGGGAGACCGCGCCGCTGACCGCCGACGAGAAGCTGTTCACGGAGAACGGCAAGCCGCTGCCCTTCGCCGAAGCCGTCACCAGCGGCCTCGCCGTCGGCACGCCCGGCACCCCGGCGACCTGGCAGACCGCCCTGGACCGGTGGGGCAGCCGCAAGCTCGCCACCGTGCTCGAGCCCGCCGAGCGGCTCGCCCGCGACGGCTTCACCGTCGACGACACCTTCCGCTCGCAGACCGCCGCCAACGAGCAGCGGTTCCGCTACTTCCCGGACACCGCCGAGCTGTTCCTGCCGGGCGGCGAACTCCCCGTCGTGGGCTCCACGTTCAAGAACCCGGACCTGGCGCGCACCTACCGGGAGCTGGGCCGCAAGGGCATCGGCGCCCTCTACCACGGAGAGCTCGGCGAGGACGTCGTCGCCACCGTCAACAAGCCGCCCGTCGACCCGGACTCCGGCTGGAACGCCCGCCCCGGCGACCTGTCCGCCAAGGACCTCGCGGACTACCGCGCCAAGCTCCAGGCGCCCACGCACACCTCGTACCGCGGCCTGAACGTGTACTCCATCGCCCCCTCCTCCTCCGGCGGCACCACCGTCGGCGAGGCCCTCAACATCCTGGAGCACACCGACCTGTCGAAGGCGGACGAGGCGAGCTACCTGCACCGCTTCATCGAAGCCAGTCGCATCGCCTTCGCGGACCGCGGCCGCTGGGTCGGCGACCCGGCCTTCGAGGACGTACCGGCGAAGGAACTGCTGTCGCAGCGCTACGCCGACTCGCGGGAGTGCCTGATCAAGGACGACGCGGTGCTCACCAGCCCGCTCGCCCCCGGCGACCCGCGCGATCCCGCGCCCTGCGCGGGCGGTGGAACGGCGGCGCCGACGACGTACGAGGGCGACAGCACCACGCACCTGACGGTCGCCGACAAGTGGGGCAACGTCGTCGCCTACACGCTCACCATCGAGCAGACCGGCGGCAGCGGCATCACCGTGCCCGGCCGGGGCTTCCTGCTCAACAACGAGCTGACCGACTTCTCCTTCGCCCCCGCCAACCCGGCCGTCCACGACCCGAACCTGCCCGGTCCGGGCAAGCGGCCGCGCTCGTCCATCGCGCCGACGATCGTGCTGGACCGGCACGACAGGCCGGTGGTGGCGGTCGGTTCGCCCGGCGGCGCGACCATCATCACCACCGTGCTCCAGACCCTGACCGGCGTCCTCGACCGCGGCCTCCCGCTGGTCGACGCCATCGCGGCACCCCGCGCCAGCCAGCGCAACGCCGCCCGGACGGAGCTGGAACCGGGCCTGTACGACAGTGGGCTGCGGGCGGAGCTGGAGGCCCTCGGGCACTCGTTCAGGGTCAACCCGGAGATCGGCGCGGCGACCGGTGTGCAGCGGCTGCCCGACGGCAGGTGGCTGGCCGCCGCCGAGCGGGAACGCCGCGGCGGCGGCTCGGCCATGGTGGTCAGGCCCGCCCGGTAGGGGGCGTCACAGCTCGGGGACGGGCTGCTGGGGGGTACGGAACGCCAGCCGCCCGTCCTCGACGTCGACCGTGACCCGGCCGCCCTGCTGGACCCGGCCGTCCAGCAGCAGCCGGGACAGCTCGTTGTCGACCTCGCGCTGGATGGTGCGGCGCAGCGGACGGGCGCCGTACTCGGGCTGGTAGCCGCGTTCGGCGATCCAGTCCACCGCGGCGTCGGTGAAGTCGACGGTGATGTCCTGCGCCCGCACCATGCGGCGGGTCTGCTCCAGGAGCAGGCTGGTGATCTGCCGGAGCTGCTCTCCGCTGAGCTGGCGGAAGACGACGATCTCGTCGATGCGGTTGAGGAACTCCGGCCGGAAGTGCTCGCGCAGCGGGCGCAGCACCTGCTCGCGCCGGGCCTCCTCGTCCGCCTCGGAGCCGCCCGCTCCGAAGCCGATGCCGGCACCGCGCCGGGTGATCACGTCGGAGCCGAGGTTGCTGGTCATCACGACGACGGTGTTGGTGAAGTCCACCGTCCGTCCCTGGGAGTCGGTGAGCCGGCCGTCGTCCAGCACCTGGAGCAGGATGTTGAAGACGTCCGGGTGCGCCTTCTCCACCTCGTCGAGCAGCAGCAGCGAGTACGGGTGCCTGCGCACCACCTCGGTGAGCTGCCCGGCCTCCTCGTGGCCGACGTAGCCGGGCGGGGCACCGACCAGACGGCTGACGGTGTGCCGCTCCTGGTACTCGCTCATGTCGAGGCGCACCATGCGGTCCTCGCTGCCGAACAGCGCCTCCGCCAGCGCCCGGGCCAGCTCGGTCTTGCCGACGCCGGTCGGGCCGAGGAACAGGAAGCTGCCGATGGGCCGGTCGGGACTGGAGAGCCCGGCACGGGAGCGCAGCACGGCGTCGGAGACGACCCGTACGGCCTCGTCCTGGCCGACCACCCGCTCGTGCAGGTGGGTCTCGAGGCCCAGCAGGCGGTCCTTCTCCTCCTGGGTGAGGCTGCTGACCGGGATGCCGGTCTGCCGGGACACCACCTCGGCGATGGCCTCGGTGCCGACGACGAGGTTCAGCCCCTCGTCGGCCTCGTCGCCGCCGTCCGCCTCGGCGATGCGCTGCTTCAGCTCGGTGATCTGGTCGCGCAACCGCGTCGCCTGCTCGTACTGCTCGTCCGCGACGGCCTGGTCCTTGTCCCGGATCAACTGGTCGACCTCGCGCTCCATGGCCCGTACGTCCGTGCCCTTGGTGCGCGACCGGAGCCGCACGCGCGCGCCCGCCTGGTCGATCAGGTCGATGGCCTTGTCGGGCAGCCGCCGGTCGGTGAGGTAGCGGTCGGACATCTCGACGGCCGCGACCAGCGCCTCGTCGGTGTAGCGGACCTGGTGGTGGGCCTCGTAGCGGTCGCGCAGCCCGCGCAGGATCTCGACGGCGTCCGCGCTGGTGGGCTCGGGCACCAGGATGGGCTGGAAGCGGCGGGCGAGGGCCGCGTCCTTCTCGATCCTGCGGAACTCCTCCAGCGTGGTCGCGCCCACGATGTGCAGTTCGCCGCGTGCGAGGGCCGGCTTGAGGATGTTGCCGGCGTCCATCGAACCGCTCTCGCCGCCGCCGCCCGCGCCGACGACCGTGTGCAGCTCGTCGATGAAGATGATCAACTGGTCGGAGTGGGCGCGGATCTCGCCGACGATGTTGTTCAGCCGCTCCTCGAAGTCGCCCCGGTAGCGGGTGCCGGCGACCACGCCGGTCAGGTCCAGCGCGATCACGCGCCGTCCGGCCAGCACGTCGGGCACGTCGCCGTCGGTGATGCGCTGGGCGAGCCCCTCGACGATGGCGGTCTTGCCGACGCCCGCGTCACCGATCAGCACCGGGTTGTTCTTGCCGCGCCGGGAGAGCACCTCGACGGTCTGCTCGATCTCGTCCTCCCGCCCGATCACCGGGTCGATCCGGCCCTGCTGCGCCAGGTCGGTGAGGTCGCGGCCGTACTTGTCCAGCGTCGGCGTGTTCGTGGACCGGGGCGCCTCCGGGCGGGCCTTGGCGCCCTCCGGGGTCTCGGTGGGCAGCCCCGAGGGTGCGAAGCGGGCCGCGTTCAGGATGTGCCCGGCGGCCGAGTCGGGGTTGGCGGCCAGGGCGCTGAGCACGTGCTCCGGGCCGATGTAGCCGGTGCCGGACGAGCGGGCCAGTTCGTGGGCGTCCAGCAGGGCGCGTTTGACCGCCGGGGTCAGGGACAGCGAGGTGGGCGGCGGTACCTCGCCGGGCGGATGCTGCACCGGGCCGCTGCGCTCGTCGATCTGCGACGCGAGCGAGTCGGGGTCGGCGCCGGCCCGGCTGAGCAGGCCGCGGGTCGGCTCGGTGGCGAGCGCGGCCCGCAGCAGGTGCTCGGTGTCCAGGTCCCGGCTGCCGTGCTCCGCGGCGTACTGGGCGGCGCCGCGGACCAGCTCCCGCGCGGGCTGGCTGAGCAGCCGCCCGATGTCGATCTGCCTCGGCCTGGGCCCGCCGAAGAAGCGCGCCAGGAATTCCGCGAACGGGTCGCCCTCCGGGCCCATGAAGCCGCTGCTCATCGTGTACGGACCTCCGCTGCATCGCTGATCGACGTGCCGGGGCCGGGTAACCCGGTCGGGGCGCGGTCATGCCCAACATGACACGTTCTGTTCCACCGGGCACGTCCGGCAGCCCGACGGACGCGAGACCCCGCGGGACGTCGGCGGGGGAGAGGCGCCCGGCGACTCGGTGACCGCCCGACGACGCCGGAGCACGGCCCCTCCGGGGTTCCGCGCCGTGGCGTGCGTGCGCGGCGGAGCCGGCGGGCGTGCCGGCTCCGGGGCGCCGACGGGTGCCTCACGCGCGAGGGACCGGCTTCCGTGCCCGGGCGGCCGGGAACCTGCCGGGGCTCCCCCGACGTGCGGACGCGGCCCCGGCCCGCCGTCGCCCGGGGACGGGAAGCGGCCGTGTCGGCGGCGGGCCGGCCTCCGTGCGCGGTTCTCGCAGCCGCCCCCGGTGGGCGCCGGGGCGCGGCCGGGGCGCCCCTTCCTCAGCGGACCCCCTTCACAGCGCCTCCCTCGACGTCAGGACGCGTGGGCCGGTTTCCGTGATGGCCACCGTGTGTTCCACGTGCGCCGCGCGGGAGCCGTCGTTCGTGCGCAGGGTCCAGCCGTCCGGGGCGGCGTGGTAGTCGTCGCGCCCGCCGGCGGTCAGCATGGGCTCGATGGCGAGGACCATGCCGTGGCGCAGGGGCAGTCCGCGGCCGGGGCGGCCCTCGTTGGGTACCCCCGGGTCCTCGTGCATGCGCCGGCCGATGCCGTGGCCGCCGAAGTCCTCCATGATCCCGTACCCGCCGGCCCGGCACACCGTGCCGATGGCGTGCGCGATGTCGCCGATGCGGTTGCCGACGACGGCCGCCTCGATGCCCGCGGCCAGCGCCCGCTCCGCGGTCTCGATCAGCGTCAGGTCCGCCGCGCGCGGGGTACCCACGACGAAGCTGACCGCCGAGTCGCCGGCCCAGCCGTTCAGCGTGGCTCCGCAGTCCACGGAGACGAGGTCGCCGTCGCGCAGCCGGTAGCCGTCGGGGATGCCGTGCACGATCGCGTCGTTCACCGACGCGCAGATGACGCCCGGGAAGGGTGTCGGCGCGAAGGAGGGCCGGTAGCCGAGGAACGGCGATCCCGCCCCGGCCTCCCGCAGCACCTCGCGCGCCACCGCGTCCAGCTCCAGCAGCGACACGCCCACGTCCGCGGCCCGCCGTACGGCGGTCAGGGCGCGGGCGACGACCTGGCCGGCCTCGTGCATGGCGTCGATCGATGTGTCCGTCTTCAGTTCCACCATGCCAATTACTATACCGGTATTTGAATTGGGGCCGACCGTGGTGACCGGTATTAGAATGACGGCATGGTGCGCACCCCCCTGACCCCCGAAGAGCGCGACCGCGGCGAGCGGCTCGGGCGGCTGCTGCGCGCGGCCCGCGGCGAGCGGAGCATGACGGAGGTCGCGGCCGAGGCCGGCATCTCCGCCGAGACCCTGCGCAAGATCGAGACCGGCCGAGCGCCGACCCCGGCCTTCTTCACGGTGGCCGCGCTGGCCCGCACGCTCGGGCTGTCCATGGACGAGCTGGCGGGGCGGTGCGTCCTGGCCGTGCTCTGAGGCGGGCCCCGGCAGCCTCACGGGCCCCACGGCTCACCCACCGGAGTGCGAAACGCGATCGACACCCCGGCTTGACGACGATGGTCTTGGCAAGCCCGCCCGGGGGGCTTACGTTCGTGCCTCTACGTGCCTGCTCTACGGGCGTAGAGGCTCTGACGTCGTGTCGAAGGAGCAGCTCATGGCCAACGTCGTACGTGCCGCTCTCGTCCAGGCCACCTGGACCGGCGACACCGAGTCCATGGTGGCGAAACACGAGGAGCACGCCCGCGAGGCGGCCCGGCAGGGGGCCGGGGTCATCGGGTTCCAGGAGGTCTTCAACGCCCCCTACTTCTGCCAGGTCCAGGACCCCGAGCACTACCGCTGGGCCGAGCCCGTGCCCGACGGGCCGACCGTCCGCCGCATGCGGGACCTCGCGCGCGAGACCGGCATGGTGATCGTCGTGCCCGTGTTCGAGGTCGAGCAGCCGGGCTTCTACTACAACACCGCGGCCGTGATCGACGCCGACGGCACCGTCCTCGGCACCTACCGCAAGCACCACATCCCGCAGGTCGAGGGCTTCTGGGAGAAGTACTACTTCCGCCCCGGCAACCTCGGCTGGCCCGTCTTCGACACGGCCGTCGGCAAGGTCGGCGTCTACATCTGCTACGACCGCCACTTCCCCGAGGGATGGCGCCAACTCGGCCTGGGCGGCGCACAGCTGGTCTACAACCCGTCCGCCACCCACCGGGGGCTCTCCGCCCACCTGTGGCAGTTGGAGCAGCCCGCGGCGGCCGTCGCCAACGAGTACTTCGTCGCCGCGATCAACCGCGTCGGGCAGGAGGAGTACGGCGACAACGACTTCTACGGCACGTCGTACTTCGTCGACCCGCGCGGCCAGTTCGTCGGCGACCTCGCCAGCGACACCAAGGAGGAACTCGTCGTCCGCGACCTGGACTTCGACCTCATCGACCAGGTGCGGCGGCAGTGGGCCTTCTACCGCGACCGCCGCCCCGACGCCTACGAAGGGCTGGTGCGGCCGTGACCAAGGACCTGCTGGGCCGCCACCGCGCCGTCCTGCCCGACTGGCTCGCCCTGTACTACGAGGACCCGCTGGAGATCACGCACGGCGAGGGCCGCCACGTCTGGGACTCCGCCGGCAACAAGTACCTCGACTTCTTCGGCGGCATCCTCACGACGATGACCGCCCACGCCCTGCCCGAGGTGACCAAGGCGGTCGCCGAACAGGCCGGACGGATCGTCCACTCGTCCACCCTCTACCTCAACCGGCCGATGGTCGAACTCGCCGAGCGCGTCGCCCACCTGTCCGGCATCCCCGACGCCCGCGTCTTCTTCACCACCTCCGGCACCGAGGCCAACGACACCGCCCTGCTGCTCGCCACCGCGTACCGGCGCGGCAACACGGTCCTGGCGATGCGCAACAGCTACCACGGCCGCTCCTTCGGCGCCGTCGGCATCACCGGCAACCGCGGCTGGTCCCCGACCTCCCTGTCCCCGCTGCAGACCCTGTACGTGCACGGTGGCGTGCGCACCCGCGGACCCTACGCGCACCTGGACGACCGGGAGTTCATCGACGCCTGCGTCGCCGACCTGAAGGACCTCCTCGGCCACACCCGCCCGCCCGCGGCGCTGATCGCCGAACCCGTCCAGGGCGTGGGCGGCTTCACCTCCCCGCCCGACGGGCTCTACGCGGCCTTCCGCGAGGTGCTGCACGAGCGGGGCATCCTGTGGATCTCCGACGAGGTGCAGACCGGCTGGGGCCGCACCGGCGACCACTTCTGGGGCTGGCAGGCCCACGCCCGCAGCGGCCCGCCGGACATCGTCACCTTCGCCAAGGGCATCGGCAACGGCATGTCCATCGGCGGCGTCATCGCCCGCGCCGAGATCATGAACTGCCTGGACGCCAACAGCATCTCCACCTTCGGCGGCACCCAGATCACCATGGCCGCCGGCCTCGCCAACCTCGCCTACCTGCT
This sequence comes from Streptomyces sp. NPDC018947, assembly GCF_044390505.1. Taxonomy (NCBI): domain Bacteria; kingdom Bacillati; phylum Actinomycetota; class Actinomycetes; order Kitasatosporales; family Streptomycetaceae; genus Streptomyces; species Streptomyces sp. NPDC018947. The sequence goes on from NZ_JBIRZD010000003.1 coordinate 64,489, forward strand.
GGAACACGACCTGCAGGGCAACGCCCGGCGCGTCGGCGGGCTGCTGATCGAACGGCTGCGGGCCGTCGCCGCACAGGTGCCGCACGTGCGGGAGGTGCGCGGGCGCGGGCTGATGATCGGCATCGAGCTGACCCGCCCCGGCACCGACGAGGCCGCCCCGGAGGCCGCCTCCGCCGTGCTGGAGGAGGCCCGCGCGGGCGGGCTGCTCATCGGCAAGGGCGGCGGCCACGACACCAGCGCCCTGCGCGTCGCCCCGCCGATGACCCTCACCGTCGCGGAGGCCGAGGAGGGCGCCGCGATCCTGGAGCGCGCCCTGCGGAGCCTGTGACCACCGTGCACTGAGCGGAGGAACCGCCGCCATGACCACCACCCGGCCCGCCTGGGAACCCGCCCTGTCCGTCCGCCAGGTCCTCGCCCTGGAGCGGGTCCTCGCCGGACAGCCCGAGGTGGTGGCCGGCGCCGGCCTGCTCGACCGGCCGGTGCGCTGGGTGCACGTCGCCGAGGCCGCCGACGTCGGCGTGATGCTCAGCGGCGGCGAGATGGTGCTCACCACCGGCGTGCTGCTCGCCGGCGACGAGGACCGCCAGACCGAGTACATCCGCTCCCTGCACCGCGCGGAGGCCGCGGCCGTCGTCCTCGGACTCGGCCGCGCCTTCCCCGCCCCGCCGGACGTGATGCGCCGCGCGGCCGACCGCTGCGGGCTCCCCATGATCGTCCTGCACCGGCCCTTCCCCTTCGCCGAACTGACCGAGGAGGTCCAGTCCCGGCTGCTGCGCCGCAAATTCGCCGCCGTCAGCCTCTCCGAGTCCCTGCGCACCGAACTGACCGGCCTGATCACCGCGGGCGCCCCCGTGCAGCGCCTGCTCGACGAGGTGGCCCGGCACGGCGGCTGCCCGGTCGTCGTCACCAACCTCGCCCACCGCGTCCTCGCCACGGCGGGGGAGCGGGCGGCCGTCGACGACGTCCTGCGCGACTGGGAGCGCATCGCCCGCCAGGCCGGCGCGGGCACGGCCGACGGCTGGATCCGCGCCGACCTGACCTGCCGCGGGGAGCGCTGGGGGCGGCTCGTGCTGTGCGGCCACCGCGGCGACCGGGCCGCCGGACGCCTGCTCGCCGACCGCGCCGCCGAGGCCCTCGTCCTGCACCGCATGCTCGGCGGCCGGGCGACGCCCACCTGGGAGGAGCAGTCCGCCCACGGCCTGCTCAGCGACCTCACGGACGGAGCCGTGCCCGCCCGGCAGCTTCTGCCGCGGGCGCGGGCGGCCGGACTGCCGGTCAACCGGCGCGCGTTCGTCCCCCTGGTCGTCCGCGGCGCGGAACCCGCCCGACTCGACCGGGTCCTGCGGCTGCTGGGACTCACCGGGCTCGTCGCCCCGCTCGCCGACGGCATGGCCGCCGTGCTGCTCAGTCTCGCCCGCGACCAGGACGCCAGGTCCCTGACCGGCCACTTCGCGGCCCGGCTGCGCTCCGAGCCGGACGGCGCCGGCACCGTGGTCGCCGCCGCCGACGCCCGCACCGACTGGGAGGACGTACCGGCCGGTCTGCGCGAGGCCCGGCACGTCGCCGACGCCGTCACCGACTCCGCCGCCGCCCTGGACCTGCCGCCCGTCGTCCGGCTTCGGGACATCCACCTGCGCGGCCTGGTCCGGCTCCTGCGCGACGACCCGCACGTGCAGTCCTTCGCCGAGCGGGAGCTGGACGGGCTGCTGCGCGGCCCCGACGAGGACCTGCTCGGCGTACTGCGGACCTATCTCGCCACCGGCCGCAACAAGTCCCGCACCGCCCAGCTCCACCACGTCTCCCGCCCCGCCCTCTACCGCCGCCTGGAGGCGATACAGGCCCGGCTCGGCGTGGACCTCGACGACTTCGAGCAGGCCGCGTCCGTGCACATCGCCCTCCTCGCCCACGACGCACAACAGGGGTGACACCGTGCAATGCCCGACCCCCGCAGACGTGACACCGTGCCACTCAAACCGGCCCCGCGCCGTCCCTACGCTCGCAGCACACCGAGCGAGTGGAGGTTCGACATGAGCCGAGTGATCCGTGCCGCGCTCTTCCAGACCGCCTGGACGGGCGACAAGGAATCCATGATCCAGGCCCACGAGCAGGCGGTCCGCGACGCCGCCGCGCAGGGCGCACAGGTCCTGTGCTTCCAGGAACTGTTCTACGGCCCCTACTTCTGCCAGGTGCAGGACCCCGCGTTCTACGCCTACGCCGAGCGCATCCCCGACGGCCCGGTCGTCGAGCGCTTCCGGCGCCTCGCCCGCGAGCACGGCATCGTCCTGGTGCTCCCCATGTACGAGGAGGAGCAGCCCGGCGTCCTCTACAACACCGCCGCCGTGATCGACGCCGACGGCTCCTACCTCGGCAAGTACCGCAAGACCCACATCCCGCAGGTGCGCGGATTCTGGGAGAAGTTCTACTTCCGCCCCGGCAACAGCGGCTGGCCCGTCTTCGACACGGCCGTCGGCAGGATCGGCGTCTACATCTGCTACGACCGGCACTTCCCCGAGGGCTGGCGGGCGCTCGGCCTCGAGGGCGCCGAGGTCGTCTTCAACCCGTCGGCCACCTCCCGGGGCCTGTCCGGCTACCTGTGGCAGTTGGAGCAGCCGGCGGCGGCCGTCGCCAACGAGTACTTCGTCGGCGCCATCAACCGCGTCGGCGTCGAGGAGTACGGCGACAACGACTTCTACGGCACCTCGTACTTCGTCGACCCGGAGGCGCAGTTCGTCGGCGAGGTGGCGAGCGACAAGGAGACCGAACTCGTCGTCCGCGACCTCGACATGGCCAAGCTGCGCGAGGTCCGCGACCGCTGGCAGTTCTACCGCGACCGGGCGCCGGGCGCGTACTCCCCGCTGACCGCGCCGTGACCCACCGCTCCTGACAGGAGGGACCAGCATGAGCAGCCGCACCGTCATCCGCGGCGGCCTCGTCGTCACCGCGTCCGACGAGACGCACGCCGACGTCCTGATCGAGGACGGCCGCATCGCCGCCCTCGCCTCGACCGGCACCCCGGCCGCCGAAGCCTTCACGGCCGAGCGGGTCATCGACGCCACCGGCAAGTACGTCGTCCCGGGCGGCGTCGACGGGCACACCCACATGGAGATGCCGTTCGGCGGCACCTACGCCGCCGACACCTTCGAGACCGGCACCCGGGCCGCCGCCTGGGGCGGTACGACCACCATCGTCGACTTCGCGATCCAGAGCGTCGGGCACTCCCTGCGCGAGGGGCTGGACGCCTGGCACGCCAAGGCCGAGGGCAACTGCGCCATCGACTACGGCTTCCACATGATCGTCTCCGACGTGAACCAGGAGACGCTGAAGGAGATGGACCTGCTGGTGGAGGAGGGCGTGACCTCCTTCAAGCAGTTCATGGCCTACCCCGGGGTCTTCTACAGCGACGACGGCCAGATCCTGCGGGCCATGCAGCGCGCCGCCGGCAACGGCGGACTGATCATGATGCACGCCGAGAACGGCATCGCCATCGACGTGCTCGTCGAGCAGGCCCTCGCCCGCGGCGAGACCGACCCCCGCTTCCACGGCGAGGTCCGCAAGGCCCTGCTGGAGGCCGAGGCCACCCACCGGGCCATCCGCCTCGCCCAGGTCGCCGGCGCGCCCCTGTACGTCGTGCACGTGTCGGCCCAGGAGGCGGTCGCCGAGCTGACCCGGGCCCGCGACGAGGGGCTGAACGTGTTCGGGGAGACCTGCCCGCAGTACCTCTTCCTGTCCACCGACAACCTCGCCGAGCCGGACTTCGAGGGCGCCAAGTACGTGTGCAGCACCCCGCTGCGGCCGAAGGAACACCAGGCGGCCCTGTGGCGCGGGCTGCGGACCAACGACCTCCAGGTGGTCTCCACCGATCACTGCCCCTTCTGCTTCAGCGGCCAGAAGGAACTCGGCCTCGGCGACTTCTCCAAGATCCCCAACGGGATGCCGGGCGTCGAGAACCGCATGGACCTGCTCCACCAGGCCGTCGTCGACGGGCACATCAGCCGCCGCCGCTGGATCGAGATCGCCTGCGCCACCCCGGCCCGCATGTTCGGCCTCTACCCGAGGAAGGGCACCATCGCGCCGGGCGCCGACGCCGACGTGGTCGTCTACGACCCGCACGCCGAGCAGGTCATCTCCGCCGAGACCCACCACATGAACGTCGACTACTCGGCGTACGAGGGCACACGCGTCACCGGCCGCGTCGAGACCGTGCTCTCGCGCGGCGAGCCGGTCGTCACCGAGCGGGAGTACACCGGGCGCAAGGGCCACGGCGTCTACACCCCGCGCTCCACCTGCCAGTACCTGAACTAGGAGCGGTGCCCATGGACTTCGGACTCGTCCTCCAGACCGACCCGCCCGCCTCCCGTGTCGTCGGCCTGATGCAGCGCGCCGAGCGCAACGGGTTCACGTACGGCTGGACCTTCGACTCCGCCGTGCTGTGGCAGGAGCCGTTCGTGATCTACAGCCAGGTCCTGGCCAACACCACGAAGCTGAAGGTCGGCCCGATGGTCACCAACCCGGGCACCCGCACCTGGGAGGTGACCGCCTCCACCTTCGCCACCCTCAACGACATGTTCGGCAACCGCACCGTCTGCGGCATCGGCCGCGGTGACTCCGCGATGCGCGTCGCCGGACGCAAGCCCAACACCCTGGCCCGCATCAGCGACGCGATGAAGGTCATCAGGGCGCTCGGCCGGGGCCAGGAGGCCGACCTCGGCGGCGGGACCGTCGTCAGGTTCCCCTGGATCAAGCCGGGCGCCGAACTCCCCGTGTGGATGGCCGCCTACGGGCCCAAGGCACTGAAGATGGCCGGCGAGGAGGCCGACGGGTTCATCCTCCAGCTCGCCGACCTGTACCTCACCGAGTACATGGTCAAGGCCGTCAAGGACGCGGCGGCCGCGGCCGGCCGCGACCCGTCCGACGTGACGGTCTGCGTCGCCGCACCGGCCTACGTCACCGCCGACGACTCGCCCGAGGCGCTCGCCCACGCCCGTGAACAGTGCCGCTGGTTCGGCGGGATGGTCGGCAACCACGTCGCCGACCTGGTCGCCAAGTACGGCGAGCACTCCGCCGCCGTCCCCGACGAACTCACCGACTACATCAAGGCCCGCCAGGGCTACGACTACGCCCACCACGGGCGCAGCGGCAATCCGGACACCCAGTTCGTGCCCGACGAGATCGTCGACCGGTTCTGCCTGATCGGGCCGGCCGACAGGCACATCGAGAAGCTGACCGCCCTGCGCGCCCTCGGCGTGGACCAGTTCGCCGTCTACGACATGCACGACGCGCAGGAAGCCGTGATCGACGCCTACGGCACGACGGTCATCCCGGCCGTCAACGGCTGACGACCCCCAGTACGCCCCCTGTCCCCGCGGGGCAGGGGGCCGGGGCGCACCCGCGCACCCCCCTCGGCACCGCCCGCACGGCCTCTCCCGACCCCTCGCACGATTGGCCTGCCCATGACCGACACCGCGCCCACGGCCATACCGCCGTCCGCCCAAGTCACCCTCCCCGACGGGCGCGTGGAGCTCGCCCCGGGCTCCCCGCCGCCGAGCGGCCCCTACGCCAACGAGGACCTGCTGCCCGTCCCCGTCGAGGGGCGCACCTGGACCACGTACAACTTCTCCGCCCTGTGGGTCGGCATGGCCCACAACACGGCCTCCTGGACCCTCGCCTCCGGTCTGATCGCCGTCGGCATGGACTGGAAGCAGGCGGTGTTCACCATCGCCCTGGCCAACCTGATCGTCCTCGTCCCGATGCTGCTCACCGGGCACGCGGGACCCAAGTACGGCATCCCCTTCCCGGTCTTCGCCCGCGCCTCCTTCGGCATCCGCGGCGCCAACCTGCCCGCCGTCGTGAGGGCGTTGGTGGCGTGCGGCTGGTTCGGCATCCAGACCTGGATCGGCGGCGAGGCCATCTACTTCCTGGCCGGCAAGCTGATCGGCGACGGCTGGACGGGCGCGGCGGCCTTCGGCGGCCACCCGTGGACGATGTGGCTGTCCTTCGGGATCTTCTGGGCGATCCAGGTCGCCGTGATCCTCCGCGGCATGGAGACCATCCGCCGGTTCGAGAACTGGGCGGCGCCCTTCGTCCTTGTCGGCGCGTTCGTCATGCTGTGGTGGATGACCGACAAGGCGGGCGGCTTCGGCCCGCTGTTCGACCAGCCGTCCCGGCTGGGCTGGGGCGGCGACTTCTGGAAGCTGTTCTGGCCCTCCCTCATGGGCATGATCGGCTTCTGGTCCACGCTGTCCCTGAACATCCCCGACTTCACCCGCTACGGCCGCAGCCAGAAGGCCCAGACCCGCGGCCAGGCGCTCGGCCTGCCGACCACCATGACGCTGTTCGCCTTCCTGTCGGTGATGGTGACCTCCGGCTCGCAGGCGGTCTACGGTGAGCCGATCTGGGACCCGGTGAAGCTCGCCGCGAAGACGGACAACGTGGTCGGACTGCTCTTCGCCCTCGTCACCGTCCTCGTGGCGACGCTGTCCGTGAACATCGCGGCCAACCTGGTCTCACCGGCCTTCGACTTCTCCAACGTCGCGCCGCGCAGGGTGAGTTTCCGCACCGGGGCGCTGATCACCTGCGTCCTCGCGGTGCTCATCTTCCCGTGGAAGCTGTACTCCGATCCGCAGGGCTACATCTTCACCTGGCTCGGCCTGGTCGGCGGGCTGCTCGGCACGGTCGCCGGCATCCTCATCGCCGACTACTGGATCCTGCGCCGCGCCCGGCTCGACCTCGTCGACCTGTACCGCACGGGCGGACGCTACTGGTACACGCGCGGCTGGAACTGGCGGGCGGTCCTCGCCTTCCTGGCCGGCGGTGTGCTGGCCGTCGGCGGCGCGGACTTCGACCCGCTGGTCGACGGCCGGCCCGTCCCGTTCCTCGAGCCGCTGGCCGACTACGGCTGGGCGGTGGGCCTGGGCACGTCGATGCTGCTGTACCTGCTGCTGATGCTGCCCGGCGCCCGGCGCGGGGCGGCCCGCTGAGGCCGGGGGCGGGGGAGGGCGGTCAGCCCGCGTCCCCGAGGGCGGCCACCGCCTCCTTGGCCGCCTTGATGGCCCCCTTGTTGATCTCCTCCGTACCGGGGGCCTTGCGGGACTCGAAGTCGCTGCCGTTGTACGTGATCATCACCAGGGCGTTGGCCGCGCGGACCACCACGGTGCCCTCACGGGTCTGCTGCTTGTCCTCGGTGGTGAGGTTCACGACGGAGTACGCGGTGTCGCCGAGCCCCGGCACGTCGCCGCCGCCGCTGCGGTCGGCGACCCGCTCCCGGTACGACTTCTGCGCCGCCTCGTCCGAGGCCATCACCTCGTACGAGACGTCCAGCCAGCGGTAGTCGTAGCCCTTGAGCGCGTTCCACGAGCAGGTGCGGCGCACCTTCTTGTCGGTCGAGGGGATCTCCTTGCCCGCTGCCTCGGCCCCCGGCACCAGCGAGCCGACCGTCTTCTCGGCGAGGCTCTCGCAGGGCGCCGGGGCGGAGGCGTACGTCTTCGTCACGGCCTGTGTCGCCGGGGCCGAGGCGGACGGGGCCCCGCCGTCGGGCGGCGTCCTGTCCTCGGCGGCCGACGGGGTGTCCGGCCCGGACGACAGCACCCAGCCCGCCGTGGCGAGCACGGCGACCGGGGCCAGGCGCGCGGTCAGGGCGAGCGGCAGGGGAAGAGAACGCACGGCGCACTTCTCGTGGGGGACGGTGCGGAAGGGGTCCGCACTGCGGACGGTACGCCAGTGTCACACGAGTGCTCCCGGGGCGGAAGTGCGAACTCGCTGCGTGCCCGGGCGGTGACGCAGACGGACCGCTTGCTCGCGGCGCCCGGCGGTCCCGGCGCTCCCCGGGCGGCGTGCGCCGGGCGACCCGTCCGCGCCCCGTTCGGCGGGTTCACATCTCCCCGACGGTGACGACCTCGTGGCAGACCGTGTAGGGGCGGTCCGCCTCGACCCGCAGGACCCAGGTGCCCTCGGACGCCGTCAGCTCGGCGGTCGCGCCTCCCGTCCCGTCCGGCACCAGCGTCACCGGCTTGGCCTCCGTGACCGGCCGGCCGGCGGGGGCCAGTCGGGCCCGCAGCGTCCTGCCGGTGACCGTCGGACCGGTCGCCCGGACGGAGAACGGCTCACCGGCGAAGGCGAGTTCGGGCACCTCCAGGCCGAACGCGGCGTCCCCCGACAGCATCTGGCGTGTGGGCCGGCTGTGCCGGATCGCGCCGAGCTGGTGGCGCAGGGACTCGGCACCGGCCATGCCGGCGTGGCGTTCACCGTTCCACAGGGCGTCGTCCTCGCGCTCCAGCGCCCACGCGGCCATGGCCGAACCGCTGGGGACCGTGCCGTCCCCGCTCCACTCCTGGTCGTTGTCGAAGCGCGTCGGGAAGCGCAGCGTCCCGTCGACACCGACCTCGACACCGTGCACGGTGGGGTGCGCCCGCCCGGCGAAGCAGTGCACCCGGTAGGGCGGCGTCGCCAGACCGGCCTGGTTGCGTTCCCAGGCGCTGTCGATGTCCTCGTGGAACGCGAAGGCCTCCTCCACCAGCTCCGTGGGAAGGTCCGGTACGGGCACGCGGGTCAGCAGCCGCCGCTTGTCGCCGTCCTCCCGCAGCACCGCCGCGTAGCGGGGCAGCAACTGGGCGACGGACGGGAAGGACCGCGCGAGCAGGGCCAGCCGCTCGTTGACGGACAGGACGCGCTCCAGCGCCCGGGTGGCGACGTTCCCCGGCTCCACGGCGTGGCCGGTGAGCACCCGCACCGCCTTGGCGGCCCCCCGGAACGGGGTGCCCAGCGTCACCAGGGCCCGGGTGTCCTCACGTCCGCCGAGGCACTCGAGGTAGTAGCGGGCGACCAGCCCACCCATGGAGTGGCACATCAGGATCAGCCGGGGCGGATCGTCGTGCGCCTCCGGGTACACCGCGGGAGCCAGCTCCCGCCACCGCGCCAGGGCGGTGCCGACGCGCGCCGCCAGACGCCGCGCGGTCAGGCGGTTCGACAGCCGCCAGTCGTAGGGGAACACCAGGTACTGCCCGGGGTGCGGCTCCTGCCCCTCCCGGTCGGTGTCGCTCCAGCCGAGGGCGGCCCGGACATCGGGGTATCCCAGGCAGGACAGGAACCCCGGGAACGCCCGGGGGCTCTTGAGCAGGTGATCGGCGTCCAGGGCCCAGGGCCCCTCCGGTGCCTCGTCGCCGATGCCCGGCGGGAGCACGAGACCCTCCACGGCCCGGCCCGGGTTCCGCAGGCTCAGCAGGGCACGCGCGGACTGGTTCCACACGTCCTCGCCGTCGCGGGTCAGGCGGCTGCCGAGGATGCCCGGCACGAAGACGACCAGGTCGTGTCTCATGAGGTGGTTCTCGCTCTCTTCCGTTCGGCGGACGACGCCCGCCTGCCCTCTTCCCGCCCCAGGTCAGACGGGCCGCCGGGCGACCGTGAGCCGGTCCTGGGGAATCCTCACCTGGTCGCAGCGGTCGCGGCCCTGCACGAACAGCGTCAGACCCTGCGCACCCCGCACCGCGTTCGCCGAGTGCACCTCCGCACCGCGGCACGGGACGGTCAGCTCCTCGAGCCAGGTGTCCTGGACGACGTCCCGCACGGCGAGGGTCACCGCCCCGCCGAAGGCCAGCAGCAGCGGCTGCCGGGTGGTGCCGGCGAAGACGAGCGCGGCCGGCGGGCCGTGTTCCCCGGAGAGCCGGCGGGCCCACCACTCGCCCTCGTCGTACTCGGCCAGGTGCGCGGCGCCCGCCTCCCGCCAGGCGACGAGCGGCACCCAGCCGTCGTCGTACCGGGCCGTCAGGGCGATGCCCACCCGCTGGTCGGGTGCGGCGGCGCGCTGCCCCACGCGGCGGAACCCGTTCCCGGTGCTCTGCCACAGCGCGAGCGTGTCCCCGCAGTCGGCGACGACCCAGGTCCGCCCGGCCACCGTGTGCGCCGCCACGTCGCACACCTTCACCTGCGCGGCCTCGATCGCGGCCTGCGCCGTCCACGAGGTGCCCGTGCGGCGGTACGGGACCACCCGCCGGTCGTCGGGGACGAACAGCAGGCACCCGTCCTTCGGCCCGTCCACCAGCGCGAGCGCGGGAACCACCTCGTTGACGTCGCCGCCGAGGTCGACCGGGTCGTCCTCGCGGTGTTCCGCGAGGTCCTCCCGCAGCCGCCACACCCGGACCCGGCGCCCCGCCGCGGCGGCCACGATCCACTCGCCGTCGTGCCACAGCGCGGCCACCGACGTGACCCGTCGTCCGCAGGAGAAGCCGACGCCGGAGCCGGTCCGCCCGCCCACGGGGCTGTGCAGGCCGACCAGCACCCGCTCGCCGGCCGCCCGCACCAGCGCGCACGTTCCCGCGGGTGCCTCGGCCACGGCGATCCGCGCCCACGACTCACCGCCGCCGGGCCGGGCCGCGGAGCCGGCCCCGGTCAGCGCGACGGTGTCGACCACCCTGACCTCGTCACCGTCCCCGACGGCCAGCCGGCCGCTGCCACCGGGGTCGAACATCAGGCCGCCGCGCGGGGCCGCCAGCCGCAGCACCGCGTCGACCGTGTCGCCGACGACGCCGCGCACCCGTACCCGGGAACCCTCGTGCAGCGCGAGCAGCGGCGTGCCACCGTGTCCGCCGAGCGCGATCTCCCGCGCCGGGGAGGCCACCCGCAGCACGGGGACGACGTCCGGGGGCCCGTACCCCTCCGCGGAGACCCGCCACACGACGACGGCGTCCTCCTCGGCGCCCGCTTCGGCCACCGCGACGTACCCGTGGTCGGCGTCCTCGGCGAGAGCCGCGACGGCGGCGTAGCGCGCGTCCGGCACGCTGTGGAACTCCCAGTCGCCCCGCACCAGGGGCCGGTCACCGTAGAGCTTGCCGTGCAGTTCGTGCAGGACCAGCGAACCGGCGGCGGTGAGCAGGAAGCAGCGGTGGCGCAGGCTCAGCAGCGCCACCCGGTCGGTCGGCACCGGCAGCACGTCGTGGTGCACGTCCCGTTCGCCGGGCGCCACCCCGGACGCCACGGGCCAGCGCCACGCCCATACGCGCCGGCCGTCCGCCGCCACGATCTGGACGCCGTCGCCGCAGGGCGCGGCGTCCAGATCACCGATGCGGCCGCCCCAGCCGTACGTCCGCAGCGGCCGTCGCTCCTCGCCCCACCACAGGTGCAGCGACCTGCCGTCGTGCGAGACGGTGACGCGTTCGCCCCGCCGGGTCGCCTCGCGGACCTCGGTGAAGACCGCGTCGTCCCGCTCCGGCCCGTCGAGGGCCCGCCGGGTGTGGACGTAGGCGCCCGTCTCCGCGTGCCGGGTGACGATCTCGCCGCGGCCGGCGATCGAGATCCTCCCGCCCCCGGTCCGGCTCCACTCCAGGGCCAGGGCGCCGCCGGGCGGGGCGGGCAGTCTCACCTCGACCGGCTGCGGAGGCGCGTCGGTCCACACCTCCCGCCACACGCGATCGGCGAAGCCCGGCAGGCGGTCGAGCATCTCGTGGACGCCGGGGTGACCGGCGAACGCCTCGGCGCAGAGCAGCGCCCGGCGCTCGCGCGCCGACGTGTGGACCCGGAAGGCGGCGCCGACCCGCCGGTACAGGGCCGCCCCGTCGCAGGCGCCGGCCGGCTGCCCGGTCAGCGGCAGCATCACGTCCGGTTCCGTGTGGACCAGGAATTCCGGGTCCAGGAACAACTGCTCCAGGGGGTGCTGCTCGTCCGGCGGGTCGTCGGGGCCCACCGGGACCTGTGCGGCGTGCGCGCCCAGGTACGTCCTCGTGTACTCGTGCGCCCGTTCCCAGTCGCCGCCGGGCCGGTGCAGAGCCTCGAAGACCCGGCGGTGCGCGGCTCCCTCGCCCAGCCGGGCGCGCTCCAGCAGGGCGGCGCCGTAACTGGCGTGGTCGAGACGGTGCAGCGGGGGCAGGCCCGGCCGGCGTTCGGTGGTGATCAGTACGCCCTTGAGCCCGCGGAGCATCGTGTCCAGCATCCGGCGCGTGATCTCGGGAGAGCGCCTGCGGCGCAGCCTGTTGGCCAGCAGGAGCCACAGGTCGAGGTCGGCGAGGCCGGGGCCCTGGACCACGGCGAGGGGCAGCAGCAGTTCGGCGAAACGGCCGCTGTCGCCGGGGTCCAGGGCGTTCAGCTCGTCCGTCATGCGCTCGCGCAGCTCGCTGCCGCCGCGCCGGACGAACAGGCCGAGCGCCTCCGCGTCGAGCGGCTCGGGACGCCGGGCGAGTGCGCGGGCGACCAGGTGGGCGACGAGGAACCTGCGGCCCGAGCGCCGGGCCACCAGGGCGGCGGCCTCCTCCCGGAGCGTCTCGTTCTCCGGTCCCGCGTACGGGGAGCCGGGGGTGTCGGCGAGCAGCGAGGCCACCAGCGCGGCGATGTCCCGCTCGGTGTCGCGGTCGTGCTCGAGGTCCAGGACCGGGGACGACCGGTCCAGCGCGTCGAGCAGCGATTCGCGCGAGCCGCCGTCGACCGTCCGGCGCGGGTGGGCGCGCGTGCCGACGATCAGCTTGACGCCGGGGCGCCGGGACAGGGGGTTGAGCAGCCGGCGGGCGATCTCGTGGGCCTGGCCGGGCATGGCCTCGTCCAGCCCGTCCACCAGCAGCGTGACACCACCGACGCGCGGTACCAGGGAGCCGATGCGGTCCACGGCCTCCTGAGCGGTGACCACCGTCCCGTCGGGGACCTCGGCGCCCAGCGGCACCAGGGCCTGGAGCAGGGAGCGGGCCAGCGAGTGCAGGGACGCCCCGTGGCAGGAGACCGCGCCGTGGACCGAGCCGGGCCGGGGCACGGTCTGCGGCGGCGGAGGGGGATCCAGGGCCTGCTGCCGACGGCGTACGGACAGCAGCGCGAGCCGGGCCAGCAGCGCGGTCTTGCCGGTCCCGGCCGGGCCGGTGACGACCAGCATTCCCCGGCTCTGCGTGGCGGTCCAGGTCACGAGCCGGCCGAGGGGGCGGACCCGGCCGGAGAAGTGCTGAGGCCGCAGGGCGTCGTTGACCGGACCGAACCGGTCGGGGGTGACCCACGGTTCCTGCTCGGGGGGCAGGACGGCGGGGCGGTAGACGGCGTCGGTGGAGTCGTAGTGCGGGTTGTGCAGGAACCTGCGGCTCAGGGAGCGGACCTCGGCGAACGCGGGGCGCAGCGCGGCGTCCTCGTAACCGGCCGCGAGAGCGCGCCGGTCCAGGGCCTCCAGCAGGTCCGGCACCAGCAGGAACGGGGCCGTCGGCTCGAACGGGCGGACCGTGCCGTCCAGTTCGAGGTCCCGGTCGGCGAGGGTCTCCTGGAGCCAGTCCACCCACAGGCTCTCCTCCACCGGGCGGTCGGCGCCCGCGGTGGCCAGGACCACGAACCCGTCGGTCGTGTCCCCGGCGTCGCGGTGGCGCCGCAGCGCCTCGTGGAGCCAACGGGTCCCGTTCAGGGCGTGCTGCGACTCGCAGGCGTCCACGATCACGAGCAGCTCGGAGTTCCGCACGCCCGACAGGCGGTCCAGGAGACGGGTGAACGGCATGGCCCGGGCGGCGACCGGATGCGGCCGGCCGGGTTCGTAACTGCCGCGGCAGGCCAGTACGTAGGCGTCGTGCTCCGTGGCATGGCCGTGGCCGGTCCAGTACAGGATCTTCCGCTCGGCGTCGGCGGAGACGAACCGCCTCAGGCCTTCGTCCACGCTCTCCAGCGTGCCGTCGCCCTCCAGGTTCTCCACCCGGCCGAAGCCGAGCCGGTCGCACAGTTCCGCGAAGCGGGCGCGGGCCCGCAGGACGTGCTTGCGGTCGCGCAGTCCGCCGCGCTCGCCGTACTCGGCGATGGCCACCGTGCCGGCCAGCCCGGTCGACCGGAGCTCGTCCCGTCTGATCTCGAAGTCGGCAGACACCCCTGTCGTCCCTCCCGCCCCTATACTGATCGATCCCCGTGACGCATGTCACCGGATTGCTCAACACAACCTCGGAAAGGGCGGGTTGATGACCCTCAGGGACCGGTTCACCGTGGTCGGGCGGCAGACCGACTGCCATGTCTTCGAAGGTGACGGGACCCGTCCCGTCAGCGAGGGGAACATGCGGGTGAAGTACGTGCCCGAGCGGGTCGAACTGCCCGAGGAGGTGGGCGAGTGGCGGCGCGAGATCGAGGCGGAGGAGAACCGCAAGGAAGCCGCGGGGGAACCGCACCGCTGGAACAATCCGCGGTTCGCCGTGCGGCGGCTGGTCGTCTCCCGCACCCACACGAGCGAGGACCCGGTCGCCACCCTCACGCTGTGCGACGCCGACTACTACGACTTCCTCGCCACGTCGATCAACCTCGACCGGCGGCAGAAGAACGGCCTGACCCTGCGTCAGCAGTACCTGGAGGGCAAGGACCTCCTCGACGTGCCGCCGTTCATGTTCTGCAGTTTCGGCGTCAACGTCGCGGTCGAGACCGGCAAGGACCGCAAGATGCTGTTCTCCCGGCGCAGCGCCCGGGTCGCGGGTCCGAACAAGGCCAAGTGGAACTCCTCCGCCAACGAGGGACTGGCCCGCAACCACGACCTCTCGCCCGACGGGCGGGTCAGCCTGCACGCCGCCGCCCGCCGGGCGCTGCGGGAGGAGCTGGCCGTCCTGGAATCGGACGAGGTCGACCTCGAACTGCTCGGCTTCGGGCTCGACGTGCGCAACAACCAGTGGGCCGCGTTCTTCCGGGCGGTGCTCACCGACCTGTCCGAAGAGGACCTGCGGGTGCGCTGGAGCCGGGGCGTGGAGGACAAGTGGGAGCACGACGGCCACGCCTTCGTGGACGCGGACCCGGAGACGGTCCTGCGCTTCGTGCGCGACCAGCCGGAGGAGGTGTGGACGCCCTGCGCGCCCGCCCTCTTCTACCTCGCCCTGGTCCGCGGCGCGGTGCGCGCCCGCGGGGGCGACCCGGACGCGCGGTACGAGGTGGAGGCGAGCGAGCGCGCGGTGCTGGCGGCAAGCGGAGACGAGGAAGCCCTCGTGTGACGCGGGCGGCCCGGCCGGGCGGGGGTTCCTGAGCCTCGCCGGCCGGGCCGCCGCGGACGGTCACGGCACCCGGGCCGTCCACCGCGGCGCGGAGAACTTCGTGCGGGCCAGTTCCCGCGCGCGGTCCAGTTCGTCGTCGGTGACCTTGCCGCGGGTGAGACCGTAGCGGGCGTCGAAGGACGTGATCATGCGGTCGATCACGGCCTCGCGGGCCAGTCCGGTCTGGCGGCGCAGCGGGTCCACCCGCTTCTTCGCGCTCTTGATGCCCTTGTCGCTGAGCTTCTCGCGTCCGATGCGCAGCACCTCGAGCATCTTGTCGGCGTCGATGTCGTACGACATGGTCACGTGGTGCAGCACCGCGCCGGAGCCGCCGCCGTGTCCCACGATCCGCTTCTGGGCGGCGCCCGCGATCTTGCCCTGGTCGGTGGCGATGTCGTTCAGCGGCTGGTACCAGGCGCGGATGCCCATGTCCCCGAGGGCGCCGAGCACCCAGTCGTCGAGGTAGGCGTAGCTGTCCTGGAAGGACAGGCCCTGCACCAGCGCCTCCGGCACCGACAGCGAGTAGGTGATGGTGTTGCCGGGCTCGACGAACATGGCGCCGCCGCCGGAGATCCGCCGCACCACCTCGACGCCGTGGCGCTCGGCGGCGGCGGCGTCCACCTCGTTGCGCAGGGACTGGAAACTGCCGATGATCACCGCGGGGGCGCCCCACTCCCACACGCGCAGCGTCGGCGGCCGCCGGCCCGCGGCGACCTCGGCCGTCAGCACCTCGTCCAGGGCCATGTGCAGTGCGGGGGACTGCGGGCCTTCGTGGATGAGCTGCCAGTCGTAGTCCGTCCAGTCCGTGGCGTGCGCGAGGGCGCGGCGCACGGCGATCGCGACGCCCTCCGAGGTCAGCCCGTACATCACGGTGCCCTCGGGCAGGGCCGCGTCGATCCGCGCCGCCAGACCCGCCGCGTCGGTGTCGGCCGGGGCGCCCTCCAGCGCGCGGTTCACGGCGTCCAGCGCCTCGTCGGGCTCCAGGAAGAAGTCGCCGGCCACGCGCACGTGCCGCAGCGCACCGCCCTCGGCCTCCACGTCCACGACGACGAGCTTGCCGCCGGGAACCTTGTACTCACCGTGCACTGATCCGCCCTCCAATGCCTAGACATCACAGGCAACAGTCCCGCTCTCGCCTGTGTTCCCAAGGCGCACCGGTGGTATCGCCGCGCACCGCGGGTGTGCCGTCGCTGGTGCGTGCGGCCCGGGGCCGCCGTTCGCCGCCCGCACGGTCGGCCGCCCGTGCGAGCATGCGGTCGGCACAGACCCGCGGACATCGAGGTGACAGATGCAGTTCACCGCTCGACCCACCCTGCAGGGCACCTTCGGGATGGTGTCCTCCACCCACTGGCTCGCCTCGCAGTCGGCGATGGCGGTGCTGGAGGACGGGGGCAACGCCTTCGACGCCGCCGTGGCCGGCGCGTTCGTGCTGCACGTCGTCGAGCCGCACCTCAACGGGCCCGCCGGAGAGGTGCCGATCCTGCTCGCCCCGGCGGGCGGCGAGGTGCGCGTGCTCTGCGGGCAGGGCGTCGCACCGGCCGGCGCCGACGTCGCGCACTACCGGGGTCTCGGCCTCGCACTCGTCCCCGGCACCGGACCGCTCGCCGCCGCGGTGCCCGGCGCCTTCGACGCCTGGATGCTCCTGCTGCGCGACCACGGCACCAAGCCCCTGGCCGACGTGCTGAAGTACGCCGTCGGCTACGCCGAGCACGGGCACCCTCCCGTGGAGCGCGTCACACAGACCGTCGAGACCGTCCGGGAGCTGTTCGAGACCGAGTGGACCTCCTCGGCCGAGGTCTACCTGCCCGGCGGACGCCCGCCCCGCCCCGGTGAGCCCTTCCGCAACCCCGCCCTCGCCGCCACCTGGAGACGGCTGCTCGCCGAGGCGGCCGGAGCGGGCGGCCGGGAGGCGGAGATCGACGCGGCCCGCGAGGTCTGGCGCACCGGCTTCGTCGCCGAGGCGCTGGTACGCCAGGCCGGACGGCCCACCATGGACACCAGCGGCCGGCGCCACACCGGCGCCCTCACCGCCGCCGACCTCGCCGGCTGGTCCGCCGCCTACGAGGCCCCGGCGACGTACGACTGGAACGGCTGGACCGTGTGCAAGGCCGGTCCCTGGAGCCAGGGCCCCGTGCTGCTCCAGCAACTGGCGCTGCTCCCGCCCGAACTGCCCCGCCACGGCTCCGGCGACTACGTCCACCTGCTGATCGAGGGCTGCAAGCTGGCCATGGCCGACCGGGAGGCCTGGTACGGGGACGCCGCAGGCCCGGACGGCGTGCCGCTCGACGACCTGCTGTCACCCGGCTACAACGAGGCGCGGCGCGCGCTCGTGGGGGAGAAGGCGTCCTTCGACCTGCGCCCCGGTGCCCCGGGCGGGCGCACCCCACGGCTCAGCGCCCACGCGCGCGTGGCGGCCGTCGAGGGAGAGGGCCTCGACGCCCTCGGCGTCGGTGAGCCGACCGTCGCCAAGAGCCCGTCCTCCCCGGTGCCCGGCGAGCCGGACGTCGGCGCCGACGGCACCACCCGCGGCGACACCTGCCACCTGGACGTCGTGGACCGCTGGGGCAACATGGTCTCGGCCACGCCCAGCGGAGGCTGGCTCCAGTCCAACCCCGTGGTGCCCGAACTGGGCTTCCCGCTCGGCACCCGGCTGCAGATGACCTGGCTGGAGGAGGGCCTGCCGAACTCGCTCACCCCGGGCCGCCGCCCGCGCACCACCCTGACCCCCTCCCTCGCCCTGCGCGACGGCGCGCCCGTCATGGCGTTCGGCACGCCCGGCGGCGATCAGCAGGACCAGTGGCAACTGCACTTCTTCCTGGCGGTCGCGCTGCGCCCGCGCGTGCGCGGCGGGCTCGACCTGCAGGGCGCGATCGACGCCCCCAACTGGCACAACGACGGCTTCCCCGGCTCGTTCTTCCCGCGCGGCATGAGGGCGGGCAGCGTCACCGTGGAGTCGCGGATGCCCGCGGCGACCGTCCAGGAGCTGCGGCGCCGCGGGCACGACGTCACCGTGGGCGGTCCCTGGTCGGAGGGGCGGCTGTGCGCCGTCGCCCGGGACCCGGAGACGGGGGTGCTGTCCGCGGCGGCGAACCCGCGCGGAATGCAGGGGTACGCGGTGGGGCGCTGAGCGCGGAACCGCCTGTTCACGCGGATTCCACCGGAGGTCCACCACCCGGGCGGGGTGTGTCAGTGCCACGTGTTCTCATGGAGTAATGATCGAGGACAGCGAAACCATCGACGAGTTTCTGACCCGGCGTGCCGACGAGGTGGAAGAGGCCGTGCGCAAGGCGGCCGCCCAGGAGATCATGCCGCGCTGGCGCCGGCTCGCGGCACACGAGGTCGACCAGAAGTCCGGCCCGCACGACCTGGTGACGGACGCCGACCGCAAGGCCGAGCAGTTCCTCACCGAGGCCCTGGTGGCCCTGCTGCCCGGCTCGGTGGTCGTCGGCGAGGAGGCGGTGCACGCCAACCCGGCGTCGTACGAGGCGATACGCGGCGAGGCGCCGGTGTGGATCGTCGATCCCGTCGACGGCACACGGCAGTTCGTGCACGGCGACCCGGGCTTCTGCACCCTGGTCGCCCTCGCCCACCACGGAGTCCTGCGGGCCTCCTGGACCTACGCGCCCGCCCGCGACGAATGCGCCACGGCGATACGGGGCCGGGGCGCCTTCCTGGACGGCGGGCGGCTGTACGCCGGGCCGCCCGAGCCCGGGCGCGACCTGCGGGTCGCCACCTCCCATCCCGACTACACGACCGACGAGCAGAAGCGCTCCCTGCTCACCCTGCGCACCCCGGGGGTGGCGCCCCGTCCCTGCGGCTCGGCGGGCCTCGAGTACCTGGCCGTGGCGCGCGGCGACCTCGACGCCACCGCCTTCTCCTGGGAGGCGGCCTGGGACCACGCGGCGGGCATCCTGCTGGTGGAGGAGGCGGGCGGCGCCCATCTGACCCGCTCGGGGGAGCCCTTCCGGATCACGGGTGACAACGACCTCCCGTTCACCGCGGCCCGCGACGCGGCCACGGCCAGGCGGATCGCGGCACTGCTCGCGGGAGAGGCCGCCTGACCCGCGGGCGCTCGGCCGCCCCCCGTCCCGGACCCGCCCCCGAGCAGCGGCGCCGTCGGTGCCCCGGCCTATCCTGATCCCGAGTGGCCATCGGCTGACGAAGGAGTCCGAAGGTGCCGTCGATGCTCGATGCGGTCGTGGTGGGTGCGGGGCCGAACGGACTGACGGCTGCCGTCGAGCTGGCCCGCCGCGGATTCTCGGTCGCCCTCTTCGAAGCCCGGGACACCGTCGGCGGCGGTGCCCGCACCGAGGAGCTGACCCTCCCCGGCTTCCGGCACGACCCGTGCTCGGCCGCGCACCCGCTCGCCGTCAACTCACCCGCGTTCCGCGCCCTGCCCCTGGAGCGGTACGGCCTGCGGTGGCTGCACCCCGCCCTGCCCATGGCGCATCCGTTCCCCGACGGTTCGGCCGCCGTGCTGTCCCGCTCCGTCGGGGAGACCGCCGCCTCCTTCGGGCCGCGCGACGCGGGCGCCTACCGCAGACTGGTCGAGCCCTTCCTGCACCGCTGGGACACGCTGGCCCGCGACTTCATGTCCCTGCCGGCCACCGCCCTGCCCCGCGACCCGGTCACGCTCGCCCGGTTCGGCCTGGTCGGGCTGCCCCCGTCGACGTGGCTGATGCGCCGCTTCGCCGACGAGAAGGCGAGGACGCTCTTCGCGGGCCTCGTCGCGCACGTCATGGCCCCCCTCGGCGGCTTCGCGACCGGCGCCGTCGGCCTGGTCTTCGCCCTCGCCGCCCACGCCCGCGGCTGGCCCGTGGCCCGCGGCGGCTCCCAGGCCATCTCCGACGCCCTCGCCGCCCACCTCGCCGACCTCGGCGGCACGATCCACACCGACTACGAGGTCAAGCGCCTCGACGACCTGCCGCCGGCGCGCGCGTACGTCTTCGACACCTCGCCCACCGCCCTGGCCCGCATCGCCGGCCTCGGCAACCACTACGAGCGCTACCGCTACGGCCCCGGCGTCTTCAAGATCGACTACGCGCTGGACGGTCCGGTCCCGTGGACGGCCGAGGAGCCGCGCACCGCCGGCACCGTGCAGATCGGCGCCGACAGCGCGGAGATCGGCGCCGCCCTGCACGCCGCCTCCCGCACGGACCGCGCGCCCGACCGGCCCTTCCTCATCACCGTGCAGCCCGGTGTCGCCGACCCCACCCGCGCCCCGGCCGGCAAGCAGGTGTTCTGGGCGTACGGGCACGTCCCCAACGGGTGGACCGGCGACCTCACCGACGCCGTCGAACGCCAACTGGAGCGGTTCGCCCCCGGGTTCCGCGACCGCGTGCTCGCCCGCGCGACCGCCGGACCGCCCGAGATCGCCGCCCGCAACGCGAACTACGTCGGCGGCGACATCGCCTCCGGCGCGGTCTCCGGGCTCCAGCTCCTGCTGCGCCCCAAGCTGTCCCTGTTCCCGTACGCCACCCCGCACCCGGCCGTCTTCATCTGCTCGTCGGCCACCCCGCCGGGCCCCGGCGTGCACGGCATGTCCGGACACAACGCGGCCAAGGCCGTCTGGCGGAGACTGAGGCAGACATGACCACCCTCACCCTGGTCAAGGGAGACATCACCCGCGAGAGCGCCGACGCGATCGTCAACGCCGCCAACTCCTCCCTGCTCGGAGGAGGCGGCGTCGACGGCGCCATCCACCGGCGCGGCGGCCCCGCGATCCTGGCGGCCTGCCGCGAACTGCGCGCGGGACACCACGGCAAGGGCCTGCCCACCGGCCGGGCGGTCGCCACCACCGCGGGCGACCTGGACGCGCGCTGGGTGATCCACACGGTGGGCCCGGTCTGGTCGGCCACCGAGGACCGTTCCGGCCTCCTCGCCTCCTGCTACCGCGAGTCCCTGCGGGTCGCCGACGAACTCGGCGCCCGCACGGTGGCGTTCCCGGCCGTCTCCACCGGTGTCTACCGCTGGCCCGTGGACGACGCGGCCCGCATCGCGGTGGAGGCCGTACGCGCCAGGCCGACCGCCGTCGAAGAGGTGAGGTTCGTCCTGTTCGACGACCGGGCGTACGAGGCGTTCGCCGCACAGATCCGCTGAGCGTCCCGGACCCGCACGACGCCGTCTCCCCGAGGGTGCCTCCCCACCTGGCTTGACGCTTCTCTTGCGAATGATGTGCAATAACCGTGCATCGACAACAAGCGTGGGGGAGAGATGACGACCCGTCGGATACGAAGTGCCGCCGCGGTGGCCGCGTTCACCGCAGGCGTCACCGCCTGTTCCGCACCGGGCGGCGGAACGGGCGACGACGCCGGGGCGGCCGACTCCGTCGTGATCGCGGTGGCCTCCGAACCGGACACCCTCAGCCCGCTCCTCGGCTACGGCAAGGACGGCAACTCCAAGATCTTCGACGGGCTGCTCGCCCGCGACGCCGACCTGAAGCTGAAGCCCGCCCTGGCCGGCGCCCTGCCCGAGGTCGGCGACGGCGGACGGACGTACACCTTCCGACTGCGCGACGGCGTGAAGTTCAGCGACGGCGAGCCCCTCACGGCCGACGACGTGGTCTACACCTACCGCACCGTCCTGGACGCCCGGACCAACAACACCGCGCGCAGCGAACTGGACGCCGTCAAGGACGTCCGGGCCGACGGCGACGACACCGTCGTCTTCACCCTCAAGTACCCTTACGCGCCCTTCGCCGCGCGCACGGTGCTGCCCATCGTCCCCGAGCACGTCGCGGGCGGGCAGGACCCGAACACCGGCGAGTTCAACACCAGGCCCGTCGGCACCGGCCCGTACGTGCTCACCGACTGGCGCAAGGGCGAGAAGCTCACCTTCAAGGCCAACCCCCATTACTGGGGCGGCGAGCCCGCGGTGAAGTCCTT
Organism: Streptomyces sp. NPDC018947; assembly: GCF_044390505.1. Lineage (NCBI taxonomy): Bacteria > Bacillati > Actinomycetota > Actinomycetes > Kitasatosporales > Streptomycetaceae > Streptomyces > Streptomyces sp. NPDC018947. The sequence continues at coordinate 86,309 of NZ_JBIRZD010000003.1, forward strand.
CACCATGGCGATCATCGCCGACGACGACGTACGCGCCACCCGGCTGCGCTCCGGCGACCTCGACGGCGCCGTGCTGCCGCCCAACCTCGCCGCCACCTTCGAGAACGACAAGGCCAAGCGCACCTACGAGGCGAAGTCCTACGACTTCCGCGCCGTCACCCTGCCCACCGCCCACAAGGTCACCGGCGACCGCGCGATCCGGCAGGCCCTCGACGCCGCCGTGGACCGCCGGGCCATGGTCGACAAGATCCTGGACGGCGCGGGCCGGCCGGCCTACGGGCCGCTGCCCGTGGACGACCCCTGGTACGCGCGCGACATCGAGCGCCCCCACGACCTCGCCGAGGCCCGGCGGATCCTGGACGAGGCCGGCTGGAAGACCGGCTCCGGCGGCATCCGCGCCAAGGGCGGACAGCGCGCCGCCTTCACCCTGTACTACCCCTCCGGCGACAAGGTGCGCCAGGACCACGCGCTCGCCTACGCCTCCGACGCCAAGAAGGCCGGCATCGACGTCGAGGTGGAGAGCGCCACCTGGGAGGTCATCGAACCGCGGATGGCGACCAGCGCCGTCCTCGCCGGCCTCGGCAGCGTCGGCGACCCGGACTTCGGTCTCTACACCCTGCTCCACTCCTCCCTCGCGGGCGACGGCTTCAACAACATGGCCGGATACGACAACCCGGCGGTGGACAAGGCCCTCGACACCGGCCGCCGCAGCCAGGACGCCAAGGCGCGCGGCGCCGCCTACGCGCAGATCCAGCGGGCGCTCGTCACCGACCCCGGCTACACCTTCCTCACCCACATCGACCACCTCTACGTGCTCGCCGACCGCTGGGACGGACTGACCACCCAGCTCGAGCCGCACGAGCACGGCTTCGCCAGCGGCCCGTGGTGGAACATCGAGGACTGGCGGCCGAAGAAGTGACCGCCGCATGAGCCCCGTGCCCTGGGGAGCGATGGCACGACTTGCGGGACGCCGGGCCCTGTTCGCCGTCCCCGTCGTCCTCGTCGTCACCTTCGGTGTCTTCGCGGTCGCCGCCGCCTCCCCCTTCGACCCCGTCAAGGCGTACGCCGGCACGGCCGCCCTCGGCGCCGACCAGGAGACCCTGGACCGGCTGCGGGACAACCTCGGCGTCGACCAGTCCTTCGTCGCGCGCTGGTGGCACTGGCTGACCTCCGCGGTCACGGGTGACTTCGGCGACTCCTCCGTGATGCGGCAGCCGGTGGCCGAGGTCATCGGTGAACGCCTCGGCTGGTCCGCGCTGCTGTGCGCCGTCGCGTTCACCGCCGCCGTCCTGGCGGGCACGCTGCTCGGCGTGCTCGCCGCCCGCCGCCCCGGTTCCCCGCTCGACCGGGCCGTCACCTCGCTCGCCTACTGCCTGGAGGCGGCGCCGGTCTTCTGGATCGCGCTCCTCGCCGTCTGGCTGTTCGCCCTCCAGTGGGACGTCCTGCCGGCCGGCGGTCTCACCGACACCGCCAGCGAACGGGTCACGGCGGGACAGGTCACGAGCCACCTCGTGCTGCCCGCGGGCGTGCTGGCCGTCTCCCAACTGCCCTGGTTCACCCTCTACGTGCGCCAGGGCGTCGGCGACGCGCTGGCCGAGGACCCGGTGCGCGGCGCCCGTGCCCGCGGCATCGGCGAGAGGACCGTCCTGCTCGGCCACGCGCTGCGCTCCGGACTGCTGCCGGTGCTCACCCTGATCGGCTCGCGCGTGCCCGAACTCATCACCGGAGCCCTGCTGGTGGAGACCGTCTTCAGCTGGCCCGGCATCGCCGCGGCCACCGTCGAGGCGGCCACCGCCGTCGACTTCCCGCTGCTGGCGGCCCTGACCACGCTCGCCACCGCCGCCGTCCTCGCCGGAAACCTGCTCGCGGACCTGCTCTACGGACTGTTCGACCCGAGGGTGAAGCTCGATGAGATGTGACCTCCATGGCTGACACCGCCACCCACAAGACGGAGCGGCCCCCCGCCGTGTGGCGCTCCCACGGCACCGCCCGCCGCTCCACCCGGACCCTGCGCCTGCGCACCTCGGCCGCGATCCTCACCGTGACCGTCCTCGCCGTGCTGCTGGTGCCGCCGCTGGTCCAGCTCGACCAGCAGGCCGTCGACCTGGCCGCCAAACTGCGGCCGCCGAGCCGGGAGCACCCCTTCGGTACCGACGACGTGGGCCGCGACCTGCTGCTGCGCTGCGTGTACGGACTGCGCGTCTCCCTGCTGGTCGGGGTGGCCGCGGCGCTGACGGCGACCGTCGTCGGCACCGCCGTGGGAGCCGCCGCCGGGGCGCTGGGAGGCTGGGCCGACCGGCTCGTCATGCGCGTGGTCGACGCGCTCTCCTCCGTGCCGCACCTGCTGCTCGGCATCTTCGTCGTCGCCATGTTCCGGCCGGGCGTGTGGCCGGTCGTGGTCTCGGTCGCGCTCACCCACTGGCTGTCGACCGCGCGCATCGTCCGCGCCGAGGTGCTGTCCCTGCGCTCGCGCCCGCACATCGACGCGGCGGTCTCCGGCGGCGCCTCCCGATGGCGGGTGGCCGTACGGCACCTGCTGCCCGGCGTGCTGCCGCAGGCCGCGCTGGCCGCCGTGCTGATGGTGCCGCACGCCATGTGGCACGAGTCGGCGCTGTCCTTCCTCGGGCTCGGGCTGCCCACCCACACCGCCAGCCTCGGCAACCTCATCCAGGGCGCCCGGGGTTCGCTGCTCGCCGGACAGTGGTGGCCGACCCTCTTCCCCGGCCTGTTCCTCATCGTCCCCACCCTCGCCGTGGCCGGCCTCGCCGGAGCCTGGCGGGAGCGGATCAACCCCCGGCGCCGATCGGAGCTGATGCTGTGAGCGACCGAGCCCCCGTCCTGTCGGTACGCGGACTGTCGGTGCGCTTCCTCATGCCGGGCGGGCGGCGCGTCGCCGCCGTCACCGACGCGGACTTCGACGTGGCGCCCGGCGAGTGCCTCGCGCTGATCGGCGAGAGCGGCTGCGGCAAGTCCGTGCTCGCCTCGGCGCTCCTCGGCCTGCTCCCGGGCAACGCGCAGACCGCAGGCAGCGCGCTGCTCGGCGACCTCGACCTGCTCGCCGCCGACGAACGGACCCTCGCCCGCACCGTGCGGGGCCGGCTGATCGGCCTCGTCCCGCAGAGCCCCGCCGCGCACCTCACCCCGGTGCGCACCGTCCGCTCGCAACTGGAGGAGACGGTCGCCCAGCTCACGCCGGTCCGGGGCCGCGCGGCGCTGCGCGCCGCCGCCGAGGCCGCCGCCGAACGCGCCGCCTTCCCCGCAGGTCACCTCGACCACCACCCGCACGAACTCTCCGGCGGTCTCGCCCAGCGCGCCGCCACCGCCCTAGCCCTCGTCGGCGAGGCCCCGCTGCTGCTCGCCGACGAGCCGACCACCGGACTCGACCGCGACCTGGTGGACCGCACCGTCGACGAGCTGCGGCGGCATGTCGACCACGGGGAGGACGGCGACCGGGCGCTGCTGATGATCACGCACGACCTCACGGCGGCCGAACGCATCGCCGACCGGATCGCCGTCATGTACGCCGGCCGCATCGTCGAACTCGCCGACGCCGCCGCCTTCTTCGGCACCCCCGGCCCCCGCCACCCCTACAGCCGGGGCCTGCTCGAAGCGCTGCCCGACCGGTCCTTCACCCCGATACCCGGGCTGCCGCCCGAACTCGGCGACCTCCCCGGCGGCTGCGCCTTCGCCGCCCGCTGCGACCGGGCGACCGACGTCTGCGCCACCCTCCCGGCGCTCACCGCGACCGTCGCCTGCCACCACCCGCACGCCGCCCTGACGGAGGCCGCCGACCGTGCTTGAACTGCGCGCCGTGACCGCCGGATACGCCGGCCAGGCACCCGTCGTCCGCGACGTCTCCCTGACGATCCGGCCGGGGGAGGCCGTCGGGCTGCTCGGCCCCAGCGGCTGCGGCAAGTCCACCCTCGCCCGCGTCGCGGCCCTGCTGCACCGCCCCGACTCCGGCACCCTGCTGCTCGACGGCGAACCGGTGCGCCGCTGGCGCCACCGGGCACCCCGTGCGCAGCGCACCGCCTTCGGCGTCGTCTTCCAGCAGGCCCGGCTCTCCGCAGATCCCCGGATGCGGCTCGCCGACCTGATCGCCGAGCCGCTGCGCGCCACCGGCCGCCGCGAGGAGGTCCCCGGGCGGGTCGCCGAACTGTCCGCCACCGTGGGCCTGACCGCGGATCTGCTCGGGCGGCGCCCCCACGAGGTCAGCGACGGCCAGTTGCAGCGGGCCTGCCTCGCCCGCGCCCTCGTCCTGCGCCCGCGCTGGCTGGTCTGCGACGAGATGACCGCGATGCTCGACGCGTCCACCACCGCCGCGCTCGTCGCCGTGGTAGAGGAGTACAGGGCCGCGACCGGCGCCGGGCTGCTGGCCGTCGGTCACGACCGCACGCTTCTCGACCGCTGGTGCGACCGGACCGTCCAGTGGGACGGCCTGCGACCCGCCCAGCTCGACATGTAACGGTCAAGCGCGGTCCACGGGCCGAGCGGCGGGGGTTCATCCGGCCCCCGTTGCCTGGGTGTCGTCCGGCCATCCGTCTCCTGGAGGTTCGATGACCCCGCCGCGCATCAGCACGGACCGCTCCGGCACCTCCCACGGCGCCCTGCGCAGACGAGGCTTCCTCGGGCTCGCGGGCGCCGCCGGCACCGGTGCGGTGCTGCTCGGCACCGGCGCCGCGCCCGTCGCCGCCGCCCCGGTACGCGTCCCGGCCGACCCGTTCCGGCTCGGCGTCGCGTCCGGCGACCCGCTGCCCGACGCCGTGGTGCTGTGGACCCGCCTCGCCCCCGAGCCCCTCGAACCCGGCGGCGGCATGCCCCGCCGTCCCGTCCCCGTGCACTGGGAGGTCGCCCTCGACGCGCGGTTCCGGAAGGTCGTCCGGCGCGGTGTCGAACTCGCCCGGCCCGAGGAGGCGCACACGGTCCACGCGGACGCGCGGGGCCTGAGCCCGCACCACGAGTACTACTACCGGTTCCGGGCGGGCGACGCCCTCTCCCCGGTGGGCCGCACCCGCACCGCCCCGGCGCCGGGCACCGCGCCCGCCGTCGAGTTCGCCTTCGCCTCCTGCGCCAACTGGGAGCAGGGGTACTTCACGGCGTACCGGCACATGGCGGAGGAGCGTCCGGACGTGGTCTTCCACCTGGGGGACTACCTGTACGAGTACGCGGCCGGGGTCAACGGCAAGGTCCGCACCCACGCCGGCGACGAGATGAACACCCTGGACGAGTACCGGCAGCGCCACGCCCAGTACAAGACCGACCCGGACCTGCGGCTGCTGCACGCGACCGCGCCGTTCGTCGTCACCTGGGACGACCACGAGACCGACAACAACTACGCGGGCCTCACCCCCGAGAACCGCGACCCCGGCCAGGGCAACGACACCACCGCCCGCTTCGCCGCCCGCCGCAGGGCCGCGTACCAGGCGTACTGGGAGCACATGCCGCTTCGCCGCTTCCGCAAGCCGGTGGACACGGCGCTGCCCCTGTACCGGCGCCTGGAATACGGGGCGACGGCCACCTTCAGCGTGCTGGACACCCGCCAGTACCGCACCGACCAGCCCTACGGCGACAAGTGGCAGGTCTCCGGCCCCGAGCAGTGGAACCCCGGCGCCACCATCCTCGGCGACGAGCAGCACGCCTGGCTGGAGCGCAGTCTGTCGCGCTCCCGCTCCGCCTGGAACGTGGTCCCGCAGCAGATCTACTTCGCCAACTGGGACGCGATCGCCGGGCCGGACGACGGGGGCTACAACGACGGCTGGGACGGCTACCGCGTCTCCCGCGACCGGGTGCTCGGCTATGTCGAGGAGCGCCGCATCGAGAACTTCGTGGTGCTCACCGGCGACGTGCACAACAACTGGACCAACGACCTGCGCCGCGACTTCGAGCGCCCCGAGACCCGCCTGCTGGGCAGCGAGTTCGTCACCACGTCGGTCACCTCGGGCGGCGACGGGTCGGCCACCCACGACCCCGGCCGGGTGTACTGGGACGAGAACCCGCACACCAAGTACTACAGCAGCCGCCGCGGCTACGTCCGCTGCACCGTGACCAGGGAGCGGTATGCGGCCGACTACCGCGTGGTCGACTACGTCACCCGGCCCGGCGCCCCGGTCCGCACCGACAAGTCGTTCGTGATCGAGGCGGGCGTGCCGGGCGTGCAGCCGGCCTGAGCGCGCACGGGTTCCTCAGGAACCCACAAAGTCCGACGGGGTAATTGATTCGTTTGTGTTCGGGTCCTAGGGTGTGCCTGACTCAGCAGTCGTCGCGTCACCGGCAGTTGTGATCCTTCTCCCTGCCGACTGCTCTGCCAGCACCGTGCGTTGAGCCGCCCCCGAAGCCCACGGAAGGCCACGGTCATGCCTCACTCGCCCGTGTCACCCGCCGGACTCCCGGCCCCCCGTCCCCGCCCGCTCGTCAGCCGCCGCCGCCTCCTGGAGGGCGGTGCCGCCGTCCTCGGCGCCCTCGCCCTCTCCGCGTCGCCCGCGGCGGCGCACGTGCCCGCCCGCCCGGCGGCGGCCGACGAGCCTCCGGAGTGGAACGACTTCGGCGTCTTCCGGGTCGGCACCGAACCGCCGCACACCACGCTCATGCCGTACGCGGACGTGAGAGCGGCCCTCGCCGGCGACCGCACCCGCTCGCCGTACCGGATGAGCCTGGACGGAACCTGGAAGTTCGCCCACGCCGACCGCCCCGACGACCGGGACGCCGACTTCCACCGCACCGACGTGGACGACAGCGACTGGGACACCATCCCGGTCCCGTCCGTCTGGCAGCTCCACGGCCACGACGCCCCGGTCTACCTCAACATCACCTACCCGTACTGGGGCGCCAACGGCCTCGGCGAGGAACCGCGGCCGCCCGCCGCCCCCACCCGCTACAACCCGGTCGGCCAGTACCGGCGCACCTTCACCGTCCCGCGCGACTGGCGGGGCCGCCGCACCTTCCTCCACTTCGAGGGCGTCAAGTCCGCGCACTACGTGTGGATCAACGGCGAACTCGTCGGCTACGACGAGGACTCCTACACGCCCTCCGAGTACGACATCACCGACCGCCTCAGGCCGGGCACCAACCAGATCGCCGTGGAGGTCTACCGCTACTCCGACGGCGACTGGCTGGAGGACCAGGACATGATCCGGCTGAGCGGCATCTTCCGCTCGGTCTACCTCTACTCCACCCCGGCCGTGCGCCTGCGCGACTTCAAGCTGGAGACCCCGCTGGACGACACGTACACCGCAGCGGAACTCGCGGTCACCGCGAGCGTCCGGGCGTACGGCGACGGCGGCGCCGGACGGTACACGGTCGAGACCCAGCTCTACGACGCGCGCGGCCACGCCGTCTGGTCCCGGCCGCTGGAGCAGTCCGCCGACATCGGCACCGTCCGCGCCGGCGAGGACGTCACCGTACGGGCGGCGAAGGCCGTGCCGAAGCCCAGGCTGTGGTCGGCGGAGCACCCGAACCTCTACACGGCCGTACTGCGGCTGCGGGACCCGTCCGGCAAAGTGACGGAGACCCTGTCCCACCGGGTGGGCTTCCGCGAGTTCGCGCTCGAGGACGGGCTGATGCGGATCAACGGCAGGCCCGTCTCCTTCCGCGGCACCAACCGCCACGAGATGCACCCGGACCGCGGCACCGCCCTCACCCGCGAGGACATGGCCGAGGACATCGGGATCATCAAGCGGATGAACATGAACAGCGTCCGCACCTCGCACTACCCGAACAACCCGCTGTGGTACGAACTCGCCGACGAGTACGGCCTCTACCTCGTCGACGAGACCAACCTCGAGACCCACGGCATCCGCGGCGAGTACCCCGGCGACCACCCCGAGTGGACCGCCGCCTGCGTGGCGCGCGCCCAGAACATGGTGCACCGCGACAAGAACCACGCCTCGGTCGTCATCTGGTCGCTGGGCAACGAGGCCGGCGGCGGCAGCACCTTCACCGCCATGCACGACTGGATCCGCTCCTACGACCCCACCCGCGTCATCCAGTACGAGGGCGACGACCGGCCCGGCATCAGCGACATCCGCTCCGAGATGTACGACACCCCGCAGCGCGTCGAGCAGCGGGCGAAGGACACCGCCGACACCCGGCCGTACGTCATGATCGAGTACGCCCACGCGATGGGGAACTCCAACGGCAACCTCAAGAAGTACTGGGACCTCGTCCGCCGCCACGACGTGCTCCAGGGCGGCTGGATCTGGGACTTCGTCGACCAGTCGCTGACCTGGCCCGTCCCGCCGCGCATCCTGCTGACCGAGGAGGGCCCCGCCGGGCTGCGCGGGGAGATCCTCGCCGCCTCCGGCACCTTCGAACGCGGCAAGGGCCTGTCCGGCGGCACCGTCTTCTCCCGCGACGACCGCCTCGACCTCACCGGCTCGCTGACGCTGGAGGCCTGGGTCACCCCGCACGTGACCGGGTACCACCAGCCGATCATCGCCAAGGGCGACACCCAGTACGCCCTGAAGCAGAACAACCGCACCCTGGAGTTCTTCATCCACTCCGGCGGCCAGTGGATCACCGCCACCTGGACCGTGCCCCAGGACTGGACCGGCCGCGAGCACCACGTCGCGGGCGTCTTCGACGCCGACGCCGGCACCCTCACCCTCCACGTCGACGGCGTGGTGCGGGCGACCCGGACCACGGACCGGCGGCCCACGAGCAACACGGCCCCGCTGTCCCTCGCCACCGACGCCGACAACCAGGTGCGCGAGTTCAGCGGCACGGTCCGCCGCGCCCGTGTCTACGCCCGTGCGCTCGGCGCCGCCGAACTGGCCCGGGAGGACCGGGGTCCCGGCGACGACGGCGTGCGGTTCTGGTTCGACGCGGCGACCGCCCGGGCCGACCGGCGGCGGCCCGGGGAGAAGACCTTCTTCGCGTACGGCGGCGACTGGGGCGACAACCCCAACGACGGCAACTTCGTGGCCGACGGCATCGTCCTCGCCGACCGCGGCCACACCGGCAAGGCCGCCGAGGTCAAGCGCGTCTACCAGGCGGTGGGCGCCGAGCGCCGGTCCGGCGGCGCGGGCGCCGTCACCCTCGTCAACGAGTACCTGTTCACCAACCTCCGCGAGTTCGACGGCCACTGGGAACTCGTCGCCGACGGCAGGTCCGTACGGCGCGGCCGGCTCACCCGGGAACAGCTCGACGTGGAGCCGCTGTCCCGGAAGGACATCACCGTGCCGGTACGGCTGCCGGAACGCCCGGAGCCCGGCACGGAGTACTTCCTCCAGCTCTCCTTCACCACCAAGGAGGCCACCCCCTGGGCGAAGGCGGGCTTCGAGGTCGCCGGGCAGCAGCTCGCCCTCGACTCGGACGCGCCCGCCGTGACCCCCGTGCCCCTGTCCCGGGTCCCGGCCCTGCGCCACCGGGACGGCGAGGGCGAGGTCACGGTCGAGGGCCGGGACTTCTCGGTCACCGTCGACAAGCGCAGCGGCACCATCACCTCGTACGAGGTGCGGGGCAGGAAGCTGATCACCTCCGGTCCGGTGCCCAACTTCTGGCGGGCGCCCACCGACAACGACCACGGCAACGGCCAGCACACCCGCAACCGGACCTGGCGCGACGCGGGTGCCCGCCGCAGGGTGACGGACGTCGCCGTGCGGGCCCTGGGCGACCGCGCCGTCGAGATCAAGGTCAGCGGCACGCTGCCGACCACGGTCGAGTCGTCGTACACCACCACCTGCACGGTGTTCGGCAACGGCGAGATCAAGGTCGACAACACCCTGCACCCGGGAGCGGCCTCCCTGCCGTACATCCCCGAGGTCGGGACGATGCTGTTCCTGCCGCGCGGCCTGGACCGCCTGCACTACTACGGGCGCGGCCCCGAGGAGAACCACTGGGACCGCAACACCGGCACGGACGTGGGCCTGTACTCCGGGACCGTCGCCGAGCAGTGGACGCCCTACATCCGCCCCCAGGAGAACGGCAACAAGACCGACGTCCGCTGGGCCGCCCTCACCGACGGCCGGGGGACCGGCCTGCTCGTCACGGGCGAGCCCCTGCTGGAGGTGAACGCCTCCCACTTCACCCCGGAGGACCTGTCGGCCGGGGCGCGGCACGACTACCAGCTCACCCCCAGGGACGCCGTCGTCCTGCGGCTGAACCACCGCCAGATGGGCGTCGGCGGCGACAACAGCTGGGGCGCCCACACCCACGACGAGTTCAAGCTCTTCGCCGACCGGGACTACGCGTACACCTACCGGCTGCGCCCGCTGACGGACGTGAAGGAGGCGACGGCCGCGTCACGGCGGCCCACGGCGACCGAATAGCCGGGGATGAACCGGGAGTCCGGGGCAACCCGGGCTCCCATGGGTGACGTACTGGTCGGAGCGTGTTCCTGGACGGACCGTCAGCTCGTGGCGAGCGGCTGGTATCCGCGGGGACGACGGGACGCCGAGGGGCGGCTGCGGCACTACGCCTCGCGGCTGCCCGTCGTCGAAGTCGACGCCGGGTACTACGCGTTGCCGAGCCGGCGCAACAGCGAGCTGTGGGTGGAGCGCACACCGCCGGGTTTCCGCTTCGACGTCAAGGCGTTCTCACTGCTGACCGGCCACCCCACGCGCCGGGAGGCCCTGCCCGCCGATCTGCGCGGGGCCGTTCCCTCCGGGTCCGGGCGCGGCAGGGCGAGCGAGGCCCTGCTGGACGAGGTGTGGGGGAGGTTCGCCGAGGCGGTGGAGCCGCTGCGCGAGGCCGGGCGGCTCGGCACCGTCCTGTTCCAGTTCCCGCCGTGGTTCGCACCCGGCGCGCCGGCCGAGGCGGAGCTGGAGGCGTGCGCCCGGCGCACCGAGGGCTGGCCGCTGGCCGTGGAGTTCCGGCATCCGGGCTGGTGGGAGCCGGAACGGGCGGACGCCACCCACGCGTTGCTGGCCGCGCTCGGCGCCTCGGCCGTCGGCACGGACATGGCCCAGGACGTCCCCGGGGCCCTGCCGCCGATCGCGCCGGTCACCCGGCCCGCCCTCGCCGTGGTCCGTTTCCACGGACGCAGCCGCTCCTGGGGACGCGGTGGCAAGGAGGACCGCTTCCGGCACGACTACCGCGCCCCGGAACTCGCCGCCTGGGTGCCCCGGCTGCGGCGGGCCGCCGCCCGTGCGGACGAGTTGCACGTGCTGTTCAACAACTGCTGCGCCGACGCCGCCGTACGCGCCGCCGAGACCATGGGCCGGCTGCTCACCGGCCCGCGCCGCCTCACCGGGCCGCGTCGCTGATGCCCAGCCGCAGGTGCTCCACGTGGTAGACCGCCTGGTCGAGGAGTTCGGCCACGTGGTGGTCGTGCAGCGCGTAGACCACCGACCGGCCGCGCCGCTCACCGACGACGAGCCCCAGATTCCGCAGCAGTCGCAGCTGGTGGGAGCAGGCCGACTGCTCCATGCCGACCTCCGCCGCCAACTCGGTGGCGGGCAGCGGCCCTTCGCGCAGCCGCGCGAGGATCAGCAGCCGGGAGGGCGTGGACAGGGCCTGGAGCGTCGTGGCGACCTTGGCGACGTTCTCCGCGTCCAGGCGCACGCGCTCGGCTGCGTCCTGCGCGGTGGTGGCGGCTCCGTGACCCATGCGGTCATCTTACGCAGGCCGCCCGTACGCCTGGACGAATGAAAGAATGAATGAGTCTTCATGTGTTCCTGTATGGTGTCCGCGTGTCCACGACCCTCGCTCCCGCGCCCGTCCCCGCGCCCACCCGCCGGGCACCCGCCCGCCGCACCCGCGTCCTCGCCCTGCCCGAGGCGCGCTGGGCCCTCGCGTCGCTGCTCGCCTTCCTCGCCGCGCTCACCCTGGACCTCGGCGGCACCCCCGCATGGACGTACGGCCCGCTGTACGCGGTCGCCTACGCCGCCGGCGGCTGGGAGCCCGCGCTGGAGGGACTGCGGGCCCTGCGCGACAAGACCCTGGACGTCGACCTGCTGATGATCGTCGCGGCGCTCGGCGCGGCGGCCATCGGGCAGGTCCTCGACGGCGCCCTGCTCATCGTCATCTTCGCCACCTCCGGCGCCCTGGAGGCCCTGGCCACCGCCCGCACCGCCGACTCCGTCCGCGGCCTGCTCGACCTCGCGCCTGCCACCGCGACCCGGCTCACCGCCGGCGGCCGCGAGGAGACCGTCCCGGCCGCCGAGCTCGCCGTCGGCGACGTCCTCCTGGTCAGGCCGGGGGAGCGGATCGGCGCCGACGGCTCGGTGCTCGACGGCACCGGCGAGGTCGACCAGGCCACCATCACCGGCGAGTCCCTCCCGGTGCTCAAGACCCCCGGCGACGACGTCTTCGCCGGCACCCTCAACGGCACCGGCGCCCTGCGCGTCCGCGTGGGGCGCGACCCCGCCGACTCCGTCATCGCCCGGATCGTCACCCTGGTCGAGGAGGCGTCCCGCACCAAGGCGCCCACCCAGCTCTTCATCGAGAAGATCGAGCAGCGCTACGCGGTCGGCGTGGTGGCCGCCACCCTCGCGGTCTTCGGCATCCCCCTCGCTTTTGGCGCCGACCTCACGGACGCCCTGCTGCGCGCCATGACCTTCATGATCGTCGCCTCGCCCTGCGCGGTCGTCCTGGCGACGATGCCGCCCCTGCTGTCCGCCATCGCCAACGCCGGCCGCCACGGCGTCCTCGTGAAGTCCGCGGTCGCCATGGAACGCCTCGGTCAGATCGACGCCTGCGCCCTCGACAAGACCGGTACCCTCACCGAGGGCACCCCCGAGGTGACCGCCGTCCGCCCGCTGCCCGGCTCCGGCCTCGGCGAGGACGGCCTCCTCGCCCTCGCCGCCGCGGCCGAGCACCCCAGCGAGCACCCGCTGGCCCGCGCGATCGTCGCCGCCGCCCGCACCCGCGGCCTCACCGTCGCGCCCGCCGAGGACTTCACCGCGACGCCGGGCCGGGGCGTCACGGCGGTCGTCGACGGACGCACGGTGCACGTCGGCCGGGCCGGGACGCCCGAGGGCGCCGCGACCACCGTCCAGGTCACCCGCGACGGCACCCCGCTCGGCACCCTCGTCCTCACCGACCGCCTGCGCGCCGACGCCGCCCCCGCCACCGCCGCGCTCACCGCCCTCACCGGCACCGCCCCCGCCCTGCTCACCGGCGACAACGCCCCCGCCGCCGCCCGCGTGGCCGACGCGACCGGCATCACCGACGTCCGCGCGGACCTGCTGCCCGACGGCAAGGTCGAGGCCGTACGCGGCATGGAGCGGGCCGGCCGCAAGGTCCTCTTCGTCGGCGACGGCGTCAACGACGCCCCCGCCCTCGCCGCCGCCCACGCCGGCGTCGCCATGGGCCGCGCCGGCTCCGACCTCGCCCTGGAGACCGCGGACGCCGTCGTGGTCCGCGACGAGCTGACGGCCGTACCCGCGGTCGTACGGCTGTCCCGGCGCGCGCGCCGGCTGGTGCTCCAGAACCTGGTGATCGCGGGCACCTGCATCACCGGCCTCGTCCTGTGGGACCTGATCGGACACCTCCCGCTGCCGCTCGGCGTCGCCGGGCACGAGGGCTCGACCGTGCTGGTCGGCCTCAACGGGCTGCGGCTGCTGCGCGAGTCGGCGTGGCGATCCGGCGGGGCCCAGGAAGCGTGAGGTCCATGTCGGATTCTCGCCAGCCACAGCGCCTGCGGTGGACCATCCTGGACCCATGCCGATGGGGATGCACACCGACACCGAGCGCTGCGTGCGCGCCGTCCAGTCCAAGGACGCGCGCTTCGACGGCTGGTTCTTCACCGCCGTTCTGACCACCGGCATCTACTGCCGGCCGAGCTGCCCCGTGGTCCCGCCCAAACCGGCGAACATGACCTTCTACCCGAGCGCGGCGGCCTGCCAGCAGGCCGGGTTCCGGGCGTGCAAGCGCTGCCGCCCCGACACCAGCCCCGGCTCACCCGAGTGGAACCGGCGCGCCGACCTCACCGCCCGCGCCATGCGCCTGATCGCCGACGGCGTCGTGGACCGCGAGGGCGTGCCGGGCCTCGCCGCCCGGCTCGGCTACAGCACCCGGCAGATCGAACGCCAGTTGCTCGCCGAGCTGGGCGCCGGCCCGCTCGCCCTCGCCCGCGCGCAGCGCGCCCAGACCGCCCGCCTGCTCATCGAGACGACACCGCTGCCGATGGCGGACATCGCCTTCGCGGCCGGCTTCTCCTCCGTACGCACCTTCAACGACACCGTCCGCGAGGTCTTCGCGCTCGCCCCGAGCGAGCTGCGCGCCCGCCGCACCCCCGCGGACCCGGCCGCCCGGACCCCCGGCGGCGCGCTGACCCTCCGCCTCCCCTTCCGCGCCCCCCTCAACCCCGACAACCTCTTCGGCCACCTCGCCGCCACCGCCGTACCCGGCGTCGAGGAGTGGCGGGACGGCGCCTACCGCCGCACACTCCGTCTCCCGTACGGCCACGGCACCGTCGCCCTCGCTCCGGCCCCCGGCCACATCGCCTGCCGCCTGACCCTCACCGACCTGCGCGACCTGACCGTCGCCATCAGCCGCTGCCGACGCCTGCTCGACCTGGACGCCGACCCGACGGCCATCGACGACCGGCTGCGCACCGACCCGCTGCTCGCCCCGCTGGTCGACAAGGCGCCGGGCCGCCGCGTGCCGCGCACGGTCGACGAGGCGGAGTTCGCCGTACGGGCCGTCCTCGGCCAGCAGGTCTCCACCGCCGCCGCCCGCACCCACGCGGCCCGGCTGGTCACGGCCCACGGCGACCCGGTGGAGGACCCGGAGGGCGGCCTCACCCACCTCTTCCCGGCGACCGGCGCCCTCGCGGAGGTGGACCCGGAGACCCTGGCGATGCCCCGCACCCGCCGCACGACCTTCACCACGCTGGTCAGGCACCTCGCGGACGGCTCACTCAACCTCGGGGTCGAGACCGACTGGGCGGACACCCGCGCCCGCCTCCTCGCCCTCCCCGGCTTCGGCCCCTGGACCGCCGACGTCATCGCCATGCGCGCCCTCGGCGACCCCGACGCCTTCCTCCCCACCGACCTCGGTATCCGCCGCGCCGCCCGCGACCTGGGCCTGCCCTCCACCCCCGCGGCGCTCACCGCGCGCGCGGCGGCCTGGCGGCCCTGGCGGGCGTACGCGGTCCAGTACCTGTGGGCGACCGACAGCCACCCGATCAACTTCCTGCCCGTGTAAGGACGGACCCGTGGCACCCCTGAAGCAGCACACCGTGACCGACAGCCCGTACGGCCCCCTCACCCTGGTCGCCGAGGACGGCGTCCTGTGCGGCCTCTACATGAGCGGCCAGCGCCACCGCCCGCCGGAGGAGACCTTCGGCGTGCGCGACGCACGCCCCTTCACCGAGGCCGAGGAACAACTGGAGGCCTACTTCGCCGGCGACCTGAAGGACTTCACCCTGGCGCTGCGCCTCGCCGGGACCCCGTTCCAGCGCGCGGTCTGGGGCCGGCTCCGCGAGATCCCCTACGGCGAGACCCGCACCTACGGCGAACTCGCCGAGGCCCTCGGCAACCCCACCGCCTCCCGGGCCGTCGGCCTCGCCAACGGCCGCAATCCCATCGGCATCGTCGTCCCCTGCCACCGCGTCATCGGCGCGAGCGGCAGCCTGACCGGTTACGGCGGCGGCCTGGAACGCAAGAAGCGCCTGCTGGACCACGAACGGGGGACGGAGGAGGCGACACTGTTCCAGGCCCCGGCGAGGACCGCGCCCTAGCGGTCGACCCGGACGCCGTTCTCCAGCTCCGCGGTGCCCGAGTCCTCCGCCAGGGCGTCGAGGGCGGCCAGGACACGGCCGTGCAGGGCGCCGATGAGGTGGCCGGCCAGGTCCTCGCGCGACACCAGGCGCCAGGACAGCAGTTCCTCCTCCTGGAGGCGGATCGCCTTGAGCGCGTCCTCGTCCAGGACCCCGCCGTCGTAGACGTACGCCACCAGCGGAGGCCGCCCGGCGCCCGGCACCCAGTCCACCGCGAGCAGCCGGCCGAGCGGGACGTCCAGCCCGATCTCCTCCAGGGTCTCGCGCCGGGCGCCCTGGCGCGGGGTCTCGCCGTCGTCCGACTCGATCGTGCCGCCGGGCAGCGTCCAGCCGTCCCGGTAGTTCGGCTCCACGAGCAGCACATTGTTGCCGGCGTCACGGAAGAGCGCGGCGGCACCGGCCAGAACGCGGGGCAGCGAGGCGATGTACGTGGCGTAGTCGTGCGTCGTCATCCCCGAAGCCTAAGCGTGCCGGGCGGCCGTTCCACGGAGCGGGCAGGGGCATGACGCGGAGGGCGTGCTCCGGTTATGGTCGCAGCGGCGCGACTGCCTTGACGTGCGCAAGGCTCGGAGAGCAAGGGGAGATCAAGGTGGCTGACGCTGCAGTGGACGGGGCCCGCCGGGTCCTCGTGGCCGCTGACAAGTTCAAGGGTTCGCTGACGGCCGTCGAGGTCGCCGAGCGGGTCGCGGCCGGGCTGCGCCGCATCGTGCCGGACGTCGCCGTCGAGGCGCTTCCGGTCGCCGACGGCGGCGACGGAACCGTGGCCGCGGCGGTCGCGGCCGGGTTCGAACGCCGGGAGGTGCGGGTCGCCGGGCCCCTCGGCGACGAGGTGACGGCGGCGTACGCGCTGCGCGGCGACACCGCGGTCGTGGAGATGGCCGAGGCGAGCGGGCTCCAGCGGTTGCCCGCCGGTGTGCTCGCCCCGCTGACCGCGTCCACGTACGGCTCGGGCGAGCTGCTGCGGGCCGCGCTGGACGCGGGCGCGCGGACGATCGTGTTCGGGGTCGGCGGCAGCGCCACCACCGACGGCGGCGCGGGGATGCTGTCCGCGTTGGGCGCGCGGTTCCTGCGCGCCGACGGGGAGCCGGTCGCGCCGGGCGGCGGGGGGCTCGCCGAGGCGGCCTCGGCCGACCTGTCGGGTCTGGACCCGAGGCTCGCCGGGATCGAGCTGGTGCTCGCGAGCGACGTCGACAACCCGCTGACCGGCCCCAAGGGCGCCCCGGCCGTCTACGGCCCGCAGAAGGGCGCCTCGCCCGAGGACGTGGAGACGCTGGACGCGGCCCTCGCGCACTTCGCCAAGGTGCTGGAGGGGACCGTGGGGGAGCGGGCCGCCGAGTACGCCGCCTCGCCGGGCGCCGGCGCCGCGGGCGGCATCGGCTACGGCGCGCTGCTGCTCGGGGCGCGGTTCCGGCCCGGCATCGAGGTGATGCTGGACGTGCTGGGCTTCGCGCCGGCGCTGGAGCGGGCGGACCTCGTGGTCACCGGGGAGGGCTCGCTGGACGAGCAGACCCTGCACGGGAAGGCCCCCGCCGGTGTCGCGGCGGCCGCGCGCACCGCGGGCAAGGAGGTCGTCGCCGTGTGCGGGCGGCTGGCCCTCGCGCCGGAGGTGCTCGGGCGGGCCGGGATCCGGCGGGCGTACCCGCTGACGGACGTCGAGCCGGACGTGGCGAAGTGCATCGCCGACGCCGGGCCGATCCTGGAGCGGGTCGCCGAGCGCATCGCGCGGGACTTCCTGGCCTGAGCCGCCCCGGCCTCCGCCCTCACCCCCTGGCCCCCCGGGGGAGGGGCGGAGCCCCCGCGAGGCACGCCCCGGCGCCGGGAGCGCGCAGACGGAAGGGCCCCGAACCCACCCGGGTCCGGGGCCCTTCCTCTCGCGTCGCTACGGCAACTGCGCCGCCCGCGCCTCTCGCCGGTTGTCACGGAAGTTGTTCACCCGCCGCGCCGTGGCGAACAGCGGAATCACCGCTCCCATCACGAGCTGGAGCGCGCATCCCGTCTGGAGCAGAAGCTGCCCGCTCGGCGCGTCGAACGCCCACGCGGCCAGCAGCCCCATCGACAGGACGATCCACGACAGCATCGCCACCGCGAGGCGTCCCCGCGGCTTCGGGTACTCGACCCGGCTCACCATCAGCCACGCCGTCCCGATGATGGCGAGGAGCGTCGCCACGAAGGGCAGCTCCAGCAGCACGATCGAGACCACCGTCAGCGCACCGAACGGGGACGGCATCCCCTGGAAGGTGCCGTCCTTGACGGTGACGCACGAGAATCTCGCGAGTCTGAGCACCACCGCCAGCAGCACCACGATCGCGCCCACCGCCGCGACCCTCTGGTACGCGTCGTGCGCGACCATCCCGTAGACCAGGACGAAGTACGCCGGCGCCAGCCCGAAGCTGATCAGGTCGGAGAGGTTGTCCAGCTCCGCGCCCATCGGCGAGCTGCGCAGCTTGCGCGCCACGAGCCCGTCGAACAGGTCGAAGATCGCCGCGCACAGCATCAGGATGACCGCGGTGGCCGCGCTGTGCCGGGCCATGCCCGACTCCTCGCTGCCCGTCAGGTGCGGGATCAGGATGCCGGTGGTGGTGAAGTACACCGCCATGAACCCGCACGTGGCGTTGCCGAGGGTGAGGGTGTCCGCTATCGACAGGCGCAGCGAGAGCGGCATCTCCTCCTCGTCGTCCGCCTCGTCGGCCTCCGGCACCCACCCGGTCTGGGTCTGTGGATCAATCACGGTCAATTCGAGTCACCCCAGCCACCGTCTTCTGCCCCACCTCGACCGCGACCTCCACGCCCTCCGGCAGGTACAGGTCGACGCGCGAGCCGAAGCGGATCAGACCGATCCGCTCGCCCTGCTCGACCTTCGTGCCCTGGGGCAGGTAGGGGACGATGCGGCGGGCGACCGCGCCGGCGATCTGGATCATCTCGATGTCGCCGAGCTCGGTGTCGAAGTGCCACACCACCCGCTCGTTGTTCTCGCTCTCCTTGTTGAAGGCGGGAACGAAACCGCCGGGGATGTGCTCCACCGACGTCACCGTGCCGGCCAGCGGCGCGCGGTTCACGTGGACGTTGAGCGGGCTCATGAAGATCGCGACGCGGGTGCGGCCGTCCTTCCACGGCATGATGCTCTGCACCACACCGTCGGCGGGCGAGATGACCCGGCCCCGGGTGATCTCGCGCTCGGGGTCGCGGAAGAACCACAGCATCCCCGCCGCGAGCGCGGTGGCGGGGACGGCTACGGCCTTGGCCGCGCCCGAGCGGCGGGCGCGGACCAGGCTGACGGCTGCGGTGGCGACGGTCGGCAGAAGCCACGGCGATGCTCCGCGCGCGAGGCGTACGCCGGCGAGGCTGTCGCGAGGTGCAGAGGTTTGGCTGTGGGGCATGGATGACCTTCGTAGCGGATGATGCCGCGCTATGACGGGGGACGGCGGCTTTCCGGCGATCGTAGCGGCTATCAGCCGCAACTGGGTAAGCCAGGAAGCCGAGTCGGCGGCTGAACAGTGCCTACGGGGTGTGACCTTCTTCTCCAAGAAAACACCCCGTATCCGGACATCTAACCCTGGAATCGATACTCTTCGAGCAGCCTGCGGCCGATGATCATTTTCTGGATCTCGGCGGTGCCTTCACCGATCAGAAGCATCGGAGCCTCGCGGTAGAGCCGCTCGATCTCGTACTCCTTGGAGAAGCCGTACCCGCCGTGGATCCGGAAGGCGTCCTCCACGACCTCCTTGCAGTACTCGGAGGCGAGGTACTTGGCCATCCCCGCTTCCAGGTCGTTTCGTTCACCCGAGTCCTTTTTGCGTGCAGCGTTGACCATCATCGCATGCGCCGCCTCCACCTTGGTAGCCATCTCCGCCAGCTTGAACTGGATGGCCTGGTGCTGGGCGATCTGCTTGCCGAAAGTGTGACGCTGCTGGGCGTACTGGACGCCGAGCTCGAAGGCACGCTGGGCGACGCCGCAGCCACGGGCCGCCACATTGACGCGTCCCACCTCCACGCCGTCCATCATTTGGTAAAAACCCCGGCCGGTGACGCCGCCCAGCACCCGGTCGGCCGGGACGCGCAGGCCGTCCATGACGAGCTCGGTCGTGTCGACGCCCTTGTAGCCCATCTTGTCGATCTTGCCCGGGATGGTGAGGCCGGGGCGCACCTCGCCGAACCCGGGCTCCTTCTCCACCAGGAAGGTCGTCATCGACTTGTGCGGGGCCGTGCCCTCGGGGTGTCCTTCGTCACTCCGGACCAGGACGGCCACCAGGGAGGACGTGCCGCCGTTCGTCAGCCACATCTTCTGGCCGTTCAGGACGTACTCGTCGCCGTCCCGCACCGCCTTCGAGGAGATGGCCGACACGTCCGAGCCGAGCGCCGGCTCCGACATGGAGAAGGCGCCGCGGATGTCGCCGGCGGCCATGCGGGGCAGGAAGTGGTCCTTCTGCTCCTGCGTGCCGTGCTGCTTGAGCATGTACGCCACGATGAAGTGCGTGTTGATGATGCCGGACACCGACATCCAGCCGCGGGCGATCTCCTCCACGCACAGCGCGTAGGTGAGCAGCGACTCGCCCAGGCCCCCGTACTCCTCGGGGATCATCAGGCCGAACAGGCCGAGTTCCCTCAGGCCGTCGACGATCTGCTGGGGATACTCGTCGCGGTGTTCCAGCTCGGTGGCGACCGGGATGATCTCCTTGTCCACGAAGTCCCGGACGGTGGAGAGGATCTCCCGCTGCACGTCCGTGAGGCCGTGGGTCTGGGCGAGGCGGCTCATCTACTTCCCCTGTTCCTTCAGCTCGGGGCGGCCCGGCTGCTCGCCGCCGCGCTCCTTGATGTACGTCTGCGTGGGCACCATCACCTTGCGGCGGAAGACGCACACCAGCGTGCCGTCCTGCTTGTAGCCCTTGGTCTCGACGTGGACGATGCCCCGGTCGTTCTTCGACTTGGACGGCCACTTGTCGAGCACGGTGGTCTGGCCGTAGACCGTGTCGCCGTGGAAGGTCGGCGCCACGTGCTTGAGCGACTCGATCTCCAGGTTGGCGATCGCCTTGCCGGAGATGTCCGGCACGGACATGCCGAGCAGGAGGGAGTAGACGTAGTTCCCGACCACCACGTTCTTGCCGAAGTCCGTCGTCTTCTCGGCGTAGTTGGTGTCCATGTGGAGCGGGTGGTGGTTCATGGTGAGGAGGCAGAACAGATGGTCGTCGTACTCCGTGACCGTCTTGCCGGGCCAGTGCTTGTAGGTCGCCCCGACCTCGAACTCCTCGTACGTGCGTCCGAACTGCATGGCGCTCAGGCCTCCGGGATCTCGAACTTGCTGGTGCGCCGCATGCCGGCGGCGCGTCCCTTGCCCGCGATGACCAGGGCCATCTTGCGGCTGGCCTCGTCGATCATCTCGTCGCCGAGCATCGCGGAGCCCTTCTTGCCGCCCGCCTCGGAGGTGCAGTACTCGTAGGCGTCGAGGATGAGTTCCGCGTGGTCGTAGTCCTCCTGCGAGGGCGAGAAGACCTCGTTGGCCGCGTCGACCTGGCCGGGGTGCAGGACCCACTTGCCGTCGAAGCCGAGGGCGGCGGCGCGGCCGGCGACCTCGCGGAAACCGTCGACGTTGCGGATCTGGAGGTAGGGGCCGTCGATCGCCTGGAGGTCGTTGGCGCGGGCGGCCATGAGGATCTTCATCAGGATGTAGTGGTAGGCGTCCGCCGGGTAGCCGGGCGGCTGCTCGCCCACGACCAGCGACTTCATGTTGATGGACGCCATGAAGTCGGCCGGGCCGAAGATGATGGTCTCGATGCGCGGGCTCGCCTGCGCGATCTCGTTGACGTTGTTCAGGCCCCGCGCGTTCTCGATCTGCGCCTCGATGCCGATGCGGCCGACCTCGAAGCCCATCGTCTTCTCGATCTGCGTCAGCAGCAGGTCCAGCGCGACGACCTGCTGGGCGTCCTGGACCTTCGGCAGCATGATGCAGTCCAGGTTCGGGCCGGCGCCCTCCACGACCGTCACGACGTCCCGGTACGTCCACTCGGTCGTCCAGTCGTTGACGCGCACGACGCGCGTCTTGCCGCTCCAGTCGCCCTCGTTGAGGAACTTGACGATGGTGTGCCGCGCCTCCGGCTTGGCGAGCGGCGCGCACGCGTCCTCCAGGTCCAGGAAGACCTGGTCCGCCGGGAGGCCCTGGGCCTTCTCCAGGAAGCGCGGGTTCGAGCCGGGCACGGCCAGGCAGGAGCGCCGGGGGCGCAGGCGGTTGACCTGGGGAGCGGGGCTGGTCATGCGGGGACCTCCAGGGGGTCGAGCTGGTTCGCTGTCCGGATCTCGTCCACGATCCGGCCGATGATTCCGGTGATGTCGAAGTCCTTCGGGGTGAAGACCGCGGCCACTCCCGCGGACCGGAGCTGTTCGGCGTCACTGCCTGGGATGATGCCACCGGCGATCACCGGAATATCTGTGGCACCGGCCACACGGAGGCGCTCCAGCACGTCCGGCACGAGCTGGGCGTGCGAGCCGGACAGGACCGACAGGCCCACCGCGTGCACGTCCTCCGCGAGCGCGGCGTCCACTATCTGCTCGGGGGTGAGCCGGATGCCCTGGTAGACCACCTCGAACCCGGCGTCGCGGGCCCGCACGGCGATCTGCTCGGCGCCGTTGGAGTGGCCGTCCAGACCGGGCTTGCCGACCAGGAACCGCAGCTTGCCGACGCCCATCTCCTTGGCCGTCAGTTCCACCTTGCGGCGCACCTCGGACAGGGCCGAGCCCTCCTCGGCGGTGACCGCCACGGGCGCCGACGACACACCGGTGGGCGCGCGGAACTCGCCGAACACCTCGCGCAGCGCCCCGGCCCACTCGCCGGTCGTGACGCCGGCGCGGGCGCACTCCAGGGTGGCCTCCATGAGGTTGTCGGTGCCCTTGGCGGCCTCCTTCAGCTTCTCCAGCGCCTTGCAGGGCCGGGGGTGGTTGAAGGGCGGCTGGTAGCGGGTGTCGCGCCAGTGCTGGAGCGCGGCGGTGACACGGGCCTCCACCGCCGGGTCGACGGTGTGGATCGCGGTGTCCAGGTCGGCGGTCAGCGGGCTGGGCTCGGTGCCCTCGAAGGCGTTGACACCGATGATCTTCTCCTCGCCGGACTCGATCCGGGCCCGGCGCTCGGCGTGCGAGGCGACGAGCTGCGACTTGAGGTAGCCGGACTCGACGGCGGCCATCGCCCCGCCCATCTCCTGGATCCGCTCGATCTCGGCCTGCGCCTCGCCGACCAGCTCCGCCACCTTGGCCTCGACGACCTTCGACCCCTCGAAGAGGTCGCCGTACTCCAGCAGGTCGCTCTCGTACGCCAGCACCTGCTGGATGCGCAGCGACCACTGCTGGTCCCAGGGGCGGGGCAGACCGAGGGCCTCGTTCCAGGCCGGAAGCTGCACGGCACGCGCGCGTGCGTCCTTGGAGAGGGTGACCGCCAGCATCTCCAGGACGATCCGCTGGACGTTGTTCTCCGGCTGGGCCTCGGTCAGCCCGAGGGAGTTGACCTGGACGCCGTAGCGGAAGCGGCGGTGCTTGGGGTTCTCGATGCCGTAGCGCTCGCGGGTGATGCGGTCCCAGATCTGCCCGAATGCCCGCATCTTGCACATCTCCTCGACGAAGCGGACGCCCGCGTTCACGAAGAAGGAGATGCGGCCCACGACGTCGCCCATGCGCTCCTGCGGCACCTGGCCGCCGTCGCGCACGGCGTCGAGCACGGCGATCGCGGTGGACATCGCGTACGCGATCTCCTGGACCGGCGTGGCGCCCGCCTCCTGCAGGTGGTAGCTGCAGATGTTGATCGGGTTCCACTTCGGCATGTGGGAGACCGTGTACGCGATCATGTCCGTCGTCAGCCGGAGCGAGGGCCCGGGCGGGAAGACGTGCGTGCCCCGGGACAGGTACTCCTTGACGATGTCGTTCTGGGTCGTGCCCTGGAGCCTGGTGATGTCCGCGCCCTGCTCCTCGGCGACGACCTGGTAGAGCGCCAGCAGCCACATGGCCGTGGCGTTGATGGTCATCGAGGTGTTCATCTGCTCCAGGGGGATGTCCTGGAACAGCCGGCGCATGTCACCGAGGTGCGACACCGGCACCCCGACCCGGCCGACCTCGCCGCGGGCGAGGACGTGGTCCGGGTCGTAGCCGGTCTGGGTCGGCAGGTCGAAGGCGACGGACAGGCCCGTCTGCCCCTTGGCGAGGTTGCGCCGGTACAGCTCGTTGGACGCCTCGGCCGTGGAGTGACCGGCGTACGTGCGCATGAGCCACGGCCGGTCCTTGTGACGATCGGTCATGCGGCGCTCCTCAGATGTTCCGGAAGCGGTTGATGGCCTCGACGTGCCGCGCGCGCATCTCCGGGTCGCGCACGCCCAGGCCCTCCTCGGGGGCGAGGCACAGCACGCCGACCTTGCCCTGGTGGAGGTTGCGGTGGACGTCGTACGCCGCCTGTCCGGTGTCCTCCAGGGAGTACACCTTGGAGAGCGTCGGGTGGATCTTGCCCTTGGCGATGAGGCGGTTGGCCTCCCACGCCTCGCGGTAGTTGGCGAAGTGGGAGCCGATGATCCGCTTCAGCGACATCCACAGGTAGCGGTTGTCGTACTGGTGGTCGTACCCGGAGGTCGACGCGCAGGTGACGATGGTGCCGCCCTTGCGCGTGACGTACACGGAGGCGCCGAAGGTCTCGCGGCCGGGGTGCTCGAAGACGATGTCGACGTCCTCGCCGCCGGTGAGTTCGCGGATGCGCTTGCCGAAGCGCTTCCACTCGCGCGGGTTCTGGGTGTGCTCGTCGGCCCAGAACCGGTAGTCCTCGGCGCTGCGGTCGATGATCAGCTCGGCGCCCATCTTCCGGCAGATCTCGGCCTTCTGCTCGCTGGAGACGACGCAGATCGGGGTGGCGCCGCCGGCCAGCGCGAACTGGGTGGCGTAGGAGCCGAGTCCGCCGCTCGCGCCCCAGATGAGGACGTTGTCGCCCTGCTTCATCTGGGCGCCGTTGCGGGAGACGAGCTGGCGGTAGGCGGTGGAGTTGACCAGTCCGGGGGCCGCGGCCTCCTCCCAGGTGAGGTGGCCGGGCTTGGGCATGAGCTGGTTGGACTTGACGAGGGCGATCTCCGCGAGGCCGCCGAAGTTGGTCTCGAAGCCCCAGATGCGCTGCTCGGGGTCGAGCATCGTGTCGTTGTGGCCGTCGGACGACTCCAGCTCGACGGAGAGGCAGTGCGCGACCACCTCGTCGCCGGGGTGCCAGGCGTTGACGCCGGGGCCGGTGCGCAGGACGACGCCGGCCAGGTCGGAACCGATGATGTGGTACGGCAGGTCGTGGCGCCTGGTGAGCTCGCTGACCTTGCCGTAGCGCTCCAGGAAGCCGAAGGTCGACAGCGGCTCGAAGATCGAGGTCCACACCGAGTTGTAGTTGACCGAGGAGGCCATGACGGCCACCAGGGCCTCGCCGGGGCCCAGCTCGGGCAGCGGCACGTCGTCCAGGTGGATCGACTTGCGCGGGTCCTTGTCGCGGGTCTCGAGGCCCGCGAACATCTCCGTCTCGTCCTTGTGCACGGTGATCGCGCGGTACGACTCGGGGAGCGGCAGCGCGGCGATGTCGGCCGGCGTGGATTCGGGCGACTGGATCGCGTCCAGGATGTCCTTCACGGTCACGGTGTTGCCTCCGGCGGTGGGCGCCCCGAGGGAGGGGCGCCGATGGGTACGTCGGTGCTGCTGAGGGTTGGGGTGGGGTGGCCGTCGGTTCGGCGGGGTGGTGCTGTTCGGCGGCGCTTGGTCGGCGCGGGAGGTGCCTGTGACGCAGGCGCCGGGCACGCAGGCGATGGCTTGCGGGGACAGCCCGGACTCCTTCAACGTATGACACCGCGTGTCACCCCGCAAGGCACTGAGTGCCAGAACTTGCTCTCAGATGAAATCTTTACGCGACAGATGAGCGATGATCGATCGAATGCGGGTCACCGGGGCTCAGAAAAGGGGCGTTGACGTGCAAAAACGGCCACCCGGAGGGTGGCCGTCGTCACAGGGGGAAGCGGGTTCGGAGAGGCGTTCAGCGCTCCTTGAGCGCCTGCTCGATGGTGCGCATGACCTCGTGCAGCGGCGCGTCGGTCCGCGCCACGGTCACCAGCACCTCGCCCTCCACGGAGGCCGCGGACGCCGGCCGCGAGGACGCCGCGCCGCGCCCGGCGCCGATGCCGGTGCCGAACGTCCTGCGCACGATCGCGAAGGCGTGGTCGAGCTGCGCCTCCACGTCCCCCTGCCCGCCCGCGCGCAGCCAGCGCCGCAGCACGTGGTTGTGCGCGGTGACCACGGCGGACGCGGCGACCTCCGCCAGCAGCGGGTCGTCGTTGGCGTCGTCGTCGTGCGCGTGCTCGTCGAAGTGGCCGAGCAGATAGCGGGTGAACAGGCGCTCGTAGCGGGCCACCGACGCGATCTCCGCCTCGCGCAGCGTGGGCACCTCACGCGTCAGCTTGTAGCGGGCGACCGAGATCTCCGGCCGGGCCGCGTACATCTTCATGACTTCCTTGATGCCGCGGCACACCGTGTCGAGCGGATGCTCGTGCGCGGGCGCGGCGTTGAGCACGGCCTCGGCGCGCACCAGGGTGTCGTCGTGGTCCGGGAAGATCGCCTCTTCCTTGGAGCGGAAGTGGCGGAAGAAGGTGCGGCGGGCGACGCCGGCGGCCGCCGCGATCTCGTCGACGGTGGTCGCCTCGTACCCCTTGGTCGCGAACAGCTCCATGGCCGCGGCCGCCAGCTCCCGGCGCATTTTGAGCCGTTGGGCGGCGGCGCGGCTGCCGGCCGCGCTCTCCGGCGCGTCGGACGTGGCTGGCGTACGTGAGGACTTGGCGGGCTGGGACATGCCCCGAACGTACTCCATGCCCGCGGGCCGGTGCGCACGACCTGGGGTTCCCCCGCCCGAGAGGGGCGGGGGAGACCCGGCCGGACCCAGCAGCCCGCCCCAGCCGTCCTGCGGCCCGAACCAGTCGCCCGGCCGCTCAGCGGCGGGCATACTCGCGGAAGCCGCGGCCCGTCTTGCGGCCGAGGCAGCCCGCGGCCACCAGGTGCTCCAGCAGCGGCGCCGGAGCCAGTCCCGGGTCACGGAACTCGCGGTGCAGGACCTTCTCGATGGCCAGCGAGACGTCCAGCCCGACCACGTCCAGCAGCTCGAAGGGGCCCATCGGGTAGCCGCCGCCCAGCTTCATCGCCGCGTCGATGTCGTCGAGCGTCGCGTAGTGCTCCTGCACCATCTTCACCGCGTTGTTCAGGTACGGGAACAGCAGCGCGTTCACGATGAACCCGGCCCGGTCGCCGCAGTCCACCGCGTGCTTGCGGATCCCGGCGCACACCTCGCGGACCGTGGCGTGCACCTCGTCCGACGTCAGCACGGTGCGCACCACCTCCACCAGCTTCATCGCCGGAGCCGGGTTGAAGAAGTGCATGCCGATCACGTCCTGCGGGCGCGAGGTGGCGCGGGCACAGGCGACGACGGGCAGGGAGGAGGTGGTGGTGGCCAGCACCGCGCCCTGCCTGCAGACCTTGTCCAGCGTGGCGAAGAGCTGCCGCTTCACCTCCAGGTCCTCCGCGACCGCCTCCACGGCCAGGTCGACGTCGGCGAAGTCGTCGTACGTCCCCGTCGGCGTGATCCGCTCCAGCGCCCGCGCGGCGGCCTCGGCGGTCAGCCGGCCCTTGTCGACGCCGCGCGCCAGGGACGCGCCGACCCTCGCCTTCGCGGTCCGCGCCTTCTCCTCGCTGCGGGCGGCGAGGACGACGTCGTACCCGGCCTTGGCGAACACCTCGACGATGCCGGAGGCCATGGTGCCCGAGCCCGCGACACCCACCGAGCGCACGGTCCGGCCGGTGACCGGGGCGGCGCTCTCGCGCGGCGTCAGCGCGTCCGGCACGACGACCGCGCCGCCGGGGGCGTCGTAGGTGTAGAAGCCGCGCCCCGCCTTGCGGCCCGTCAGACCCGCCTCGCTGAGCTGCTTCAGGATGGGCGCGGGGGCGTGCAGCCGGTCGTGGGACGCGGAGTACATGGCCTCCAGGACCGTGCGGGCGGTGTCCACGCCGATCAGGTCCAGCAGGGCCAGCGGCCCCATCGGCAGCCCGCAGCCGAGCCGCATCGCGGCGTCGATGTCCTCGCGGGAGGCGTAGTTCGCCTCGTACATCGCCGCGGCCTGGTTCAGGTACCCGAACAGCAGCCCGTCGGCGACGAAACCGGGCCGGTCGCCCACCGCGACGGGCTCCTTGCCGAGGTCCAGCGCCAGGTCGGTGACCGCCGTGACCGCGGCCGGCGCGGTCAGCACGGAGGAGACGACCTCCACCAGCTTCATCGCCGGGGCCGGGTTGAAGAAGTGCAGGCCCAGCACCCGCTCGGGACGGGCCGAGTCGGCGGCCAGCCGCGTGACCGACAGCGCGTTGGTGCCGGTCGCCAGGATCGTTTCGGGCCGCACGATCCCGTCCAGCTCCCGGAAGATCTGCTGCTTGATCTCGTACGACTCCGGGGCCACCTCGACGACCAGGTCCGCGTCGGCCGCGGCCGCGAGGTCGGTGGCGGTACGGATCCGGGCGAGCGCGTCGGCGCGCTCCCGCTCGGTCAGCCGCCCGCGCTCGACGGCACGTGCGGTGGAGGACTCCAGTGCGGCGACGGCCTTCGCGGTCTGCGCCTCACTGATGTCGATGCCGACCACGTCGCGGCCGGCCCTGGCCAGGACCTCGGCGATGCCGGTGCCCATGGTGCCGAGGCCGACGACGGCCACGGTCCGGAGCGGGGAGGAAGGGGTGTGGGACAGGGGAGTGGCCATCGCGGGACTCCAGGAATGAGGGTGACGACGGGAGACGCCCGGGTGTGCCGAAGGGCGCACCGGGTGCGTACGGAGTGAGGAGTGCGGGTGCTGCCGGGCTGTCTGCGCACACGCCCGGTGCCGTCCGCGAGGACGTGCACACGCCCGGGCGGCGGCGGGGTCCGACCGGCCCTGTCCCGGGGCCGGATCGCACTGCGGTACCTGAGGCACCGAACCGACTGATCCGCTCACGGCGGCTGCGTCACCAAACCACCGTGAGGACTACTGCGAGTGGGTGACCCGCTCGTCCGAGATTAACTCGCGGGTAACGGGCGCGCCAGCCCCCGGTGTTCGTGATGTAGGTCCCACGGCGAGGGTGACGCGCCTAACCTCGGCGGCATGGACGAAGAGTTGCGATCGCTCACGGAACGCTTACGGGCCGAGGCGGTGGCCTCGGGCGTGCCGGACGCCCCGGCGGTGTTCGACCGTCTCTCGGCGACCGTGGACTACGACGCGCTGGCCGCGGTGCTCACCGAGCCCGGGCAGCCGCTGTGGGCCAGGGAGCTGGCCGCCTGCCGGCTGGGGGCGGCGGGGGACCGGCGGGCCTTCGAGTCCCTCGTGCTGCTGCTCAACCACCGTGACCCACCGCGCTGCGCCTCGGCCGCCCACGCCCTCGCCCGCCTCGGCGACCCGCGCACCGCCCGCGCCGCCGCGGCACTGGCCACCAACGAACTGCGCGTCGCCTACGCCCTGTACCCGGTGCGGCTGCTGGTCGAGCTGCGCGCCCCGGAGGCCGTGCCCGCGCTCACCACCACGCTGCGGCGCCGGCTGGACCCGCACGACCCGTACCGGCGCGTGGCCCTGGCCTGCGTCGAGGGCCTCGGCACCCTCGGCGACCCCCGGGCCGTCCCCGTACTGACCGACGCCCTCGCCCACCCGGCACTGGCGCAGGCGGCGGTGCGGGCGCTGGAGCGGATCCCGGGGGAGCGGTGAGACGCCGGCCGGCGTGCCGTCAGCCGGTGAGCGACCTCGCGTACCGGACCTCGGGCACCGGGACGCCCGCCACCTCGGACGCCTCCTCCGCGCCGTCGGGGCGGAAGCCGGCCCGCTCGTAGAAGCGCCGGGCGCGGGCGTTGCCCTCGACCACCCACAGGAGCATGCGCGCGTGCCCGGCGGCGGCGCACCGGCGCACCGACTCCCGGAGCAGGGCGCGCCCGACACCGGTGCCCAGGTGCCCGGTGTCCACGTAGAGCGCGTACAACTCGGCGTCCCCGGTGCGCCGTTCACCGTCCCGGTACGCGCCGTGGCAGGCCCAGCCGAGCACGGTGCCGCCGTCGTCCTGCGCGACCAGGTCCACCGTGCCGGGCGCGGCGCGGGTGAAGCGGGCGCGCGTGCGCTCGGCGTCCTCGCCGACACCGAGCCCGTCGAGGTACGGCTGCGGCATCAGGCCCCGGTACGCCCACTGCCAGCCCCGTACGCGGATCTCGGCGACACGGTCGCAGTCGGCGAGCGTCATCTCCCGCACACGGGGTCCGCTCACGGGGCGACGACCGCGAACGCCTCGATCTCCATCAGGAACTCCGGCGCGACCAGCGAGGCGACCTGCACCGCCGAGGCCGCCGGCAGCCGGTCGTCGGGTATGTGCTCGGCACGAGCCGCGCGGATCGCGGGCATGTGCGCCATGTCCGTGACGAAGTAGGTCATCTTCACCACGTCGTCGAAGGTCGCGCCGGCGGCGGCCAGACACCGCCGCAGGTTCTCGAAGACCTGACGCGCCTGGGCCGCGGCGTCGCCCTCGCCGACGAGCTTGCCGTCCTCGTCCAGGGCGAGCTGGCCGGAGACGGCCACGAGCCGTCCCGTCCCGATGACGACGTGGGTGTACGCGGCGGCGGGGGCGACGCCCTCGGGGGCGGGGATCCTGATCGGCTCACTCATGGGTCCATGGTGGACCATGGCACCGACAGCGCCCCCGACGGCCCGTCGGGCCGCCGGGACGCGCGAGGTGTCCGGGACGCTCGGGGCCGGGGCGCCGGTCCCGCCGGGGTTGACCAGCAGCGCGCCCTGGTAGGTCTTCGCCGTGTGCGGGACGCGGGACAGCGCGAGGGTGATCCGCCTCCCGTCCGGGCGGGTGTGGTCGAGCGGCGGCACCGTGAGGGACGCGCACTGGAGCGCCGGGTAGTCGTCCGTGCCGCACTTCTCCCAGGCGGGTCCGGCGGCAGGCGAGGCGTCCGCGCGGTGCGGGGCGCCGGCCTCGGCGGGGACGGCCGTGGCGGCGCCGGCCGCGAGGACGGCGGCGGCGCACAGGACGGCTGCGCGGTGACTCATGGAGTTCTCCCAGCAGGAGAGGCTGCGGTCCGCGGGTGTCGCGGTCCTCGCGCATCGCCCCTGGGAGCGTCTCCGCGGGAACGCTTTCCGTCCGCACGTGACCCGATTGCGCCGCCGGATGCCCTGGAACGCTTCCAGGTGGAACAGAGTTGAACCGATCCGGCCATCGCGGACGCCCGCTCCAGGCTGGTCCCGCACACGAGGACGACAGGAGACCGCGATGCCCGAGGCGACGCCGAGCGGAACCACGCCGGCCGACGTGATGGCCGAGCTGGCCGCCCTCGAGGACCCGAAGGCGCGCGCGGTCAATGAGAGGCACGGCGACGACCACGGGGTGAACCTCGGCAAGCTGCGCGCGCTCGCCAAGCGGCTGAAGACGCAGCACGAACTCGCCCGCCGGCTCTGGGATACGGGCGACACGGCGGCGCGGCTGCTGGCCCTGCTGGTCTGCCGTCCGAAGGCGTTCGGGCGTGACGAACTGGACGCCATGGTGCGCGAGGCGCGTTCGCCCAAGGTGCGTGACTGGCTCGTGAATCAGGTGGTCAGGAAGAACCCGCACGCCGAGGAGGTGCGCGTGGCCTGGACCGCCGATCCGGACCCGGTGGTGGCGAGCGCGGGCTGGGCACTGACGAGCGAACGGGTGGCGCGGAAACCCGAGGGTCTCGACCTCGCGGGGCTCCTCGACGTCATCGAGGCGGAGATGAAGGACGCCCCCGGCCCGCTCCAGTGGGCGATGAACACCTGCCTGGCCCGCATCGGCATCGACCACCCCGGGCACCGCGCCCGCGCGATCGCCGTCGGTGAGCGACTCGAGGTCCTCAAGGACTACCCGACGCCGCGGGGCTGCACCTCTCCGTACGCCCCCGTCTGGATCACCGAGATGGTCCGCCGGCACGAGGAGGCCGACCGGGGACAGTGACGGTCGCGGGCCCGTACTGTGAGCCGCGTCCGCACCGCCGGGGGGAGACGCATGACAAGTCGGTTCACGGAGCTGGTGGTTGACTGCCGCGACCCGGAGGGGCTCGCCGCCTTCTGGTGCGAGGCGCTGGGGTTCGAGGTGATCGACCGCGGCGAGGGCAAGGTCGAGATCGGCTCCTGGGTGCCAACCGTCGAGGAGGTCCGCGCCCGGCAGATGCCGCCCACCCTGCTGTTCGTCCGGGTGCCGGAGGGCAGGGTGGTGAAGAACCGGCTCCACCTCGACGTCAGCCCGGTCGACGCCGGCACGGACGAGGAGGTCGCCCGGCTCCTCGCCCTCGGCGCCACCAGGACCGACGTCGGCCAGGGACCGGACCGGAGCTGGGTGGTCATGGCCGACCCGGAGGGCAACGAGTTCTGCGTCCTGCGCACCTTGGCACCCGGGCGGCTAGGCAGGGCCGGCGGGGCATGCGCCGCGCTGGCGGGCGACCACGGCCGGCCCTTGTGCGCCGCCCCTATTTCCGCGTCGGCCAGACCACCGCCTGGGCCACGACGACCCGCTCCCCGTCGAAGGTGACGGCGGGGCCCGCGTGCAGCTCGTACCCGAGCGCGAGCGCCTCGCTCACCCGTCGGCAGAAGGAGGCGTCGTCCGGTCCGGTCAGGACTCGGTAGAGGGGCAGTCCGTCGGGCGGTGTGCTCATGGGCGCCATGATCTCAGGCACCCCCTCGCTCCCGTCGTGCGGGCTCAGATGAGGGAGAGCTGCACCGGCTCCGTCGGGGCGGGGGACTGTGCCGGGGGCGGCGGCGCGATGCGGCGGGGCATTCCGGGGCGGGCGGGGCCGATGCCGTACTCCCCGGCCAGCTCGTGCACCTGGCGGGTGATGCGACGCTGGTACCACCTCGGGGCGTAGGCGCCCTCCGCGTAGAGGCGTTCGTAGCGGCGGACGAGGTGGGGGTGGTGCCGGGCGAGCCAGGTCATGAACCATTCCCGGGCGCCCGGGCGCAGGTGGAGCACCAGCGGGGTCACCGACGTGGCGCCGGCGGCGGCTATGGCCCGGACGGTGGCCCGCAGCCGGCCGGGGTCGTCACCGAGGAACGGGATGACCGGCGCCATGAGCACCCCGCAGCCGATGCCGTGCTCGGTGAGGGTCCGTACGACGTCCAGCCGGCGTTCCGGCGCGGGCGTGCCCGGCTCCACCGTGCGCCACAGGTCCGCGTCCATGAAGCCGACGGACACCGAGATGCCCACGTCCGTGACCTCCGCCGCCCGGGTGAGCAGGTCGAGGTCGCGCAGGATCAGCGTGCCCTTGGTGAGGATCGAGAAGGGGTTGGCGCGCTCGGTCAGGGCCGTGATGATGCCCGGCATGAGGCGGTAGCGGCCCTCCGCCCGCTGGTAGCAGTCGACGTTCGTGCCCATCGCCACGTGCTCGCCCTGCCAGCGGCGGGAGGCGAGCTGGCGGCGCAGCAGCTCGGGCGCGTTCACCTTGACGACGATCTGCGAGTCGAAACCGAGGCCCGTGTCGAGGTCCAGATAGCTGTGCGTCTTGCGCGCGAAGCAGTACACGCACGCGTGCGTGCAGCCGCGGTACGGGTTCACCGTCCATTCGAACGGCATCCGCGAGGCGCCCGGCACCCGGTTGAGGATCGAGCGGGCCCGCACCTCGTGGAAGGTGATCCCGCGGAACTCGGGCGTGTCGAAGGTACGGGTGGTCACCGCGTCCGCGCCGAACAGCGCGGGATCGGCGGACCGGGCGTGGTCGGAGTCCGTGAGGTTCTCCCAGCGCATTGACGCCTCCTCGGTAGCACTGCCCACAGATTAGAACAGATGTTCCCTTGATCGTGCGGGTGAGCCGCACGTGGACGCTTCGTGGCCCCCGATTTGGTGGCCGGGCGGTGGGGTGGTTGGCTTGCCCCGACCCGGCACAACCAGGCCTTGGAGGAACCCGATGGCGCAGGTCGAGTCCACGACGGAGCGGATCGTCGCCGCGGACGCGGAGACGGTGTTCGACACCCTCGCCGACTACACCGGCACGCGCGAGAAGCTGCTGCCCGAGCACTTCAGCGAGTACGAGGTCCGCGAGGGCGGCGACGGCGAGGGCACCCTCGTCCACTGGAAGCTCCAGGCCACCAGCAAGCGCGTCCGCGACTGCCTGCTGGAGGTCACCGAGCCGAGCGACGGCGAACTCGTCGAGAAGGACCGCAACTCCTCGATGGTCACGACCTGGCGGGTCACCCCGGCAGGCGAGGGCAGGTCCCGGGTCGTGGTCACCACCACCTGGACGGGGGCCGGCGGGATCGGCGGTTTCTTCGAGAAGACCTTCGCGCCCAAGGGGCTCGGCCGGATCTACGACGCGGTGCTCGCCAGGCTCGCCGCCGAGGTCGAGAAGTAGCCGAGGGGCCCTGGGGCCCCAAGAGGCCCCTGAATCAAGGGTGTTGGCGGTCTCACCGGTTCGAGTGATCCTCGGTTGATCGCGCCGTACGCCGTAACTTGTCGCACTTGCTCGTAGTTGTCGCCTCAGGTGGCAAAAGTGAGCAGGTGCGATGAGGGGAGCGGTACGTGGGCGGGATCACTCTGGTGAAGGACGAACCGGTCGCCGCGCCACCCCCGGAGGCCCCCGAGGCCCCCGCTCCCGCCCCGGAGCGGGACGACGGGCTCAGCCCGCGCCGGGTCCGGCTGGTCTTCGTCGGACTGATGCTGGCGCTGCTGCTCGCCGCGCTCGAGCAGATGATCGTCGCCACGGCGCTGCCGAAGATCGTCGGCGAGCTGCACGGCCTGGACAAGATGTCCTGGGCGATCACCGCCTACCTGCTGACCTCCACCATCGGGCTGCCGATCTACGGCAAGCTCGGTGACCTCTTCGGCCGCAAGGGCGTCTTCCAGTTCGCCATCCTGGTCTTCGTCGTCGGCTCCGCCCTCGCCGGGCGCGCGCAGACCATGGACCAGCTCATCGCCTTCCGTGCCGTGCAGGGCGTCGGCGCCGGCGGCCTGATGATCGGCGTGCAGGCGATCATCGCGGACATCGTGCCGCCCCGCGAGCGGGGCCGGTACATGGGCCTGATCGGCGCCGCCTTCGGACTCGCCTCGGTCGCCGGGCCGCTGCTCGGCGGCTACTTCACCGACCACCTCTCCTGGCGCTGGTGCTTCTACATCAACGTGCCCTTCGGCCTGGTCACCATGGCCGTCGTCGCCGTCGTGCTGAAGCTGCCCAGGCCGCGGGTCAAACCCCGCCTCGACATCCTCGGGGCCCTGCTGCTCGCCGCGGCCTCCACCTGCCTGGTCCTGCTCACGAGCTGGGGCGGCACCGAGTACGACTGGGACTCGGAGGTCATCCTCGGGCTCGGCGCCGGAGCGGCGGTCACCACCGTCCTCTTCCTGGTCGCCGAACGCTTCGCGCCCGAACCGCTGATCCCGCTGCGCCTGTTCCGGGACTCCGTCTTCAACGTCACCGGCCTGGTCGGCCTCGTCGTCGGCGTCGCCCTCTTCGGCGCCGCGAGCTATCTGCCGACCTTCCTCCAGATGGTCGACGGCGCCACCGCCACCGAGTCCGGCCTGCTGATGCTCCCCATGATGGGCGGCATCGTCGTCGCCTCCATCGTCTCCGGACAGCTCATCAGCCGCACCGGCCGCTACCGCGCCCACCCCGTCATCGGCGGCGCGCTGTCCGTGCTCGGCATGTGGCTGCTCTCCCGCCTCGACATCGACACGCCCCGGCTGCACTACAGCGTCTGGATGGCCGTCCTCGGCGCCGGCATCGGCATGGTGATGCCGGTCCTCGTCCTCGCCGTGCAGAACTCCGTGCGCCCCGCCGACCTCGGCACCGCCACCAGCGCCAACAACTACTTCCGGCAGATCGGCGGCAGCGTCGGCGCCGCCGTCTTCGGCACCCTCTTCGCGGGCCGGCTCACCGACGCCCTCGCCGACCGCGTCCCCGCCGAGGCGGGCGCCGGACTGCCCGACGCCGAGTCCATCACGCCGCAGCTCGTCCACAGCCTGCCCCCGGCGCTGCGCGACGCCTACATCGGGGCGTACGCCGACGCCATGCCGCGCATCTTCCTGTACCTGGTGCCGGTGCTCGCCCTCGGCCTGCTCATGGCCTTCTTCCTCAAGGAGAAACCCCTGGTGTCCCACAACGCCCCCGTCACCGAGCCCGGGACCGCGCAGCACACCGCCCAGGTGCCGCAGGCCCGCCCCCATTCTCCGAACGGGGGGACCTCCACCTCGCCCCGCTCGCCGTACGCCGCCGGCATCCCGGTCTGCGGCACGGTGCAGCACCCCGACGGCACGGTGGTGCCCCGCGCCGCCCTCACCCTCATCGACGTCGGCGGACAGCAGGTCGGCCGGGGCGCCAGCGGCGACGACGGTCGCTACGCGCTGGCCACGCCCGGCGCCGGGGCGTACGTCCTGATCGCCGCGGCCGGCGGGCACCAGCCGCAGGCGGTCTCCGTGACCGTCGGCGAACGCCCGGTCGAACTGGACGTGGTCCTCGGCGGCGCCGGACGCCTGGCCGGCAGCGTCGTCACCGCCGACGGCAGCCCCGTGCGGGACGCGATCGTCACCCTCACCAACGTGCACGGCGAGGTGGTCGCCACGACCCGCAGCGGACGGGAGGGCGGCTACGTCATCACCGAGCTGGTGGCCGGCGAGTACACCCTCGCCGCCAGCGCGCCCGCCTTCCGCCCGGCCGCCCTGCCGGTCAGCGTCCAGGCCGCCCGCGAGACCCGCCAGGACGTCGAACTGGCCGGCGGCGCCGTGCTGCGCGGCACCGTGCGGGCGAGCGGCGGACGGGTCGTGGAGGACGCCCGGGTGACCCTCCTCGACGCCGCCGGGAACGTGGTGGACACCCTCACCACCGGCCCCGACGGCACCTTCCGCTTCGTCGACCTGTCGTCCGGCGAGTACACCGTCATCGCCGCCGGCTACCCGCCCGTCGCCACCGTCCTCCAGGTGGCCGGCGGCGGCCGCACGGAACGCGACCTCCAGCTCGGGCACGAGGACTGACCCCCCCGGTCACCGGCGCGGCGCCACACGCGCCGGTGACGTGTGGTTCGTGCGTGCCGTTCCTCCGCAGTCGTCTTCCGCGGAAGTGGCCCCGACGTGAGCATCCACGGCAGTCTGGACCACCGGCCGCCGTACCGGGGAAGGTGAAGACGCATCACATGTACCGAGAGTTCCTGGCTCCCGACGACGAAGAAGTCCACGAAGCCCTTGGCGAATGGCCCGAGTCGCATGAGGACGGGGTGCGGACGGTTACGTTCCAGGATGCTTCCGGGCAGAGCCTGGTCTTCTCCTACGACGTGTTGTCGAGGTCGGTCAGACTTCGCTGGACGAACGAACGGGGCGTCGAGTTGCTGGATGTCCACCGCGAGGGTGCGACGTGCATGGCCGTCGGTGGCGGGGAAGCGGCTGCCCGCATCCGCGTCGACTTCCACATGGGCGAGTGCGCGGGCGCCCTGGACGTCGAGGTGACACCACGTCTCTCCGTGAGCGACCGGCTTCTGTTCCAGTAGCCCGTCCGGGACCGAGGGTTTCCTCCCCCTTCGTAGCCGCCCCGCGCCCGGGCGCGTAACGTGGCGCTCCATGAAGATCCTCATCAGCGCCGACATGGAGGGCGCGACCGGTGTCACCTGGCCCGCCGACGTTCTGCCGGGGACTCCCCAGTGGGAGCGGTGCCGGTCGAT
Organism: Streptomyces sp. NPDC018947; assembly: GCF_044390505.1. Taxonomy (NCBI): domain Bacteria; kingdom Bacillati; phylum Actinomycetota; class Actinomycetes; order Kitasatosporales; family Streptomycetaceae; genus Streptomyces; species Streptomyces sp. NPDC018947. The sequence goes on from NZ_JBIRZD010000003.1 coordinate 123,635, forward strand.
GTTCACGTCGGACGTGAACGCCGCCGTGCTGGGCTTCTTCGACGGCGGCGCCGACGAGGTGCTCGTCAACGAGGCCCACTGGACCATGCGCAACCTGCTGCTGGAGCGGCTCGACGAGCGCACGCAGATGCTCACCGGCCGGCACAAGGCACTGTCCATGGTCGAGGGCGTGCAGCACGGGGACGTGGACGGCATCGCCTTCATCGGCTACCACGCGGGCGCCGGCATGGAGGGCGTCCTCGCCCACACCTACCTCGCCAACCAGATCACCGGCGTCTGGCTGAACGACGTACGCGCCAGTGAGGGTCTGCTCAACGCGCACGTCGTCGCCGAATACGGTGTACCGGTCGTCCTGGTCACCGGGGACGACGTGGCCTGCGAGGACGCGCTCGGCTACGCCCCCGAGGCGCGCAAGGTCGCCGTCAAGGACCACGTCTCGCGGTACGCGGCCGTGTGCCGTACGCCGTCCAGGACCGCCGCCGACATCCGGGCCGCCGCCAAGGAGGCCACGTCGCTCGCGGTGCGCACCGAGCCCGTGAGCGGCGGACCGTACACCGTCGCCGTGGAGTTCGACGCCGAACACCTCGCCGACGCCTCGACCGTCGTGCCCGGCGTGGCCCGGGTCGGGGAGCGGAAGGTGGCCTACACGAACGACACCATGGTCGAGGCGATCCGGACCTTCAAGGCCGTCACCACGATCGCCTCGGCCGCCGTGGAGGAGCAGTATGGCTGAGCACACCACCGGGAGCGAGGCGGCCGGCGCGGACGCGCAGGCCCTGGACGAGGTCGTCCGGTTCACCTCCGAGCTGATCCGGATCGACACCACCAACCGCGGCGGCGGCGACTGCCGGGAACGCCCGGCCGCCGAGTACGCCGCCGAACGGCTCGCCGAGGCCGGGATCGAGCCCACCCTCCTGGAGCGCACCGAGGGCCGGACCAACGTCGTCGCCCGCATCGAGGGCACCGACCCGTCCGCCGACGCGCTGCTCGTCCACGGTCACCTGGACGTCGTGCCCGCCGAGGCCGCCGACTGGAGCGTCGACCCGTTCTCCGGGGAGATCCGCGACGGCGTCGTCTGGGGGCGCGGCGCGGTCGACATGAAGAACATGGACGCGATGATCCTCGCCGTCGCCCGCTCCTGGGCCCGGCAGGGCGTACGGCCCCGGCGGGACGTGGTGATCGCGTTCACCGCGGACGAGGAGGCCAGCGCCGAGGACGGCTCCGGCTTCCTCGCCGACCGGCACGCCGAGCTGTTCGAGGGCTGCACCGAGGGGGTCAGCGAGTCCGGCGCGTTCACCTTCCACGACGGCGGCGGCCGGCAGATCTACCCGATCGCGGCCGGCGAGCGCGGCACCGGCTGGCTGAAGCTGACCGCCCGCGGACGGGCCGGGCACGGCTCCAAGGTCAACCGGGAGAACGCGGTCACCCGCCTCGCGGCGGCCCTCACCCGCATCGGCGAGCACGAGTGGCCGCTGCGCCTGACCCCCACCGTCGGCGCCGCGCTCACCGAACTCGCCGCCCTGTACGGCGTCGAGGCCGATCTGAACGACGTCGACACGCTGCTGGAGAAGCTCGGGCCGGCCGCCGCCCTGGTCGAGTCGACCGTCCGCAACAGCAGCAACCCGACCATGCTGGACGCCGGTTACAAGGTCAACGTCATCCCGGGCCAGGCCGTGGCCCACGTCGACGGGCGGTTCCTCCACAGCTGGGAGGACGAGTTCCGCGCCACCCTCGACCGGCTCACCGGGCCGGACGTGGACTGGGAGTTCGCCCACCACGAGGTCGCCCTCCAGGCACCGGTCGACTCGCCGACGTTCGCGAGGATGCGGGCCGCCGTCGAGGAGTTCGCCCCCGAGGGACACGTCGTGCCGTACTGCATGTCCGGCGGCACCGACGCCAAGCAGTTCTCACGGCTCGGCATCACCGGCTACGGGTTCGCGCCGCTGAAGCTGCCGGAGGGCTTCGACTACCAGGCCCTCTTCCACGGCGTGGACGAACGCGTCCCCGTCGAGGCGCTGCACTTCGGTGTCCGCGTCCTCGACCGCTTCCTGCGCACGGCCTAGCACGGCCCAGGAAGACCCGAGCAACGCAGGCAAGCCGAGAGGAAGTTGGGGGAGTCAGTGCAGACTCTGGCGTACGGATCGTGGCCCTCGCCGATCGACGCGGCCCTCGCCGCCGCGCACGACGGACGGCCCGAGGACGTGGGCTTCGTCGGGGACGAGGTGTGGTGGACCGCGCCCAGGCCCGCCGAGGGCGGCCGCCGCACCCTGGTCAGACGGCACCCGGACGGCACCGAGGAGCCGGTGCTGCCCGCGCCGTGGAACGTGCGCAGCCGGGTCATCGAGTACGGCGGCCGGCCGTGGGACGCGCTGGCGGACGGCACCGGCGTCACCGTGGTGTTCGTGAACTTCGCCGACCAGCGGCTGTACGCCTTGGAGCCCGGCGGCGCCGGGCCGCGCCCCCTGACCCCCCTCTCGGCCGTGGGCGGCGGGCTGCGCTGGGCCGAGCCGCAGCTTCGCCCCGAACGCGGCGAGGTGTGGTGCGTGCTGGAGGAGTTCACCGGCGACGGGCCGGGCGACGTGCGCCGGGTCCCGGCGGCGGTGCCGCTGGACGGATCGGCCGCCGACGACCGCGCCGCGGTGCGTGAACTCGCCGGTGAACGGCACCGGTTCGTCACCGGCCCGCGCGTCTCGCCCGACGGGCGGCGCGTCGCCTGGCTGGCCTGGGACCACCCGCGCATGCCCTGGGACGGCACCGAGCTGGTCGTCGCCGACATCGGTGCCGACGGCACCTTCGAGCAGCCGCGCACGGTCGCGGGCGGCGCCGAGGAGTCCGTCGCCCAGGTGGACTGGGCCCCCGACGGAGCCCTGCTGTTCGCCTCCGACCGCACCGGCTGGTGGAACCTGTACCGCGACGGCCGGCCGCTGTGCACCCGCGAGGAGGAGTTCGGCGGACCGCTGTGGAAGCTCGGCCGGCGCTGGTTCGCCCCGCTGGACAACGGCCTGATCGCCGTCGTGCACGGCCGTGGAGCCACGGCCCTCGGCATACTCGACCCGGAGACCGGCGAGGTCGTCGACGCGGCCGGCCCCTGGACGGAGTTCACGGACACCCTCGCCGCGCACGGCGAGCGGATCGTCGCCGTCGGCGCGAGCCCCCGCAGCGCCTACGAGGTGGTGGAGCTGGACGCGCGCACCGGCCGGGCCCGGGTGATCGGCGCCCCGCACGACGACGCCGTGGACCCCGCGTACTACCCCGAACCCCGGATCCGCGTCTTCACCGGCCCCGACGGCCGCGAGATCCACGCCCACGTCTACCCGCCGCACCACCCGGAGTGCACCGCTCCCGACGGCGAACTGCCGCCGTACGTGATCTGGGCGCACGGCGGACCCACCAGCCGCTCGCCGCTCGTCCTCGACCTGGAGATCGCCTACTTCACCTCGCGCGGCATCGGCGTGGCCGAGGTCAACTACGGCGGCTCGACGGGACACGGCCGCGAGTACCGCAACCGGCTGCGCGGACAGTGGGGCGTCGTCGACGTCGAGGACTGTGCCGCCGTCGCCCTGGCCCTCGCCGACGAGGGCGGCGCGGACCGCGAACGGCTCGCCGTGCGCGGCGGCAGCGCCGGCGGCTGGACCGCGGCGGCCTCGCTCACCGCCACCGACGTCTACGCCTGCGGCACGATCATCTACCCCATCCTCGACCTGACCGGCTGGGGCACCGGGGAGACCCACGACTTCGAGTCGCAGTACCTGGAGACCCTGGTCGGCCCCCTCGCCGAGGTCCCGCAGCGCTACACCGAACGCTCGCCCGCCGAGCACGCCGACCGGGTGCGCGCGCCGTTCCTGCTGCTCCAGGGCCTGGACGACGTGATCTGCCCGCCCGCGCAGTGCGAGCGGTTCCTCGACCGCATCGCCGGCCGCGGGGTGCCGCACGCGTACATCGCCTTCGAGGGCGAGGGACACGGCTTCCGCCGCGCCGAGACCATGGTGCGCGCCCTGGAGGCGGAACTCTCCCTGTACGCACAGGTCTTCCGCATCGACCCGCGCGGCATCCCCACCCTGGAGCTGACCACGTGAGGCCACTGCTGCGCCCCTCCCGGCTCGCGCCCGGCGCCCGCGTGGCCGTCGTCGCGCCCAGCGGACCCGTGCCCGAGGAACGGCTCCAGGCGGGCCTCGACGTGCTGCGCGGATGGGACCTCGACCCCGTCGTGGCACCGCACGTCCTGGACCGGCACGGCACCTTCGACTACCTCGCGGGCACGGACGCCGGCCGGGCCGCCGACCTCCAGGCCGCGTGGTGCGACCCCGCCGTGGACGCGGTGCTGTGCGCCCGCGGCGGATACGGCGCCCAGCGCATGGTGGACCTGCTCGACTGGGAGGCGATGCGCGCGGCGGGGCCCAAGCCGTTCGTGGGCTTCAGCGACATCACCGCGCTGCACGAGGCGTTCGCCCGCCGGCTCGGGCTGGTCACCCTGCACGGGCCGATGGCAGCGGGCGTCGACTTCCTCAAGAACGCGCGGGCGCAGGAGCACCTCAGGGCGACCCTGTTCGCCCCGGAGACCGTCCGTGTGATCACCGCCGACGCCGGCACGCCCCTGGTCGGCGGCCGGGCGCGGGGCGTCACCCTCGGCGGCTGCCTCGCGCTGCTCGCCGCCGAACTGGGCACCCCGCACGCCCGCCCGTCGGCGCGCGGCGGGCTGCTGTGCCTGGAGGACGTGGGGGAGGAGCCGTACCGCCTCGACCGCTACCTCACCCAACTGCTGCGCGCGGGCTGGCTGGAGGGGGTCGGCGGGGTGCTGCTCGGATCGTGGGAGGAGTGCGAGCCGGCCGCCGCGCTGCGCCCGCTGCTGGCCGACCGGCTCGGCGGGCTCGGGGTGCCGGTCGTCGAGGACTTCGGCTTCGGCCACTGCGCCGGGGCGCTGACGATCCCCTTCGGAGCGGCGGCGGAACTGGACGCGGACGCGGGCACCTTGACACTGGACGAGCCGGCGCTGCGCTGACCGGGCCGGGCCCCCGGCCGCGTCGTAGAGTGGCGGGATGCCGCACAGCGCCTCCCGCCACCTCGCCGAGGGCCCCCGCGTGGCCGTACGGCACTTCACGTACGAGGACGGTGCCGAGTTCACCGCCCGGGTGCGTGAGAGCAAGGACCTGCACCACCCCTGGCTCTTCCCGCCGGACAACGCCGAGGCGTACGCCGCCTACGCGGGCCGGCTGATCGAGGACCCGGCCAAGGCGGGGTTCCTGGTGTGCGAGAGGGACCGCGGGGGCATCGCCGGGTTCATCAACATCAACAACATCGTCGGGGGCGGCTTCCTCAGCGGCGCCCTCGGCTACGGCGCCTTCCGGCACGCGGCGGGGCGCGGCCTGATGCGCGAGGGGCTGGACCTCGTCGTGCGGTACGCGTTCGGGCCGATGGGACTGCACCGGCTGGAGATCAACGTGCAGCCCGGCAACGCCGCCTCGATCGCGCTGGCCCGCGCCTGCGGCTTCCACCTGGAGGGCTTCTCGCCGAGGATGCTCTACATCGACGGCGCCTGGCGCGACCACCAGCGCTGGGCGATCACCGCCGAGACCGTGACTTCCGGTTGATCTTCATCGTGTCGAGGTCCGTCACCGTCGACCTGAGGTCGCGGAACCCGTAGCCCAGTCCGCGCAGAGCGCCCTCCGCCCGGTCCTCCGCGAGGGCGGCCGCCATCTCCTCGCCGTCCGCCGCGTCCGAGACCACCACGTAGCGCATCGAGAAGTGCTTCAGGGGGGAGGGCTCGTACGACAGCGAACCCTCCTCGGTGAACCGCATGCTCGCCATCCCGTGCTCGCCCGCCTCGGCGAGCAACCGGGCACGGGCGTCCTCGGTCAGTCCCTCCCAGGTGCCCCGGACGATCACCCGGTAGGTGTGCTGCTCACTCACGTGCCGCTCTCCTTCGTACGCGCGCCGACCGCCCGACCCTAAGCCCTCGCCCCCACCGCGCCCCAGGGAATTAAACGTGAGCCACGTCGCCCCGGCCCGCGAGGCGGAGCCCCTGTTCACCGCGCCGGTGAACGGCTTCCATGGGGACCGTGACGACGATCCGACGTGAGGTACTGACGCTGCCCGCCGCTTCGCTGGGAACGGACAACCCGCTGCCGCCGCTGCGCCCGCTGGACGAGGCCCACCGCATCGACGAGCGGGACCGGGCCGCGCTGCCGCGCGACATGGCCCGGCAGGTCGACTACGAGCCGCTGCGCAGCCTCCTGCCCGTCCAGGTCCGCGACGGCTACGGGCGCCGGCGCGAACCGCGCGGGCTGGACGCGCTGGTCATCGAGAACGACCGGTTGCGGGCCACCGTCCTGCCCTCCCTCGGCGGCCGGATCGCCTCCCTCTTCCACAAGCCCACCGGACGTGAACTCCTCTACACCAACCCGGTGTTCCAGCCCGCCAACTTCGCCCTCAACGGCGCCTGGTTCTCCGGCGGCATCGAGTGGAACATCGGCGCCACCGGGCACACGACCCTGTCCTGCTCACCCGTGCACGCCGCCCGGGTGCCCGCCCCCGACGGCGGGGAGATGCTGCGCCTGTGGGAGTGGGAGCGGCTGCGCGACCTGCCCTTCCAGGTCGACCTGTGGCTGCCCGACGGCTCGGACTTCCTGCGCGTCGGCGTCCGGATCCGCAACCCGCACGAGCGCCCGGTGCCGGTCTACTGGTGGTCCAACATCGCCGTCCCCGAGGACCTTCGCGTCCTCGCCCCCGCCGAGGAGGCCTGGCACTTCGGCTACGAGCGCCGGCTGCGCCGCGTACCGGTCCCCCGCTACGACGGCGCGGACCGCACGTACCCGCTCGACAGCACCTACGCCGCCGACTACTTCTACGAGGTGCCCGACGGCCGGCGCCGCTGGATCGCCGCGCTCGACGCGCACGGGCACGGCCTGGTGCAGACCTCGACCGACGTGCTGCGCGGCCGCAAGCTGTTCGTGTGGGGCACGGGGCCCGGCGGGCGGCGCTGGCAGGAGTGGCTCACCGAACCCGGCACCCGGGGCTACTGCGAGATCCAGGCCGGGCTCGCCCGCACACAGCTCGAGCACGTGAAGCTGGAGGCGGAGAGCGAGGTGTCCTGGCTGGAGGCTTACGGGCCGCTCGACGCGGCGCCCGAGGGCGAGTGGCACACGGTGCTGCGCGGGGCGCAGGAGCGGCTGGAGACCGCGCTGCCGCGCGCCGACGTGGACGCCGCGTACGCCGCCTGGCGGTCCCGCGCCGACGACGAGCCCGGCGAGAGCCTCGCCACCGGATCCGGCTGGGGCGCCCTGGAGGTGCTGCGGGCGGGCTGGAAGCTGCCCGGCACGCCCTTCGACGAGAGCACCCTCCAGGACGAGCAGGCGCCGTGGCTGCACCTGCTGCGCGCGGGGTCCCTCCCCGAGCCGGACGGGTCACGGCCGCCCGCGCCGACGCTGGTCGCCCGGCCCTGGCGGGACATGCTGGAGACGGCTCCCGCGACACCGGACACCGAGTACCACCTCGGCGTCGCCCAGTGGCACGCCGGTGATCTGGCGCAGGCGGTGCGCAGTTGGGAGCGCGGCCTGAAGGGCGCCGCCGAGCGCTGGCCGCTGCTGCGCTGCCTCGCGCTGGCCGACCAGGAGGGCGGCCACCCGGAGCGGGCCGCCGACCGGTACACCGAGGCCTTCGGCGACCTGTGCGGGAGGCGGGACGCGGGCGGGGACGAGGGTGACGCGTGGCCGGCCGTCATGGCCGCGCTCGGCCGTGAGGCGATCGAGGCGCTGCTGGCGGCCGGACGTGCCGCGCACGCCCGTTCCGTGTGGGAACGGCTGCCGGACGCGGTCCGGGCCCGCGGCAGGTTCCGGCTGATCGAGGCGGAGCTGCTGGCCGCCGAGGGCCGCCGCGCCGAGGCACGGGCCGTCTACGACGACGGCTTCGAGGTCGCCGACCTGCGGGAGGGCGACGAGCGCATCGGCCGGCTGTGGGCCCGCCTCACCGGCGAGCCGCTCCCGGCCCGCCACGACTTCCGGATGCGGCCGGACGGGGGCGGGCCCGCCCGGCCGGACACGCTCACCCCGGCGGCCGGCCTGTCCGAAGGGACTGCCTAGGCGCGCCGGTCCACGTACTCGTACACCGCGCCGTCCGGATGACGGGCGATCAGGTTGCGGCCGGCCGGTGTCGGCAGCGGGCCCGCGATGATGTCCGCGCCCAGCCCGGACAGCACCCGGCCGGTCTCCTCGACGTCCGCCACGGCGATCGTCGCGGCCACCTTGCGCAACACCTCGAGCTGGTTCTCCGGCCCGCTCATCAGCAGGAAGCAGCCGACGGCGGCGACCTGGACACCCCCGCGCTCGAATCGCAGCGCCCGGCCGCCCGCCAGGCCTTCGTAGAAGGGGATCGCCTTGTCCAGGTCGTCGACGTAGACGCGCAGAGTCGCTCCGAGAATGTCCATACGGACGAGCCTAGTTGGCGCGGCGGGCACGGTGCCCGGGTCATGGGGGACGCCGTCGTGGGTACCCGCGACCCATGGACCGCATGGATCACTTGGAACACCTGGACAGGCAACTGATCGACGAACTGGCGCAGGTGGCACGCGAGACCGTGCGCGACGAGCTGCGCCGGCAGACGCGCAAGCAGCGGCGCAGGGCCACGCTGTACGCCGCCTCCGGTGCCGCCGCCCTGTACGCGGGCGCGGCCCTCGCGCTCACCGTGGGGCTGGTGCTCGCCATCGGCCTGCCGGGCTGGGCCGCCGCGCTGATCACGGCCGCCCTGCTGGGCGTCGCCGCTCACCTGCTGCGCACCGCCGCCCGGCCGCACGGCTCCGGGACGGGGACCGGGTACGGCGCCGGCCACGGGCTCACCGCCTCCGGCCACGCTCCCGCCGCGCAGGCTAACGGCACCGGCGTGCCGTATCCGCCGATGCCGTCCGTGGCGCCCGACGCGGAGCCGCGCCGGGACGACGCCGGCGCCGGGGACCCGCACCGCCGCGCCTGACGGGCCGCTCGCACGGCCGCGCCCCCGGACCGGTGTCCGGGAGCGCGGCCGTGACCGGGGGAGCCGGGGCTCAGGCGGTCTCCTGGAGCTGCGGCAGCACCTTCGTGCGGTAGAAGTCGAAGAAGCCGCGGAGGTCGGGGCCGATCTGGTTCACGTAGATCCGGTCGAAGCCGGCGTCGGCGAACCGCTTCAGCTCCGCGACGTGTTCGTCCGCGTCGTCCCCGCACACGCGGTTCTCGCGCACCATGTCCTCGGTGACCAGGGTCTGCGCCTGCTCGAAGTGTTTGGGCGACGGCAGCACCTGGCCCAGCTCGCCCGGCAGCAACTCGTTCGCCCACAGCCGGTGCACGGTCCGTACCGCCGCGTCCCGGTCGGTGTCGTAGCAGACCTTGGTGCCGCCGCTGACCGGCTTGGAGCCGCCCCCGCCCTTGCGGTACTGCTCCACCATCGAGGCGTCCGGCATCGTCGTGATGTAGCCGTCGCCCACCCGGGCCGCCAGCTTGGTCGCGGCCGGGCCGAAGCCCGAGATGTCGATGGGCACGGGCTCGTGGGGGACGGTGTAGAGACGGGCGTTCTCCACCGTGTAGTGCGTGCCGTGGTGGTTGACCTCCTCGCCGGACAGCAGTCGGCGCATGACGAGGACGGCCTCCTCCAGCATCTCCAGGCGTACGTGGGCGGCGGGCCAGGCGTCCCCGAGGATGTGCTCGTTCAGCGCCTCGCCGGTGCCGAGACCGAGCCGGAAGCGGCCCTCCGTCATCACCGCGCTCGTCGCCGCGGCCTGCGCCACCACCGCCGGGTGGATGCGCACGGTCGGGCAGGTCACCGCCGTCTCCACGGGCAGCGACACCGCCTCCGACAGCGCGCCGATCACCGACCACACGAACGGGCTCTGCCCCTGCTGGTCGTTCCAGGGGTGGTAGTGGTCCGAGATCCACAGCGCCTGGAATCCGGCCTGCTCGGCCATCCGCGCCTGCTCGATCAGCTCCGCGGGACCGTACTGCTCGCACGAGAGGAAATAGCCGTACTCGGGCATGGGGCTGCCTCCGGGACGTGGGGGAGGGTGGGACCCGGCCCGGGTACCCGGGGGCCGTCCGCGCAACCGGCGGCGCAAGGCCCCGCGCGGCCCGCCGGACGTTTGGCCGACCCGGCCGAGGGGACGCGGAAGGCTCACGAGGTACGCGACAGCCCGGAGGCGAACCGTGAGCCGACCCCGCATCGTGATCGTCGGTGCCGGCTTCGCCGGGTACCGGACGGCCCGCACCCTGTCCCGGCTCACCCGGCACCAGGCCGACATCACCCTGCTCAACCCGACCGACTACTTCCTCTATCTGCCCCTGCTGCCCCAGGTCGCCGCCGGCGTCCTCGAACCGCGCCGGGTCAGCGTGTCCCTGTCGGGCACCCTGCCGCGCGTCCGGCTGGTGCTGGGCGAGGCCGACGGCATCGACCTCGACGGGCGCACCGTGCGCTACACCGGCCCCGAGGGCGCGGAGGGCACCCTGCCCTTCGACCGGCTCGTGCTCGCCGCGGGCAGCGTCAACAAGCTGCTGCCGATCCCCGGGGTCGCCGAGCACGCCCACGGCTTCCGCGGGCTGCCGGAGGCGCTGTATCTGCGCGACCACGTGACCCGGCAGATCGAGTTGGCCGCCGCGACGCGCGACCGCGCCGAGTGCTCCGCCCGGTGCACCTTCGTGGTGGTCGGTGCCGGATACACCGGTACGGAGGTCGCCGCGCACGGCCAGATGTACACGGACGCGCAGGTCCGCAAGCATCCGATGCGCACCGGCATGCGGCCGCGCTGGATGCTTCTGGACGTTGCGCCGCGTGTCCTGCCCGAGATGGACGAGCGGCTCTCCCGCACCGCCGAGAGGGTGCTGCGGCAGCGGGGCGTCGACGTGCGGATGGGCACCTCCGTGAAGGAGGCGACGCACGAGGGGGTGGTGCTGACCGACGGCACGACCGTCGACACGCGCACGCTGGTGTGGTGCGTGGGGGTGCGGCCGGACCCGCTGGTGGAGTCCCTCGGGCTGCCCATGGAACGCGGCCGGCTGCTGGTCGACCCCCACCTCCAGGTGCCGGGGCACCCCGAGCTGTTCGCCTGCGGCGACGTGGCGGCGGTGCCCGACCTGCACAACCCCGGCGGGTACACGCCGATGACGGCGCAGCACGCGTGGCGGCACGGCAAGGTGTGCGCCCACAATGTCGCCGCGTCGCTCGGCCTCGGCGGTGAGCGTCGGCCCTACCGTCACCGCGACATGGGCTTCGTCGTGGACCTGGGCGGCGCCAAGGCCGCGGCCAACCCGCTCGGTGTCCCGTTGTCCGGCCCGGCGGCGGGTGCGGTGATGCGTGGCTACCACCTCGCGGCGATGCCGGGCAACCGCGTCCGGGTCGCCGCGGACTGGCTCCTGGACGCGGTGCTGCCCCGGCAGGCCGTGCAGTTGGGCCTCGTACGGTCATGGTCGGTCCCCCTGGAGTCGGCGTCCCCGGAGCTGGCCCGGGTCCCGGCGGGGGCGGCACCGGAACGCCGGGGCACGGCGGCAGGCGCGGGGTCCGGTCCCGGCCGGCCGGACACGGCGTCCGAAGACGCCGGCCGCCCGGCCGCCGGGCCGGCACGACCGGCACCGGACGACGGCCGACCGGACGGGGGCAGGGCAGGTGGTGAGCCCGCGAAGAACCAGCCCGGTGGTGAGCCCGCGAGGAACCAGCCCGGTGGCGAACCGGCGAAGAAGCAGCCGGGCGGCGAACCGGCGAAGAACCGGCCCGGCGGCGACCCCGCGAAGCCGAGCCCCGCCGACATGCCTCACACACACGGGACGCCCGGGCCCGGCCCCGCGGGCGCCCGCCCCAAGCCCGGATCGGCCGCTGCCGGAGCCGCCGGGGCCGGAGCCAGGCCCGGGCGGGCCGGGGGAGCGGCCGGGCCCGGCTCCTCCGGCGGCCGGGGCGGGCCGCGTCCGGCCGGAGGGCCCCGGGCCAGGCCGCCGTCGGCCGGCGCGCCCGCCCCCACCCGCTCCGCCGAAGGCGTCGAGCCCCCGCCGAACCAGCCGCCGCCCGGCCCCGACATCGCCCCCGGTCCCGTCAGGCGTACCGACGGACCCCCGGAAGGAGACTCATGAACACCGGTGAACTCGCGGAACTCGGGCAGCAGTTGCGCGTCGACAGCGTCCGCGCCTCCGCCGCCGCGGGCTCCGGGCACCCGACGTCCTCGATGTCCGCGGCGGACCTGATGGCCGTACTGCTCGCCCACCACCTCCGCTACGACTTCTCCCGCCCCGCACACCCCGGCAACGACCGCTTCGTCCTCTCCAAGGGACACGCCTCGCCCCTGCTCTACTCCGCCTACAAGGCGGCCGGCGCCATCGACGACGAGGAACTGCTCACCTTCCGCAAGCTGGGCAGCCGCCTCGAAGGGCACCCCACGCCACAGCGACTCCCGTGGGTCGAGACGGCCACGGGCTCGCTCGGCCAGGGACTGCCCGTCGGCGTCGGCATCGCGCTGTCCGGCAAGCGGCTGGACCACGCCGACTACCGGGTGTGGGTGCTGTGCGGCGACAGCGAGATGGCCGAGGGATCCGTGTGGGAGGCCGCGGAGCACGCCGGTCACGAGCACCTCGACAACCTGACCGTGATCGTGGACGTCAACCGGCTCGGCCAGCGCGGCCCCACCCGCCACGGACACGACCTCGACGCCTACGCGCGCCGCTTCCGCGCCTTCGACTGGCACACCGTCGAGATCGACGGGCACGACGTGGACGCCATCGACCGCGCCTACGGCGAGGCCCTGTCCACCCGGGGACAGCCCACCGCGATCATCGCCCGCACCCTCAAGGGCAAGGGCGTCGCGGCCGTCGAGGACCGCGAGGGCCATCACGGCAAGCCGCTGCCGGAGGCCGAGGACGCCGTCGCCGAACTCGGCGGCCCGCGCGACCTGACCGTCCGGGTGAACGAGCCGCCGTCCGCGCGGGCCCTGCACTCGGCCGGCTCCGGACAGCTCGACCTGCCCCGGTACGCGAAGGGCGACGAGGTGGCCACCCGCAACGCCTTCGGCGAGGCGCTGGCCGCGCTCGGCACCGCCCGCGGCGACGTCGTCGCCCTCGACGGCGAGGTCGGGGACTCCACCCGCGCCGAGTTCTTCGCCAAGCAGCACCCCGAGCGCTACTTCGAGTGCTACATCGCCGAGCAGCAGATGGTCGCCGCCGCCGTCGGCATGGCGGCGCGCGGCTGGGTGCCGTACGCCTCCACCTTCGCGGCCTTCCTCACCCGCGCCCACGACTTCGTCCGCATGGCCTCCGTCAGCGGTTCCGGGATCAACCTCGTCGGCTCCCACGCGGGCGTCGCCATCGGCCAGGACGGGCCCAGCCAGATGGGGCTGGAGGACCTGGCGATGATGCGGGCGATCCACGGCTCGACCGTGCTGTACCCGTGCGACGCCAACCAGACGGCGGCCCTGGTCGCCGAGATGGCCGGCCTGGAGGGCATCCGCTATCTGCGCACCTCGCGCGGTGAGAGCCCGGTGATCTACGGGCCCGACGAGGAGTTCCCCGTCGGCGGCAGCAAGGTGCTGCGCTCCTCGGACCGCGACCGGCTGACCGTCGTCGCGGCCGGCCACACGGTCCACGAGGCGCTGACCGCGGCAGACGCCCTCGCCGGGGAGGACATCGCGGTCCGGGTGATCGACCTGTACTCGGTCAAGCCCGTGGACGCCGAGACGCTGCGCGGGGCCGCCGAGGAGACCGGCTGCCTGCTGACCGTCGAGGACCACCGTGAGGAGGGCGGCATCGGCGACGCGGTGGCCGACGCGTTCTCCGACGGGCGCCCGGCGCCGCGCCTGGTACGGCTCGCCGTACGGACGATGCCGGGCTCGGCCTCCCCGGACGAGCAGCTCCGCGCGGCCGGCATCGACGCCGAGTCCATCGCGGCGGCCGGCCGGCTGCTGGTGGGGGAGGCGGTCGTCGCGTGAGCCAGGACGCCGTACGGACCGTCCGGGCCGGCCGGCGCACCGTGGAGGTCCACCGGCCCGGCAAGGTGCTGTTCGCCGCCGGGAGCGGCCCGGGCGGCGACGGCGGGGCCGGGGAGTACACCAAGGGCGACCTCGTCGACTACTACCGGGCCGTCGCGCCGTTCATGCTGCCGCACCTGCGGGGCCGCCCGCTGATGCTGGAGCGGCATCCGGACGGTGTCGACGGCCCCCGGTTCATGCAGAAGAACACCCCGGACCACTACCCGGACTGGGTCCCCCGCGTCGAGGTGGGCAAGGAGGGCGGCACCGTCCGCCACACGGTCTGTGACGACACCGCCACCCTTCTCCACCTTGCCGACCAGGCCGCCCTCACCCTGCATCGCTGGCTGTCGCGGACCGGTGACCTGGAGCGGCCGGACCGGATGGTCTTCGACCTCGACCCGTCCGGCGACGACTTCGCCCGGGTCAGGGAGGCGGCCGGACTGCTCGGCGCGCTGCTCGACGAGCTGGAGCTGCCCTCCATGCTCATGACCACCGGCTCGCGCGGCCTGCACGTGATCGTGCCGCTGAGACCGCGTCAGGACTTCGACGAGGTGAGGCGGTTCGCGCGCGACGTCGCCGACACCCTCGTCGCGGCTCACCCCGGCCGGCTCACCACCGCGGCCCGCAAGAAGGACCGCGGCGACCGGCTCTACCTCGACGTCCAGCGCAACGCCTACGCGCAGACCGCGGTGGCGCCCTTCACCGTCCGCGCCCTGCCCGGCGCCCCGGTGGCCACGCCGGTCTCCTGGGACCAGCTCGACGACCCCGCCCTGCACGCCCGCCGCTGGACCGTGGCGGACGCCGTCGAGCAGGCACGCACCCGGCCCTGGGCCGGGATCACCAGCCGCGCCAGGGCGCTGGGACCCGCCCGGCGGCGGCTGGACGCGCTGCGCGGCTGAGCCGCCCCGCCTCCTCGGCGGGGCCCGGCGCCGCCGCGCACATGCATGTGTCTGTGGAGGTTTGGCGAACACGCTTGCGGCCACACGGAGGGGGAGGTGGCCATGACGAACACGAAAAACACATCCGAATCGCCAAGCTCACAACAGACTTCACGGAAATCAACACAAGAGACCCGAGAGTCGCAAAAGTCTCAAGAGCAACGAGAGTCACGCGAGTCACAGGAACAACAGGGGGCACAGTCGGCCCGTCGGCCGGGCCCGATGGAGGTGCTGCGCGAGGCGCGCGCCCAGTTCGCGGAGCTCACCGGTCTGACCGCCGAATCCGTCTCGTCCTTCGGGCAGACGGAGGACGGCTGGTCGCTGGAGGTCGAGGTGCTCGAGCTGGAGAGGGTGCCCGACACGATGAGCCTGATGGCGAGCTACCAGGTGGAGCTCGACCCCCAGGGGCAGCTCACCGGCTACCGGCGGGCCCGGCGCTACGAGCGCGGACGCGCCGACGCGCGCGGCTCCGGCCGCTAGGCCGTCCGACCGCGCCCCACCCACACCCGTAGACGAGAGGGAGGAACAACCGGATGACTGTCGTACCGGCACAACAGTCCGGCGGCGGAGGCGGCAGCAGCGGCCTCTACGACGTGCTCGAGCTCGTACTGGACAGGGGGCTCGTCATCGACGCGTTCGTGCGGGTTTCCCTGGTCGGCATCGAGATCCTGAAGATCGACGTCCGCGTCGTCGTCGCCAGCGTCGACACCTATCTCCGCTTCGCCGAGGCGTGCAACCGGCTCGACCTGGAGGCCGGGCCGCGCAAGGCCCCGGGCCTGCCCGACCTGGTCGGAGAGATGACCGAGTCCGGCGCCCGCGGCAAGTCCAAGGGGGCGCTGTCCGGCGCCGCCGAGACCATCTCGGACGCGTTCAAGCAGGCCCGTGACGAGAGCGGCTCCGAGCGGGAGAGCGCCTCGCGTCCGCGTGCCCGCAAGGCCACGTCCTCGCGTCGTAAGGAGGAGCAGGAGTGAGCACGTACGTCTACGGCATCACCGCCGGGTCCCACCCCTCGCTCCCGGAAGGGCTGACGGGCATCGGCGACCCGCCCCGCGAGGTGCGCGTCCTCAAGGAGGGCGACCTGGCCGCGGTGGTCAGCGACGCCCCCGAGGACCTGCGCCCCAAGCGCAGGGAACTCCTCGCCCACCAGAACGTCCTCAGCGAGGCGGGCGCCGCCGGGTGCGTGCTGCCCATGAGGTTCGGCAGCGTCGCCCCGGACGACGCGGCGGTCACCGGCGTGCTCGCCGAGCGCGCCGAGCACTACCAGGAGCGGCTGCGGGCGCTGGACGGCCGGGTCGAGTACAACGTCAAGGCCAATCACGTCGAGGAAGCCGTCCTGCACCAGGTGATGGCCGAGAACTCGGAGATCCGCGCCCTCGCGGAGTCGAACCGGAAGGCGGGCGGCGGAAGTTACGAGGACAAGATCCGGCTCGGCGAGCTGGTCGCCTCCGCCGTCAAGGGCAAGGAGGCGGAGGACGCCGTCGCGCTGGAGCGCGCCCTCGAGGGGGCCGCCGACTCGGTGAGCGTGGGACCCGAGTCCACCGGCTGGCTGGCCAACGTGTCGTTCCTGGTGCACCGGGACTCGGCCGAGGAGTTCCTGGCCGCCGTGGAGCGGATCCGCGGGGAGATGCCGCACCTGGAGGTGCGGGTGAACGGTCCGCTGCCGCCGTACAGCTTCGTGGAGCCCGGCCCGGCCGAGCCCGCGGGCACCGCGGCCGGCGGGACGGACGCCGGAGCGGGGTGACGACCGTGGGAATCCTCTCGGAGATCCTCCTGCTGCCGCTCGCCCCGGCGCGCGGTGGCGGCTGGGCCATCAAGCAGGTACTGGCAGAGGCGGAGCGGATCTACTACGACCCCTCCACGATCCGGGCCGAACTCGCCCGGCTGGAGGAGCGGTTGGAAGCCGGGGAGATCACCGAGGAGGAGTTCGACCAGGAGGAGGACGCCCTCCTGGACCGGCTGGAGACCGCAACGCGCCACAGCGCGGGATTGGGCAACGGGACGGCACCATGAATCGAACGGCACTGGGCCTCGCGGTAGGGGCCGGCTATCTGCTCGGACGCACGAAGAAGATGAAAATGGCGGTCGCCGTGGGCACCATGGTGGCCGGAAAGAAGCTGAACCTCACCCCGAAGGGTGTCGCGGAACTCGTCTCCTCGCAACTGCAGAACAACCCGCAGTTCAAGGAGATCGGGGACCAACTGCGCACGGACCTGCGGGGCGTGGGCAAGGCCGCCTCCGGTGCCATGGTGGAGCGGCAGATCGACGCGCTCGCCGACCGCCTCCACGGCCGCACGGCCCAGGTGCGCGACCAGCTCTCCGGCGTGACGTCGAAGGCGACGGGCGTCGGATCCGGCGACTCCGAGGACTCCGAGGAGCCGGAGGACGCTGAGCCGGACGCGCGGGACGCGGAGGAGCAGGAGGACGAGCGCGCCGGGGAGGAGCACGAGGAGGAGCGCGAGAAACCCGCCGGGCGGCAAGAGCCGCGGCGCGAGAGGGCCGCGAAGGACGCTCCGTCCGCGGCACGGAAGACGGCCCGGAAGGCTCCGGCCAAGAAGGCCGCGGGCAAGGCTCCCGCGAAGTCCGCGGCGAAACGGACACAGCCCGCCAGGAAGGCGGCCGGCAAGAAGACGGCCGGCGCCCGCAGTACCGGGTCCCGGCAGTCGAAGGGCGGTGGTGAGCGATGACCGACACCCTCGGTTCCGCGGCCTCCACGGCCGGCAAGGCCGTGAAGGACAACCCGTTGGCCGACGTGGCGCGCAGCGAGGCGGCCGACCGCCTCAAGGCGGAGGTGCAGGACTACCTCGCCGCCCAGGCCACGCGTCTGCTGACCGGCGTCGGCCGCAAGCTCGGCGAGACCACCGGCAAGCTGAACGACATCGCCGAGGGCAACAGCCCCGGGTTCGCCAAGCTCGCCCTCGACGGCGGGCGCAAGCTCGCCGAGGGCAAGAGCCCGCTGCGGGCCGCGTTCGAGGTCGGCGCCGGCAAGGTCAAGGACAACGTGCTCGGCGCCTTCAAGAACCTCGGCGGCGGCAAGGGCAAGAAGAAGGGCGGCGGCGGCCAGAAGCCGACCGTCATCATCGAGTACGTCGACGTCGGCGTGCCGTTGCGCACCGCCTACGACCAGTGGACGCAGTACCAGGACTTCAGCACCTTCGCCAAGGGCGTCAAGAGCGCCAACCGCGCCGACGACACGACGTCCGACTGGCAGCTCAAGGTGTGGTGGTCCAACCGGAGCTGGAAGGCCAAGACCACCGAGCAGGTCCCCGACGACCGGATCTCCTGGTCCTCGGAGGGCGCCAAGGGCACCACCAGAGGCGTGGTCAGCTTCCACCGGCTCGCCGACAACCTCACCCGCGTGCTCCTCGTCATCGAGTACTACCCCAGCGGTTTCTTCGAGAAGACCGGCAACATCTGGCGCGCTCAGGGCCGCCGGGCCCGGCTCGACCTCAAGAACTACGTCCGCCACATCACCCTCAAGGGCGAGGTCGAGGACAGCTGGCGCGGAGAGATCCGCGACGGCGAGGTCGTCCGCAGCCACGAGGACGCGGTCGAGGAGGAGGAGCGGGAGAAGCGGGAGAAGGAGAAGGGGGAGGACCGGGAAGGCCCCGAGGGCCGGGAGCGCGACGAGGACGAAGAGGACTACGGGGACGACGAGGAAGCCTCGTACGACGAGGACGAGGACGAGGCGGAGGAGGACTCCGGCGAGCCCGAGGACGAGGACGACTACGAGGAGGAGCCCGAGGACGAGTACGAGGAGGACGAGGAGGAGGACGAGGACGAGGAGCCCGAGGACGAGTACGAGTCGCGCGGTGAGTACGAGGACGAGGACGAGGACGCCTACGCCGACCGCGGGAGCCGTCGATGACCACTCCCGGCCGGCTGCCCGAGCCCTACGGTCAGGGACAGAGCGCCAACCTCGCCGACATCCTGGAGCGGGTGCTCGACAAGGGTGTCGTCATCGCGGGCGACATCCGGATCAACCTGCTCGACATCGAGCTGCTCACCATCAAGCTGCGGCTCATCGTCGCCTCCGTCGACAAGGCCAAGGAAATGGGCATCGACTGGTGGGAGAGCGACCCGGCGCTCTCCTCGCGCGCGCGGCGCGACGAACTGACCCGGGAGAACGCCGAGTTGCGGCAGCGCCTGCGCGAGCTGGAGGGCGGCCGCGTACCGAGGGAGGAGGCACCGTGACAGGACTGCGGTACGTCTACGCCGTCTGCCGCCCCTTCGACTCGCCCCTGCAGTCCCAGCTCACCGGGGTGGCGGGCGATCCGCCCAGGCTGCTGACCCACGGCGGCCTGGTCGCGGTGGTGAGCCATGTGCCCGAGGCCGACTTCTCCGAGGAGGCGCTGCGGGCACGCCTGGAGGACCTGGACTGGCTCGCCGGGACCGCCCGCGCCCACCAGCAGGTCATCGACGCGCTCACCGTCGTCACGACGCCGCTGCCGCTCCGGCTGGCCACCGTCTTCCGGGACGACAGCGGCGTCCGCTCGATGATGGAGGAGCGCGAGGAGGACTTCGTGCGCACCCTCGGCCGGCTGGAGGGCCGGGTGGAGTGGGGCGTCAAGGTGTACGTCGAGACGGAGCCCGGGCAGCAGGAGCGCGCGGAGCCCGCGCCCAAGCCCGTCTCGGGCCGCGACTACCTGCGCCGGCGGCGGCAGCAGTCGCGGGCGCACGAGGACCGGTGGGCCAGGGCCGAGGAGTTCGCGACGCGCCTGCACGCGAACCTGTCCGCGCGGGCCGACGACGCGCGGCTGCACGCGCCGCAGAACCCGACGCTCTCCGGTGCCGCCGGACGCAACGTTCTCAATGCCGCCTATCTGGTGCCGCGGGACGTTTCCGAGGAATTCGTGGAAATGGTCGACCGCACGAAGGACGACACTCCCGGAATTCGCGTGGAACTCACCGGGCCATGGGCAGCCTATTCCTTCGCGGGAGAGGAAGCCGCCGGCGAGGAGAGCGCGGCCGGCGAGGGCGCCGCCCCGGAGAGCGGGGAGAGGACCGCGGGGGAGGACGCATGACCGTCGTCGAACGACGTGAGATCGCCCTCGTGGACCTGCTCGACCGGCTGCTGGCCGGCGGAGTCGTCATCACCGGCGACATCACGCTGCGCATCGCGGACGTCGACCTCGTCCGCATCGACCTCAACGCGTTGATCAGCTCGGTCAACCGCAATGTGCCCTCACCGTTCGGGGACTGACGTGAGCGAACATCCCGAACGCCGCAAGAGGCTCGACCTGGAACCCGACACGGTCGAACGCGACCTGGTCAAGCTGGTGCTGACCGTCGTGGAACTGCTGCGCCAGCTCATGGAACGCCAGGCGCTGCGCCGCGTCGACGAGGGCGACCTGAGCGAGGAGCAGGAGGAGCGGATCGGGCTCACCCTGATGCTGCTCGACGACCGCATGACCGAACTGCGCGACCGGTACGGACTGCGGCCCGAGGACCTGAATCTGGACCTCGGGCCGCTGGGACCGCTGCTGCCCCGGGAGTGAGCCTCCCGGGGCAGCAGCCTCACCGCCTGTCGTTCACCGCCTGTCGTTCACCACCTGTACCAGCGGCCCCGGCCGCCGCCGGCGTTCGTCCCACGGGCCAGGAAGCCCAGCAGCCACACGATCAGGACGGCCAGGGCTATCCACCAGAGAATCTTCACGGCGAATCCGGCGCCGAAAAGAATGATTGCGAGAAGCAGTACGAGCAAAAGCGGAACCATAGTGTGAACCTCCTGCCCTACTGGTTTCCCGTAATACGCGGAACAGGCGTCCGTCAGCCTTCCTTTCTGCACAGAATCTCTCCGTGCAGGACGCTGAACCAGCCCTCCGGCCGGCGCCCCCACTCCCGCCAGGCCGCCGACACGGCCCGCAGCTCCTCCTCGGTCGCGTGGCCGCCCCGCGTGGCCCGCTCGGCGTAGGACGACTCCAGGGTGCGGTCCGCCCACAGGCCGCTCCACCACGCGCGCTCGTCCGGCGTGGCGAAGGTCCAGGTGTCCGAGGTCGCCGTGACGTCGGTGAACCCGGCCTCCAGCGCCCAGGCCTTCAGCCGCCGCCCGGCGTCCGGCTCGCCGCCGTTGGCGCGGGCCACCCGCTGGTAGAGGTCCAGCCAGGCGTCCATGCCCGGTGAGGCCGGGAACCAGGTCATGGCGCCGTAGTCGGCGTCGCGGACCGCGATCAGCCCGCCCGGCTTCGCCACCCGCCGCATCTCGCGCAGCGCCCGGACCGGGTCGCCCACGTGCTGGAGCACCTGGTGGGCGTGGACCACGCAGAAGGTGTCGTCCGGGTAGTCCAGGGCGTGCACGTCCGCGACGGCGAAGTCGGTGTGCGAGAGGCCGCGTTCGGCGGCGGTGGCGCGGGCCCGTTCCACGATCTCCGGCGCCCGGTCCACCCCGGTCACGTGCCCGTCGGGCACCAGCTCGGCCAGGTCCGCGGTGATGGTGCCGGGGCCGCAGCCGACGTCCAGGATCCTCATGTGCGGCTTCAGCGAGCCGAGCAGGTAGGCCGCCGAGTTCGCGGCGGTGCGCCAGGTGTGCGAGCGCAGCACGGACTCGTGGTGTCCGTGCGTGTAGACGGCGGTCTCCTGTGGCCTGGACATGGCTGGTCCCCTCTTCCCGACGGCCCGACACGCCGGTGCGCGGGGTACGGCGACCCCGCCCGGCAGCAGGATCACGGTACGCCCGCGCACCACATGATGAGACCCGTGTTTTGCTATGTGGACTGACGACCCCTCAGGAAGCGTGTGCCGAGGGGCGGCTGCCGATCAGCGGACGGTAGACGGTCAGCGCCTCCGGCAGCTTCTCCAGCAGCAGGTCGCCCTGCGTCTCGGTGAGCTCCCCGTCGTACGCGAGGAGCGTGCCCGGCGCGATTCCGGCCAGCCGGAGCCGGGGCACCTGCACCGCCGCGTGGGCGGGGGAGCGCGTCAGCGGACCGGCGACGGCCGCGGAGAGCAGGCGCAGCGCCGGCCGCGCGCCGCCGTGCACCACCCGGACGTCGAGCTGCCCGTCCGCCAGGTCCAGCCGGCGGCCCGGCGCCAGCCCCATGCGGTGGTACGTGCCGTTGCCCGCGAACAGCATCCACAGCGGGCGCCTGCGTCCCCGCAGTTCCGCCTCCAGCGGATGCCGGTCGGCCCGCAGCACCCGCACGGCCGCGAGCACCCCGGCCGGCCAGCCGCCGATCCGGTGCGACCAGCGCTCCCGCTCGCGCACCAGCTCCGGGTACACGCCGAGGCTGAAGGTGTTCAGGAAGACGCCGCGCTGCTCGCCGGAGGTGAACCGGCCGACGTCCACGCGCACGCCCTCGCCGCGCTCCAGCGCGCGGCACAGGTCGCGCACGTCCTCCACACCGAGGTCGTAGGCGAAGTGGTTGAGCGTGCCGCCGGGCAGCACCGCCAGGGGCAGGCCGTGGCGCAGCGCGATCTCCGCGGCGGCGTTCACCGTGCCGTCGCCGCCGCAGACGCCGAGCACCCGGGCGCGGTCAGCCGCCTTCTCCAGCTCGGCGCCCACCTCGTCCGGCGCGCACTCGACGACCTCCGCCCGGGGCAGCGCGTCGCACAGAGCCCGCACCCGGTCGGAGGTGCCCGAGCCGACGTTGGCCACCATGACCAGGCCCTCGCCCTGCGACAGCGCCGGGACCTCGGCGCGCGGCCGGGCCGGCGGGACGAGCTGGGCGCGCGTGGGCACCATGCCCCGTACGGCGAAGGCCGCGCCCACCCCCAGCGCCGCGCCGGCCAGCACATCGCTCGGGAAGTGGACGCCCGTGTAGACGCGGGACAGGGCGACCGCCGCGGCCACCGGCGCCACCGCCGCGCCCCACGCCGGCGACTCCAGCGCGACACCGGCCGCGAACGCGGCGGCCGACGCAGAGTGCCCCGACGGGAACGACGTGGTGATCGGCTGCCGCTTCAACTGCCGCACCACCGGCACCGGATCCAGCACGGGCCGGGGGCGGCGCACCGAGCGCTTGCCGAGCGTGTTGATCGTCAAGGACGCCAGGCCCAGCGAGGCGAGGCCCCGGACGGCGGCGCGCCGCGCCCGCGGTGTGCGGGACGCGGCCAGCGCGGCGGCCGCCGCGAACCACAGCACACCGTGGTTGGCGCCGCGGCTGAGGCGGGGCAGCAAGGGGTCGGCGCCGGGCCAGTGCCGGGCGGCGACCGCCTCGAACACGCGCTGGTCCAGCCGCAGCAGACCGTTGCGGACCGGGTGCGGACCGGGCGTCGGGGCGGTGAGGTCTACGTCGGGGCTCATGCCTCCCGACTACCCGGCGGACGCCGTTTCCTGCGGGTGGTGTGCCGCACCTGCCCGTACCGGGGAAAACGGTTTGCCCGCAGGGCGCCCGGAGCCGCAGAATCCGGTCCCATGGGTCATCTCGAAGCCGCGCACCTGGAGTACTACCTCCCCGACGGGAGGGCGCTGCTCGGCGATGTCTCCTTCCGGGTGGGGGAGGGCGCCGTGGTGGCCCTCGTCGGACCCAACGGGGCCGGCAAGACCACCCTGCTGCGCCTGCTGTCCGGGGAGCTGAAGCCGCACGGCGGGACCGTCACCGTCGGCGGCGGGCTCGGGGTGATGCGGCAGTTCGTGGGCTCCGTGCGCGACGAGACGACCGTGCGGGACCTGCTGGTGTCCGTGGCCACGCCCCGCGTCCGCGAGGCCGCGCGCGCCGTCGACGCCGCCGAGCACGCGATCATGACCGTCGACGACGAGGCCGCCCAGATGCGGTACGCGCAGGCGCTCGCCGACTGGGCCGAGGCCCGGGGCTACGAGGCCGAGACGCTGTGGGACATCTGCACCACGGCCGCGCTCGGCGTCCCCTACGAGAAGGCCCAGTGGCGGCAGGTGCGCACGCTCTCCGGCGGCGAGCAGAAGCGCCTCGTCCTGGAGGCGCTGCTGCGCGGCACCGACGAGGTCCTCCTGCTCGACGAGCCGGACAACTACCTCGACGTGCCCGGCAAGCGCTGGCTGGAGGAGCGCCTGAAGGAGACCCGCAAGACGGTCCTCTTCGTCTCCCACGACCGCGAACTCCTCGCCCACGCCGCCCAGAAGATCGTCTCCCTGGAACCCGGCCCCGCCGGCGCCGACGCCTGGGTGCACGGCGGAGGCTTCGCCACCTTCCACGAGGCCCGCCGCGAACGCTTCGCCCGCTTCGAGGAACTGCGCCGCCGCTGGGACGAGAAGCACGCCCAGCTCAAGAAGCTCGTGCTGACGCTGCGTCAGGCCGCCGCCGTCAGCCACGAGATGGCCTCGCGCTACGCGGCCGCCCAGACCCGGCTGCGCAAGTTCGAGGAGGCCGGCCCGCCGCCCGAGCCGCCCCGCGAGCAGGACATCAGGATGCGCCTGAAGGGCGGCCGCACGGGGGTACGCGCCGTCACCTGCGAGGGCCTCGAACTCACCGGCCTGATGAAACCGTTCGACCTGGAGGTCTTCTACGGCGAACGCGTCGCCGTCCTCGGCTCCAACGGCTCCGGCAAGTCGCACTTCCTGCGGCTGCTCGCGGGCGAGGAGGTGGCGCACACCGGGAACTGGAAACTCGGCGCGCGCGTGGTGCCGGGACACTTCGCCCAGACCCACGCCCACCCCGAACTGCTGGGACGCACCCTCCTGGACATCCTGTGGAGCGAGCACTCCCAGGACCGGGGCGCCGCCATGTCCCGGCTGCGCCGCTACGAGCTGACCCAGCAGGCCGAGCAGACCTTCGACAGGCTCTCCGGCGGCCAGCAGGCCCGCTTCCAGATCCTGCTGCTGGAACTGGAGGGCGTCACCGCCCTGCTGCTCGACGAGCCGACCGACAACCTCGACCTGGAATCGGCCGAAGCCCTCCAGGAGGGCCTGGAGGGCTTCGAGGGCACGGTCCTCGCGGTCACCCACGACCGCTGGTTCGCCCGCTCCTTCGACCGCTACCTCGTCTTCGGCAGCGACGGCCGGGTCCGCGAGACACCGGAGCCGGTCTGGGACGAACGGCGCGTGGAGCGGACCCGGTAGCGGTCGGCGGGACGCCGCGGGACCGCCGGGAGGGTTCCGGGCTGACGCGCGGGGCCGGACGGGTGCGGGCCGTCACCGCCAGCGCAGCAGGGCGCCGAGCCCGCCGACCGGCACGTCGTCCGCGTCCTCGCGCGGCAGCGCCGGCGTCACCGAGATCGCGGGTGCGCCGGTCATCACCGCCGAGCGCAGCAGCGCGTCGTCCGCGCGGGCCGACCAGGAGTTCTGCTCGCCCAGCGTCTTCAGCTCCGTTCGGCGCACCGCCACCTGGTCGGCGTCCTCGCCGATCCACACCTCGCGGTGCGTGTCCGGCCCGTCCGGGATGACGAGCAACTCGTCGATGCGGTGCTCCCGGGCTGCCTCGATCAGCGCCGGCACACCCTCCGCGGCGGCGGCCCGGCCCTCGTCGTCCGGGGACCGGGCGGCCAGGAACCGGTCCAGGTCCACCCGCGCCCGCGCCCGTACGTGCTCGTCGCGCAGCCGCTCCACGTCCTCGTCCAGCAGCCGGCTGCCGGCGCCGTGAGCCGCGTCCACGATCCGGTCCTGGAGCCGCTTGGGCAGCCGCTCGTGCACCGACCGCCGTTCGCGGTCCTCACCGACCAGGATCAGCAGGTCGGCACCCGTCTCCTCCTGGCACACGGCCAGCGCGTCCGCGATCTCCGCCGCGTTGTGCTCCCAGGTGTTCTCCACCCGGAGCTGGAAGTGGCGCTCCGACCAGTCGAGGGTGCTCGTGCGGTGCACGGGCCACTGCCTGCCGGTCACCGACCCGGCGTCCCGGCTGCCCAGGGCGCTGCGCAGCTCGAAGTCGGCGCCCTTGCGGTCGATGTACGCCACGACGCACACCGGGTCCTCGCCGGCCAGCTCCAGCAGCGGCGCCACGTGCGGCAGCGGCGCCCAGTGGGCCTCCGTGCCGCCCCGCGGGGGCCGCGCCAGCACCGGGTCGAGGACCACCTGCCCGGCGCGGGCGAACAGCGCCCGCCCGTGCCGGTCCGAGGAGTGGCGCAGCCCGTCGACCGCCACCCGCACGGCCTCGCAGGTCGCCTCGTCCGCGCCCTGCGCCGCCAGCTCCCGGGCCACCGCGGCGGCCGTCAGCTCACGCTCGTGAGGAGTGTCCTCCGTGTGCCGGGACAGATCGACGTACACGGAGGCCCAGGGGCCCTGATGTTCGTAGAGGGGATGCAGAAACGCGAGATCCATGGCTCCCTCCCGGATGCCGCTCGGGGGTGGTAGTGCTTCCGGGGCGGCGGGTACCCGGACGGCATGAACGAACACGACACGCGGGGCGACACCGGCACCGCCACCGGGGTCGACCCGGGCCGCCTGGACGACCAGCAGCTCATGAAGGAGCTGGAGACCATCCACCGCACGCGCCACGACACCCTGCTGTACGGGTCGAACGACGCGCTGCGGGCCCACAACGGACGCATGGCGCAGCTCGAGGGCGAGTGGCTGCGCCGCAATCCGCGGCGTGCGGTCGCCGCGGGCCGCACCCGCGAGGGTGCCCGCGAACGAGGATCGTCGGACGCGGCGACACCCGGCGGCTGACGGGTGGCCGAGCGCGTCGCGGCCCCGGACACGCGCGGGCCCGGGCCGGCGGCGCGACGATGGCGCACCGCGGGGCCCGGGCCCGGTACGGGGTCCCTCAGCCGTCCGCCTTGGCGAACTCGGCGAGGTACGTCTCGCAGAACGCCTTGAGGTCGTCCGGCTTCCGGCTGGTGACCAGCACGTTGTTCCCGTGGTCGCAGACCTTGACCTGCTCGTCGACCCAGGTGGCGCCCGCGTTGCGCAGATCGGTCCGCAGGCTCGGCCACGAGGTCAGGACCCGGCCGTTCACGACGTCCGCCTCGACGAGCGTCCACGGGGCATGGCAGATCGCGGCCACCGGACGGCCCCGGTCGAAGAAGTCCTTCACGAAGGCCACGGCCTTGGCGTCCATGCGCAGGAAGTCCGGGTTGGCCACACCGCCGGGCAGGACCAGCCCGCCGAACGAGCCGGCCGACGTCTCGCCGACCACCTCGTCCACGGGGAACGTGTCGGCCTTGTCGAGATGGTCGAAGGCCTGGATCTCGCCGGACCGCGTGGAGACGAGCACGGGCTCGTGACCCGCGTCCTTCGCCGCCTGCCACGGCTCGGTCAGCTCGACCTGCTCCACGCCTTCCGGTGCGGTCAGAAATGCGATGCGCATAGGGTTTCCGGTTCCTTTCGAGGCGCGCCGCGGTGTCGCCGCGCGGCGCGCGCGTCTCGTTCGTGTTCCGGGGCGGCGGTCCCGTCAGGTGCCGTCCCGGGTGTCCGGCCGGGCATGGCCGATGTCGGCGAGCGCCGAGCCGGGGACGTGGGCCTCGGCCAGATCACCGAGGGTCACCATCCCCACCGGCAGGCCGTTCTCCACGACCGGGAGACGGCGCACGGCGTGCTCCCGCATCAGCGTGACCGCGTCCGCCACCGGAGCGCCGGGGGAGACGGTCAGCGGATCGGGGGTGCACACCGTACGGACGCTCACCGCCATGGGGTCGAGGCCGTCGGCGACGGCGCGCACCGTGATGTCCCGGTCGGTCAGCACGCCCACGACGTCCTGCCCGTCCGCGACCACCACATCACCGATGTGCCGCGCGCGCATGAGCAGCGCCGCCTCGACGAGGGAGGAGTCCGGGCGGACGGCGACCACGCCCGGCGTCATGACGTCCCTCACGTACTCGGCCATCGTGGGCCGCCCCTTCCGGCGCCTACGCGCCCTGTGCTCCCGCCGTACCCGGCGGACCGGACTCGGTCAGGGCGACGGCCAGTTCCTGCACGTTGTCGTAGCGCGCCTTGTCCGGCAGCCGCTCCAGCCCCTCGACCAGGGCGTCGGGGGCGTTGCCGCGGCGCAGGGCGCGGGTCAGTTCCCGCGGGCCCGCGGGGAAGGTGCCCCGCGTCAGGTTCCGGGCCAGCTCGAGCCGCAGGGCCTCCAGATAGGTGGGGCCGCGGCCCGGGGTCACCGGTCCGAACACGACGTCCGGGTCGTCCTCGGCGGCCGGTTCCGGGTCGTTCCACTCCTCGCTGCGGGTCGGGTGCCCGGACCTGAGCAGACCCTGCAGTTCGTGCTTCATCTCGTCGTCGCGGTGGACGCTCATCCGGTCACTGCCTCGCTGCATGTTTCCCTCCAGATCCTCAGGGGGTGCGGACCGCGTACCCGGCCACCGCGGGCCGACACGGATTCCCCCGGACGGGTCGATTCCGATTCGTCCGGACACGGAGCGTTCGGGGGTGTGCACGGCGGGTTTGCCCCGCCGGGCCGGGGAACCCGCCCCGCACCACCACCCCCCACGCCCACCCCTTTCGGGAAGGACGGATCATGGCGGTGCTGCTCGCTGTGTTCATCCCGGTCCTCATGCTCGGCGTGGTGCTGGCGATGGGCAGGTACGAGGACGTGATGCTGCCGGGCACCGCTCCGCCGCCCGACGACGCCGCAACGACCGCCGGCACGGAGGGGCTGCGCTCCGCGCGGTAGGCGGCCGGGTGCCGGGGGACCGGGGCGCCGGGGCGGGTTTGGGACGCGGTCGCGGGGGCATGCGCAGGGGCAGTGCTTCGGACAGGAGGCACGTCCGTGGGAGCGGCACGAAGCCGCCCCGGACGCGTCCGTCCGATCCCGGACGCCCTCCCACGGTGACCGACCGACCCCGGGCCGTGTCGTCGCCCCGCGCCGACGCCCGTTTCGCGTACCGAAGTTCGCCGAGCCCCGGCACCCGCCGCGACGACAGGACCCGCGCTCCGAGGAGTTGCGACGCACCATGCCGATACCAGCCGGCGCGAAGCACCCGCACGACGACGCCCCCGACACCGCCGACGCCTTCCGCCGCCTCGCCGCCCTCGCCGACGGCCCGGAACGCGACGCGGTCCGCGACGGGATCGTCGAGGCCTGGCTGCCCATGGCCGAACGGCTCGCGGGACGCTTCCGCAGCCGCGGCGAGAGCCACGAGGACCTGCGCCAGGTCGCGGCCCTCGGCCTGGTCAAGGCCGTCGACCGCTACGACCCCGCCCGCGGCAGCGCCTTCGAGAGCTACGCCGTGCCCACGATCACGGGCGAGATCAAGCGCCACTTCCGCGACCACATGTGGACCATGCACGTGCCGCGCCGGGTCCAGGAACTGCGCAACCGCGTGCGCCTCGCGGGCCAGGAACTGTCCCGGTCCACACCGGGCGGCAGCCCCACCGTCGCCGAGATCGCCGAGCGCGCCGATCTGAGCGAGGAGGAAGCCCGTATCGGCATGGAGGCCCTGGAGAGTTTCACCGCCCTGTCCCTGGACGCCGAACTCCCCGGCAGCGAGGACGGCTACTCGCTCGCCGACGGCCTCGGCGGACCCGACCCGGCGCTCGACACCGTCGTGGACCGCGAGGCCGTCAAGAAGCGGCTTGCCGCCCTGCCCGAGCGCGAGCGGGCCATCCTCTACATGCGGTTCTTCGACGACATGACCCAGAGCCGCATCGCCGAGCGGCTCGGCATCTCCCAGATGCACGTCTCGCGGCTGATCAGCCGGTGCTGCGACCGGGTGCGGGAAGAGGTGCTGCGGGACCCGGCGGCCTGACCCGCCCGGCTGCGCGCGGTCCGAAACCCGCTCCTCACCCGCTCGGGCGCCCCCGGTCCCGCGAACGGCGCAGGGCGGCGCGCGCCCAGGGGGCCGGAGGGCTGTGATGGCCGAGGGGGCGCGAGTGCCGTGCCCCCGCAGCCGTCGCTCGAAGGAGCCCGCCCCATGCGCCGCACCGCCCGTGCCCTGTCCGTCGCCGTCGTGGCCAGTGCCGCCCTGGGCGCCCTCACCGCGTCCGGCGCGGCGGCCCGGGGCGTGACCCCGGAGCCCTCCGGAGCGGGCGGTCCCACCGCGGCGGTCAGCCCGGCCGACGCGCCCCCCGGCGGCACGGTCACCGTCTCGGTGACCTGCGACGCGGCCGGCGAGAGCGCGCCGGCCGTCCTGTACGCCACCTCCGAAGCCTTCGACGAGGGCACCGTCGCCCTGCTCAGGGTGCGCGACGACTCAGCGGTCCCGGTCTACCGCGGTACCGCGCGGACAGCCTCCACCGCCGCGTTCGAGGCCGACCCGGACGCGGCCGGCCCGCACATCCCGTGGACGGTCGACGGCACCTGCCCGTCGGCCTCCGGCGGCGAAGGCACCCGCTGGAGCGCCCCCATGACGGTGACCGGCGGCAGCGGCGCGACGGCGTCCCGGGAGAGCGGCGCGACGGCGTCCGGCAGCGGTGGCGCCCCGCCGTCCCGGGGCGGCGGCACGGGGGCGCCCCCGTGCCCCGAGCCCACCGGCCCGCACCGGCCGGCGACCCCCCACGAGCAGCCGACGAGACCCGGCGGCAAGCCGGCCGTCCCCGCCGAGCCGTCGGCGCACGGCCAGGCTCCGGTGCCGGGGGAGGACGCGGTTCCCTACGACGGGTCCGCAGCGGACGGGGAGCCCGGTCTCCCCGAGGAGGAGCCGGTCCTGCCGGGCGACGAGCCTCCCCTCCCGGGCGACGGGACCGTGCCGGGGGAGGCGCCCGCTCCGGACGACGTGACCGCCGTCCCCGGCGCAGAGCCCGCGGGGCCCGGCGACGAGGCCGCCGCGCCGTACGACGAGACGCTCCCCGACGAGGAGTCCGTCCCGTACGACGACGCGGCCCCCGGCGACCAGCCCGGTCCCGTCCCCGCCCCCTCGGCGCCGTCAGGCCACTCCGCCGGGGACGGCGGGACCGGCACCCACGGCGTGCCCTGTGCGACCGGCCCCGCCTGCCCCGAACCCGCCGCGCCCGGCACGGACTGCGAGGGGCCGGGGGCGGAGCACGGGGTGCGGGCGGGCGCGGGAGGGTCCTTCACCGGCTCCGTGCCCGCTCTGGCCGCCGGCGGCGTCCTGATCGCGGGCGCGCTCGGCGGGGCCGCCCACCGGGTCCGGCTGAGGCTGCGCGGGGACGCGCGCGAGGACTGAACCGGGCCCCGGCCCCGCGGGCGGTCCGCGTTGTGATCGGCGCAACCGGGGCCGCGGCCATGGCCCGGCGGCACGGTGGGTACTTGGAGCACGACCGCGGACCACGGCCCGGCGGCGACAGGACTCGGCACCACGGAGGCACCCATGCGGCGGACCCACCCCGAAGGCAACGCCTCCGCAGGCGACGGCCCCGGGGTGCGTGCCCCCCACGGCCGGGCGCCCGACGGCCGAGTCGCCCCGGAACGCCCCCCCGAGGGCCGGGCCCCCGAGGGCGACGCCTCCACGCGTCACCTGTCCCAGGGCCACAGCCCCGAGAACGACGCGTCCCAGGGCGGTGCCTTCGAAGGCGCGGTCCCGGAAGGCGCGGTCTCCCAGGGCAACGCCTCCGAAGGCGGGGCCTCCGAAGGCCACGGCCGCGGCGCCCGCACCCGCCGAGACCCGGCGCCCGAAGGCCGGGACGCCGGGGGCAAGGCCACCGAGGGCCGAAGAGGCCGGCCCCCCGGAGCCCGGGACCTCGGGCACCACCCCCCGCACGGCCACGGCCCCGTCCGCTACGGCCCCCACCTCCCCGGGGACGGACTGCCGGTGCTGCCGGAGCTGTCCGCCGTCCTCGCCGCCTCGGCGGGGCGTGCGGGCGAGGAACCGGTCGGGGGCGCGCCCGCGCTGCTGGAGTCCGCCTGCGGCTACTGGGAGCGGCGCGGCCTGCCCACCGAGCCGGGGCAGGTGGCCGCCGCCCCCGGTGCCCACTCCCTGCTGCTCGCGCTGACCGCCGCGCTGGGCGGCGACGTCCTGGTGCCCCGCCCCTGCGCGGCCTGGTGGGCGCCGGACGCTCGGCTGCTGGGCAGACCCGTGTTCCACGTGCCGACCCCGGCCGAGTCCGGCGGCGTACCCGATCCGTACGCACTCCTGGAGACCGTGCGCCGCGTCCGCGACGAGGGCGGCGAGCCGCGGCTGCTCGTGCTGTCCGTCGCCGACGACCCCACGGGCACCGTCGCGCCGCCCGAGCTGCTGCACGAGACCGTCGAGGCCGCCGCGGGCGAGGGACTGCACCTGGTCAGCGACGAGACCTGGCGCGACACCCTGCACGACCCGCACGGCACGGTGCTGCTCAGCCCCGCCGAGATGCTCCCCGAACGGGTCACCGTCGTGACCGACCTCGCCGGGGCGTTCCTCCCGCCCGGCTGGCCCGCGGCCGTCGCCCGCCTGCCCGCGTCCGCCGCCGGCCAGGACCTGCACGCACGCGCGCTCGACGTGCTCACCGCCCTCGGCGCCCGCGTGGCCGCCCCCCTCGCCGCCGCGGCCGGGTACGCGCTGGACGAACCCGAACCGGTCACCGCCCGCCGCACCGCCGCCGTCCGCCTGCACGCGCGCCTCGCCGCCGCCGTGCACGCGGCCGTCGTCGCCGCGGGCGCCACCGCCAGACCCCCGCAGGCGGGCCGCCACCTGTACGCCGACCTCGGGCCCCTGCGCGACGCGCTCGCCGCGCAGGGCGTCGGCGACGCCCAGGAACTGGAGGACTTCCTCACCGCCCGGCTCGGCATGCCCGCCCCCGGAGGGCACCGCTTCGGCGACGACCTCCCCGCCCTGCGCGTACGGCTGTCCACCGGCCCGCTGCCGGCCGACGCCGACGAGCCGGGCGCGCACTTCCCGACGACCACCGACCCCTTGGAACTGCCGCACGTGCACAGCGCGTTGGCACGCCTGAAGTCCGTCTTCGGCGATCTCCGCGACGCTCAGCGATGGGAGCCTCCTCGATGACGCAGCAGCCCCGGCCGGCCACGGGCACCACGACGCCCGTCCAGGACCAGGACACCGACGCCCCGCCGTCCACGACGGCCCCGTTCCCGCCGCTGGCCGAACCCCGGCCGCCGGCCGAACGCCGGGTGTGGCCCCGTACCTTCCACGACCGGCTGACCGCCCCGCTGCCCGGCCTGAAGGCCTTCGCCAGATTCGCCCGCGAGGGCGCGGTCAGACCCGGCCCGGAGGGCCTCGCCGACATCCCCAGGCTGCCGTACGCCCCCGGCCCGCTGCCCCGCGTGGACACCCGCACCGTCGCCGTCACCTGGGCCGGACACGCGAGCTGGGTGGTCGGCATCGGCGGGCTCACCGTGCTCACCGACCCGGTCTGGTCGCGCCGCATCCTCGGCACACCCGCCCGCATCACGCCGGTCGGCGTCCCCTGGAGCGCCCTGCCGCGCGTCGACGCGGTCGTCATCAGCCACAACCACTACGACCACCTGGACGCCCCCACGCTGCGCAGGCTTCCCCGCGACACCCCGGTGTTCGTCCCGGCAGGGCTCGGCCGGTGGTTCCACCGCCGCCGGTTCACCCGCGTCACCGAGCTGGACTGGTGGGAGGCGACCGAACTGGGCGGCGTCCGCTTCGACTTCGTGCCCGCCCACCACTGGTCCAAGCGGACCCTCACCGACACCTGCCGCACCCTGTGGGGCGGCTGGGTCCTCACCGACCCCGAGGGCCGGCGCGTGTACTTCGCCGGCGACACCGGCTACGGCCACTGGTTCTCCCGCATCGGCCGCCGCTACCCCGGCATCGACCTCGCCCTGCTCCCCATCGGCGCCTACGACCCGCGCTGGTGGCTCAGCGACGTCCACTGCGACCCGGAGGAGGCGGTCCGGGCCGCGGTGGACGTCGGCGCCCGCCGGATGGCGCCGATGCACTGGGGCACGTTCGTGCTCTCGGCCGAACCGGTCATGGAGCCGCTAACCCGCGTACGGGCCGCCTGGGAGCAGGCGGGCCTGCCCCGGCAGGACCTGTGGGACCTCCCGGTCGGCGGCTCCCGCGTACTGGAGTGACACCGCCCGCCCGGCGCCTACGCCTTCGCGGGCCCGCGCATCCGCCGCCACACGCTCGGCGCCGCGCTCACCAGCACGGTGAGCGCGACCGCCGCGGCCACGCCCTCCCACGGCTCGGCGAACAGCGAACCGCTCAGGATCCCGATGAGCTGGTAGGTCGCGGCCCAGGCCAGACAGGCCGGCAGATTACCCCTGGCGAAGCGGCGCGAGGGCCACTCGGCCAGCAGACAGGCGAGCATCACCGGTATCCGGCCGGCCGGCACGAGCCGGGACAGCACGAGCACCGCGACGTCGTGCTCGGCGAGCTTCGCCCGCGCCTGCTCCAGCCGGTCCTCGGGCGCCCGCGACCGGATCACCTCCAGCCAGCGCGACCCGTTCTTCGAGCCGACCCCGCGCCGCCCCAGCCAGTACAGCGCCATGTCCCCGCAGAACGCCGCCAGCGACGCCGTCACGAACACCATCAGCAGCGAGAACGGCAGCGTCTGGTGCATCGCCACCACCGCCGCCGAACTCACCAGCACACCCGTCGGCACCACCGGCACCAGCGCGCCGATCAGCACCAGCAGGAACAGCGACGGATAACCGAGCGCCTGCTGCGTCGGCTCGCCCGGGATGCTCGTCGCGGCGGTGCCCAGCCAGGTCACCTCGCGACCTCCACCCGCACGCTCTCGCCGTGCCCGAGCCGGTGCACCGCCACCTGCGGCGCGCGCAGCCCCGACAGGCGCACGAACTCCTCGCCCGGCGTGTGGAACTCGTGGGGGCGCACGGCGTCCATCCCGATCGGCCAGTACGTGCCGTAGTGCACCGGCACCGCCGTGCGCGGCGCCAGCCGGGCCAGCGCCTCGGCCGCCCGCCCCGCGTCCAGATGGCCGGGCCCCAGGTACGGTCCCCAGCCGCCGACCGGCAGCAGCGCCGCGTCGACCGGCCCGACCTCCTTCTCCATCCCGTCGAACAGGCCGGTGTCCCCCGCGAAGTAGGTGCGGCCCTCGCCCTCGACGACGTAACCGAGCGCGGGGGAGCGGTGCGGGCCCAGCGGCAGCCGCCGCCCGTCGTGCCGCGCCGGCACCGCCCGGATCCGCAGGTTCCCGACGACCGTCTCGTCGCCGGGCGCCACCTCGCTCAGCCGCAGATGCCCGAGCCGGCGCAGCCCCGCCACCTGTCCCCGCGCCCCTCGGGGCACGAGCAGGCGCGTGCCCGGCGCGAGCCGCGCGAGCGACGGCACGTGCAGATGGTCGGCGTGCAGATGCGACACCAGCGCCACGTCCGCGCGCCACGCGTCCGGCGGCGGCACCGCGCCCCGCCTGCGGCGCAGATGGGCGAGCCTGCGCACGAACAACGGGTCGGTGAGCACACGCATGTCCGAGTCCTCGACCGTGCAGGTGGCGTGACCCCACCACGTGAGCTCCACCGGCACTTCTTTGCCCCCTTCGTGCGACTCCCCGAAGCCTACGTCCAGGAGTAGGGTCGGCGGCGAAAACAGGAGGTGAGGGGGGACACCATGAGGCCGGTACGGGTGACGGCGATCGCGAGTCTGACGCCGCTGGAGCAACTGGACGACGATCCGTTCCTGGTCGACTCCCGCAGCCAGCACGCCATGTGCGCACACTGGGCCGCCGAGCAGGGCTACACCGTCACCCGCGAGCTGCTGGTCCGCGGGCTGCGGACCGACCACGCCGCCCTGTGGGACGGCGTCCGTCCCGGGCAGGACCTGTTCGTGGCCCCCAGCCGCCGGGTCCTGGAGAGCGCGCTGTCGTCCGTGGAGGAGTTCATGGCGGAGTGCGCGCGGCGCGGGGTGCGCGTCGAGACCGTCGGACAGGCCGAACCGTCGTACGACGCCCGGATGAAGGCGTGCGTCCACCGCAGGCTGTCGATGCCGACGGCGGGCTACGACGGCCGCTGACCCGGCCCGCCGCGGGCGCCGTCCCGGGCCGAACCGGGCCAGGGGGGACAAACAGGCGCTCCGGAGCGTTGTGGCAGGGTGGGGAGGGCCCGCACGGACGACGGGCCGGGACGTGAGGTGTGCGGAGCGTGGCTGGAGGGCGTTGGCGGCGGGGCGCCAGTCAGATCGGGCGGAGCGTCACGGTGTGGGCCGTCTCCACGGTCACCATGCTGGTGCTCGCCGGCATCCTGCCGGACTTCCGGCTCCAGTCGCCCGACGGGGACAGCGCCACCGACATAGCCGTCACCGCCGCGGCCGGCGCCGGTGCCTTCGGCCTGCTGTCGGCCCTGGTGTGGCCGCTGCTGGTCCGGCTGCTGCTGCTGGTGCCGGCGCTCGTCCTCGGCCTGCTGGTGTTCTTCCTCAACGGCGGGCTGCTGCTGCTCGCCCTCGACGTGAACCCCACGGCGCGCGGCGGCGTCGCCCCCGAGACCGCGGTCGTGGTGGCCGCCGTCATGTCCGCCGTGGCCTCCGCCACCGGAGGCGCCCTGGCCGTGCGCGACGACGACGCCTACCGGCGCCGGCTCTACCGGCTCGCCGACCGCCGCCGCCGGGCCGGCCCGCCCTGCCCGACCGGCCCCGGCACCCTCTTCCTGCAACTGGACGGCGTCGGCCACGACGTCCTGAGGGACGCGGTCGACGAGGGACTGATGCCCACCGTCGCCCGCTGGCTCGGCCGTGACGGCACCCGCCCCACCCACCGTCTCGCCCCCTGGCGCACCGACTGGTCCAGCCAGACCGGCGCCAGCCAGCTCGGCATCCTGCACGGCAGCAACCACGACGTCCCGGCGTTCCGCTGGTACGAGAAGGACACCGGCGAGGTCGTCGTCTGCAACCGCCCGACCAGCGCGGCCGAGCTCCAGCGGCGTGCCGTCGTCCACACCGGCGACGGCGGGCTGCTCACCGCCGACGGCGCCAGCCGCGGCAACCTGTTCAGCGGCGGCGCGGGCGAACAGGCCCTCGTGCTGTCCATCGCGACCCGCCGCCGTAGCCGGGAGAACCGCTCCCGCGCCGGCTACTTCGCCTACTTCTCCGACCCGGCCAACGCGGTCCGCACCGCGCTGTCCTTCGTCGCGGAGGTGTGCCGGGAGATCGGCCAGTCCACCCGCGCCCGCCTCAAGGAGGTCCGCCCGCGCGTCTCCCGCGGCGGCCTCTACCCCTTCGTACGCGCCTTCGCGACCGTCGTCGAGCGGGACGTCGTCGTCGCCGCGGTGATGGGCGACATGCTCGCCGGACGCACCGCCGTCTACGCCGACCTGGTCGCCTACGACGAGGTCGCCCACCACTCCGGGCCGCGCAGCCGGGACGCCGCGAAGGTCCTCCAGCGGCTCGACCGGTCCCTCGCGCTGATCGAGAAGGTCGCCGAGCACGCCCCCCGCCGGTACCGCGTCGTCGTCCTGTCCGACCACGGGCAGAGCCCCGGTGAGACCTTTCGCGCCCGCTACGGCCTCACCCTCGCCGACCTGGTGCGGGCGGGCTGCGGACTGCCCGTGCCCCGCAGTGCGGGCCGCACCCGCAGCGGCGCCGAGGCGCGCTCCGCCGTACGGGCCGCCCTGCACCGGCCCGTCGAGGAGGGCGAGGAGCGGCGCCGCCCCGACGACCGCCGCTCCGAGCCGATCGTGCTGGCCTCCGGCAACCTCGGCCTGGTCTCCTTCCCCGACGTCCCGCACCGGATGAGCCGCGAGGAGATCGACGCCCGCCACCCCGCGCTGCTGCCCACCCTCGCCAACCACCCCGGCGTCGGCTTCCTCCTCGTGCGCAGCGAGGAGCACGGCGGTCTGGTGCTCGGCGCGCGCGGTGCGGAGATCCCCCTGGACCGGCTCGACGAGGAGCCGGGGCCGCTCGCGCCGTTCGGGCCCGGCGCCGCCGACGCCGTGCGCCGCACGCACTCCTTCCCGCACGCCGCCGACGTCATGGTCAACTCCTTCCACGACCCGGCCGACGGCGAGGTCCTCGCCTTCGAGGAGCAGATCGGCTCCCACGGCGGACTCGGCGGCGACCAGTCGCGGGCGTTCCTGCTGTCGCCGCTCGTCCTGTCCCCGCCGTGCGACGACGGCGCGGGCATCGTCGGCGCCGAACACGTCCACCGGGTGCTGCGCCGCTGGCTCCGCGAGTCCAACGGCCCTCAGGTGCCGCTGCACGATTCCCGGCCCGAAGGCCCCGACAGTGCACCTTTTGCGGTCCCCGAGGGGCTGGCACAGGACAAATCCGCCTGATTTGGAGTGATGTGCGCCCATGCCGGACCATGGGCGGGTCCCGGCGATCCCGGGCACCTGTTCCAAGGAAGGCGCACCACCCCATGCACGTCACCGGGACCGTCACCCCACCGGCTCCGGAGCAGCGGGAGACCCCTGCGGCCGCCACCCCGGCACCGGTCAGCACCCGGCACGCCCGCCGCTTCGGACTGCCCGTCGCCACCGCCCTGGTCATGGGCAACATCATCGGCGGCGGCATCTTCCTGCTCCCGGCCTCCGTCGCCCCCTTCGGCACGATCAGCCTGCTCGCCTTCGGCGTGCTCACGGTCGGTGCCATCGCCCTCGCCCTGGTCTTCGGCCGCCTCGCCGCCCGCGATCCGCGTACCGGCGGCCCCTACGTCTACGCCCGCGAGGCCTTCGGCGACTTCGCCGGATTCCTCGCCGCCTGGGCGTACTGGATCACCACCTGGGTGTCCAACGCCGCACTCGCCGTCGCCGCCGTCGGCTACCTCGACGTCCTCGTCCCGGTGAACGACCACCGCTGGACCGCCTGCCTCGCGGCGCTCGCCCTCCAGTGGCTGCCGGCGCTCGCCAACTTCGCCGGCACCCGCTACGTGGGCGCCGTCCAGCTCGTGTCCACGGTGCTGAAGTTCGCGCCGCTGCTGCTCGTCGCCGTCGGCGGCCTGTTCTTCTTCGACCCGGACAACCTCGGCCCGTTCAACGCGACCGGCGGCAGCGGGATCGGCGCGGTCTCCGCCGCCGCCGCGATCCTGCTCTTCTCCTACCTCGGCGTGGAGTCCGCGGCCGTCAGCGCGGGGGAGGTCAAGGACCCGCGCCGCACGGTCGGCCGGGCCACCGTCATCGGCACCGCGGGCGCCGCCCTCGTCTACCTGCTGGGCACCCTCTCCGTCTTCGGCACCGTCGCCCACGACCGCCTGGTCGACTCCTCCGCTCCCTTCTCCGACGCCGTGAACGCCATGTTCGGCGGCGCCTGGGGCGGCTGGGCCGTCGCGCTGGCGGCGCTGGTGTCGATGACCGGCTGCCTCAACGGGTGGACCCTGCTGAGCGCCCAGACCCCGTACGCGGCGGCCCGCGACGGGCTCTTCCCCGCGGCCTTCGCCCGCAAGCGGCGCGGTGTGCCCACCGTCGGTGTCGGCGTGACCGTCGTCCTCGCCTCGCTGCTCACCGTGTACAACTACACGTCCGGCTCGGCGAAGGTCTTCGAGGTTCTCGTCCTCGTCACCACCTTCACCGCCACCGTGCCCTACCTGCTGGCCACCGCCGCCCAGCTCTTCCACCTGGTCTCCGGGCGGGGCGAGCGGGTCGACCGCGCCCGCCTCGTACGGGACGGCGTGATCGCGTCCGTCGCGGCCGCGTTCTCCCTCTGGCTGGTCGCGGGCGCCGGCTACGCGGCGGTCTACCAGGGCGTGCTGTTCCTGTTCGCGGGCGTGCTCGTCTACGCCGTGATGGCGGCCCGCAGGAAGCGGCAGGAGGAGCCCGCCGCACGGTGATCCGGCCGCCCGGGGCTCGCGCCGGGCCGCCCTTCACCGCCCGGAGGCCGGTCGTGCGGGTGAGCCGGGCCGGAGTGTGATCGGATGGGGCCGAGGAACCCGGACACGGGCTCCCACCGCCCCCGTACCGCAAGGGAATCGGAAAGGATTCGTCGTGGCAACCACGCGCTCCGCACACACCGTCTGGGAAGGCAACCTGCTCGAGGGCAGCGGCGTCGTCACCTTCGACTCGTCCGGCATCGGCGAGCAGCCGGTGTCGTGGCCGTCGCGCGCCGAGCAGGCGAACGGGAAGACCAGCCCGGAGGAGCTGATCGCCGCCGCCCACTCGAGCTGCTTCTCCATGGCGCTCTCGCACGGCCTGGCCGGCGCCGGCACCCCGCCCACCAAGCTCACCACCTCGGCCGACGTCACCTTCCAGCCGGGTGAGGGCATCACGGGCATCCACCTCACCGTGGAGGGCACCGTCCCCGGCATCGACAACGACGCGTTCGTCGCCGCCGCCGAGGACGCCAAGAAGAACTGCCCGGTCAGCCAGGCCCTGACCGGCACGACCATCACCCTGTCGGCGAAGCTCGCCTGACACGGGAGCGGGGCGGGCGGGCCGGCTACGACCCCGCCCGCTCCCACCCCCGCCGGTCCGGGCGCGGCCCAGGCCGGCACCGGGTCCCCGAGCCGGGCCCCGGGCCTCCCGGTACATGTCCAGCAGCACCCCGCGCACGTACGGGTGGCGCACCCGCGTCGGCGAGTAGGTGTACCAGGAGAACGCGGCGCCCCGGGGACAGCCGCGCGGCTCGTACTCGGGGCGGTCCGGACCGGCCGACGGACAGTCCGTCGCCTGCGTCTCCCAGGTGATGACGCCGTCCTTGACGAACACGTTCCCGCGGCAGGAGCCGGTGCAGTTCACGCCGTGGGTGGAGGTCACGACCTTGTCGTGGCTCCACGGGTCCCGGTAGAAGGCGTCCGACTCCCGGCCGCCGACCAGCCCGATGCCGTGCAGGTCGCGGGAGGGCGTGCCGGGCCGGAAGAACCGGCCCGCACGCAGCAGGACCGCGCCCGGCTCGGTGGGCGGTGTCCGCGTCTCGGTCACGTGCGCTCCCTTGCCCGCCCCTGGGCCAGAACCCAGGGGCGGGCGGGAGCGCCCACCCGATCGCGGGGCCCGTAGGGGTCAGGGAGCGCGGCGACGCGAGCGGTCAGGGCTTGCGCGCCACCCCCGCGTACACGGGGACGATGCCCTCGGCCTGCGCCGCCACGTCCTCCGCCTCCGGCCGCCAGCCGGTCACCGGGATGATGCCGGGGCCCAGCAGTTCCAGACCCTCGAAGAACCGCGCGAACTCGGCCAGCGAGCGGGGGTGGAACGGGGTGCCGCCGCGGGCGAACAGGGCGGCGGCCCGGCCGACCGCCTCCGGGCTCAGATCGGGGGTCACCTGCGACAGGATCAGGTGGCTGCCGGGGGCGAGGGCGTCGACGTACCGCTTGAGCAGCCCGTGCACGTCGTCGCCGTCCACCGCGTCCCCGAGGTAGTGCGTCAGCGCCACCAGCGACAGGGCGACCGGCCGGCCGAGGTCCAGGCACTCGCCGGCCAGCCGCAGGATGGTGTCCGGGTCGCGGACGTCCGCGTGGACGTACTCGGTCCGGCCCGCCGCGGAGCCGTGCAGCAGCGCCTCGGCGTGCCGCAGCACGATCGGGTCGTTGTCGGCGTACACCACCCGGGCCTCGGGCGCCACGCCCTGGGCCACCTGGTGCAGGTTCGGCTCGGTGGGGATGCCCGTGCCGATGTCCAGGAACTGGCGGATCCCGGCCTCGGCGACCGTGCGCACGGCACGGTGCATGAAACGGCGGTTGGCGCGCGCCCCGCGCACCGCCGTGTCGTCCGCGGCGAGGATCTTGCGGGCCAGTTCCTCGTCCACGGGGTAGTTGTCCTTGCCGCCCAGCCACCAGTCGTAGACGCGGGCCGGGTGCGGCCTGCTCGTGTCGATCGGGGTGGCGGCGGCGTCGGATCCGGTCATGCGGTGTGTCTCCCTCGGTGCTGTCGGCGGCGTCAGTAGTTCTCGCGGTACTCCCGCAGGATCTTCTCGGTGCGCTGGGCGGAGGCGGCCCGCGCCGTCATGTGGTCCAGGACCTCCAGGTGCGTGGAGACCTCCACACGGGAGTCCAGGTACAGGGCGCCGGTCAGATACTCGGTGAACACCATGTCGGGCAGCTCCGGCTCGGCGAACCGGAACAGCGTGAAGGGCGCGTACGTCCCCGGGTGCGGGCCGTCCGCGAACTCGGCGACCTGCAGCGTCACCCGGTCCGTCGCGGTCAGCTCCAGCAGGCGGTCGAGCTGGTCGCGCATCACCCGGCCCCGGACGCTCACCGGGCGGCGCAGCACCGTCTCGTCCATGATCACCCACAGGTGCGGCGGGTCCGGCCGCTCCAGCAGCCGCTGCCGCTCCATCCGCAGGGCCACGTGCCGCTCGACGGCGTCCTCGCCCGCGTTGCCTATCGTCCCGGCGTCCAGGACCGCGCGCGCGTAGTCCTCGGTCTGCAACAGGCCGGGCACGAAGTGCGGTTCGTAGGAGCGGACCAGGCGCGCCGCGCCCTCCAGGCTCACATACAGGCTGAACCAGTCCGGCAGCACATCGGTGTAGCGCTGCCACCAGCCCGGGCGGTTGGCCTCCTCGGCCAGCGCGACGAACGCCTCGACCTCGTCCTCGGGCATCCCGAACGCCGTCAGCAGAAGCTGGACGTACGGGATCTTCAGCGCGACCTCGGCCGTCTCCATGCGCCGCACGGTCGCCGGGGCCACCCGGAGCACCTTGGCGGCCTCCTCGCGCTTGAGCCCCGCGGCCTCCCGTAATTCCTGGAGCCGCTTGCCCAGCACCACCTGGCCCACGGTGGGTGCCACCCGCCGCTCACTCACGCCACGCCTCCCCAACGCGCCCAAGTCCGCCCGCAGTCTGTCATGTTCCCCTGTCAGTTCCACAAGAGGTGCGGGCCCGCCCGGGCATTACCCCGGGGGTAATCGACCGCGGCCGGCCGGCGCGGGATCGTGGAGCGCACCGGGGCCCGGACCGGCGCACTCCGGCCCGGGCACCGGCCCCCCGGTCCCGACCGACCCCCGATGAAGGGTGATTCGACATGTCCGCGAACCAGCTCGCCGCCCTCGCCCGCACCGTCGAGCCGCAGCTCGCGCTGCGCCGCTTCCTGGCCCTCGACGCGCTCGTCACCGGCGGCAACGCGCTCGCCTACCTCGCCTTCTCCGGCCCCCTGGGCCGCTTCCTGGGCGCCGGTTCCGGGCTGCTCCTCGGCCTCGGCGCCTTCCTCGCCGTGTACGCGGGGGCCGTGGGCCTGCTGGCCGCGCGCCGGCACCCTCCGGCGCTCGGGGTGCGTGTCGTGGTGGAGGCCAACCTCGCCTGGGCGGCGCTCAGCCTGGCCGCCCTCGCCCTGTGGCTGACGCCCACCACGGCCGGCGCGGTGTGGACGGTGCTCCAGGCACTGACCGTCGCGGGCTTCGCCCTGCTCCAGTACGCGGCCCTGCGGCAGTGTCAGGACACGAACGTCTGAAGGTACTTGACCGTCGCCGGGTCGGCCGGGAGCAGCGTCTCGATGGCCAGCTCGGCGACGGTGACGTCCATCGGCGTGTTGAAGGTGGAGATGGACGAGATGAACGACAGGGTCCGGCCCTCGTGTTCCAGCATCAGCGGCAGCGCGAAGTACGGCACCGGCTCGTCCGGCTCCTGCCCGGCGCCCGTGTCCGGCACCGGGTACGCGGCGACCTCCTCGTACAGGGCGCGCAGGGGAGGGGAGCGGTGCAGGGCGATCTGCCGCTGCATCTGTTCCAGCAGGTGCCCGCGCCACTCGCGCAGGTTGCGGATGCGCGGCGCCAGGCCCTCCGGGTGCAGGGCGAGGCGCATCGCGTTCGGCCGGGGCGCCAGCAGGTGCTCGGGCAGGCCCTCCATCAGCATCAGGATGCCCCGGTTGGCGGCCAGCACGTCGTACGTCGCGTCGACCACCAGCGCGGGATAGGGCTCGTAGCCCCTGATCAGACGCTCCATTCCCGCGCGCAGCGCGTCCAGGGACGGGTCGTCCAGCGGGGTCTCCGGGTAGTGCGGGGCGTAACCCGCCGCGAGCAGCAGCGCGTTGCGCTCCCGCATGGGGACGTCGAGCCGTTCGGCGAGCCGCAGCACCATCTCCTCGCTCGGGCGGGCGCGGCCCGTCTCGATGAAGCTGATGTGCCGGGCGGAGGAGTCGGCGCGCAGGGCCAGTTCGAGCTGGCTGATCCGCCGCCTGACCCGCCAGGCCCGCAGGAGCTGACCCA
Organism: Streptomyces sp. NPDC018947; assembly: GCF_044390505.1. NCBI lineage: Bacteria > Bacillati > Actinomycetota > Actinomycetes > Kitasatosporales > Streptomycetaceae > Streptomyces > Streptomyces sp. NPDC018947. The sequence continues at coordinate 167,188 of NZ_JBIRZD010000003.1, forward strand.
CGCCCTGGGCGGTGGAGGCGGTGGCGGACACGAGTGCGGTCATACGCCGAACCGTAGTGGACGCCGGAGCCCGCCGGGACCGGCCGGCGCCGCTGACCAGGGCCGCGAGAGCCGTGCTGTGGCAGGCTGGGAGGGGAACCGAGGCCGTACGGGGCACGTGAGCCGGCCCCAGCAGACGAGGAGCGCAGCCCATGCCCGTGGAACCGCTGTCGCACAAGGAGATCGAGGAGCGGCTGGCCGAGCTGCCGGGCTGGTCGGCCGAGGGGGACCGTCTCACCCGCGCCTACCGGCTCGGCTCGCACTTCGCGGCCACCGCGATGGTCGTGCACATCGCGCAGGTGCAGGAGGAACTCGGCCACCACTCCGACCTGACCCTCGGCTACAACACGGTGAGCCTGGCCGTCAGCACCCACAGCGCGGGCGGCGTCGTCACCGAGAAGGACATCGAGCTCGCCCGCAGGGTGGAGGACCTGGCCGGGAGCCACGGGGCACACTGACCGGGTGCTCGACTACGACGAAGAAGCGCAACGCTACGACACCCTGCGCGGCGGCGAGCCCCGTGCCGAAGCCGCCGCCCGTGCCGTCCTGAGCCTCGTGCCGCCGGCCGCCCGCGACCTGCTCGACGTCGCCTGCGGCACCGGACTGGTCACCGCCCGGTTCGCGGCCGTGCGGCCGGGGCTGCGCGTGACCGGCGTCGACCTCGCCCCCGCCATGGCCCGCCGTGCCGCCGTCCGGCTGCCCGGCCGTGTCGTACGCGGCGACAGCCGGCGCCTGCCGCTGCGCGACGGGGAGTTCGACGCCGTCAGCAGCGTGTGGCTGCTGCATCTGACCGGCGGCGCCGAGGACGCGCGGGCCGTCGTCGCGGAGTGCGCCCGTGTGCTGCGGCCCGGCGGGGTGTACGTCACGACGGTCGACAAGGGCGCCTCGCACAACGTGGGCAGCGACATCGACGCCGTGCTCGCCGCACGTCCGCCGAGTCCCGCCCACGACGCCTCCCGCCTCGTCGAGTCGTACGCCCGCGCGCACGGCCTGGTGCCGGCCGGTGAGGCCCGCTTCACCGGCCACGGACAGGGCCGCAGCCCCCGCCGTGCCATCGCCGACCTGCGACGCGGCTGGTTCGTCACGGTGCCGCCGGACGGGGAGCGGGCCGACCGCTTCGCCGCGCGCCTCGCGGCCCTGCCCGACCAGGAACGGCCCCGGCCCGACCCGGTCTTCACCCTCAGGGCGTTCGTGAAGGCCTGAACACCGGGCGCACGGGCGGCGGTACGGCAGCCGTGACGTCCCGGGGATCACCGACACGATTCCGTCACGGATTCTTCATGCGGGGCGGTGCCGGGAGATGATGGGGCCGCAACTGCGACACCCCCGGGGGGAACCTTGAGCAACCACATGACGCCGCCGCCGCTGCCGCCGTACGGGCCGCCGGTGCCCCCGCAGCCGAGGAAGAACCCCGCCGTCGTCACCGCGCTCGTCGCGGGCGCCGCCGCCGTGGTCGCCGCGGCCGTGGCGGTCGCCGTCACCCTCGGTGTGACCGGCGACGACGAGGCGAAGGCGGCGCCCACGGTCACCGTCACGGAGACCGTCGGCGAGGGCGCCGCGCCCGCCGCCGACGAGGAGGAGGCCGCCGAGCCCGCCGCCGAGGCCTCCGAGGACGGCGTCTACGCCCTCGGTGACACCGTCACGTACGACAGCGACATCGAGGTCGGCCTCTCCGGCTTCGAGCGGGCCGTGTCCACGGACACCGCGATGCCCGAGAACGCGCCGCACGTCCGCTTCACCGTGAAGATCAAGAACGGCGGAGGCGAGACGCTCGACGCCACCGCGCTCACCGTCAACTGCTCCTACGGCAAGGACGGGCACAGCAGCGAGGCCGTCTTCGACAGCGCCGCGGGGCTGAACGGCGGGCCGGACACCAAGCTGCTCGCCGGACGGTCTATCAACGTGCCGTGGGGCTGCGAACTCCCCAAGGGCGAGAAGCTGGTCCAGATCGAGGTCGCCCCCGACTTCGACTCGGAGACGGCCATCTTCACGGGCGAGGTCGAGTAACCGTCCCGGTACGCCCTGCCGGCCACCCGGCCGTTTTGCGGTAACGGCAACACGGATTGCCCGCTCGCGGTGAGTCGTCGCACCCTGGGCCCACCGCGAACGGAAGGCTGACCGGCATGGCACACGACCACCACCACGCTCACGACCGGAATCACGCCCACGGCGACCTCGACTGGGCCGCGATGGCCCCGCTGCTGGAGGCACAGGCGGAACTGTTCACGCCGCTGTACCGGCGCGCCATGGAGTGGCTGGCCCGGGAGGCGGCCGAGCCGGGACTGATCGCCGACGTGGGCAGCGGACCCGGCGTCGTCTCCTGCCTGTTCGCCGAGCACTTCCCCGGCGCCCGGGTCGTCGCCGTCGACGGGGCCGGGCCCCTGCTGGAGCGGGCCCGCGACCGCGCCGCCCGGCTCGGCGTCGCCGACCGCCTCGGCACCCTCACCGGCGATCTGCCCGGGGTGCTCGCGGAACTGGAGGGCCCCGCCGACCTGCTGTGGGCGAGCCAGAGCCTGCACCACCTCGGCGACCAGCGTGCCGCCCTCGCCGCGCTCGGCGGGCACCTCGCCCCCGGCGGCACCCTGGCGATCCTGGAGGGCGGGCTGCCCGCGCGGTTCCTGCCCCGGGACATCGGTGTCGGCCGCCCCGGCCTCCAGGCCAGGCTGCACGCGGCGGAGGAGGACGCGTTCGCCGGGATGCGCGCGAGCCTGCCCGGCACCGTCGCCGAGACCGAGGACTGGCCGGCGCTGCTGACGGCGGCGGGCCTGAAGCACACCGGCACCCGCAGCTTCCTGCTGGACCTGCCCGCACCCGTCTCCGACGAGGCCCGCGCGTACGTCACCGCCGCCCTGTCCCGGGTGCGGGAACGCTTCGCCGACGGTCTCGACGCCGAGGACCGGGCCACCCTCGACCGGCTGCTCGACCCCGAGGACGCCGCGAGCGTGCACCGGCGGCCCGACGTGTTCGTCCTGCTGGCGCACACGGTCCACACGGCGGTGCGGCCCGCGGACTGACGGGTCCGGACAGCAGAAGAGGGGCCCGGTCCGCGCGGACCGGGCCCCTCCGTGGCGCGTACGGGGTCAGGCGACGTCGAAGTGGGCCGGGTCCGGACCCAGGCGGCGGTCCTCGTTCAGCGCGCTGATCGCCGCGAGGTCCTCGGTGTCCAGGGTGAAGTCGAACACGGCGATGTTCTCCTGGATCCGCGAGGGCGTCACGGACTTCGGGATCACCACGTTGCCGGTCTGCAGGTGCCAGCGCAGCACGACCTGGGCCGGGGTGCGGTTGTGCTTCTGCGCGATGGCGACGATCGCCGGGATCTCCAGGATGCCCTTGCCCGAGCCGAGCGGGGACCAGGCCTCGGTGGCGATGCCCTGCTCCGCGTGGTACTCGCGGGCGGCGTGCTGCTGGAGGTGCGGGTGCAGCTCGATCTGGTTGACGGCCGGGACGACCGACGTCTCGCCGATCAGCCGCTCCAGGTGCTCGGGAAGGAAGTTGGAGACTCCGATGGCACGCACCCGGCCGTCGGAGTACAGCTTCTCGAAGGCCTTGTACGTGTCCACGTACCGGTCCTTCGACGGCAGCGGCCAGTGGATCAGGTACAGGTCCACGTACTCCAGACCGAGCTTGGCCAGCGAGGTGTCGAAGGCGCGCAGCGTCGAGTCGTACCCCTGGTCGCTGTTCCAGAGCTTGGTGGTCACGAAGAGGTCCTCGCGGGCGATGCCGGACGCGGCGACGGCCTTCCCGGTGCCCTCTTCATTGCCGTAGATCGCCGCTGTGTCGATGCTGCGGTACCCGGCCTCCAGCGCCGCGGCGACGGCCTTCTCGGCCTCGTCGTCCGGCACCTGCCAGACGCCGAACCCGAGCTGGGGCATCTCGACGCCGTTGTTCAGGATGATCGGGGGGACCTTGCTGCTCACGAGCTGTTGATCCTTCGGTTGTGGTCAGGTGGTACGACCATGGTCAACGATCGTGGGGCGCCGTGCATTCCTGACCGGGAAAATCACGCCCGGTACAGCGCCTCGACCTCGGCGGCGTAGGCCTTCTCGACGGCCTTGCGCTTGAGCTTGAGCGAGGGGGTCAGCAGCCCCTGCTCCTCGGTGAACGGCTGGGCGAGGATGCGGAAGGTGCGGATCGACTCGGCCTGCGACACGAGGGTGTTGGCCGCGACGACCGCCCGCCGCACCTCCGTCTCCAGATCGGCGTCGTGCACCAGCTCGGCCGTGCTCGTGCGGGGCTTGTTGCGCATCGTCAGCCAGTGCTCGACCGCCTCCTGGTCCAGGGTGACGAGGGCGGCGACGTAGGGGCGGTCGTTGCCGACGACGATGCACTGGCCGACCAGCGGATGGTCGCGCACGCGCTCCTCCAGCAGGCCGGGGGAGACGCTCTTGCCGCCGGAGGTCACCAGGATCTCCTTCTTGCGGCCGGTGATGGTGAGGTAGCCGTCCTCGTCGAGCACGCCCAGGTCGCCGGTGGCCAGCCAGCCGTCGTTCAGGGTCCGGTCAGTGGCCTCGGGGTCGTTGAGGTAGCCCTGGAAGACGTTGTCGCCGTTCAGCCAGATCTCGCCGTCGTCCGCGATGTGCACGGTCACGCCGGGCAAGGCCTGGCCGACGGTGCCGTAGCGCGTGCGCTCGGGCGGATTGGCGGTGGCCGCCGCCGTGGACTCGGTCAGGCCGTAACCCTCGTAGATCTGCACACCGGCGCCCGCGAAGAACAGGCCGAGCCGCCGGTCCATCGCCGAGCCGCCCGACATCGCGTTGCGGATCCGGCCGCCCATCGCGGCCCGCACCTTGCCGTAGACCAGCCTGTCGAAGAACTGGTGCTGCACCCGCAGGGCCGCCGACGGTCCCGGACCCAGGCCCCAGGCCCTCTCCTCCACCGCCTGCGCGTACCTCACCGCCACGTCGACGGCCTTCTCGAAGGGACCGGCCTTGCCCTCCTTCTCCGCCTTGCGCCGGGCCGCGCGGAAGACCTTCTCGAAGATGTACGGCACGGCCAGGACGAACGTCGGCCGGAACGCCGCCAGGTCGGGCAGCAGCGCGGCGGCGTCGAGCCGCGGCTGGTGGCCGAAGCGGACCCGGCCGCGGATCGCCGCGACCTCCACCATCCGGCCGAAGACGTGGGCCAGCGGAAGGAACAGCAGCGTCGCCGCCTCGTCGCCCTTCCGGGAGTGGAAGACGGGCTCCCAGCGCGCGACGACGGTGTCCGCCTCGTACATGAGGTTGCCGTGCGAGAGGACGCAGCCCTTGGGGCGGCCCGTGGTGCCCGACGTGTAGATGACGGTGGCGACCGAGTCGGGCGTCACCGCCCGCCGGTGCCGGTGCACCACCTCGTCGTCCAGGTGCGCGCCCGCGTCGTACAGCTCCTGGACGGCGCCGGAGTCGAGCTGCCACAGGCCGCGCAGCCGGGGCAGCCGGTCGATGACGGTGGCGATCGTCATGGCGTGGTCCTCGTGCTCGACGACCGCCGCCGTGACCCCGGCGTCGTGCAGCATCCACAGGCACTGCTCGGCGGACGACGTCGGGTAGACCGGCACGACCTGGGCGCCGATCGTCCACAGGGCGAAGTCGAAGAGGGTCCACTCGTAGCGGGTGCGGGACATGACGGCGATCCGGTCGCCGAAGCGCACGCCCTGGGCGAGCAGGCCCTTGGCGAGGGCCAGCACCTCGTCGCGGAAGGCGCCGGCGGTGACGTCCCGCCACTGCCCGTGCTCGTCCTTGCGGCCCAGCGCGATGCGGTGCGGGTCCTCCTCGGCATGGCGGAAGACGGCGTCGGCCAGACCGCCCACGGGTGGTGCCAACGCCAACGGAGGATTGGTGAACTCGCGCAAACCCCGCTCCCCGCTCCTGGTGACGCCCCGCACAGCGCCGTGAAAGCTACCCCACGCCCGGCGGGGGCGGGAGTGGTGCCGAAGGCGGGCGGGGCGTGTGTCCGTGCCGGCGGGCGGGGGAAAATGCGCGCAGACGGGGAGGGGACGGACGGTTTCGCGGCGGTCGGGCGAGGATCGGTGGCGCAATCTCCACCGAATCCATACGCCCCGATTACCGCCGGTACGGTGCCGGGCGAGGCGTCCCCGGCGCCGCCGGACAGGCCGTCTCCTCCTACAGCGCGGGCACCCCGCACCGCGTCACACCCGGCGCCGCGGAGCCCGTGCGGCCCCTAGGCGAGGCCCGCGCGGCCGGGGCGGTGCAGGCGGTCGCCGCTCGCCAGGATCGCCGACGCCAGGGCGTCCGCGGCGCCCTGGGCCGAGGGGCGGCGGCGGCCGTGCACCAGGACGAAGTCGACACGGCCCAGCTCCGGCAGCCCGGCCCGGTCCGGCACCCGCACCAGGCCGGGCGGGACGAGTCCCCGCGAGTGCGCCATCACGCCGAGGCCGGCGCGTGCCGCCGCGATCAGCCCGTTGAGGCTGCCGCTCGTGCAGGCGACGCGCCACTCCCGGCCCTGCCGCTGCAAGGCGTCCAGCGCGAGGGCGCGGGTGATGCCCGGCGGCGGATAGACGATGAGCGGCACCGGGCGGTCCGGGTCGAGGCGCAGCCGTTCGGCGCCGATCCACACCAGCCGGTCCTGCCAGACCGGCTCGCCGCGCGGGTCCTCGGGGCGCCGTTTGGCCAGCACCAGGTCGAGCTTCCCGGCGGCCAGCCGCTCGTGCAGCGTGCCCGACAGCTCCACCGTCAGCTCCAGGTCGACCTCGGGATGCTCCTGCCGGAAGCCCTCCAGGATCTCGGGCAGCCGGGTGAGCACGAAGTCCTCGGACGCGCCGAACCGCAGCCGCCCGCGCAGCCGGGTGCCGGTGAAGAAGGCCGTCGCCTGCTCGTGCACCTCCAGGATCCGGCGCGCGAAGCCCAGCATCGCCTCGCCGTCCTCCGTCAGCTCCACGGAGTGCGTGTCGCGGGTGAAGAGCCGACAGCCGGCGGCGTCCTCCAGCCGCCGCACGTGCTGGCTCACGGTCGACTGACGCAGCCCGAGCCGCCGGGCGGCGCGCGTGAAGCTCAGCGTCTGGGTCACCGTCACGAAGGTCCGCAGGTGGGAGGGGTCGTACACACCCTCACGGTACCGCGCTCATCGTGGAACGTGATGACAGTGAGAGCGGTGTACCGGATTCCCGATCGCGGGGGGACGGCCCACCATGGAACGGGGACCCCGTCCCCGGGAACCAGGACGAGAACGAGCATGTGGAGCACCGTGAGACGCCTGCGACGGCCGCGTTGGATGCCGGTCGACCCGTACATCCTGCTGCTGATCGGGACGGTGGGCCTAGCGGCCCTGCTGCCGGCCCGCGGAACGGGCGCCGACGTCGCCTCCGGGGCCTCCACGCTGGCGATCGCGTTCCTCTTCTTCCTCTACGGGGCCCGGCTCTCCACCCGTGAGGCGCTGGACGGGCTGCGTCACTGGCGGCTGCACCTCACGGTGCTGGCCTGCACCTTCGTCGTCTTCCCGCTGCTGGGCCTCGCCGCCCGGGGACTCGTGCCGGCCCTGCTGACCGACCCCCTCTACCAGGGCCTGCTCTTCCTCACCCTGGTCCCCTCCACCATCCAGTCGTCGATCGCCTTCACCTCCATCGCCCGCGGCAACGTGCCCGCCGCGATCTGCGCGGGGTCCTTCTCGTCGCTGGCCGGCATCGTCGTCACCCCGCTGCTGGCCGCCGCCCTGCTCGGCGGCGGCGTCGGCGGGTTCTCCGCCGACTCGCTGGTGAGGATCGTGCTCCAGCTCCTGGCGCCGTTCGTCGCCGGGCAGGTGCTGCGCCGCTGGATCGGCGGGTTCGCCGCCCGGCACAAGAAGGTGCTCGGGCTCGTCGACCGCGGCTCCATCCTCCTCGTCGTCTACACGGCGTTCAGCGAGGGCATGGTGCAGGGCATCTGGCACCAGGTGAGCGCGCTCCGGCTGGCCGCGCTGCTGGCCGTCGAGGCGGTGCTGCTCGCGGTGATGCTGGCGCTGACCTGGTACGGGGCCCGGGCGCTGGGCTTCGGCCGGGCCGACCGGGTCGCGATCCAGTTCGCCGGCTCCAAGAAGTCCCTCGCCTCCGGCCTCCCCATGGCCGGCGTCCTGTTCGGCGCCCACGCCTCGCTGGCGGTGCTGCCGCTGATGCTCTTCCACCAGATGCAGCTCATGGTGTGCGCGGTCATCGCCAAGCGGCGGGCACGCGACCCCGAGGCACGCGACCCCGAGGACCCGGCCGCCGGGGCACGGACGGCTGTCGGCACGGGGGCGGGCTCGGGGTAAGCGGACCGGGGCGGACGGCCGTCCCCGCGGGGACCGGCCGGGGGTGAGCGGACCGGGCGGGACGGCTTTCGGTGGACGGGTCCCGGTACGGGCCGGGGCGCGCGGCGAGCCCTCGCCGCGCCCGGCCCCATCCGGACGGTTGGTGCCCCGTCGGCCGGAGCGCCCGCCCGCGGCGCGGTTCAGTCCCGTCCGGGCGCTGCCGGGAGGGTCACGCGGTGTTCGCCCGCGTACACGTTCATCGAGGCGCCCCGCAGGAAGCCCACCAGTGTCAGGCCCGTCTCGGCGGCCAGGTCCACCGCCAGCGAGGACGGCGCCGAGACCGCGGCGAGCACCGGGATGCCCGCCATCACCGCCTTCTGCGCCAGCTCGAAGGAGGCCCGCCCCGACACCAGCAGCACGGAGCGGGACAGCGGCAGGTCCCCGTTCTGGAGGGCGCGTCCTACCAGCTTGTCGACCGCGTTGTGCCGGCCCACGTCCTCCCGTACGTCCACCAGCTCCCCGTCCTCGCCGAACAGGGCCGCCGCGTGCAGGCCGCCGGTCCGGTCGAAGACCCGCTGGGCGGCCCGCAGCCGGTCGGGCAGGCTCGCCAGCAGCTCCGGGGTGACGCGCAGCGGGGGAGCGTCCGTGATCGGCCAGCGGGCGGTGGTGCGCACCGCGTCCAGACTGGCCTTGCCGCACAGGCCGCAGGACGAGGTGGTGTAGACGTTGCGCTCCAGTGTGATGTCGGGGACCGGCACCTGGGGGGAGGTCTGCACGTCCACCACGTTGTACGTGTTGGAGCCGTCGGCCGTGGCACCCGCGCAGTACACGATGTTCCGCAGGTCGTCCCGCTCGGCCAGCACGCCCTCGCTGACCAGGAACCCGGCCGCCAGCGCGAAGTCGTCGCCCGGAGTGCGCATCGTGATCGCGAGCGGCTTGCCGTTCAGCCGGATCTCCAGCGGCTCCTCGGCGACGAGCGTGTCCGGGCGGGTGGAGACGGCCCCGTCCCGAATGCGGATCACCTTGCGTCGTTCCGTGACTCGTCCCATGTCGTGCCCCTCGTACCGGTTCGTCCCGGTGCTGATGCGTGCTGGTGGCCGAAGAGGCCCTTGCCGCACAGGTTGCCCGGTCCCGCCGGCTTGCCCGCGGCGGGGTGGCCTCCACCGGCTCATTGTCCTGCACGGCGGGGCGCGGACCGCGGACGCTGACGGAAGCCGACAAGGCGGGCGCCCGTTTCCTGTCGCATCACCTGCCGCCGTACTCGTCGGTCACTGATCACACTGGTGGATCCCGTCCCCGACGCAACGAGGATCCATCCATGCTCGGCTCGCGCATCACCGCCGTCGGCCACTACCAGCCCGCCCGGGTGCTCACCAACGAGGATCTGACGGGCATGGTCGACACCAGCGACGAGTGGATCAGGAGCCGGGTGGGCATCCGTACCCGCCGGATCGCCGGGGCCGACGAGCCCGTCGACGAGCTGGCCGGCCACGCCGCCGCCAAGGCGCTCGCCGCGGCCGGGCTGACGCCCACGGACGTGGACCTGGTATTGGTCGCCACCTCCACCGCTATCGACCGCTCCCCGAACATGGCGGCCCGGGTGGCCGCCCGCCTCGGCATGCCCGGGCCCGCCGTGCTGGACCTCAACGTGGTGTGCGCCGGCTTCACCCACGCCCTCGCCACCGCCGACCACGCCGTCCGGGCCGGGTCGGCGAGCCGCGCCCTCGTCATCGGGGCCGACAAGATGTCCGAGGTGGCCGACTGGACCGACCGCACCACCTGCGTGCTGGTCGGCGACGGGGCGGGGGCCGCCGTCGTGGAGGCCTGCGACGAGGGCCGGGCGGGGATCGGGCCGGTGCTGTGGGGCTCGGTGCCCGAGATGGGCAACGCGGTCCGCATCGAGGGCACGCCCCCGCGGTTCGCGCAGGAGGGGCAGAGCGTCTACCGCTGGGCGACCACGAAGCTGCCCGCCATCGCCCGCCGGGCCTGCGAACGCGCCGGGCTGGAACCCGCCGACCTCGCCGCCGTCGTCCTGCACCAGGCCAACCTGCGCATCATCGAACCCCTCGCCGCGAAGATCGGCGCGGTCAACGCCGTCGTCGCCCGCGACGTGGTGGAGTCCGGCAACACCTCCGCCGCGAGCATCCCCCTCGCCCTGTCCAAGCTGGTCGAGCGCGGTGACATCACCTCCGGGGACCCGGTGCTGCTGTTCGGCTTCGGCGGGAACCTCTCCTACGCCGGCCAGGTCGTCCGCTGCCCCTGAACCCGCACCGCCCGCCCGGCCCGCCGCCGCGCCGGAAGGCCTCTCCGCACCCCCTCTTTGTCCTCTCAGTGGAGAAAGTTCGCAGGAATTCATGCGCGACTTCTTCCCACACCGGGCGGCCACTGCTACGTTCCCTCCGAAAGCAGGCCACGGAAGTGGCCGGAAATCCGGCACGCTCAAGCCGATCGAGGCGGGGAGGGGCTCGTGAGACGCATGACGGCACGACCTGCGAACGCCCACCAGGCCCGGCTGCTGCGGCTGTTGCGCGACGGCGGTCCCAACTCCCGCGCCCAGCTCGGCGACCAGGTCGACCTGTCCCGGTCCAAGCTGGCCGTCGAGGTGGACCGGCTGCTGGAGACGGGTCTGGTGGTGGCCGACGGACTCGCCGCCTCGCGCGGCGGACGCCGGTCCCACAACATCCGCCTCAATCCCGAACTCCGCTTCCTCGGCGTGGACATCGGCGCCACGTCGATCGACCTCGCGGTCACCAACGCCGAGCTGGAGATCCTCGGGCACCTCAACCAGCCCATGGACGTACGCGAGGGCCCCGTCGCGGTCTTCGAGCAAGTACTCGCCATGGCGGCCAAGTTGCGGGCCACGGGGCTCGCGGAGGGCTTCGACGGCGCCGGCATCGGCGTCCCGGGCCCGGTCCGCTTCCCCGAGGGCGTGCCGGTGGCCCCGCCGATCATGCCCGGCTGGGACGGCTTCCCCGTGCGGGAGGCGCTCAGCCAGGAACTGGGCTGCCCGGTCATGGTCGACAACGACGTGAACCTGATGGCGCTGGGAGAGCAGCACGCGGGTGTCGCCCGCACCGTCGCCGACTTCCTCGTCGTCAAGATCGGCACAGGCATCGGCTGCGGCATCGTCGTCGGCGGTGACGTCTACCGCGGGACCACGGGCAGCGCGGGCGACATCGGCCACATCCAGGCCGTGCCCGACGGACGCCCGTGCGCCTGCGGCAACCGGGGGTGCCTGGAGGCCCACTTCAGCGGTGCGGCACTGGCCCGCGACGCGACGGAGGCCGCCCAACAGGGCCGGTCCGCCGAGCTCGCGAGCCGGCTGGAGACGAACGGGGGCCTCAGTGCCGCCGACGTCGCCGCCGCGGCCGCGGCCGGTGACGCCACCGCGCTCGAGCTGATCCGGGAGGGCGGCCGCAGCACCGGCCAGGTCATCGCCGGCCTGGTCAGCTTCTTCAACCCGGGCCTGGTGGTGATCGGCGGCGGGGTGACCGGCCTCGGTCACAACCTGCTCGCCGCGATCCGCACACAGGTCTACCGCCAGTCGCTGCCGCTGGCGACCGGCAACCTGCCCATCGTCCTGGGGGAGCTGGGCCCGACCGCCGGCGTCATCGGCGCGGCCCGGCTGATCAGCGACCACCTGTTCTCACCGGCGTAGACCGGCAGAGGCGCGCGGGCGGCAGACCGCCGCCCCGCGCACCGCACCCGCGGCAGACCGCCGCACCGTGCACAGCACAGCAGCAGCCCCGCCGTACCGCGTACCGCACCACCCAGCAGTTCCGCCGCACCACGCACCGCACCCGCACGCCGCCGCCCAGCGCGCCGGCACCGGCTCCGTCGTACCCGCGCACCGCACCCGTACCACCGGCACCAGCTCCGTCGTACCCGCGCACCGGCGGACGTACCCGTCCGTCGTACCACCGGCCCGCCCGTACCCCTGCTCCGCCCCGTCCCGCCCACCCGCTGCGCCGCACCGCGCTCAGCCCTGCCCTGACACCGGCCCGAACGCCCGCCGAGGGGACCTCACATGGCACCAGAACCACCGCTGCTCAGCATGTCCGGCATCACCAAGTCGTTCCCCGGCGTCCGGGCCCTGGACGGCGTCGACCTCGACGTCCAGGCCGGCGAGGTGCACTGCCTGCTCGGCCAGAACGGCGCCGGCAAGTCCACCCTCATCAAGGTGCTGGCCGGCGCCCACCAGCCCGACACCGGCACCATCCGCTGGCGCGGCGAGGAGGTCACCCTCCGCTCGCCGATCGCCGCCATGCGCCTGGGCATCGCCACCATCTACCAGGAACTCGACCTGGTGGAGCACCTGTCGGTCGCCGAGAACGTCCACCTCGGCCACGAGCCGACCGCCGCCGGCTTCGTCGTCCGGACGGGGGCGGCCAAGGCGTCGACCGCCGCGCTGCTCAAGCGGCTCGGCCACCCCGAGATCGACCCGGGACGACTCGTCGGCGACCTGTCGGCGGCGCAGCAGCAGATCGTGTCCATGGCGCGGGCGCTCTCGCACGAGGTGCGGCTGATCGTGATGGACGAGCCGTCCGCCGCGCTCGACCCGGACGAGGTCGACAACCTCTTCCGCATCGTCGGAGACCTCACCGCGGACGGGGTGGCCGTCGTCTACATCTCGCACCGCCTGGAGGAGATCCGCCGCATCGGCGACCGGGTCACCGTCCTGAAGGACGGCCGGGCCGTCGCGGGGGGACTGCCCGCCGAGTCGACACCGACCCGCGAGGTGGTCGCGCTGATGACGGGACGCAACGTCGAGTACGTCTTCCCGGAGCGCCCGGCCGCACCGCCCTCGGGCGAGCCCGTGCTGAGCGTGCGGGGACTGGCCCGGGAGGGCGAGTTCGACCCGCTCGACCTGGACGTGCGCCCCGGCGAGATCGTGGGCCTGGCCGGTCTGGTCGGCTCCGGCCGCTCGGAGATCCTGGAGACCGTCTACGGCGCCCGCAGGCCGACCGCCGGCCAGGTCCTCGTCGAGGGCCGCCCGCTGCGGCCGGGCAGCGTACGCGCCGCCGTCCGCGCCGGACTCGGCCTCGCCCCCGAGGAACGCAAGGCGCAGGCCCTGCTGATGCTGGAGTCCGTCACCCGCAACGTGTCGGTCTCCGCCATGTCCCGCTTCTCGCACGCGGGCTGGATCGACCGCGGCGCCGAACTGGCCGCCGCCCGGGCCTCCACCCGCGAACTGTCGCTCAGGCCGGACAACCCGTCCGTGCCGGTGCGCACCCTGTCCGGCGGCAACCAGCAGAAGGCGGTCCTCGCCCGCTGGCTGCTGCGCGGCTGCCGCGTCCTGCTCCTGGACGAACCCACCCGCGGCGTCGACGTCGGCGCCCGCGCCGAGCTGTACGCGGTCATCCGCCGCCTGGCCGACGAGGGCCTCGCCGTCCTCCTGGTCTCCAGCGAGGTGCCCGAGGTGCTCGGCCTCGCCGACCGCGTCCTGGTGCTGCGCGAGGGCCGCGTCGTCCACGAGGCCCCCGCCCGCGAACTCGACGAACACCGCGTACTCGACCTCGTGATGGAAGGAAGCCCGGCGTCATGACGCAGCACGTGTCCCCGCCACGGGGCGGCACCGGCAAGGCGGCCCCCGTGGAGGGCCCGCCCGCCTGGAGGGGCCTGACGGCCCGCGCCGACCTGCGCACCCTCACCCTGCTCGGCGTGCTCGCCGCCCTCGTCCTGATCGGCGGCATCACCCAGCCCGACGCGTTCCTCGACACCCGCAACCTGCAACTGGTGCTCACCCAGGCGTCCGTCATCGGCGTCGTCACCGTCGGCATGACCTTCGTCATCGTCTCCGGCGGCATCGACCTGTCCGTCGGCGCGATCGTCGCCCTCGCCTCGGTGTGGGCGACCACGGTGGCCACCCAGGAGTTCGGCTTCGCCGGCATCCTGTTCACCGCGGTGATCGTCGGAGTCGGCTGCGGACTGGTCAACGGCGTGCTCATCGCCTACGGCCGGATGGTCCCGTTCATCGCCACCCTCGCCATGCTGGCCTCGGCCCGCGGCCTCGCGCTGCAGATCACCGACGGCCGCACCCAGGTGGTCACCGTCCCCAGCGTCCTCGACCTCGGTGAGCGCGACTCCTACGTCCTGGGCATCCCGCCGCTGGTCCTGGTGTTCGCGGCCGTCACCGTCGTCGGCTGGCTGGCGCTGAACCGGACCACCTTCGGGCGCCGCACGGTGGCCGTCGGCGGCAACGCCGAGGCCGCCCGACTCGCCGGCATCGACGTCCGCCGCCAGCGGCTCTACCTCTACCTGCTGTCCGGCCTGTGCTGCGGCATCGCCGCCTTCCTGCTGATCGTCCTGGCCGGCTCCGGCCAGAACACCAACGGCAACCTGTACGAACTCGACGCCATCGCCGCCGCGATCATCGGCGGCACGCTCCTCAGCGGAGGCCGCGGCACCATCGTCGGCTCCGTCCTCGGCGTCCTCATCTTCACCACGATCACGAACATCTTCGCCCTGAACAACCTGCAGAGCGACGTCCAGCAGATCGCCAAGGGCGCGATCATCGTCGCCGCCGTGCTGGTCCAGCGCCGTACCGCGAGCACGACCTGAGGAAAGGGTTCACCACCATGAAGCAAGTCAACGCGAGCCGCAGAGGACTGCTCTTCGGAGCCGCCGCCGTCTCCGCCGGTGCCTTCCTCACCGGCTGCACGAGCAACGAGACCGACGACGAGAAGCCGGCCGCCAACGAGCAGCCCGCCGCCGACGACAAGCCCGGCAAGCCGGTCACCATCGGCTACGCCGGCCCCCAGGCCGACCACGGCTGGCTCAACGCCATCAACGACAACGCCAAGAAGCGCGCCGAGAAGTACTCGGACGTCACCCTCGAGGTCACCGAGGGATCCAACGACACCGCCCAGCAGATCGGCCAGATCGAGACCCTCATCAACAAGAAGGTCGACGTCCTGGTGGTGCTGCCCGCCGACGGCAAGGCACTCACCCAGGTCGGGCTGAAGGCCATGCGCGCCGGAATCCCGGTCGTCAACCTCGACCGCATCTTCAACAGCCCCCAGGCCTACCGCTGCTGGATCGGCGGCGACAACTACGGCATGGGTCTCAACGCCGCCCACTACATCGGCGAGAAGCTCAAGGACAAGCCGAACGCCCGGGTCATCGAGCTGGCCGGGCTCGACAACCTGGAGCTGACCAAGCAGCGCACCCAGGGCTTCGACGACGGTCTGAAGAACTACCCGAACATCAAGAAGGTGGCCCGCCAGGCCGCCGAGTTCACCGTCGAGTCCGGCCAGGCCAAGATGGCCCAGCTCCTCCAGGCCCAGTCGCAGTTCGACGCGCTGTGGAACCACGACGACGACCAGGGCGTGGGCGCGCTGCGCGCCATCGAGCAGGCGGGCCGCGACGACTTCCTGATGGTGGGCGGCGCCGGGGCGCTCTCCGCCTTCGAGGCCATCAAAGCCGACCGGGGTGTCCTCAAGGCGACCGTGCTGTACCCGCCGACCATGGCGGCCTCGGCGATCGACCTCGCCCGCGCCCTCGGCCAGGGCAAGGGGATCGGCGGCCTCGCCGAGTTCGAGATCCCCTCGACGGTCACCTGCTACTCGGCCGTCGTCGACAAGGACAACGTGGACCAGTACATGTCCACGGGCTTCAAGTGAGGCCGGCCGCCCCGCGGGCCTGACCAGCCCGCCGGGGCGGGGCCCACCCGCACCGCGCCACCACGACGAGGAGGACATCCGCATGGGACAGCCGCAGCAGCCCGAGGGGGCCGGGGCGGACGCAGCAGCGACCGGGACCGGTGACGGCACCGCCACCACGGCCACGGGGGCAGCCGGGACCAGACCGCCGCTGCGCGTCGGCATGGTCGGCTACGCCTTCATGGGCGCCGCCCACTCCCAGGGCTGGCGCACCGCCGGCCGGGTCTTCGACCTGCCGCTGAACCCGGTCATGACCGCGATCTGCGGCCGGGACGCCGACGCCGTGCGCGCGGCGGCCGACCGGCACGGCTGGGCGAGCGCCGAGACCGACTGGCGGGCCCTGGTGGCACGGGACGACATCGACCTCGTCGACATCTGCACCCCCGGCGACAGCCACGCCGAGATCGCCCTCGCCGCCCTCGCCGCGGGCAAGCACGTCCTGTGCGAGAAGCCCCTCGCCAACACCGTCGCCGAGGCGGAGGCGATGACCCGCGCCGCCGAACAGGCGGCAGCGCGCGGGCAGGTGGCGATGGTCGGCTTCAACTACCGCCGGGTGCCCGCCACCGCGCTGGCCCGGCGCATGGTCGCCGAGGGCCGCATCGGCCGGCTGCGGCACGTGCGGGTGGCGTACCTCCAGGACTGGCTGGTGGACCCCGAGGCGCCGCTGACCTGGCGGCTGCGCAAGGAGCTGGCCGGCTCCGGCGCGCTCGGCGACCTGGGCGCGCACATCGTCGACCTCGCCCAGTACCTGGCGGGGGAGCGGCTCGCGGGCGTCTCCGCCCTCACCGAGACCTTCGTACGGGAGCGCCCGCTGCCCGGCGGCACGGCCCGCGGCCTGTCCGCGACGTCGGCGGCCGGGACCGGCGAGGTCACCGTGGACGACGCCGCCGTCTTCACCGGCCGATTCACCTCCGGCGCCCTCGCCTCCTTCGAGGCCACCCGGTACGCCACCGGCCGCAAGAACGCCCTGCGCATCGAGCTCAACGGTGAGCGCGGCTCGCTCGCCTTCGACCTGGAACGGCTCAACGAGCTGTCGTACCACGACGGCACCGGGCCCGAGGAGCACGCCGGGTTCCGCCGCATCCTCGTCACCGAACCCGGACACCCCTACCTGGAGGCCTGGTGGCCGCCGGGCCACGGACTGGGCTACGAGCACACCTTCGCCCACCAGGTGCGCGACCTCGTCCACGCGGTCGCCGAGGGCCGCGGTCCCGAACCCTCCTTCGCCGACGGGCTGCAGGTGCAGCGCGTGCTCGCGGCCGTGGAGGAGAGCGCCGGGAAGAACTCCGTCTACACCCCCGTCGGCGTCACGTCGATCCCCGTCTGAGGAGGCCACAAGCGCATGCCGCGCAACTTCACGCTGTTCACCGGACAGTGGGCCGACCTGCCCCTGGAGGAGGTCTGCCGGCTCGCCCGCGACTTCGGCTACGACGGCCTCGAACTCGCCTGCTGGGGCGACCACTTCGAGGTCGACAAGGCCCTCGCGGACCCGTCCTACGTGGAATCCCGCCATCAGTTGCTCGACAAGTACGGACTGAAGTGCTGGGCGATTTCCAACCATCTCGTCGGGCAGGCCGTGTGCGACGCCATCATCGACGAACGCCACCAGGCCATCCTGCCCGCCCGCATCTGGGGCGACGGCGA
Source organism: Streptomyces sp. NPDC018947 (assembly GCF_044390505.1). NCBI lineage: Bacteria > Bacillati > Actinomycetota > Actinomycetes > Kitasatosporales > Streptomycetaceae > Streptomyces > Streptomyces sp. NPDC018947. Next base: position 184,728 of record NZ_JBIRZD010000003.1, read on the forward strand.
CGCCGAGGGCGTCCGCAGGCGCGCCGCGGCCGAGATCCAGGACACCGCGCGGGCCGCCGCCCGCCTCGGCGTCGACACCGTCATCGGCTTCACGGGCTCCTCGATCTGGCACCTGGTCGCCATGTTCCCGCCCGCGTCCGAGTCGATGATCGAACGCGGTTACGAGGACTTCGCGGACCGCTGGAACCCCATCCTGGACGTCTTCGACGCGGAGGGCGTGCGCTTCGCCCACGAGGTCCACCCGAGCGAGATCGCCTACGACTACTGGACCACGCAGCGCGCCCTGGAGGCGGTCGGCCACCGGCCCGCCTTCGGCCTCAACTTCGACCCCTCGCACTTCGTGTGGCAGGACCTCGACCCGGTCGGCTTCCTGTGGGACTTCCGGGACCGGATCTACCACGTCGACTGCAAGGAGGCCCGCAAGCGCCTCGACGGCCGCAACGGCCGCCTCGGATCCCATCTGCCGTGGGGCGACCCGCGGCGCGGCTGGGACTTCGTCTCCGCCGGGCACGGCGACGTCCCCTGGGAGGACGTCTTCCGCATGCTGCGCTCCATCGACTACCGGGGGCCGGTCTCCGTCGAGTGGGAGGACGCCGGCATGGACCGGCTCCAGGGCGCCCCCGAGGCCCTCACCCGGCTGAAGGCCTACGACTTCGAGCCGCCCAGCGCGTCCTTCGACGCCGCGTTCAACCGCTGATCCGCACGTCTGACGGCGGGCCGGGCCGGGGGCCGAAGCGTCCTCCGGCCCCGGTCCGGCCTGCCCGGACACCGCTTTGTCCAGCGTAGGGAAAAAGTTCGACCACTGTCCGTCCCAAGGCTGTTGCGCCCGGACGAACACGGCTACCGTCCCTGATGCGTTCAGGACACACACGCCTCCGGGGTGACGGCGCACCCCGGCGCCCGCACACCGCACGTCTTCGCACCCGTTCCGTACGGCCCATTCCGTTCCCGGAGGGATTTCGTGCACAGAAGCAGACTCAGAGGCAGCACCGTGAGACGGCCCGGGCTCCGCACCGCCCTCGCCCTGCTCACCGGCCTCGCACTGGCCGTGGGCACCCCGGCGACCGTCGCCGGCGCCCGGCAGGGCGCCGTCTCCGCCGAGGAACCGGTCGCCGCCGAGGGGCAGTTCCAGCAGGTGCCGCTCGCCAAGGGCGAACCCGAGACGGGCGAGCCGATGTCGCTGGCCGTCCTCCCGGACCGCAGCGTCCTGCACACCGCGCGCGACGGCACACTGCGCCTCACCGACCAGGGCGGCGTCACCAAGGTCGCCGGCAAGATCCCCGTCTACAGCCACGACGAGGAGGGCCTGCAGGGCGTCGGCATCGACCCGGACTTCGAGAACAACCGGGCGATCTACCTCTACTACGCCCCGCCCCTCGACACCCCCGCGGGCGACGCCCCGGAGACCGGCACCGCCGAGGACTTCAAGAAGTTCGACGGCGTCAACCGCCTCTCCCGCTTCGTCCTCAACCCCAACGGCACGCTGGACATGGCCAGCGAGAAGAAGGTCCTGGACGTCGCGGCCTCCCGCGGCACCTGCTGCCACGTCGGCGGCGACATCGACTTCGACGCCGAGGGCAACCTCTACCTGTCCACCGGCGACGACACCAACCCCTTCGCCTCCGACGGCTACACGCCGATCGACGAGCGGCCGGACCGCAACCCGGCCTTCGACGCCCGCCGCAGCTCCGGCAACACCAACGACCTGCGCGGCAAGATCCTGCGCATCAAGGTCGCCGAGGACGGCTCGTACACCGTCCCCGAGGGCAACCTCTTCCCGCCGGGCACCGAGAAGACCCGCCCCGAGATCTACGCGATGGGCTTCCGCAACCCGTTCCGGATGAGCGTCGACGACAAGACCGGCACCGTCTACGTCGGCGACTACGGCCCCGACGCGGGCGCCGCCGACCCGAAGCGGGGCCCGGCCGGCCAGGTCGAGTTCGCCAAGGTCACCAAGGCCGCCAACTTCGGCTGGCCGTTCTGCACCGGCGCCAACGACGCCTACACCGCCTACGACTTCGCCACCAGGACGTCCGGTGAGAAGTTCGACTGCGCCGCTCCCAGGAACACGTCCCGCCACAACACGGGCCTCGTCGACCTGCCCCCCGCGCAGCCCGCGTGGATCCCCTACGACGGCGGTTCCGTGCCCGAGTTCGGCAGCGGCTCCGAGTCCCCGATGGCCGGCCCGGTCTACCGCTACGACCCGGACCTCGACTCCTCGGTGAAGTTCCCCGAGGAGTACGACGGCGACTTCTTCGCCGGCGAGTTCGGGCGCCGCTGGATCAAGCGGATCGAGCAGAACACCGACGGCTCGGTCGCGCGGATCAACGCCTTCCCCTGGACCGGCACCCAGATCATGGACATGGAGTTCGGCCCCGACGGCGCGCTCTACGTCCTCGACTACGGCGTCTCCTGGTTCCAGGGCGACCAGAACTCCGCCCTGTACCGGATCGAGAACGCCGAGGACGGCTTCTCCCCGATCGCCGAGGCCGGCGCGAACAGGACGTCCGGAGCGGTCGGCATGAAGGTCACCTTCACCGGCTCCGCCAAGGACGCCGACTCGCCCGAGCTGACCTACGCCTGGGACTTCGGCGACGGCACCCGGGGCGAGGGCCTCAGCCCCACCCACCAGTACAAGAAGGCCGGCACCTACACCGCGACCTTCACCGCGAAGGACCCCGAGGGCAACACCGGCAACGCCAGCGTCAGGATCGTCGTCGGCAACACCGCGCCCAAGGTGAAGATCGAGATCCCGGGCAACGGCAGCCTGGCCGCCTTCGGCGAGCCCGTCCCGTTCAAGGTGACCGTCACCGACCCCGAGGAGACCGTCGACTGCTCCAGGGTCAAGGTCGCCTACAGCCTCGGCCACGACTCCCACGCCCACGAGCTGACCAGCGAGACGGGCTGCGAGGGCACCCTCGAGCCGCCCGCCGGTGACGGCGGCCACGACCCCAACGCCAACATCTACGGCGTCGTCGGCGCCGCCTACACCGACGGCGGGGCCATGGGCCAGGAGGCCCTGACCGGCACCGCGCGCGCCGTCGTCCAGCCCCTGCACCGCCAGGCCGAGCACTACACGGCCCAGTCCGGTGTGAAGACCTACGACAAGGCCACCGCCAACGGCGGCAAGACCGTCGGCGACATCCACGACGGCGACTGGATCTCCTTCAGCCCCTACCGGTTCGACGGGCAGAAGAAGATGACCGTACGGGCCTCCTCCGGCGGCGCCGGCGGCTTCGTCGAGCTGCGCACCGGCTCGCCCGACGGCCCGCTGCACGGCTCGGCGTACATCCCGCCGACCGGGAGCTGGGAGACGTTCCAGGACGTCGACGTGCCGCTGCGGGCCCTGCCGGCCCGGACCACGGACATCTACCTGGTCTTCCGGGGCGGCGAGGGCGCGCTGTACGACGTGGACGACTTCGAGTTCTCCAAGGAGCCGTTCAAGGGCGGCAAGAAGGTCCTGGTCTTCTCGAAGACCGCGGGCTTCCGCCACGACTCCATCCCCGCGGGCATCGCCGCGCTGAAGGAACTGGGCGGCCCGGCCGGCATCACCGTCGACGCCACCGAGGAGGCCAGGCAGTTCACCACGGCCAACCTCGCCAAGTACGACGCCGTGGCCTTCCTGTCCACCACCGGTGACGTGCTCAACGCCGACCAGCAGAGGGCGTTCGAGAACTACGTGGCGAACGGCGGAGGCTACATCGGCATCCACGCCGCCGCCGACACCGAGTACGAGTGGGAGTTCTACGGCGGCCTCGTCGGCGCCTACTTCGCCTCGCACCCGGCCATCCAGAAGGCCACCGTGCGCGTCGAGGACCACGATCACCCGTCCACCGCGCACCTCGGGGACACCTGGGAGCGCACCGACGAGTGGTACAACTACCGCACGAACCCGCGTGAGCAGGCCAAGGTCCTCGCCACCCTCGACGAGACCACCTACCAGGGCGGCACCATGAAGGGCGACCACCCGATCGCCTGGTGCCAGAGCTACGGCGGCGGCCGCTCCTTCTACACCGGCGGCGGCCACACCAAGGAGTCCTACGCCGACGAGGCCTTCCGCGCCCATCTGCTCGGCGGCCTCCAGTACGCCACCGGCCAGGTGAAGGCGGACTGCAAGCCGAACAAGGGCTACCGGCAGATCTTCAACGGCCAGACCCTGGACGGCTGGAAGCAGGCCGGCCCCGGCAGGTTCGACGTCAAGGACGGCACCCTCGAGTCCGAGGGCGGCATGGGCCTGCTCTGGTACCAGGCCAAGGAGCTGAAGTCGTACTCCCTCAAGCTCGACTGGAAGATGCAGGGCGACGACAACTCCGGAGTCTTCGTGGGCTTCCCCGCCTCCGACGACCCCTGGTCCGCGGTGAACAAGGGCTACGAGATCCAGATCGACGCCACGGACGCGCCCGACCGCACCACGGGCTCCGTCTACTCCTTCAAGTCGGCGGACATCAAGGCCCGTGACCAGGTCCTGCGTCCGCCCGGCCAGTGGAACACCTACGAGATCAAGGTCCAGGGCGAACGCCTCCAGGTGTTCCTCAACGGGGTCAGGATCAACGACTTCACCAACACGGACCCCGCGCGGAGCCTGACCGACGGCTACATCGGCCTGCAGAACCACGGCGCCGACGACCAGGTCTCGTTCCGCAACATCCAGCTCAAGGAACTGCCCTCCTAGGGCGCACAGACGGCGGCGGGCGGAGGACGCCGGACCTCCGCCCGCCGTCTCCCCGGACCCACGCGTCCGGCAACCGCTCGTCCCCTTCCGGCACTCGCACCAGGTTCGCGTACGACAAGGAGGCTGCCCATGTCCGCCGAACCGTCCCTTCCCACCCCCGCCCCGGCCCCGCGCCACGGCGTCTGGCTCATCGGCGCGCGCGGTTCCGTGGCCACCACCGCGATCGCGGGCTGCGCCGCCGTCGCCGCCGGGCTGCACCCGCCCACCGGCATGGTCACCGAGACCCCCGACTTCGCCTCGTCGGGTCTGCCCGCGCTGTCGTCCCTCGTCTTCGGCGGACACGACACCGTGGACTGCCCGCTGCCCAAACGTGCCGAACACCTCGCCGACGGCGGGGTCCTGCCGCACGGCCTGCCGTCCGCCGTGCACACCGAACTCGCCGCCGCCGACCGGGAGATCAGGCCCGGCGGCCCCCTGCCGGACGACACGGACGGCACCCCCGGCCGCACCCAGGACGCGTGGATCGACAGGTTCGCGTCCGACATCAGCGACTTCGTACGCCGCCACGGGCTCGCCGGCGCGGTCGTGATCAACGTCGCCTCCACCGAGCCCGCGCCCGCCGAGGGCACACTGCCGCCCAGCTCCCTCTACGCGGCGGCCGCGCTGCGCGCCGGCTGCCCCTACGTCAACTTCACCCCCTCCACGGGCCTGCACCACCCGGCGCTGGCCGCGCTCGCCGCGTCCTCGGGCGTGCCGTACGCGGGCCGCGACGGCAAGACCGGGCAGACGCTGCTGCGTTCCGTGCTCGGCCCGATGTTCCTCCAGCGCGCCCTCGCCGTGCGGGCCTGGTCCGGCACCAACCTCCTCGGCGGAGGTGACGGGGCCGCCCTCGCCGACCCGGCGGCGGCCGCGGCGAAGAACGCCGGCAAGGAACGCGTCCTCGCCGACACGCTCGGCGCCGCCCCCGAGGGCGAGGTCCACATCGACGACGTCCCGGCGCTCGGCGACTGGAAGACGGCCTGGGACCACATCGCCTTCGACGGCTTCCTCGGCTCCCGCATGATCCTCCAGACCATCTGGCAGGGCTGCGACTCGTCCCTCGCCGCCCCCCTCGTCCTCGACCTGGCCCGTCTGGCCCTGCGCGCCCAGGAGAAGGGCCTGACCGGGCCGCTCGGGGAACTGGGGTTCTACTTCAAGGACCCGGTGGGAGACGGACCGGCGTCGCTGGCGGAGCAGTACGGAGAGCTGAGGCGGTTCGCGGCCCGGTTGGGGGACGGGGCCGAAGAACGGGGGAGCGGTGGTGCCGGGGGCCGAGGGAGCGACGGTGCCCGTGCCGACGGCCGGGTGAGCGACGGTGCCGGTGAGCGGTCGGGCGCCGTTGGGGACGGCCACGTGAGTGACGGTTCCGACGAGCGCGGGGCGCGGCGATGAGCCGCACGGTCGCGGCCGCACGGGAGGTGCCCGCGCCTGCCGGGGGGCAGGCGGGGGCGGCGGCCGGCCCGGCCTGTGGGCCCGCCGACCCGATCGCCTCCGGCGGCGCCCCGCCGTCCGCACCCCGCCCCGGGTCCGGCCGGGCGGGCGCCTGGGCCGAACTGCTGCGCCTGCCCGCCCTGTTCACCGTCCCCGGCGACGCCCTGGCGGGCGCGGCCGCGGCCGGTGCGCGCCCCGGGCCCCGCACCCTGCTCGCCATCGGATCCTCCCTGTGCCTGTACGAGGCCGGCATGGCCCTCAACGACTGGGCGGACCGGGCCGAGGATGCCGTGGAACGCCCGCACCGCCCCCTGCCGTCCGGCCGCGTCCGCCCGGCCGCCGCCCTCACCGCGGCCTGCGGTCTCACCGGCGCCGGTCTGCTGCTCGCCGCCCGTGCCGGCCGGCCCGCCCTCGCGGTGGCCGCGCCCCTCGCGGCGACCGTCTGGGCGTACGACCTGGCGCTGAAGCACACGCCCGCCGGCCCCGCGGCCATGGCCGCCGCCCGCGGACTGGACCTGCTGCTGGGCGCGGCCGCCACCAGCGGCGGCATCCGGACCGCGCTGCCCTCCGCGGCGCTGCTCGGCAGCCACACCCTCGCGGTCACGGCCGTCTCCCGCCGGGAGACCACCGGCGGCTCGGTTATGGCCCCGCTGGCGGCCCTCGCGGCGACCGGGGTACTGACCCGGCTGGTCACCCACCGCCGCACCCGACTCCCGGCAGGCCGACGGGCAGCAGCCGCCCCCGGCCTGCCGGGCTCCCACCCGGCCGAGGACCGTCCCGGGGCCACCGCCGGCCGGGGGGCCGACGCCCTCTCGGCCGAGGTCCCCGGCCCGCGCGGCCCCCGCGACGCCGTGCACCCGACCCCGGGCGTGGCCGCTGCCGGGAGGGCACGCCGTGCCGCACCCGGCTCCCGAACCTCCGCGGCCGAGGCAGCCGCCGACGCGGTGACGGGCGTCCCCGGACCGCGAAGCTCCCGCCCGGGCGGGAGCACGCCGAGGGCCCTCGGCGCCCTCACCGGCGCCCTGGGCGCCGTCTACGCCGCCACCGCCGCCCGCCCCTACTTCCACGCCGCCCTCAACCCCTCGCCCCCGCTCACCCAACGCGCCGTCGGCGGCGGCATCCGGGCCACGATCCCGCTCCAGGCCGCGCTCGCCGCCCGCTCCGGCGCACCCGTCACCTCCCTCCTGGTCGCGGCCCTCGCCCCGGCCGGCCGGATGTTCGCGCGGAGGACCGCCATGAGGAAGGTGAGCATCACATGAACCGGAACGAGAACCAGGACACCCCGGACGCGGGCACGATCGCGGCCTCCGGCGCGAACGCGGATCCTCGTGGGCACGCCTCCTCCGGCGCTCACGCGGCCTCCCGCGCAGGCGCCACCACCCGCACCTCGCCCCCTCTCCGCTTCGGCTACGGCACCAACGGCCTGGCCGACCTCCGTCTCGACGACGCCCTCGCCCTCCTCGCCGACCTCGGCTACGACGGCGTAGGGCTGACGCTCGACCACATGCACCTCGACCCCCTCGCCGACGACCTGGCGGCCCGCACCGGCCGGGTCGCGCGCCGGCTCGGCGAACTCGGGCTGACGGTGACCGTCGAGACGGGCGCCCGCTACGTCCTCGACCCGCGCCGCAAGCACGGGCCGTCCCTCCTCGACCCGGATCCGGAGGACCGCGCCCGCCGCACCGGCCTGCTCCTGCGTGCCGTCCGCGTCGCCGCCGACCTCGGCGCGCACGCCGTGCACTGCTTCAGCGGCGTCACCCCGCCGGGGACGGACGAGGACACGGCCTGGAAGCGCCTGGCGGAGGCCCTCGCCCCCGTCCTGGACGCCGCCGCCGGCGCCGGTGTGCCCCTGGCGGTCGAGCCCGAACCGGGCCATCTCCTCGCCCGCGTCGCCGACTTCCACCGGCTGCGCCGCACCCTCGGCGACCCCGGCCACCTCGGCCTCACCCTGGACATCGGCCACTGCCAGTGCCTCGAACCCCTCCCTCCCGCCGACTGCGTGCGCGAGGCCGCGCCCTGGCTGCGGCACGTCCAGATCGAGGACATGCGCCGCGGAGTCCACGAACACCTCCCCTTCGGCGACGGCGAGATCGACTTCCCGCCCGTCCTCGAGGCCCTCGCCGCCACCGGTTACCAGGGCCTGACCGTCGTGGAACTGCCCCGCCACTCCCACGCGGGACCCCACTTCGCCGAGCAGTCCCTCCCGTTCCTCCGCCGGGCGGCGGCAGCGGCGGCCACCACCGCGCACCACCGTGGCGAGCGCTCCGCCACCCCGAAGGGAGCCACCACATGACCGGACAGCACGCCGCCCAGGACCCGGCCGGCACCCGCGCCGCGCGGCCCGCCCAGGGCACCACCCCCGCCCACATCCCCCCGGCCGAGCTGCGCGCCACGCTCACCGACCGGCTCGACGCGGCCGCCCGCGCCTGGCTCGACCGGGCCCTGGACGAGGCCGCCGCCCGCCCCGACACCCACGGCCCCGTCTCCGCGTGGGAGCTGCGCCTCGCCGAGGCCGGCCGCCGCTGCGGCCCCGCACACGCCGACGCCGCCCGCGTCCTCGTCCTGCACGCGGCCCGCCCCGGCACCGACGCCCTGACGCGGGCCTACTCCCAGGGCACCGCCGACGAACGCCGCGCCGTCCTGCACGCCCTGCCCCATCTCGTCCCCGGCCCGGACGCCCTGCCGCTCGTCGAGGACGCCCTGCGCACCAACGACACCCGGCTGGTCGCCGCCGCGCTCGGCCCGTACGCCGCCCGGCACCTGGACGCCCACCAGTGGCGGCACGCCGTACTGAAGTGCCTGTTCACCGGCGTCCCCGTCGACCGGGTGGCGGACCTGGACCGGCGGGCCGCCGGGGACGCCGAGCTCGCCCGCATGCTCGCCGACTACGCCGCCGAACGCACCGCCGCCGGCCGCCCCGTCCCCGAAGACCTGCACCGTGTGCTGGCCCTGACCGACCCCCCGCGCGCCCCGCACGGCACGGCCGACCCCCACGGCAAGGAGTCCTGATGCGCATCTTCGACCCCCACATCCACATGACCTCCCGCACCACCGACGACTACGAGGCCATGCACGCCGCGGGCGTCCGCGCCGTGGTCGAGCCCTCCTTCTGGCTCGGCCAGCCCCGCACCTCTCCCGACTCCTTCCGCGACTACTTCGACGCGCTCCTCGGCTGGGAACCCTTCCGCGCCGCCCAGTACGGCATCGCCCACCACTGCACGATCGCCCTCAACCCCAAGGAGGCCAACGACCCGCGCTGCGCCCCCGTCCTGGACGAACTGCCCCGCTACCTCGTCAAGGACCGGGTCGTCGCCGTCGGCGAGATCGGCTACGACTCCATGACCCCCGCCGAGGACACCGCGCTCGCCGCCCAGCTGCAGCTCGCCGCCGACCACGGGCTGCCCGCCCTCGTGCACACCCCGCACCGCGACAAGCTGGCCGGCCTGCGCCGCACCCTCGACGTGGTCCGCGAGTCCGCCCTGCCCACGGACCGGGTCCTGGTCGACCACCTCAACGAGACCACCGTCAAGGAGGCCAAGGACAGCGGCGCCTGGCTCGGCTTCTCCGTCTATCCGGACACCAAGATGGACGAGACCCGCATGGTCGCCCTCCTGCGCGAGTACGGCCCGGAACGCGTCCTGGTGAACTCCGCCGCCGACTGGGGCAGAAGCGACCCCCTCAAGACGCGCAAGGTCGGCGACCTGATGCTCGCCGAGGGGTTCACCGAGGACGACGTGGACCACGTGCTGTGGCGCAACCCCGTCGCCTTCTACGGCCTCAGCGGGCGCCTGAGCCTCGACGTGACCGCCTCCGACGCCACCCACGAGGGCAACTCCATCCTGCGCGGCGGGGAGTGAGAGATGCGCTTCCGGCACCCCGACGGCTCCACCGTCCACCTCGCCTACTGCACCAACGTCCACCCCGCCGAGACCCTCGACGGCGTCCTCGCCCAGCTCCGCGACCACTGCGAGCCCGTCCGCAAACGCCTCGGCCGCGACCGCCTCGGCATCGGCCTGTGGCTCGCCCGCGACGCGGCCCACGCCCTGGTCACCGACCCGTCGGCCCTGCGCGGCCTGCGCGGCGAACTCGACCGGCGCGGCCTGGAGGTCGTCACCCTCAACGGCTTCCCCTACGAGGGCTTCGGCGCCGAAGAGGTCAAGTACCGCGTCTACAGGCCCGACTGGGCCGACCCCGAGCGCCTCGACCACACCACCTCCCTGGCCCGCGTCCTGGCCGGCCTGCTGCCCGACGACGTCACCGAGGGCAGCATCTCCACCCTGCCGCTGGCCTGGCGCACCGCCTACGACGACACCCGCGCCGACAAGGCCCGGGCCGCGCTCGTCACCCTGGCCGAACGCCTCGACGCCCTCGAGGAACTGACCGGCCGCTCCATCCGCATCGGCCTCGAACCCGAGCCCGGCTGCGTGGTGGAGACGACCCACGACGCCATCGCCCCGCTCACCGCGATCGCCCACGACCGCATCGGTGTCTGCGTCGACACCTGTCACCTCGCCACCTCCTTCGAGGACCCGCACACCGCCCTGGACGCCCTGACCGAGGCCCGCGTCCCCGTCGTCAAGTCCCAGCTCTCCGCCGCCCTGCACGCCGAACACCCCCGTGATCCCGCGGTCCGCGAGGCCCTCGCCGCCTTCGCCGAACCCCGCTTCCTGCACCAGACCCGCACCGCCGGCCCGGCCGGCGCCCTGCTCGGCACCGACGACCTCGACCAGGCCCTCGCCGCCGACGGCCCGCTGCCGGGCACCGCGCCCTGGCGCGCCCACTTCCACGTCCCCCTGCACGCGGCCCCGGCCGCGCCCCTCACCTCCACCCTCCCCGTGCTGGAGACCGCGCTGAGCCGGCTCGTCGGCGGCCCGCACCCCCTCACCCGCCATCTCGAGGTCGAGACCTACACCTGGCAGGCCCTCCCGCCCCGGCTGCGGCCGCGCGCCCGCGCCCAGCTCACCGACGGCATCGCCGCCGAGCTCACCCTCGCCCGCGACCTGTTGACGGACCTCGGCCTCAAGGAACTGCCATGACCCGACCCACCCCCTCCGACGGACCGACCCCGCTCCTCGTCCTGGACGTCGTCGGCCTCACCCCCCGTCTCCTCGACCACATGCCCCACCTCAAGAAGCTCGGGCAGACCGGCTCCCGCGCCCCCCTCGGCACCGTCCTGCCCGCCGTCACCTGCGCCGCCCAGTCCACCTTCCTCACCGGCACCCACCCCGCCGAACACGGCATCGTCGGCAACGGCTGGTACTTCCGCGAACTCGGCGACGTCCTGCTCTGGCGCCAGCACAACGGACTCGTCGCCGGCGACAAGCTCTGGGACGCCGCGCGCCGCGCCCACCCCGGCTACACCGTCGCCAACATCTGCTGGTGGTACGCCATGGGCGCCGACACCGACATCACCGTCACCCCCCGTCCCGTCTACTACGCCGACGGCCGCAAGGAACCCGACTGCTACACCCGGCCCCCGGCCCTGCACGACGAACTCACCGAGAAGTTCGGCACGTTCCCCCTGTTCCACTTCTGGGGCCCCGGCGCGGACCTGGTCTCCAGCCAGTGGATCATCGACGCGACCCGGCACATCATGCGCACCCGCCACCCCGACCTGACCCTCTGCTACCTCCCCCACCTCGACTACGACCTGCAGCGCTTCGGCCCCGACGACCCCCGATCCCTGAAGGCCGCCACCGACCTGGACGCGGCCCTGGCCCCGCTCCTGGACGACGCCCGGGCCGAGGGCCGCACCGTCGTCGCGCTGTCCGAGTACGGCATCACCCGCGTGAACCGGCCCGTGGACATCAACCGCGCCCTGCGCCGCGCAGGACTGCTGGAAGTCCACACCCAGGACGGCATGGAGTACCTCGACCCGATGGCCTCCCGCGCCTTCGCGGTCGCCGACCACCAGATCGCCCACGTGTACGTCCGCCGCCCCGAGGACCTCGACGCCACCCGCGCCGCCCTCGACGGCCTGCCCGGCATCGAGCTGCTCCTCGACGACGAGGGCAAGAAGGCCCACCACCTCGACCATCCGCGCGCCGGCGAACTCGTCGTCGTCGCCGAGCCGGACGCCTGGTTCACGTACTACTACTGGCTCGACGACGACCGCGCGCCCGACTTCGCGCAGCTCGTCGAGATCCACCGCAAACCCGGCTACGACCCGGTCGAGCTGTTCATGGACCCGCTCGACCCCTACGTCAAGGTCAAGGCGGCCACCGCCCTGGCCCGCAAGAAGATCGGCATGCGCTACCGCATGGCGGTCGTGCCCCTGGACCCCTCACCTATTCGCGGCAGCCACGGCCGCCTTCCCGAGAGCGACGACGACGGTCCGCTCCTCCTCTGCTCCACCCCCCGCGCAGTCGGCGACCGCGTCGCGGCCACCGACGTCAAGCAACTCCTGCTCCGGCTCGCCGGACTCGGCTGACGCACCACCGCACACCGCGGCGTACGGCCCCCGGGACCCAGCTGCCCGGAGTGAGACACACCGCACTGACAACGGCCCGCCCCGACCACGTCGGCGCAGGCCATGACCCAGAAGGCAGGCACCGTGACCCCGTTCCCCGACCCCTCCCGCACCGACACCGCCACGCCCTCCGCGGCCGGCCCGGACGAGGCCCTCCGCCGCACCCTCGGCGTCGGCCGCCGCCGCTTCCTCACCACCTGCACCGCCGTCGCGGCCGGTGCCGTCGCGGCCCCCGTCTTCGGAGCGGGCCCGGCCCTGGCCCTCGACGGCGACGACCAAGGCCAGGAGCACGGCCACGACCACGGCGGCGACGTCCTCGTCCCGCACGCCAGGCGCGGCATCATCCTCTACACCGTGCGCGACGCCACCGGCCGCGACCCCCTCTCCACCGACCTGCCCTCCGGCTTCCGCGAGGTGTTCAAGCAGCTCGCCCGCCACGGCTACCGCCAGGTGGAGTTCGCCGGCTACCGCCAGCACGCCAACGCGCCCGGCGGCGCCGACCTCGAGACCGTCGCCGGCGCCAGGCTGCTGCGCTCCTGGCTCGACGAGTACGGGCTGCGCGCGCAGGGCAACCACGGCTTCATTCCGTCCTCCTGGCCGCTGACGACGGCGGACCTGGACACCTTCAAGAAGCACCTGGAGATCGCCAACATCCTCGGCATGGACCACATGGGCACCGGCGGCGACCCCACCGGCAGCTCCTACCGGGCCGACTGGGACGTGGCCGCCGACAAGTGGAACGCCCTCGGCGAGATCGCCCGCCGCGAGGGCGTCAAGCTCTACACCCACAACCACGACGCGGCCTACGGCTTCCTGCTCGACGGCGGCCCGCTGGACGCCCAGGGCCGCCCGACCCGCAGCTCCGGCATCCGGAAGCTGGAGTACTTCCTCCAGGTCACCGACCCGAAGTCCGTCTGGCTGGAGATGGACATCTTCTGGGCGCACGTGGCCCAGTACAAGTTCCACACGTACACCGCGCACGACGGCTCGACCCGGGAGAACGTCTTCGACCCGGCCGCGCTCGTCGCCCGCAACAACAAGCGCTACCCGCTGTTCCACGCCAAGGACGGCACCGTCAACACCACCAACGGCCAGGGCTACGACATGGTCCCGTTCGGCACCGGGGTCATCGACTACCGGACCTTCTTCACCCGTGTCGGCCACCGCAACTACCACAACCCGATGGTCGAGCAGGACAACGCCCCGAGCTCCACGGACGCGGGCCAGTCCCTGCGGTACGCGAAGACCGGCTACGACAACCTGGCCGCGCTGCGCAAGCGCCGCGGCTAGCACGGCGCACGTCCTCCGCGCCGGTCGCCGGGGCATCGGCGGTCAGCCGATGCCCTGGCGGTCCGGCCGGAGGGCGAACGCCCGGTCCGCCGGGGTCGGCGCGGTGCGCTCCACGGCCTGCCGGACCAGTTCCCGGTGGCGCCGGAGCGGCTCGCGCCGCTCCGGCGGGGAGAGCCGCTCCAGGTCGTCCAGCCCGGCCAGCATGCGCCGCGAGACCTGCGGCGACCCGGCGGCGCATCCCCGCACCTCGGCGAAGCCCAGATCCACCAGCTCGGCCCACCCCGGCACGGCCTGCACCAGCCGCACCGCACCCCGCCGGTCCCGGTGCGCGACGGTGTCCAGGGGCCGCCGGCACAGCGCGGCCAGCAACTGCACCACCCGGTCCAGCGCCTGCACGGCGGTCGTCGGATCGTTGACCGCGGGGGACAGGGCCCGCAGGGCGATGTCGGAGAGCTGCCGCAGCCCGAAGCCCAGATCCTGGTGGAAGGTGCGCTCCACACCCACGGACAGGGCGTACCGCAGCGCCCGGCGCGGCGGAGCCTGCCCGCCGTGCACCGCCAGTACGGGCGTGCCGGGCACCACGAAGTCCCCGGTACGCGGAATCAGCCGCAGCACCACGCCGTGCTTGCGCGCCGCCCGCACCAGCCGCGCGACGTGCACGTCCCGCAGCACGCCCGCCGTGCCGTCGTGGGCGACCCACGCGGTGACCGGCCCGAGCGCGGGCACCCCCGCACCGTCCGCCGGCACGGGCATCGCCGCAGCCACCCGGAACGACTCGGCGGCGATCCGGGCGATCACGTGGCCGATCCGCATCAGCCGCAGTGTCGTGTTCACGTACATCACGAACAGCAGCAGACTCAGCGCGACCATCACCAGGGTGAGCACCGACTGGACCAGGGGGACCGACGTGACGACGCGGGGGTCGGTGGAGCTGTCGTAGGAGGTCAGCACCAGCAGGGTCAGGACGAAGGTGGCGAGGAAGACCGCGAAGGTCGCCTTGGTGATCCGGCTGCGCACGAAGAGACGCACCACCCGCGGCGTGAACTGCCCGCTCGCCATCTGCACGGCGACCAGCGAGATGCTGAAGACCACACCGATGAACGTCATCATCGCCGAGCCGACCGCCGACACCACGGACTTCGCGTCGGCCGCGAACCGCAGCAGCTCGGACAGCGTCTCGTAGTCCCCGTGCTCCCGCAGGGAGCGCACCAGCGCGGCATCGAGCTCCTGGGCCACCAGCCACACCACGAGGACGCCCGCCATGGCCGCGGTCGGCGCGAACCAGAACGTGTCCCGCAGATGCTCCCTGAACGGCGACAACGGCCGCGGCCGCCGCGGACGGGACCCCTCGGTAACCAGCCAGTCACTCATGGTGCGACCCTAGGCTCCGCGCGGCCGCACACCCGGCAGCGCCGCCCGGGACAGGGAAAACGCAGGTGAAAGGCACTCCGAAACCTTGGTATGGTTGTCCATGTCGCCGCGGGGAACACCCCGAACGGCGGCAGACACCTAGTCCGGGTGGCGGAATGGCAGACGCGCTAGCTTGAGGTGCTAGTGCCCTTTATCGGGCGTGGGGGTTCAAGTCCCCCCTCGGACACACACAAGAAGCGGGCCCCGGTCGTCGACCGGGGCCCGCTTCGTCCTGCCGGTCGCCTGCGCGCGGGAGCCCGAAAATCCGTGGCCCCGTCCTCCCCTCCCTCCCTACACTCGCCGCACGGACGAACAGACGGGCCCCCGGCGCGGGGTGCCCGTGACCAGTGAGGGGAGAGCGCCGTGCGTGACCGCACCGCCGTCGTCGCTCCCCGTCCCCGGTACACGGTGATCCTGGTGTCCCGGGCCGTCCGGTGCCTGCCGCGCGGCCCGCACCGGATGCCCGTGGCGTCCGCCTGATCCACGCTCCGCCGCCTCCCCGCCGCCCCAGGGTCGGCGGTCAGGGGGCGTGCCGCGTTCGGCGTGCGCCCGGGAAATCGCGCTGCCCGATTCCCGAACTCCCGAAAGGCCAAGGGGCCATGCGCAGCAACCCCCTCACCACCGTCCGCAACCTCGGCGTCCTCGCCCACGTCGACGCGGGCAAGACCACCGTCACGGAGCGGATCCTCTACACCACGGGCACCACCCACAAGCGCGGCGAGGTCCACGACGGGACGACCGTCACCGACTTCGACCCGCAGGAGCGCGACCGCGGCATCACCATCTTCGCCGCGGCCGTGAGCTGCTCGTGGGACGGCCACCGGCTCAACCTGATCGACACCCCCGGGCACGTCGACTTCGCCGACGAGGTCGAGCGGTCCCTGCGGGTGCTGGACGGCGCGGTCGCCGTGTTCGACGCGGTCGCCGGGGTGGAACCGCAGAGCGAGTCCGTGTGGCGGCAGGCCGACCGGCACGGGGTACCGAGGATCGCCTTCGTCAACAAGATGGACCGGGCCGGCGCCGACCTCGACACCGCCGTCGCCTCCATCCGCGAACGGCTGCACCCCGTACCGCTGGCCGTGCAGGTGCCCATCGGTACGGAGGACGGTTTCCGCGGCGTCGTCGACCTGCTGCGCATGCGCGCCCTCGTGTGGGCCGACAGCGCGGACGCGGCCGAGGACCGGCCGGTGCCGGACGCCCTGCGCGAGGAGGCGGCCCACAGGCGGCGGGCGCTGGAGGAGGCGGTGGCGGAGCGGCACCCGGCCGCGCTGGAGGAGTTCTGCGACCGGGAGACGCTGAGCGCCGGCACCCTCGCCGCGGCGCTGCGCGACCTGACCCGTGACGGCGAGGCCGTCGTGGTCCTGTGCGGCTCGGCCTACCGCAACCGCGGCATCGAACCGCTGCTGGACGCCGTGGTGGCCTACCTGCCCTCCCCGGTGGACGTCCCCCCGGTACGCGGCACGCACGACGGCACGGAACAGGAGCGGGCCACCGACCCGGCGGCACCGCTGGCCGCGCTCGCGTTCAAGGTGAACGCGACGCCGACCGGGCGGCTGACGTATCTCAGGCTGTACTCGGGCACGATCGGGAAGGGAGACACCGTGTGGGACGCGGGCACACGCCGCACCGAGCGGATCGGCCGCATCCTGCGCGTACGGGCCGACCGGCACGACCCGCTGGACCGGGCCGCCGCCGGGGACATCGTCGCCGTCGTCGGGCTCAAGTCCGCCCGCGCCGGCTCGACCCTGTGCGCGCCGGACGCCCCGCTCGTGCTGGAACCTCCGGGCGTCGCCGACCCGGTCGTGCACGTCGCCGTCGAGGCCCGGCGGTCCACCGACACCGACAGGCTGGCCACCGCGCTCGCCCGGCTCACCGAGGAGGACCCCTCGCTGGCCGTGCGGACCGACCCGGAGACCGGGCAGACCGTGCTGTCCGGCATGGGCGAACTGCACCTGGAGGTCGCCGTGGAGCGCCTCCGCGGCGAGCACGGCATCGAGGTCGCGGTGGGACGGCCGGGCGTGGCGTACCGGGAGACGGTCGGTACGGGCGTGTCCGGCTTCGTCTACCGGCACGTCAGACAGGACGGTGGAGCGGGCCAGTTCGCGCACGTCGTGCTCGACGTCGAACCGTGGGGCGAGGGCGGGTTCGTGTTCCGCTCGGCGGTCGTCGGCGGGCGCGTGCCGCAGGAGTACGTCCGCGCCGTCGAGGCCGGCTGCCGGGACGCCCTGGCCGAGGGGCCCCTCGGCGGGCATCCGGTGACCGGTCTGAGGGTCACCCTCACCGACGGCCACACCCATGTGAAGGACTCCTCGGACACGGCCTTCCGCACCGCCGGACGGCTGGGTCTGCGCGACGCCCTGCGTGCCTCGGCGATGGTCCTGCTGGAGCCGGTCGTCGAGGTGACCGTCACCGTGCCCGAGGACGCGGTCGGCGGCGTGCTCGGTGACCTGTCCGCGCGCCGCGGACGCGTCACCGGGTCCGACACGCGCGGCGGCGCCGCCGTCGTCACGGCCACCGTGCCGCTGGCCGAACTGTTCGGCTACGCCACCCGGTTGCGCGGCCGCACCCAGGGGCGCGGCACCTTCACCGCCCGGCCCACCGGCTACGCGCCGGCACCGGCCGCGAGGCCCGTCCCGTAGGACACGGGCCGGTCCCCTCTTCCGCTCGGCAGGGGGGACCGGCCCCGTTGCGAGCAGGGAGGCGGTACGGCATATTCCGCCGCACCCGGCGGAATATCGGATACATGTCAAAGGGGATGCGCTGGACGATCGTGATCGCCCTGCTGGTCTGGAGCCTGTTCGCCTACCCGTGGTTCGACAGGGGGTGCGACATCGCGGAGGCGTACACGGCGGTCTTCAAGTACGGGGTGCCGGAGGGGCTGGAGCCGTTGCCGGCCTGCTACGGCTGAGGATCCGGCGGCGGTCGTTCGCCTG
Source organism: Streptomyces sp. NPDC018947 (assembly GCF_044390505.1). Lineage (NCBI taxonomy): Bacteria > Bacillati > Actinomycetota > Actinomycetes > Kitasatosporales > Streptomycetaceae > Streptomyces > Streptomyces sp. NPDC018947. The sequence goes on from NZ_JBIRZD010000003.1 coordinate 202,972, forward strand.
CCGCGCGGCGGGTGCGGGCCCCGGGACCCGGCGCCCGCCCGCCCCGTGACCCGGCACCGGCTCGGCACCCCGGCACCGGCTCGGCACCCCGGCACCGGCTCGGCACCCCGGCACCGGCTCGGCGCCGGGCCCGGGGACCCGGGCCCCGGTGACCCGAGGCCTGGGTCACCTCCGTCAGCCCCCGGAGAGCAGCGACTCCAGCGTCCGTGCCGTGGACGGATGCCGGGCCACGAGCACGGCCCCGCCCGGCGCGCCCGCATCGGCCGTCGCCCACGCGCCGTCGCACCCCAGCAGCCCCGCCACCGCGTCGCACGTGGCCGGATGCGCGGACAGCAGGGCCACGCCCGGCGCCGCCGGGCCGCCGGAGACGGCCCACCCCTCGTCGCAGCCCAGCAGCCCGGCCACCGCGTCGCACGTCGCCGGATGGGCCGTGAGCAGCGCGGCCCCCCGGCGGCCCCCGCCCTCGGAATCCGTACGGCGGCCCGCGGGCGGGGCCGGCGGAGTCCGCCACGGCGGTATCCACGCGTCCAGGGCCGCCAGTCGGCCCGGGAACACCCGCCCCGCCTCACGGATCAGCAGCGGGGCGAGGTCCCCCGCACCGGAGCGCAGGGTGGTGATCAGCAGCGGCAGCCACGGCAGCAGCACGGCGTCCGGCAACCGGCCGAACGCGTTCGACACCGCCTCCACCACCACGTCCGCCAGTCCCGGCACGGGCTCCAGCGCGTGCACGAAACCGCTCAGGTAGCGCGGATAGGCGGGCACCACCAACGGGTTGTCCAGCAACCCGGAGCACCGGGACCGCAGTTCCTCCCGCGACAGCGTGCCGAGCTGCACCCGCGCCGCCCACAGCAGCGCCGTCTTCGCGGGCTCCTCGGGGTGCGACTGCCCGACCGACAGCTCCAGTTGGGCCCGGTCGCAGCCCAGCGACAGCGCGAGGCCCTCCATGCTGAACAGGAAGCCGAGCATCGCCGCGACCTGCCCGACCGTCGCCTCCTCGTCCCGGAACGCCGTGGGCAGCAGCGTGCAGTAGTGCGCGTAACCGGTCTTGACGAACGACTCGATCCACGCCGGCAGCACCGGCTCACTGGTCCGGTAGTACGCCAGCAGCGCACGCACCCGGCGCAGCACCTCCGGAGCGCCGTCCACGCTGCGTTCGGTCGCGAGCACCTTCAGCGCGTGGGTGCCGAGTTCGTCGGCGAGGCGCCGGCTGCGCAGGTACAGGGTCGCGTCCTCGACGGCGGCCAGTACGGTCGCCGTCGTCGCCTGCGGGGCGTAGGCCTCGCGCCGCAGCCGCTGTTCGAGGACCTGCTCGATGCTGACGCCCTCGTAACCCAGCTCGATCAGCGCCCGCTGGTGCGTGCCGATCGCGAGGTCCCAGGACTCCTGGATCGACCGCTCACCGAGCCGTCGCTCACCCATGATCGGCCGCGCCGCGCCGTGCGGCATCAGGCGCCGCAGCATCCACAGCACGTCGGAGCAGGCCCGCAGCTCCGGCCGCGAGGCCATGTCCAGCAGGGCCCGCTGCACACCGCGCTGCTGGAGCTTGAGGCCGAGCGGCGCCAGCCGGTCGTGCACGTCCCGGGCGAGCGGCGGCAGCGCGTCGTAGCCGACCTGGCCGATCCGGTCGCCGCCCATCATGATCTCGACCAGGCGCCGCACGTCCCGCCGCCCGGGAACGGCGTCCTTCTCGATGCAGGTGACGGCCGCGTCCTGGAAGTCGTACGGCGTCGGCTTGGCCCGGTCCCGCATGCCCGCCAGCAGGATCGACGTCTCGAAGACCGCGATGGCGTCGGCGGTGGAGGCCAGGTAGCCGTTGCGCCGGGCCGCGCGCACGATGTCCACCGACCAGCCGAGCAGTTCGGCCTCGTCCAGGGCGTCGAGCACGGGCGGCCGCCGGAGGAAGCCGGACAGCCGGTCGGCGGAGCCGGTGGCCGGGGCGCTCGCCCCGGGGAGCGGCGCGGCCGCCTTCGCCGTGCTCTTCTTCGTGCCCGCCTGACCCGCCAGCCGGTACGGCCGCACCCGGGTGCGCCTGAGGCTCTTCGCCCACTCCGTCGCCGCGATCGACACGGAACCGGCGGCCAGCCCGAACTGCGCCTCGATCGCCGCGTGACTGGACGGGATCAGCCCGTACTGCCAGGTGGTGCCGGTGCGCGGCGATATCGTGAACGTGTCCGCGCCCCGCACGCCGAACTCCTCGACGCGGCTGGCCGCGTGGAACGCCCCGCACACGTACAGGCAGTCCGCCGGGTCGGTGCCGGTCGCCCGCAGGTGCTCGCGCATCCGCGTCCACATGTACCGCTCGCGGTCCTCGTCCACCCGGACCCGCGTGCTGTCGCCGGGGGCGAGCCGGCGGAACAGGCTGCCGACGAGGAACATGACCTGGCGGTAGGTGTCGTGGTCGCACCTGCCGTCGCCGAGGGGCACCTCGACGTACTGGTGCCACCACTCCGACCAGTGCCGCACCTTGCCGTGGCGCAGCAGGTGCTCCTCCAGCTCGGCGAACCGGGGCCGCAGATCGCCGATCTCGACGCCGACGGCCTCGCCGTGCAGCCCGGCACCCTCCTCCACCGGTGCGTCCGCGCTGTGGGCCGGGGCGTCCGGAGCCTGCTCACCGCGGGTGTCCCACTGGAACACGTGGTCGGCGGACCGGTCGACGAGGACCAGTTCCACGCCCGGGGTGTCCAGGGCGTACGCGATGGCCTGGTACTCGGCGGACGCCTCCGTCAGGGGCGCGACGACCGACAGCGGCGCCCAGTCCTGGGGGAAGCCGTCGACGTCGCCGGCGAACGCCTGCACCGCCACCGGCAGCCGGCAGTTGCGCAGCTCGGTCAGCAGCGGCGCCATGTCCTCGCACAGCTCCAGGTACACGGCCTTGGGCTGCTTCTCCCGCAGGCGCCGCGCCATCGCGGTCGCCGAGGCAGGGGAGTGGTGGCAGACCGGGAAGATCTCCAGCGGTTCGCGGATCGCCCGGTCCACGTCGTCGACCAGGCCGAGCAGGATGCCCTCCAGGGCGTCCGGACCGCCCGCGAACTCGGCCGCCGCCTGCTGCAGTTGGCCGCGCAGGGCGTCGAACGTGCCGCCGCCCCCCTGGGCGGGCGCGGCCACGACGGTGTTCTCCTGGGCCCCGCTCATGACAGCGTGGCGATCGCGTCGCGGCCGCCCTCCAGGAACTCCGGCCAGCAGCCGCCCTCGTCCTTGCTGCGCGGCTCGACGACGCCGTGCAGGTACTTGTTGAGGATGGCCAGGTCCTCGGGCTCGCGCCGGGTGAGGGAGCCGACCAGCGAGGACGCGAGGGTACGGGCGGTCAGCGCGCGCTCGCCGAAGAAGTTGCTGTGCAGGACCGCGTCCTCCAGCACGCCGATCTGCTCCGCCGTCGACAGCGCCGACTCCAGCTTCTCGTCGTCGCTGCCGGCCGCCGCCGCGGACGCCCGCAGATCGGCGAAGCTCTGGAGCAGCACGTCGAGCAGCGTCGGCGGCACGTCGAGGTCGATGGAGTGCCGGCGCAGCAGTTCCTCGGTGCGGAAGCGGACGATCTCCGCCTCGCTCTTCTTGTTCGTCACCACCGGGATGCGCACGAAGTTGAAGCGGCGCTTGAGCGCGGACGACAGGTCGTTGACGCCCCGGTCGCGGCTGTTGGCGGTGGCGATGATCGAGAAACCGGGCTTGGCGAACACGATGTTGTCGTCACCGCCGCCGCTCTCCAGCTCGGGCACGGAGATGTACTTCTCGGACAGGATGGAGATCAGCGCGTCCTGGACGTCGCTCGTGGACCGGGTCAGCTCCTCGAAGCGGCCGATCGCGCCCGCCTCCATCGCCGTCATGATCGGGGACGGGATCATGGACTCCCGGGACTGGCCCTTGGCGATGACCATGGACACGTTCCACGAGTACTTGATGTGGTCCTCGGTGGTGCCGGCCGTGCCCTGGACGACCAGCGTGGAGTTGCGGCAGATCGCGGCGGACAGCAGCTCGGCCAGCCAGCTCTTGCCGGTGCCGGGGTCGCCGATGAGCAGCAGACCGCGGTCGGAGGCGAGGGTGACGATGGACCGCTCGACGAAGCTGCGGTCACCGAACCACTTCTGCGACACCTCGCGGTCCAGGCCGTCGGAACGCTCGGAACCGAGGATGAACAGGCGGACCATCTTGGGCGACAGGCGCCACGAGAACGGCTTGGGGTTGTCGTCGATCGACTCCAGCCAGTCGAGTTCCTCGGCGTACTTGATCTCGGCGGGGGCGCGCAGCAGGTCGGACATGGAGGGGAGGCCTTTCGTACGGTGATCGGAGGGGGACGGCGCGGACACACGTCCGCCGATCAGGTGAGAAACGTCTTGAGTTCGTGCACGAGCTTCTTGATGTGGCCGGAGATCACCGGCGTGCCGAGGTCCTTGAACCGCTCCCGGAACCACGGGTTGACGCTGCCGCGCCCGGAGCTGGTCACCGAGCCGACGGGGATGAACCTGGCCCCCGAGCGGTGGATGGCGGCCATGCTCTCGAACAGCTCCGCGTACCGCCATTCGTAGAAGTCGGAGATCCACACCACGACCGTGTTGCGCGGCTCGGCGATCTTCGGCTGGGCCAGCGCCATGGCGACCGTGCCGTCGGTGCCGCCGCCGAGCTTGGTGCGCAGCAGCGTCTCGAAGGGGTCCTGCGCCCAGGGCGTCAGGTCCAGCGCCTGCGTGTCGTACGCGACGAGGTGGACGTCGACCTTCGGCAGTCCCGCGAAGATGGACGCCAGGATGGTGCAGTTGACCATCGAGTCGACCATCGAGCCCGACTGGTCCACGACGACGATCAGCCGCTGCGGCGTCGTCTTGCGGCTGGTGTGCCGGTAGTAGAGGCGGTCGACGTAGAGCCGCTCCTCCTCCGGGCTCCAGTTGGTGAGGTTCTTCCAGATGGTGCGGTCGAGGTCGAGATTGCGGAAGACCCGCTTCGGCGGCACCGACCGGTCCAGCTCGCCGACCGTGGCCTTCTCCACCTGGGTGCGCAGCACTTCGGTGACCTCGTCGACGTAACGGCGGATCAGCGCCTTGGCGTTGGCGAGGGCCACGCCGGAGAGGTTGTCCTTGTCGCGCAGCAACTGCTCGATCAGGGACATGCTCGGCGTCAGCCGCGAGGCGAGCTGCGGATCGGCCAGCACCTCGCGCAGGTGCATCCGCTTGACGAGGTCGCCCTCGATGGCACCCAGCTCCGGGCCGATCTCGGGGATCAGCCGGCCGAGGTCGGGCGCGGGAGCGCCGAACCCGGTGCCGGTGGGGCTGACACCCGTCCCGCCCCCCGCACGGCCGGCACCCCGGGGGCCGCCGGGCGCGCCGGGACCACCGGCACCGCCGCGCAGACCACCGGGCCGGCAGCCCAGCGCCCGCTCCAGCCACCCGGCGTCCGACTGCCAGCGCGCCAACTGCTCGGCGGTGACGGTGCCGGGCCGGGACGCGAAGACGTTCAGCAGCACCTTGGACGCCAGCGCCGCGCGCCGCACCTCGGCGGCCCGGTCGCGCGCCCCGTCCTCCTCAGGCTCGGGCACCATCACCCCGTCGAACTCGGCGGCCAGCTCGGGATGCCGCTGCACCACGGAGTCGACGGACGCGCCGGGGTCGAGCAGCGCGGCGGGCAGACCGATGTCCTCGACCACGGCGAGGCTCGCCGACTCCAGCGTGGCCTGCTCCTCCGGGTCGAAGAGGCGGGCCAGCAGACGCCAGTACAGCACCTGCCGCCGGTTCTCGTCGGGGTCGGGCCCGGGGGCGTCGCCGTGGGGGAGGGGGGCCGTCGCGGTGCCGGGGACCGCCGCGGCCCGGCCGGCCGCCGTGTCGCGGCCGGGCGTTCCGGCGCGGTCGCCGGCATCGCCCCGGCCGCCCGTACTGCCCTGCCCGGGCGTTCCGCCGTGGCCGCCCGCATCATCGTGGCCTGGCGTTCCGCCGTGGTCGTCCGCGACGCCGTGGCCGGTCGCTTCGTCGTGGGTCATTTCCGCAGCAGCTTTCCGGCGCGTTCGCGCAGCACCTTGACGGCGTCGGTCGCGGCCTTCTCCGCCCGCACCCCGGCCTTGTCGGCCGTACCCCCGGCCCAGGCACCGGCGTGCACGGCGACCGCCTTCTTCCGCACCGTCCGCTCCACCGCGAGCGGCTGGAGCAGGAACTCCCCGGCATCCCAGCGCAGCAGCCCGACACACGCGCCGGACGCGGCGACGACCTCGGGGGTGAGCGGCCCGGCGGCCGGCACCCGGTCGACGTCGACGACGAGACGGTGCCCGGCGATCCGCAGGGCGGTCCCGTCCTCGTCCTCCTCCACGGCGTACCCCTCCACCAGCACGGGCACGGCGATCCGCGCCGGATGCCGGTCGAGAGGCGCGACCGCGGACGCGACGGCGGTGGGCAGGGCCACCCGGGCGGTGGTGAAGACCTCGGCAGGTTCACCGGCGCGGGCACGGGTGTCGTCCCACACCAGGTCGCCCTCGGCCGTGACGGGCATCGCGTCCAGCTCCATCGTGCGGCCCTCGCTCACGGCCGCGAGCAGGGACATGCGCGGCCGCAGAAGCTGCCACAGCCCCGCCCCGACGACCGTGTCGGGCTTCGGCGCGGACACCGAGGCCCGCACCAGCCGGGTCGCACCGCCGTCCGAGGGCTCGAACACCGCGTGCACCTGGGCCTGTACGGCGGTGGCGTGCTCCTGCACGTCCACACCGAGCGGCAGCAGCCGGCCCGACACCTCGGCCACGCCGGCGGGGCGGGCCGCTCCGGGCAGCGTCAACAGCAGGGCGCGCGACCACAGATCGGCCCAGCGGCGCACCGGAACGCGCTCCAGGGTCGCCCCCGGGCAGGACGCGGCCAGCTCGGCCGCGAACCCGTCGAGCAGCGTGGCCAGGCGGCGCAGCGCCGGGTCGGGCAGCATCGCGGAGACGACGGGCGCGGCCCCGGCGACGAGTTCGTGGTCGATGCCCTGCCAGCCGGCCCGCGCCAGGTCGCACAGCCAACTGCGGGCCGCGGCATGCAGGTTCGCGGCGTACTCCTCACCCGCGGACGGTGCTGCGGCCTCCGCGGCCGCGGGCCGACCGGTGACCTCGTCCACCCTGGCGACCAGCGCGTCGTGCACCGAGCCGAGCAGGGCGGTACGGGCCGCGGCGAGAGCGACGAAGTGGTCCTCGCCCCCGGCCCCGGCGGCCGTCTTCTCGGCGGCCTCGGCGGCCCGTGAGGCGAGCGGCGTCCCCGCGACGGCCTCGGCGAGCCCGGTCAGCCCGCCGGCCTGCCCCGGACGGGGGCGCAGCAGACCGCCCACCAGGACGTCGTCGAAGCCGTCCACGGCCGCGAGCGCCTCGTCCAGTCCGTCGATGGCGTCGGACAGCAGATCGGCACGCATCAGGCCACCGCCCTCGTCGTCGGGAACCACTGCATCTCGGGCAACGGCTCGGTCACCGGCTCGAGTTCGAGGTACGCCAGGTGCCGCAGGAACCGGCTGAACACCTGGGCCGCGGCGGAACTGTCGGCCTGTGCCGGCCGCGTCGTCGTCATGGCGAGGGTGACCGCGTGGGCGTCCGGCTCCGCGGCCTCCACCTCCACCTTCAGGTACCGCGCGACCCGCTCCGCCCCGTACTGGAGCGCGGCCTCGCCGATCAGCGCGCGTATGTGGTTGCAGAACATGCCGCGCGCCCCGCCGCAGGGCCGGTTGTTGTTGGTGCTGCACGCGAACGCGTACGTCCCCGCCTCGACCGACGACACGTAGACGCGCCCGATGTCCGACCCGCTGGACACCACGCCCTGCAACCGCCCGTCGGCCAGCTCCACGAACGGCACCTTGGCCAGCTTCCGCGGTCGTGCGGCCGGGACCACCCGTGCCGTACTCGACCTCTCCCAGACCGACAACGCACCATCTCCCATGCATGCGAAAGGGGGGCGTTCACGCCACCTCGGCGGAACGAGATCGAACTTATCGCCGACCACTGACAACGCCGCGTCCGCCTCGTGCGCGGGGCCGCGCGGCCTCTGCTCGTGTCCGACGTCCACGGACTCCACGTCGCCCTCGACCTGCCCGGCTCCCCGCCGGCCCCTGACCGCACCGGCGGACGGCGGCCGGGCACCGACCGTGCGCCGGGAGACGCACCCCGACGAGTCCGACGAACTGCGCACGATCTGCGGTGGCCGGCCGCCCGATCCCACTCACGGGAAGGGGGGAGCGGATGTTGCTCCTGTTGCGCACCTTGACGGTTCGACGGAACGGGCCGCTACTTGTGCACGGGACGTTGGGCGGTTGTCCATGTCCGGGTCAACAGGAGTGAGGAGCAGCCGCGCATGGTCGTGTCCGGTCCACCCACCACCGAAGGGCGCCGGCACCATGCCCGGGGCCCTCGGCCCGATACCCATGCCCATGCTCCCAGGCGGTGCGGATGAAGAAGAGACTGGTCGGTGCGGCAGCCGTCCTCGGCGTCCTCGTCACGGCGGGCGGCCCTCCCGCCCAGGCGTCGTCCCCGGCCCCGGAGCCGACCCGGCAGGCACTGCCGCTGGGCCCCTCCGACCTCACCGAGACCCGCACCACGACGACCCTGCAACCGGGCGTCACCCTCACCCGCATCGTGCGCGGCGACGCCGACCCGTCCCTGCACTGGACGGTCGAGGTCTCCATTCCCGGCGGTGACACCTCACCGGACCCCGACGCGCCGCCGACGGCCCTGAAGGACAGGGCGAGCGCGGACGAACTCGCCGCGAAGCTCCGGCGCGACGGCTTCCCGGCCCGCGTGGAGCAGGTGACGACGGAGAAGACGGCCGACTACGCCGGGGGCACCCTCGGCTGGCGCGTACGCATCGGAACGTTCACCTCCCAGGCCGCCGCGACTGCCGAACGCACGCGCCTGAGGGCCGCGGGCCACACCGGCTCCGCCGTCTTCACCGGCTGGGACGGCGCGGCCACGGACCGCGGTCCCTGGCACATCGACGTACTCACCATCGACCCGCGCCGGTTCCACGGCGGCCTCGGGGCCTCCTACGGCCCGGACCTGGAGAACCGGGAGACCACGACCGCCCTCTCGAACGCGGCCGGCGCCACCGCCGCCGTCAACGCGGGCTTCTTCGTCCTCGACCCGAAGGCGGGCGCGCCCGGCGACCCCGCGGGACTGGGCGTCTACGACGGACGCCTGCTCAGCGAACCGGTCGGCACACGCCCCAGCCTGGTCCTCCACGACAACGGCGGACGCACGGAGATCGCCCGCTACACCTGGCGGGGCCGGGTCGCGGCCCACGGCACCTCCCTGACCCTGAACGGCGTCAACCGCGTACCGGGCCTGATCAGGAACTGCGGCGGCAGCGACGGCGACCTGCCGACGTCCCTGCCGCTGCACGACGTCACCTGCACCAACGCGAACGAACTGGTCGCCTTCACCCCGGAGTTCGGCAACCGGACGCCGTCCGGCGAGGGTGTCGAGGCGGTGCTGGACGCCCACGACCGCGTCGTGGAGGTGCGTTCACCGCGCGGCGGCCCGCTCCCGCCCGGCGGCGGCTCCGTCCAGGCGACCGGCGCACGCGCCGCCGAACTGACCGCCCTCGCACGCACCGGCGGCCGGCTGAGCGTGACGACGACCCTGCTGGACGAGCGGGGCCACCGCGTGACGCCCTCGCCGGACACGGACATCGTCAACGCGGGCCCGGAACTGGTGCGTGACGGACGGCTGCACGTCACACCCGCCACCGACGGCATGGTGCACCCGGGAGACCCGAGCTGGTACTACGGCTGGGTGCACAAGCGCAACCCGCGCACCCTCGCGGGCGTGGACGCGGCCGGCCGCACGGTACTCGTCACGGCCGACGGACGCAGCACCGAGGCCCTCGGCCTGAGCATCCTGGAGAGCGCCAGGATCGCCGAGGCCCTCGGACTGCGCGACGCGGTCAACCTCGACGGCGGCGGCTCCACGACCATGGTGGCCGACGGCACGGTGATCAACGACCCGTCGGACGCGGCGGGCGAACGCCCGGTGGGGGACGCGGTGTTGATCACCCCGAGCCGCCACTGACCCAGTCCCGGTCCCACCGTTCACTCAGCGACGAACCGCAACCGCAGGGAGCATCCGTGCCGGCGACCAAGACCGTCCTGACGACGTTCAGATCCCGCGTACTCCTCGTCCTCGCCGTCCTCCTGGCCACCCTCGCACCGACCGCGCCCGCAATGGCGGGCACGGACGCACCCCGGCCGTCGTCACCGCGGGGCGCGGAGGTCGTGGCCGTCACCCGGGTCGCGGACCGCCAGGTCGACCTGTCGGTACGGTCGCGGGCCCTGGGCGGCAGGACCGTGAACGTCCGCCTCCTCACCCCCGACGGCTGGGACCCGGACGCCCGGGGAGGGCAGCACTGGCCGACGCTCTGGCTGCTGCACGGCTGCTGCGGCGACTACACGTCGTGGACCCGGATGACCGACGTCGCCCGGACCGACAGCCTGCGCGACGTCCTCGTCGTGATGCCGGAGGCCGGCTGGAACGGCTGGTACAGCGACTGGTGGAACCACGGCGAGGGCGGCGACCCCGCGTGGGAGACCTTCCACACGAAGGAACTGCGCCACCTCCTGGAGCGCGACTGGGGCGCCGGCCCCAACCGCGTCGTCGCGGGCCTGTCGATGGGCGGCCAGGGAGCCCTCCTCTACGCCGCCCGCCACCCCGGCATGTTCAAGGCGACGGCCGCGTACTCGGGCTCCGCGCACCCGCTCCTCGACGCCGAGTCGGTCGGCCGCATCATGGGCTTCTTCGCCGGCCAGGGCAACGATCCGCTCCGCGTCTGGGGCGACCCGGTGGCCCAGCGCGCCGTCTGGGAGGCGCACGACCCGTACTTCCTGGCCGAACGGCTCCGCTCGATCCCGGTCTACCTGTCCTGCGGCGACGGCACGACGGGCCCCCTGGACGCCCCGGGCGCGACGAGCGCGCTGGAGGCCGACTTCAACCGCCAGAACCACGCCCTGGCGGGGGAGCTGCGGAGGGTGGGGGCACGGCACCTGACGACCAACTTCTACGGCCCCGGCACGCATGGGTGGGCGTACTGGCAGCGGGAACTGCACGCGTCGTTGCCGATGCTGCTGGGGGCGTTGGGGGTGGAGGGCTGAGCGGCCGTCGGTTGCCGTCCCACCCCTCCCACTGGTTGACCTGAGCATGGCGGCCTGGGCAGGGTGAGCCGGTCCGCGTTCCGTCTCTCCCCAGGAGTCGCTGTGACCGACACTCCCGCCCCCGGCCCGGCCGCACGCCGCCCTTCCCGCCGCGCCCTGCTGCGCACCACCGGACTGATGGCCGGTCTCGCCGCGGCCGGCCTCCCCACCCCCGCGGGTGCGGCCGGACTCCCCGACGCGGAACAGGCCCCGAGCCCCGTGGCCAAGGCCCCCGGACCGGCCGCGGCCGAGGGCCGTGAACTGCGCGGGGAGTGGATCGCCACCGTCTCCAACATCGACTGGCCCTCGCGGCCCGGCCTGAGCCCGGCCGAACAGCGCGCGGAGTTCGTCGCACTGCTCGACCGCGCCCGGTCGGTGGGGCTCAACACGGTCTTCGCCCAAGTGCGCCCGGCGGCGGACGCCTTCTGGCCCTCCCGGTTCGAGCCGTGGTCGCAGTACCTGACCGGAACCCAGGGGAAGGAGCCCGGTTACGACCCTCTGGAGTTCATGGTCGACGCGGCGCACGCCCGCGGACTGGCCCTGCACGCCTGGTTCAACCCGTACCGGGTGTCACAGCAGTCGGACGTCACCAAGCTCGTGCCCGGCCACCCGGCGCGACGGCACCCGGAGTGGATCGTCCCCTACGGCGGCAAGCTGTACTACAACCCGGGCATTCCCGAGGTCCGCGCGTTCGTCGAGGACGCCATCATGGACGCGGTGGAGCGCTACGAGATCGACGGCGTCCACTTCGACGACTACTTCTACCCCTACCCTGTGGCCGGTCAGGACTTCCCCGACGACGACGCGTTCGCCGCGTACGGCGGGGACTTCACCGACCGGGCCGCCTGGCGCCGGCACAACGTGGACCTGCTGGTGAGCGAGATGTACGACCGGGTGCGCGAGGTCCGGCCCGAGGCGGCCTTCGGCGTCAGCCCCTTCGGCATCTGGCGCAACGCCTCCAGCGACCCGCGGGGCTCGGCCACCCGCGGCACCCAGGCCTACGACGCCCTGCACGCCGACACCCTGGGCTGGGTGCGCAACGGCTGGCTGGACTACATCGCCCCGCAGTTGTACTGGAACATCGGTCTCCCCGTGGCCGACTACGCCGTCCTCGCCCCGTGGTGGGCGGACGCCGTGCGCGGCACCGGCGTACAACTGTGGATCGGCCAGGCCGTGTACAAGGTCGGCGACCCCGCCCAGCCCGCCGCCTGGCGGGACCCGGCCGAGCTCTCCCGGCACCTGACGCTGGACAAGGGACTGCCGGAGATCAACGGCGAGATCCTGTTCAGCGCGAAGAACGTGACCGCCGACCCGATCGGAGCGATCAGCACCCTGACCGCCGACCACTGGCAGCGGCCCGCACTGGCTCCCGTCCTGCCACGGCTCGCCGACGGCCGGGCGCCCCTGCCCCCGCTCGCGTCGGCGACCCGGTCGGCCGACGGCGCCATCCGCATCGACGTCCGTTCCCGGGGCAACCACGTCCCCGCGCTCTACGCGGTCCGGCTCAGGGGCGCGGACGGCAGCGACACACTCGTGGCGGTCCTGCCGGGCGCCCGCAGCACGACGTGGACGGGACCGACGGCACCGGAGGGAGCGGCCTACGCGGTCGCGTCGGTGGACGGCGCCCGCCGCGAGAGCACGCTCATCGGGGTGAGGCCGCCCAGCCACTGAACGAAGCGGCGGAGGTGTGCCGAGAGTGCTGCGCGCTCGGGCCGTCCACTGCCGCGCCCAGGCCGGTGCGCCGCCCCTTGCAAGGCGGCGCCCGGAGTGCGGAGAGGGAGGCGTTTCGGCCGCATTTTCCGTATTACCCCCGAGCTCCCCGGTGAGCGGCGTACGTTCACGTGCATGTCTGAACCTCTCACCCCGCACGCCTCGGCCGCCCGTCCTTCCCGCCGTACGGTGCTCAGGGCGGCCGCGGTCGCCGCCGCGGTGGTCGGCGTACCGCTCCAGGCGTGGACGGCCGGAGCGCAACCGGCCGGGGCCACCCCGTCGGCCACCGCCTCGTCCGCGCCCGAACTGCCCGCCGGACTGGTCGCGTACCGCACCCCCTACGTGAACTGGTCGGGGGAGATCACCCACGCCGGCTTATGGGCCTGCGCACCCCGCACCGCCCAGGACGTCGCGGACCTCGCCAACTGGGCGCACCGCGAGGGCTGGCGGCTGCGCGCACGCGGCAAGGCGCACAACTGGTCCCCGCTCACCATCACCGGTCCCTCCGAGCCGGACGAACGGGTCCTCCTCCTGGACACCACCCGCCACCTCACCGGCATGGAACTCGTCACCCCGCCCCCCGGCGCGCCCGGCGCCGTCCGGGCGCAGACCGGAGTGCTCCTGGAGACCCTGATGGCCTTCCTCGCCGACCACGGACTCGGAGTCACCAACACACCGGCGCCCGGGGAGCTGACCCTCGGCGGCACCCTGGCCATCGACGCCCACGGCACCAGCGTGCCGGCCGCCGGGGAGACCCCGCGTCCCGGCCACACCTACGGCTCGCTCAGCAACCTCGTCCTCTCCCTCACCGCCGTCGTCTGGGACACCGGACGCGCCGAATACGTGGTGCGCACGTTCCACCGGGGAGCCGACGACGAGTGCGAGGCGCTGGCCACCCACATCGGACGCGGACTGCTGACCGAGGTGGTGCTCCAGGCAGGCGAGGAGGTCCCGCTGCGCTGCGTCAGCCGCGTCGACATCAGCACCGACGAACTGTTCGCGGCGCCCGGCAGCCCGGAGGCCGGCCGTGGCAACACGTTCGCCGACTTCCTCGACCGCGCGGGACGTGTGGAGGCCATCTGGTTCGCCTTCACCGACCGGCCCTGGCTGAAGGTGTGGAGCCTCAGCCCCAGGCGTCCCCTCACCTCACGGCCCGTCAGCCACCCCTACAACTACCCCTTCAGCGACGTCCTGCCGACACCCGTCGCCCGCCTCGCGGGACGGCTCGTCGGCGAAGGTGCCTGGTTCCTCGCACCCGAACTGGGCCTCGTCCAGTACACCGTTGCGGCGACCGGCCTCACCGCCACCCTCGCCTCCGACCTGTGGGGACCCGCACACGCGCTCCAGTTCTACCTGCGCCCCACCACCCTCCGCGAGACCGCGAACGGCTACGCCATCCTGACCCGGCGCGCCGATGTCCAGAGAGTGGTCTCCGAGTTCGCCGCCTACTACAGCGAGCGGCTCAAGTCGGCGGCGCTGCGAGGCAGCTACCCGGTCAACGGCCAGGTCGAGATCCGCGTCGGCGGACTGGACAGCCCCGAGGAGTCGGCGGCCCCCGGAGCCCGCCCACCGCTGCTGTCCGTGATCCGGCCGCACCCGGACCACCCGGAGTACGACTGCGCGGTGTGGGTCGACGTGCTCACCCAGCCGACCACGCCCGGGGCGCACGCCTTCTACCGCGACCTGGAACGCTTCCTGCTGAGCACCTTCGACGGCGGTTACGCGCTCACCCGCGTCGAGTGGTCCAAGGGCTGGGGGTACACCGACACGGCCGCCTGGTCCGACGAGGAGGTCATCGGCACCGCGGTGCCGGCCTCCTACGGGCGCGGCCAGTGGGCGGAGGCGGTCGGTATCCTCGACCGCCTCGACCCCCACGGCGTCTTCGGCAACGACTTCACGGACCGGCTGGTACGGGTGTGACGCCGTAACCTGGCACACACCCCTCGCGACCCCACACACGGACGGTGCCCCGCAGGCCGGCGACATGCCGGCCCGCGGCTCCGCGAGAACAGCTCATACGTCCGCCTCCACCAGGAACTGGCTCGGCTTGCCCGACCAGGAGACGTACAGGCTGTCGCGGGCCCTCGTGCAGGCGACGAAGAGCAGGCAGCGCTCGGACATCATGTCCGTCTCGTGCTGCTTGGGGTCCACCTCGGGCGGCGTGACCGCCTTCGCGAACGGCAGTGCCTCGTCGTCGACGCCGATGACCGCCACGCAGCGGAACTCAAGCCCCTTGAAGGAGTGCATGGTCCCCACCCGTACGGTCGTCCCCTGCCCGGCGGCGTCGGTGGAGCGGAGCGTCGCGGCGGGGACACCGGCGTCCTTCAGGCGGGCGACCGCCTTGGCACAGGTCTTGTTGAACCGGGCGCTGACCCCGATCTCCCCGGCGCCGACGCCCGCGTCCATCCACGTCCGCACCTGGGTGACCAGCGCGTCCAGTTCCGCCTCCTCGGACTTGGCCGGGTGGACGGTGGGCCCGTCGCCGTGAAGGGCGGAGCGGTAGCCGAGCAGGGTCTCGTTGCCGTTCTCGTCCTCGAGCCGGGCGATCGGGCGGCCGATGAGCAGGGCGGTGGACCAGCGCAGGATCTCCTGCGTGCTGCGGTAGTTCTTGCGCAGCTTCACCGACCGTCCGGCCACCTTGATGCCGAGCGACTTCAGCGACACCTTCGAGTCGTAGATCCGCTGGTGCGGGTCGCCCGCGATGAACAGGTCGTCCGGACGGGCGGGAGCCGCCGCCCGCAGCAGACGCCACTGCGCCGGGTGCAGGTCCTGCGCCTCGTCCACCACGACGTGCCGGTACCGCGGCCCCGTCTCCTCCAGCAGCCGCGCCGCCTCCGCGCACGTCTGCAGCCAGGTGCGGCGCCCGTCCGCGGCCAGGCCGGCCGTGAACCGCTCCATCGTCTCCCACACCAGCGGTCGCTCGGCCGCGGTCAGCCGGCTGCCGCGTCCCCGCCGGTCCGCCGCCTCGTACTCGGCCAGGGTGCCGATGCCCTGCGCCAGGACGACATGGCGGTACTCCTGCGCGAGGAACTGCGCGCTGCCGGTGAAACCGGTCGCCTTGGCGGCCTTTCCCCAGCGGCTCACCTCCTCGTTGTGCAACAGCGGCCGCAGCGGCACGGCGTCCGGCGCCTCCGCGACGACGCGGCTGGCGAAGCCGTCCACCGTCGAGATGTCCACCCGTTCGCGCAGTTCCGGATCGTCCACCAGGGACTCCAGACCGGAGCGCAGCGCGTTGACCAGGGCGTTGGTGTACGTCGTCAGCAGGATGCGGTCGCCGTCGCGCAGGTGCCCGAGCAGGTGCTTGACCCGGTGCAGCGCGACCACCGTCTTGCCGGTGCCCGGCCCGCCCGTGACCTGCGCGGGGCCCGAGTACGACGACCGGTACGCCACCTTGCGCTGGGAGGGGTGCAGGAAGACCCGCCAGGCCGCGAAGGGCTTCTCCAGGATGTCCCGCAGCTCCTCGGGAGCCGTCACCAGCGCGATACGCGCCCGGGTGTGCTGGATCGCGGTCTCGTAGTCCCCCTGGTCCACCGGTTGCGTGGTCGCCCGCAGCGCCGGCGCCACGATGTCCTGCCAGACCTCCTCGACCGTGCAGCCGGCGGCGAGGTACTGCAGTACTTCCCGCTGGTCCTGCGGCAGCAGCGGCGCGAAGACGTCCAACTGCTCCTGGTCGACGAGCGACCGGGCCTGCCGCAGCGTCTCGTCGTCGATGCCGAGCGCCTTCAGGTCCCCGTCGGAGAACTTCGCGAACAACCGTTCCTTCGACGAGGCTTCGGCCACCTGCTCATAGGCCGGCGTGATCTCGTCCAGGGTCGCCGCGTCCCGGATCTCGACGGCCCGCGTCACCTCGTTGATGCTGGACCTCTGCTTCATCGCCCAGGCGATGGCCTTGTCGTGCGGCATCACCCGCAGCAGGACGAAGGTGTCCCCGGAGGGCGGTGCGAGTACCACACCGCGCCAGAACTGGTCGATGCGGATCGTCCGTATCTGCTTGTCCTTCGCCTTCACCAGGCTTTCCAGCTTCAGACCCTGATCCTTGAAGAGCTGGTCCAGGGTGAGCCGGTTGAACTTCTCCCAGGCGTCGAGCACACCCTTCCTGACCGGGGGCTGGAGCTTGGCGAGTTCGGCGAAGAAACCGATGTCGAAGGCGAGCTGCGGCATGCGGGGATCCTAGTGCCCGGCCGGCCTGCTGCGCGGACGAAGACCAGGTCAGGGCGCAGAACCGGCGCTGTCACCATCGAGATCCAGACGGATCACCGCCAGGGTCTCGGCCACCTCGGCGGTCAGCTCGTCGTCCGGGCCGAGCACCACGCACAGGTCCGCGTGCAACGGTTCCAGGACGTCGAAGGCCTCCGCCGCCCGTTGTTGCGCGAGGAGCAGCATGCCGATGTCGCGGCGCAGCTCCACGGCGTTCTCGCTGACGTCGCCGTCGACGGCCCGCACCGCGTCGAGCACGCCGTTCAGCCCGGCCAGCGCCTCGGTCACCCGGCCGAGTTCGCCGCGGCAGCGTGCCGCCTGGGCCCGGCACTCCAACGCCTCCTCACTGCTCGGGCCGCTCACGCGTCCGTAGGCGTCGGCGAGTGCCTCGAACTCCGGCAGTGCGGCCCGGTGGTCACCGGCGAGCTGCCGGCTGACCGCCCGCCACGAACGCAGCCGCAGCACCGCCTTGCTCTCCGATCCCAGGGACCGTGCGGCCGGCTCGATCAGCTCACCCACCACGTCGGCGGCCTGCGCGTACCGTTCCTCTTCCATCAGCGCCAGATAGTGCGCGTGGACCTCGCGGATCTGCTCCCGCAGCGCCTCCCGCTCGGCCGCGGGCACGACGGGCGGCACGTCCGGTCCGACGGCGGGCGAGGCGGCCTGCGCGCCGCCCGTGGCACCGGCACGCGAGCGGGGCGCGTAGGGCCGACGGAAGATGCCGGTCGGGTCGGGCGTCCCGGCGGGCCCCGCCTCCTGTGGGGCGGCCTCCTCGCCGGGCACCGGCAGGAACGGCCGCAGCCGCTCGTACACCTCCTGCACGTCCGCCGGGCGTGCCTCGGGCGCCTTGCGGAGCAGGTGCAGGACGAGCTCCTCCAGGGCCGCCGGCACGTCGCCGCGGAGCTGCCGCAGCGGGGGCGGGGCCGCATTGACATGCTGCATCATCAGCTGCCACTCGCTGTCCCCGCTGAACAGGGGCCGCCCGCCGAGCAGTTCGTGCAGTACGCACCCCAGTGCGTACAGGTCGGTGCGGGGCGTGACCCGCGCGCCGCGGACCTGCTCCGGTGCCATGTACTGGTGCGTCCCGATCGGACTGCCCGTCGCGGTCAGCTTGGTGACGTCCGTCCGCAGGATCGCCGCGATACCGAAGTCCAGCACCTTCACCGTGCCGTCCCGGGCCACGAGGATGTTGCCCGGTTTCAGGTCACGGTGCACCACCGGCACCTCGTGCGCGTACGACAGCACCGTCGCGACCTGTGCCGCCACGGCCACCGCCCAGCTGACGGGGAGCGGATGATCCGGGTGTACGTACGCGGTCAGGGGTACGCCGTCGACCAGCTCCATCACCAGGAACAGTTGCTCGTACGACTCGTCCAGCACCGCGTCGTACACCTGCGGCACGCCCGGGTGCTGGATCCGTGCGGTGACCCGCGCCTCGCGCCGGAACCGCTTCTCGAACTCCTCCGCCAGATGCGGCGACGTGACGGCCTGCGGGCGGATCAGCTTCACGGCGACCGGCCGGTCCAGCACGGCGTCGTAGCCGCGCCAGACGTCCCCCATGCCGCCGTGGCTGAACTGCTCCAGCAGTTCGTAGCGTCCCGCGATCCGTCGTACGTCCGGCACCTGGTCCCCGCTCCCGCCCCGTCGAGTGTCCGAAGGGACCAGTCTCGCGGGCGTGCTTTCACGCGTCCAGCCAGGTCCCGGAGCAGGTGTGCGATCAGGTCAGGCCGACAGCGGTGCACTCCGCCCAGACGGTCTTGCCGGGCCCGCCCGTGGAACGGGGCGAGCATCCCCAGCGGTCGGCCAGGGCCTCGACGAGAAGCAGTCCGCGTCCGCCGTCGCCGTCCTCAGATACGGCGGCGGGGAGGTGGGGGAGCCGGTCACCCCGTGTGTCGGTCACCTCGATGCGTACGGTCCCGGTCGCGGGGTCCGCGGTGAGCAGGACGTGGAAGTCCCGGCCGGCGACGCGCCCGTGCCGTACGGCGTTGGCACACAGCTCCGACGCGATCAGCGTGACGGTGTCGTGCGCGTCGCTGCCGTACGGAACGCCCCAGGCGTCCAGCCGGTGCGCGCACAGGCGCCGGGCCAGGCGGGCGCCTCGAGGGGTGGAGCTGAAGCACATCGCGAACCGGTGCACCGTCACGGGTGGTTGTGTTGCGGTCATGCACTCACGGTGGCGCCCCGTGGCCTAGCGTGACCAGCAGTGACGCGCTGACGCCGGTCCTTCGTACGGGGCGGGCGCGGGCGCTGTACGCGGTGGTACGCGGGGAGAGGAAGCAGGGCGGTGACCGTGCGGGACGAGGAGACGGCGCAGCGGCCGGAGGACGAGCCGGGGACAGGTGTGGTGACCGCGTTCGGACGGCAGTTGAAGCTGCTGCGGACGCGGGCGGGCTTGGAGCGGGCCGAGTTCGGCAAGAGGCTCGGGTACTCGGCGGACACGGTGGCGTCCATCGAGCAGGGGCGGCGCATCCCGCAGGCCCGCTTCATCGAGAAGGCGGACGAGGTGCTGGGGGCGGGTGGCGTCCTCACGGCGCTCAAGGAGGAGGTGGGTCGGGCTCAGTATCCGGCGTTCTTCCGGGACATGGCCCGGTTGGAGGCGGAGGCGGTCACCCTTCATGTGTACGGTGCCTTGGCCGTTCCTGGCCTGTTGCAGACCGAGGAGTACGCGAGGGCTGTTTTCACCATGCGTCGCCCGCTTCTCGATGAGGAGACCGTGGAGCAACGGGTTGCAGCGCGACTGGCACGACAGGAGATCTTCTCGCGGCGACCGCTTCCCACGCTGAGCTTCGTCATCGAGGAGTCGGTGTTGCGGCGGCCCGTGGGAGGACGGTCGATCCTGCACGGACAGTTGGAACAGATCCTTCTGCACGGGCAGCGCAGAAATGTCGAGATCCAGGTCATGCCCACTGATGCAGCCGAACACTGCGGGCTGGCTGGACCCTTCACCTTGATCGAAAAACGTGACGGGCGGAGGATGGCGTATGTGGAGGTGCAGCGGACCAGTCGCCTCTACACAGAGCGCGCAGAAGTGCGGGACGCTGAGGAGCAGTACGGCATCCTGCGAGCTCAGGCCCTGACTCCACGCGGGTCGCTGGCCTTCGTCGAGAGACTCCTGGGAGAGAAATGACCCACCGGGTGAGTGAGCTGACGGTTGCCGAGTCAGCGTGGTTCAAAAGCAGCTACAGCAGCGGCGAGGGCGGGGAATGTGTCGAAGTAGCCGCCCACGCAGCCACCGTACTGGTACGGGATTCCAAGCGTCCGACAGAAGCCAGGCTCTGCTTCGCACCCGAGGCATGGGTCGGCTTCCTGCGGATGACCACAGAGCGCTGAACCGATGGAGTCCCCTGGGCCCGGTACGCGCGCCGTACCGGGCCCAGGGTGCGTCAGATGTCGTCCAGCCCCTCCTCCCGGCGGATCATCCGCCAGGCCGCGCGGCGGGCGCTGCGGTCGAGGTTGGACTTGAAGTCCCGGTCGGTACCGAAGTACCGCTTTCCGAGCGTGTCGATCGTGGAGACATGATCCATCATGTTCTCCTCGAACTTCTTGTCGAAGACGATGCCGAAGTTCTCCTCGTCGTTGACGAGGGCGGCGGCCCGGACCTTCGGGTCCTCCTTGGTGGCGTTGAACGCCGGAAGAACGTCCTCCTCCGTGAACTCCGTCCCGAACTTGGCGTTGAACTTCTCGATCAGTTCGGACAGGAGTGACTTCTCGGCGTCCGTGGCACCGCCGACTCCGTCGCCGAAGCCCTTGAGTTCGGCGGGGCCCTCGGGGTTGAGGGACACGTCGTGCTCGCCGGTCTTCTCGACGCGCAGGTGGCTGAGGTCGACCTCGCCTATGTCGACGCCACCGTCGGCGAGCCGGGGGAGCCGGTTGAGCAGGTACCGCCCGTACAGGTACAGGCGCTCCAACTCGGCGTCGCGGTACGGCACGATCTGCGCGAGGAAGCCGTACTTGCGGACGTAGTCGTTGAGGTTGGCGCGGAACTCCTCGGCCGTCTCGACGTCGTCCTCCTCCTCGCTCTCCAGGAGAGTGGTGAAGCGGGTGACGGCGGGGGAGAGGAGCCGGTACAGCTCGGCGTGCAGCTTCTCCCACTTGGACTGCGAGCCGCCCGCCTTCTCCTGCGCCTCGAAGTACGCGGCGACGAACTCGTCCATGTCCTGCTCCGAGATGATCGGCGCGGACATGACGCGGCTCTGGGCCGTGTAGAGGAGGTTCGGGTCGGAGGGCAGGGTGTGCGCCTCCTCGAAGTACGGGCGGAACGCGTCCTGGATGTCCTCTGCCTCGTTGACGAAGTCCAGCACGGCGAGGTCGGCCTGGGTCTTGCGCTCGGCGGTGCGGTTGAGGCGGGAGAGGGTCTGCACGGCGGCGATGCCGGTCAGCGTCTTGTTGACGTACATCGTCGTCAGCAGCGGCTGGTCGAAGCCGGTCTGGTACTTCTCGGCGACGACCAGGATCCGGTACTCCTGCTGGCCCTTGCCGCCGGCCTTCACCGCCTTGTCGTCGGCGCGGGTGTAACCGAACGCCTTGGGCAGCGCGCTCTCCGGCAGACCGCCGTTCTCCTTGGTCTCGGTGGTCTCCTCGCCGTCGATGGTGAGGGACCCCGAGAAGGCGACCAGGACGCCGAGGTCCGGGTACCTGGTGTCGTACTCGCGGTCGGCGATGTAGCTCCGGATGGCGCGGGCCATCTGCACGGCGGAGTGGCGGGACGCCGTGACCACCATGGCCTTGGCCCGTCCGCCGAGCCGGCCGCGGGTGTGGGCGACGAAGTGCTCGACGATCACCTGGGCGTGCTGGGACACCGTGTGCTCGTGCATGAGCGCGAACCGGGCGAGCAGGCTGTTCGCCTTGGAGGGGTCGACCTCCTTCTCGTCGTGGTTGAGGTTCGCGAGCTTCCAGTACGTGTTGTAGGTGACGTAGTTGCGCAGCGGGTCGAGGATGAAGCCTTCCTCGATGGCCTGGCGCATGGAGTAGGTGTGGAAGGGGCGGTAGACGGTCCTGCCGTTCTCCACGCCTTCCGTGCCGAAGAGTTCGAGGGTCTTGGACTTGGGCGTGGCGGTGAACGCGAAGTAGGAGAGGTTGGCGGCGTGCGAGCGCTCGACCGCCTTCGCCTTCAGCTTGTCGTCCACGGTGACCGTGGTCGCGCCCTCGTCGTCCGAGTCGGCGTCCAGACCGAGGTCGCGCAGGGCGGACTTCACGGCGGTGGCGGCGTCGCCGGACTGGGAGGAGTGCGCCTCGTCGACGATGATCGCGAAGCGCGTGCCCTTGATCTCGGTGGGGTTGTCCTTGATGTGGTTCAGCAGCGCCGGGAACGAGTGCAGGGTGACGGTGACGATCTTGCCGGTGTCCCGGGAGAGGGCACGGGCGAGCTGCTCGCTCTTCGCGCCGTGCTTCTCGTCCACCTTCACGACCAGGCCGTCGGTCTGGCTGAAGCTGCCGACGGTCTCCCGGATCTGGGCGTCCAGGTTGCGGCGGTCCGTGATGACGATGACCTTGTCGAAGACGGGCTCGCCGGGCTTGATACGGCCCTCGGCCAGGGCGTCGGGTCGGAGAACGGCCGGGTCCATGCGCGCGTGCAGATCGCTGAGGCGATGGGCCAGCCAGCCGATGGTGTTCGACTTGCCGGAGCCGGCGGAGGCCATGACCAGGTAGTTCTGGCCGGCGCCGTGGACGGAGGCGTGCGCGGTGAGCTTCCGGACCACGTCCCACTGGTGGAAGCGGGGGAAGATCGTCTTCTTGGTGACGCCGCCGCCGGGCGTCTTCTCCTTCTGCTGGTGCACGAAGCGCTGGAGGAGGTCGAGCCAGTGGTCCCGCTGCCAGACCTCTTCCCAGAGGTAGGAGGTGGCGTACTTGCCGTGCGCGGTCGGCGCCGGGTTGCCGGCGCCGCCGGGTCGGCCGGGGCCGTTCGATCCGGTGTTGAACGGCAGGAACTGGGTGCTCTTGCCGCGCAGCTGCGTGGTGACGAAGACCAGGTCCGGGTCCACGGCGAAGTTCGCGATGACGCGCCGCGTGAAGATCAACTCGGTCGGATCGCGGTCGGTCCGGTACTGCTCCTTGGCCTGCTCGACGCCCTGGCCGGTGAGCGGGTTCTTCAGCTCGGCGGTGGCGACGGGGATGCCGTTGAGGAACAGGGCCAGGTCAAGCTCGTGTCCCCAGTCGGCCTGCTTGGTGGCGTACCGCAGTTCACGGACGACAGTGAGGCGGTTGGCGCGGTAGCCGTCCAGGACGGAGTCGGCGGAGATGAGGTTGGGCTTGAAATAGGCGACGCGGAGCCGGACTCCGCGGTCCTTGACGCCGTTGCGGAGGACATGGAGCAGTCCGTCGTCGGCGATGGCCCGGTCGAGCCGCTGCGCGAATCCACGCTCGGCCTCGTTGGGGTTGCCGCCGTAGACGGTGAGCAGTTCGTTCCACTCGTCGGGCTGGGTCTCGCGGACAAACTCGTACAGCTCGTCGGTGTCCAGGCCGAGATCGGCTTGGTAGTTCTCGGGGTTGGCTTCCCGCCAACCGCGCTCGCAGAGGGCGGCGACGATAGCAGACCCGAAGGACGACTCGTCGTGCACGGGGCTCATGCGGAGACTCCCTCGGTGACGTTGCGGCCGCTGGCGGTGGAGACGTCGAACTGGCCGGTTACGGCGGCGGTGATGAGGGCTTGGCGGCGTTCGGCCAACAGATTCAGTTGGCGCTCGCAAGCGTCGACGGCCGCCTTGGTCCGACTCCAGGACTGCCGGTGCTCGGCGACCACGGATCGTTGTTTCCGCAGTTCCGGAATGGGCAGCATCGCGGACTTCACGATCTCCAGATTGATCATCGAGCGGGTAGAGCCTCGACCCTCGATCGAGCTGGCGCCAACAGGCGAAGACAGCAGCAGGGCGATAAAGTCGGCGTCGGCTGCTTCCGTCTCCAGGCGCGCCCGGAAGCACTTTCCCTTCACGATCGCCGGACCGAGAGCCGGGGCCACACAGGCGCGTCCGGCATGGTTGCGAGCGTCTCCCAGTCCGGCGATGAGAACGTCCCCTCGGCTGACCTCGTGGTATTGGAATTGTCGATACAGGCTCATCGGGATGTACGCCTGATCGGCTGGCCTGTATTCCGCGAAACCGATGTTCCCGAGCCGGATGACTGCCGCGCCCTCGTCGATGTAGTCGGCGCTGGAAAAAGCGCTCCCGAAAGGACCGTCGATGACGGACCGTATGACGCGGCGCAGCGGAATCACTGGTCCGGCTACTGTGTCCATGACCTCTTGGAACTGCGACCACCGGCGTGAGGCAAGAAGATCCCGCTGCTGGCGGCGCAGATTCGCTACATGGTCGATGCGGGCGGTCTCGGTGTCGAGGAAGTCGGCGATGCGACGCTGTGTACCCAATGGTGGATCGGGAAGCGCCAGATTGCCGACTTGCTCAGCATTGAGGTTCGCCTGCGTGTTGCTTCGCGCAAACTCCGTGAGAGTCGGCTTGATGGCATCCAGTGCGTACTTGACGAACCGTACGTCGTAGGACGGTGAGACGTCGATCCCCAGAATGGCCTGGTTCCAGCTGGCTCGTGTCGTCAGGAATGCCGTATGACCGAGACTCGCGTACATACTCAGAAGTAGGGTCCCCGGGGCGCCCACTGGGAGGCGAGCGGCCGAAACGCCTGCATCCGTAACCCTGCGGCCTGTGGTGGTGACCCAATCGCGCCCAGACATGTCACCGATGGACACCCACGGCAGTCCGGTCTCGTCGTCGTTGGACCAGAAGGATGGCTCGGCAACCGAGGGGGTCCCACCTGCATTGCTGGTAGCCACCCACTTCAGCTTCGTGGTGGGGAAGGTCATTCCGTCACCTCTCTCAACAGTCCCTGAATCTCCGCCTCCAGCGCCTTCAACTCCGCGTCGATCTCCGCCAGCGGCCGAGGCGGCTCGTACACATAGAAGTGCCGCGTGAACGGAATCTCGTACCCGATCTTCGTCTTGCTGTGATCGATCCACGCGTCCGGCACATGTGGGTGAACCTCCCGCGCCAGGTACTCCTCGACGTCCTCACCCAAAGGCACGTTCTCGAAGTCCCGAAGCTCCGAGTCCGGCTCCGGCTGGCCCTTGACGAGCTGGACCTCGCCCTCCGCGTCCCGCACGCCGACGACTTCGCGAAGCGCCTTGTTGAACGGCGCCCCCGTCGGCCACGTCCCGCCGGCCTGCACCACCGCGTCCTTCAGGGCGAGCCAAGCCTCCTGCTTCGTACCCCAGCTCGTGCTCATCAGGGACTTGAAGGCGTCCGCCAGGGCCGCAGCCTGCGGAAGCTTCTGGATCGCCTTCGACGCCTCCAACGCCGTCAGCGTCTCCTCCGTCACCTCGAAGCGCAGCTTGAGCGGGCGTTCCACAGTGATCCGCTGGTAGCCGAAGTCTTCGTTGCGGAAGACCTTCACCTTGCCGTGCAGCGGGTGTTCCGCATCACGCGCCACGGTCAGCGCCTCGCCGTAGAGCTTGACCACCGTCGCGATGTGCTCCTTGCCCAGCTCCTTGCGCTTGTCGCCGAGCGACTTCCGCATCTTCTGCCACTGGTCGCGGGCATCCAGCAGGATGACCTTGCCCTTGTGGTCCGGACTCTTGCGGTTGGTCAGGATCCAGAAGTACGTTGAGATGCCGGTGTTGTAGAACAGCTGATCTGGCAGGGCCACGATGCCCTCCAGCCAGTCGTTCTCCAGAATCCATCTGCGAATCTCCGACTCGCCCGATCCAGCCGCACCTGTGAAGAGCGGCGAGCCGTTGAAGACGATCGCGATACGAGAGCCGCCCTTGCCTTCCGTGTCGACCGGCTTCATGTGCGCGATCATGTGCTGGAGGAAGAGCAGAGAGCCGTCGTTGATCCGCGGCAGACCCGCACCGAAACGGCCGGCATCACCGAGCGCCTTGTGCTCATATTCGACTTCGTCCTTGACCTTCTTCCACTCGACACCGAAGGGCGGGTTCGCCAGAAGGTAGTCGAAGGTCTTCCGCCTAAAAGCGGGGTTCGAGAACGAGTTGCCGAAGGCGATGTTGTCCGGCTCCTGCCCCTTGATCATGAGATCGGAACGACAGATGGCCCAGGATTCCGGGTTGAGCTCTTGCCCGTACACCTCGACTTGGGCGTGCTCGTTGAGCTCGGTGATGTGCTCCTCGGTGGCGGAGAGCATGCCGCCGGTGCCGCAGGCTGGATCCATGACCGTGCGGACAACGCCGGGCAGGTGGAGCGCGTCTCCGTCCGGGGCGATGAGCAGGTTCACCATCAACTGGATGACTTCACGCGGCGTGAAGTGCTCACCGGCCGTCTCGTTGGACTGCTCGGACCAGCGGCGAATGAGCTCTTCGAAGATGTAGCCCATGTTGTGGTTGGGTACGGAGTTTGGGTGCAGGTCGAGATCGGTGAACACACCGAGCACGTTGTAGAGCTGGTTTGCCGCGTCAAGTCGGTTGATGTGACGGTTGAACTCGTAGGCTTCCAGAACTTCACGGACGTTCTCGGAAAAGTTGCTCACGTAGAGCCTGAGGTTGGCTGCGGCATGTTCCGCATCGCCCGCGATCTTCTTCAGCGTGAGATCCGACTTGTTGTAGAAGGCGAGGCCCCCCGCTGCCCGCCGGAGAAAACCGTCCGGGTTCACCTCCGTCTGGTCCTTGTACTTCTCAGCCACAGCCGCGACCGCGTGGCGCGTCGGTTCCAGGACGCACTCCAGGCGACGGAGCAGCGTGAACGGAAGGATCACCCTGCCGTACTCCGACTGCTTGTAATCCCCGCGTAGGAGTTCGGCTACCGACCAAGCGGTGTTCACCAGCTCCGTGTGCTTGCTGCCGTTCAACTGGATCCCCAGATTCCTTCCGAAATGTCCCAGCCCCACCGTCCGAGCCGAGTCCGCGTCGAGCGGCCGACCGGAGCGGTCTGACAAGTGTGGTCCATAGGTGAAGGCCCGCGTGCCGAAGGGGGCGAATCGCCACCCCGGCCGCCTGCCTCCGGTCGCGTACCTCAGCCGTCTCCCGGCGACGGCAGCAACTGTCCGCCCGTGAGCCCGCCCGCCAGGAGCCGCGCCGTCTCCTCCGCGAGCCGCGTCGCCCGCTGCGCCTCGGCCCGGAGCTCGTGCACGTGCCGGAACGCCTCCCCGTACCGCCGCTGCTCCTCCAGCGGCAGCAGCGGTACGCGCAGCCGGCCCGGGTTGACCGTGAGGACCGTGCTGCCGGTCGAGGCGCCCGCGATGTTCTCCTCCGCGCCCAGGAACCCGGCGAGGAACCAGGCGTCCAGGCGTGCCGGGTCCGGGCGGAAGAGGTGGACCTGCGGGCCGGGCAGTGCTCCGGCGTCCTGCTCGTCCGCGACCCGGGCCATGGGGCCTTCGGTGCCGGCGACCGCTCGTACGAGGACGTCCCCGACGGCGATCACGGGCGACGAGTCGTCGTACAGACCCATCGGCTCTCCCGTGGGCCCCGACCCGGTGGCGATGTCCGCGCCGGTGAGGACCGCCCGTGTCTCGGGTCTCCCGTCCTCACCGCCGGCGGCGTGTGCGCGTGTGCGCACGCTGTCCGGCACCGGGCGGAGCAGGATGAGTGCGCCGCCCCGCGAGAGGTCGGAGGCCGTCGCCGTCCGCCATTCGCGCGCACCGACGCCCGCGGCGCTCCAGCCCTCACGGCCGGCCGTCCGGGCGAGGGCCTTCGCGGCCTTCACGAGATCCTGACGGGCGGCATCGACCTCGGCCGACAGCTCCGCCGGATCGACCTCCGCCCGTGACGCCCGCACGAGCCGTGCCGGGGTCAGGTCCACCATGTCGTCCAAGAGATCCACCACGCCGACCGCACGCGCGACACCCGGCTCGCCCTCGAAAGCGTCCCGGGCCGCAGTGAAGGCCTCCCACGCCTCCAGGGCCCTCGTCGTGACCTCGGTCCAGTCCACGGAGGCCGACCGGCTCGCGCCCCGCGTCCGCGCGGTCACCGCCGTCCCGCCTCGCCCGGCCACCGACGGCGTCTCCGCGGCCGTGTCGACGAACAGCACCGACTTGCGCTCCGCGCCGCCGGGCTCGGGCCGCTGCAACACCCACACCTGAAGGCCGACATGCAGCGGCAACGACGCGCCCACCGGCAGGGCGATCACCGCGCGCAGCGCCCCGCTGCGGACCAGCTCCGCGCGTACGCGGCGACCGGACGTACGCCCGGCCGTGGCCGGTGGCAGGAGCAGGGCCGCGCAGCCGCCGGGCGAGAGGTGGGCGAGCGCGTGCTGCACCCACGCCAGCTCCGACTCGGCGCGGGCCGGTACCCCGTAGGCCCAGCGCGGGTCGTACGCCAGCTCATCGTGGCCCCAGTCGCGCACGCCGTAGGGCGGGTTGCACAGCACCGCGTCCGCGACGAGGTCCGGGAACGCGTCCGCGCGCAGGCTGTCGCCGGCGCGCACGGCTACCGTGGCCTCCGGGGCGGTCAGTGCGAGGCTCACGGCGCTGCGCCGGGCCTGCACGGGCAGCGTGTCCTGGCCGAACAGCTCGCGGGCACCCCGGCGGGCGGCGGCCGCCAGCAGGGTGCCACTGCCGCAGGCCGGGTCGAGCACGCGGTCCGGGATGCCGGGGATCAGGGCGGCGAGCAGGTCCGCGAGAGGCGCGGGGGTCCGGTACGCACCGGACGCGGCGCTGTCCTCCAGCTCCCGCTCCGCCAGCACGCTCAGCGCGGTCGCTCCGCCCTCGTCACGTACACACGCGTACAGCGCGCGCAGCACCGCCGCGTCGTCCGCCCCGAAGCGCAGCGGGTCCGCGCTCGGCACGGCCTCGGCCACCGACGCCGCGTCGTCCTGCGCTCGTTCGGCGAGGTCCGCGTCCGGCAGCCGGACGGCGGCCGTCAGCTCCTCCGGTGAGCGTCCCGCCGCGGCGAGGACGAGGAGCAGGAGATCCGGCGTCCCGCCGCCGCTCAAGGGGTGCAGCCGCAGGACCGTGCGGAGCTCCTCCGACGCGCTGGCCGCCGAGGCGTGGCCGCGCGACGCGAGCCAGGCGCGCACGGATTCGAGGTCGTACAGCGGACTGCTCTCCGTGCCGCCCGAGGGCGTGGGGAAGTCCTCGTGCCGACGGCGCCAGTTGCTGACCGTGGCGCGCGTGACCCCGGCGATGCGGGAGATCTCGGCGGCGGTCACCTGGGCTGATGACTGGGGCATGGCAGGGAGTCCTGGGCCTCTCGGTAGCGAACGGTCAACAACCTACAGCACCCGTCAAGGCTGTCAACGTGATTGACGATGCTTTCACGTCTGTGCTTCTCTGTTGCTGCTTCCGAATGGAAGCCTGTTGCTCATAGCTCCGGGGGGAGTCCCATGCGCCTGACCATGCCGACGGCCGTCGTCGAAGGCACGCAGCTCACCGTCATGCCGTTCCGCGCCGACGCCGTCGTGGGCACGATGTCCGTGCCGACGCTCGTCCAGCTCGTGCCCTCGCCCCGCGCCGAGGAGGATCCGCGCCGGCTGAGGGCCGCGTCGGGTCTGGTGCGCCGGCACGCCGAACTGCGGGCCACCGTGCAGAGCACGCCGAAGTCCTCACAGAAGGGCAAGAACGTCGGCCCCTACGCCGACTGCATCGCCTCCGGCCTCAAGGGCGAGCTCGGCGCCGCCTGGTCCACGCCGCCCATCACCCCGACTTCAGCGGCGGTGTGAAGGACTCCGGCGGGCGGGTCGCCGAGGCGATCCTCCACCCGGCGACCGAGACGGGACGCAGGATCCGCGGCCTGTAGGCCGGCCCGAACGACCTCACCGCATCACGGCAGGGGACGGACCACCGGTCCGCCCCGACAGAACCGCCTGCCCCCACCACAGTCGTCTGCACGAAACGGAGCGCCCCATGTCCGATCAGCAGCCCGTCCCGGCACCCGACCCCGAGAACGTTCCTGCCATGCCGCCGGCTTCCGGGCCGTACGGTGACGACCGGGGCGCCTTCCCACCCGTGCCGCCGGTGCCGCCGGACAGCCGGGCCGGGTGCCCCGACCCCGTCGGCCGGGTGACGCTCCACAAGGGCGAGTACTTCAAGACCAACCGGTGCCAGGAGTGGAAGCGGGTCGGCTGAGCCCCGACGCTCCATGCGGTGCCGGACGGCACAACAGCCACAGGTCTGGAAGAAGGGGACGGTGCCCGTCCCTCTTCCCGGTACGGCGTCGACGACGGACGCCCCGTATCCCCTCGTCACAGACATGCCCTCGAACACCCGGCGTCCTGTCCCATCCGCCACCTCTGCAGCCCGCTCACCACCACCCGCGACCTGGAAGGACCTCGTGACGACCACCGAGCACACAGAGCTCATCCGTCGCTTCGCCGACGACTTCACCGCCCTGCAGGACGCCGTCCTCGCCCGCATGAACGGGATCTGCGACCCGGAGACCGCCGCGGCCCTGGAACACGCGTCACTCACCGGCCCCGTCCTCCTCGTCCTCGCCCACGCCGACGTCCTCGCCCGCGGGGCCGTCCGGTGCGCGGAACTCTCGGCCCGGCAGTCCCCCGAGCGGCTGCGACAGCTGCGCGCACACGCGTACAGAGTGCGACGGGCCCGGTCGCAGGCGGAGACCCTGTACAAGGAACAGCGGGCCCGCCAGCTCGCCGGCCGTACCCGGCAACCGGACCCGCTGGAGCTGCGCGTGGCGCGTACGGCATCCCCGACGGCCTTCGCCGAGGCCCTGCGGCGTGAACTGGGCGACAGGGGACTGCCGGACGGCACACCGCAGGCACCGGAGAGCGATCTCACCCGATGGGCCTGGGAGCGGAACGCGGCGGGCGGCGAACTGCCGGAACCCGTGCGCGAACTGCGGGACTGCGACGACGACACCTTCGTCCAGGCCCTCCTGCGCGACGCCCGGGAGGAAGAGAACCCGCACCTCCCGCACGACGCGGTGTGCGAACGGTGGAGCCGTCACGCCCGCACCGCGCTGGCCTGGGGCCGCTACGCGATCGGCCGGGCCGAGCGGGACGTGCTCGCCTGCCGGCCCTCCGCACGGCATGCCCGGCTCGACACCCTGGAGGACGCCTACCAGGACGCCGCGGTGCTCGCCGCCCGCTCCCGCGAAGCCCAGCTCCGGACCACGGAACTCTACGACCGGATGCGGGCCTGCATGGCC
This sequence comes from Streptomyces sp. NPDC018947, assembly GCF_044390505.1. Classification (NCBI taxonomy): domain Bacteria; kingdom Bacillati; phylum Actinomycetota; class Actinomycetes; order Kitasatosporales; family Streptomycetaceae; genus Streptomyces; species Streptomyces sp. NPDC018947. The sequence goes on from NZ_JBIRZD010000003.1 coordinate 234,041, forward strand.
AAGGGGACCTTTGCGGAACTCCTGGCCCAGTGCCGCGCCTCGGCACTGGTGCGCTTCGCCGATGCCGAGCCCGAGGTGTGGCACCGAGTGTGTGAGCTGACCGCGGCGCACCGAGCGAACTGCCCCGAACAGGCGGAGGGTTGCCCGCGCTGCCACCGCGCCCTCGCCGCCGCCTGGCCCGCTGGTCCGGCCGAGGACGGTGAAGGAGGACGTTCGACGGCAACGCTCCCGGTCGACGGAGACCGCTACGCCATGCTCGCCGACCTCCCCGACACCACCGCCGTGGCCGTCGCCGACGCCGCCCTCGGCGACGACTCCGCCGTGTGCGGTTACGGCTGGGCTGCCGAGGACGGAAGCACCGGATACGGCGACTCCCTCGCCTCGAGCAGCGGCGAAGCCGAAGTCATCGGCATCTGCGCGGCCGCCCTCGGCCTTCTCGAGCGGCACGAGGAGGCACCCGTCGTCGTCCTGTGCGACAGTACCGAGGCCGTCGAGGCGGCCAACACCGCCCTGCGCGCCGGCGACCCGGCAGCCGCCCACCGCACCCTCCTCTTCCCGGAGAGCCGCCACCTGATGGGCCGTCTGCTGCACCACCGTGACCGGGTCCAGGTCCGCTGGCTCAAAGGCCACATCGGGCACGACCTCAACGAGACCGCCGACGCCTTCGCCCGCCTCGCTCTCCGCCGCGCCACCGGCCGCATCCCTCCCGCAGCGGCACGCAAGGAGGAGACCCGGATCCTGCGCGCAGTCGGTTCCGGGGGCGGCTTTCTTCCGGCGGCCGCCTGAGGGCGGGGCTCGTCACTGGGTTCACCGGTAACCGGGCCTTGACCACGTCCGACGGTAGGCGGTGTGGCAGTTCCGGCCGGAGACGTACGCCTGGTGACATTCGAAAACACGTACCCCGTCGTTCCCGGGGCCTGGCATCATCTGGGGCTGTAGCGATGCGTCTTTTTGCGGGCCGACTGGTCCTGACCGAGAGGGATTTCATGGCGGACTGGATCTACATCCTCAATCCGCTCAAGGACACGCTGGACGAGGAGCCGTCCGACAAGGAGACGATGCGTCGGCTGGCGGAGGAGGAACCGGAACTGGAGTTCTGGCTCAGCCGCCGCAACCGTATGCGGCCGGGCGACCGTCTCTGGTTCTTCTTCACCCACCCGGAGTCGGCGGTCGCGGCGGTGGCCCAGGTCGACGAGGAGCCCTGGGAAGACGCCGACGGAGCCGGCACCTCATACCTGGTTGCGGCGACCTTGCTGCCCGAGGCGACGAAGGCGTTGTACCGCGACCCGGTGGGCCGTGACGAACTGGCTCTGGGGCAAGTGCGGTCCGTGCAGAAGGTCAAGCCCGAAGCCCTGCCGGTGCTGCTGGCACGGGCGGGCCTCTGACACCAGGCCGACGGGCCGGAAGTCACACCACTCGCCGTGCAGTCCGGCGAATCCGGCTGGGTCACAGCGGGAAGCTACAAGGAATCCCTTGTCCAGTGGTGCCGGACTCATGGCCGTGATCACGCAGGACTGCTTCCAGCACTCCAAACATTCCCAGCACTCTGACATCGAGGCGACAACATGACTCTCTCCGCTTACGAACAGCGGGAGTGGGACCGGCTCCAGAAGCGAAAGGCGGCCGTCCTCGGCAAGCAGACGAGGAACATCCTTCCGCAGTCGGCCCGGGACCGGCTCGCTTCGCTCGGTCAGAAGGCGAAGAACGCCCCGGGCGCCGACAAAGTGGTTGCCGCGTACGGCGGAGCCGCAAAGGGCCTCGGCAAGGCTGTGGGCGGCACCGCGAGCCGGACGGTGAGCAAGAAACGTGTCATCGAGCAGTATCGACGTGCCGGACACGACATCGCCGGGTTGGACGACATCCGTACGCTCGATCTGCGGATCGTCGACGAGGTCGCCAGGCACAACACGGTGCGGTACGGTCACGCGCTCTCGGCAGCGGCAACCGGCCTCGGATCCGCCGCAGCCGTGACGGGCGGAGAGGTTCTCGCCGGCGCCGGGACCATCGCCGGCGCAGGTGCGGGAGCCGCACCCGGGTTCGGAACCGTGGCCGGGGCGATGGCCGCCGACTCCGCGATGATGCTCGCCCTTGCCACGCGAACGGTCGCCGCCACAGCTCTCTACTACGGCTATCAGCCGAGCGATCCGGAAGAGGAAGTCTTCGTGATGTCCGTGATAGCTCTCGGGATGTCCGCGGGCACATCGGCGAAGGCGGCCGCGTACGCCGAACTGTCCCAGCTCACCCAGTTGCTGGCCAAGAACGCTCCCTGGGCCAAGTTGAACGAGAAGATCCTCACCAAGATCGCCCAGGCCTTCGCGGCGAAGTTCGCGAAGCAACTTCCGAAGAGGAAACTCGGGCAGTTCGTGCCCGTCGCCGGTATGGCAGTCGGTGCGGGGCTGAGCTACATGCTCATCGACGGCATCGCCGTGTCGGCGCGCGACGCGTATCGCGAACGCTTCCTGATGGAGAAGTCGGGCGGAGACCTGACCGGCGTCCCGGACTACGGCGACGCCGACCCCGCACAGGACGACGACGCGATCGGCGTGTTCGAACTGCTCCGGGAGGAAGACGTCCTGCCGACGTCTGCCCCGACCGGCTCCGAGGATCAGCCGGACGACTGCATCCGGTGAGGTACCACCGAGCGAATCGTCGAAGACCCCGGCCGGCCGCCGGCCAACAGACGAGATCCGCAATCGTGCAGGTAGGGGCACGACTTGTGGAAATGCTCAGCGCCGGTCGGCTTGCCTGGGAGGCTCATCGACTGCTCACCGCAGCACATCCGGGTCCGGCGTGCTGTGCGAGGGCGCGGACGCCCGCAAGGTCCGGCACTCAGCCGGCCACCGCCTCGTGCACCAGCCGCTTGAGGTCCCGGAACACCGTGTGCGAGGACCTGGGCCGCACCTGGGTCATGAACTGCACCGTGAGGTCACGGCCCGGGTCGACCCAGAAGGTGGTCGTCGCCACCCCGCTCCAGCCGTACGTGCCGAGCCCGGAGGGCGCCTGCGTACGGCTCGGGTCGACGACCACGGAGACGCCGAGGCCGAAGCCGACGCCGTCGTTGCCGGGTACGTCGTGCGCGGGCCGGCAGCCGAAGGCGCGCAGGTCGGCGCCGCCGGGCAGATGGTTGCGGGTCATCAGGCCGACCGTCTCCGGGGCGAGCAGCCGTACGCCGTCGAGTTCGCCGCGGCGCCGCAGCATCTCCGTGAAGCGGTGCACGTCGTCCGCGGACGCCACCAGACCGCCGCTGCCCGACAGGAACCGGGGCCGGCCCCGCAGCGGCAGCCCGGCCACCGGTTCGATGCCGCCGCCGTCCGTCTCCCCGTACAGCTCGGCCAGGCGGCCCGCCTTCTCGTCCGGCACCTCGAACCCGGCGTCCGCCATGCCGAGCGGGCCGAAGATCCGCTCGGCGAAGAAGGTGTCCAGCGGCTGCCCGGACACCACCTCGACCAGGCGTCCCAGCACATTGCTGGCCACGGAGTAGTTCCACCGCGTACCCGGCTCGAACTGGAGCGGGAGGCTCGCGTACAGGTCGACCGTCTCGGCCAGGCCCGCGCCGGGCCGCACCGAGGACTCCAGACCGGCGGCCCGGTACAGCGCGTCCACCGGGTGCGCGTGGTAGAAGCCGAACGTGAGCCCGGCGGTGTGGGTCATCAGGTGCCGGACGAGGACGGGCCCGTCCGCCGGGCGCGTCACGACGTCGTCGGCGGACCCCTCCACGTACACCCGCGGCTTCGCGAAGGCCGGCAGGTACCGGGCCACCGGGTCGTCCAGCGACAGCCGGCCCTCCTCCACCAGCATCAGCACCGCCACCGACGTGACGGGCTTGGTCATGGAGTAGATGCGCCACAGCGTGTCCGCCCGCACCGGCAGTCCCGCGGCGACGTCCCGGTGCCCGTGCACGGTGAGGTGCGCGACCCGTCCGCCGCGGGCGAGAGCCACCAGGAACCCCGGCAGCCGCCCCTGGTCGACCAGCCGGGCGAAGTGCCCGTCCAGCCGGTCCAGCGCCCCGGGATCCAGCCCGGCCGCCCCCGGATCGGCCTCCTGCCGCAGCGGTCCCATCGCCATCGCCTCCCAGTTCGCCCGACGAGGTGGATGCGGCCTACCCCGCTCACGCGTCCTCAGACCTCACGGACGGGGAAACACGCCGACGCCCCCGCGCGGCCGACGGGCCGGGCGGGGGCGTGCGGGCCGGGGTGTCACTTCTTCTTCGCCGACTCCACGGCGTGCCCGCCGAACTGGTTGCGCAGCGCGGCGATCATCTTCATCTGCGGCGAGTCGTCCTGCCGGGACGCGAACCGGGCGAACAGCGACGCCGTGATCGCGGGCAGCGGCACCGCGTTGTCGATCGCGGCCTCCACGGTCCAGCGTCCCTCACCGGAGTCCGCCGCGTAGCCGCGCAGTTGCTCCAGGTGCTGGTCCTCGTCGAGGGCGTTGACGGCCAGGTCCAGCAGCCAGGAGCGGATGACCGTGCCCTCCTGCCAGGAGCGGAAGACCTCGCGGACGTTGTCGACCGAGTCGACCTTCTCCAGCAGCTCCCAGCCCTCGGCGTAGGCCTGCATCATGGCGTACTCGATGCCGTTGTGGACCATCTTGGAGAAGTGCCCGGCGCCCACCCTGCCCGCGTGGACGTAGCCGTAGGGGCCCTCGGGCTTGAGGGCGTCGAAGATCGGCTTGAGGTCGTCGACGTGCTCCTTCTCGCCGCCGACCATCAGGGCGTAGCCGTTCTCCAGACCCCACACACCGCCCGAGACGCCCGCGTCGACGAAGTTGATGCCGCGCTTGCCCAGCTCCTCGGCGTGCCTCTCGTCGTCGGTCCAGCGGGAGTTGCCGCCGTCGATGACGGTGTCGCCGGGCTTGAGCAGCGCTCCGAGCTGGTCGATGACGCCCTGGGTGGCGGCACCCGCCGGCACCATCACCCAGACCGCGCGCGGCCGCTCGAGCTGGTCGACCATGTCGACGAGGCTGGCGACGTCCGCCAGCTCCGGGTTGGTGTCGTACCCGACGACGGTGTGGCCGGCGCTGCGCAGGCGCTCGCGCATGTTGCCGCCCATCTTGCCGAGACCAACGAGACCGATCTGCATGTCAGTGCCCTTCCTTCAGTTCACGGTAGGCGGCCACCAGCGCGGCCGTGGACGGATCGAGACCGGGCACGTCCGCGCCCTCGGTCAGGGCGGGTTCGACGCGCTTGGCGAGGACCTTGCCGAGCTCGACGCCCCACTGGTCGAAGGAGTCGATGTTCCACACCGCGCCCTGGACGAACACCTTGTGCTCGTACAGCGCGATCAGCTGGCCGAGGACCGAGGGGGTCAGCTCGGTCGCCAGCACGGTCGTGGTGGGGTGGTTGCCGTGGAAGGTGCGGTGCGGCACCTGCTCCTCGGGCACGCCCTCGGCCCGCACCTCGTCGGCGGTCTTGCCGAAGGCGAGTGCCTGGGTCTGCGCGAAGAAGTTGGCCATCAGCAGGTCGTGCTGGGCCTTCAGCTCGTCGCTCAGCTCGGCGACCGGCCGGGCGAAGCCGATGAAGTCCGCCGGGATCAGCTTGGTGCCCTGGTGGATCAACTGGTAGTAGGCGTGCTGCCCGTTGGTGCCGGGCGTGCCCCACACCACCGGCCCCGTCTGCCACTCCACCGGACGGCCTTCGCGGTCCACCGACTTGCCGTTGGACTCCATGTCGAGCTGCTGGAGGTACGCCGTGAACTTCGACAGGTAGTGGCTGTAGGGCAGCACCGCGTGCGACTGCGCGTCGAAGAAGTTGCCGTACCAGATGCCCAGCAGGCCGAGGATCAGCGGTGCGTTGGCCTCCGCGTCGGCGTTGCGGAAGTGCTCGTCCACGATGCGGAAACCGTCGAGCATCTCCCGGAAGCGGTCCGGGCCGATGGCGATCATCAGGGACAGGCCGATCGCCGAGTCGTACGAGTAGCGTCCGCCGACCCAGTCCCAGAACTCGAACATGTTGGCCGTGTCGATGCCGAACTCCGCGACCTTCTCGGCGTTGGTCGACAGCGCGACGAAGTGCCTGGCCACCGCCTTCTCGTCGCCCCCGAGGCCGTCCAGCAGCCAGGAGCGCGCCGAGGTGGCGTTCGTGATCGTCTCGATCGTCGTGAACGTCTTGGACGCCACGATGAACAGCGTCTCGGCCGGGTCCAGGTCGCGCAGCGCCTCGTGCAGGTCGGCGCCGTCCACGTTGGACACGAACCGGAAGGTGAGCGAGCGGTCGGTGAAGGCGCGCAGTGCCTCGTAGGCCATCGCCGGGCCGAGGTCGGAGCCGCCGATGCCGATGTTGACGACGTTCCTGATGCGCTTGCCGGTGTGACCGGTCCACTCGCCGGAACGGACCCGGCCGGCGAAGTCCGTCATCTTGTCGAGGACGGCGTGGACCTTGGGGACGACGTTCTCGCCGTCGACCTCGATCACCGCGTCCCGCGGGGCGCGCAGCGCGGTGTGCAGCACGGCCCGGTCCTCGGTGATGTTGATGCGCTCGCCGCGGAACATGGCGTCGCGCAGCCCGGACACGCCGGTGGCGGCGGCCAGTTGGCGCAGCAGCCGCAGCGTCTCGTCGGTGACCAGGTGCTTGGAGTAGTCGATGCGCAGGTCGCCGACGCGCACGACGTAGCGCTCGGCCCGCCCGGGGTCCTGGGCGAACAGCTCGCGCAGGTCCGGCCGGGACAGCGCGTCCGAGCGGTGTTCCCCGAGCGCGGCCCACTCGGGCCGGGCGGTGAGCTTGGTGGTGTCAGACATGGACGGGGGTCTCCTTGCCGGCCTCGCCGCGCAGGGCGATGGCGTACATCTCGTCCGCGTCGAGGCGCCTGAGCTCCTCGGCGATGAGTTCGGAGGTGGGGCGGACCTTGAGCGCGAGAGAGCGCGGGGGCTGGTCCGGCAGGGTCAGCGTGGCGAGCGGGCCCTCCGGCCGGTCGATGACGATCTCGCCGTTCGCGGTGCCGAGGCGGACGGCCGTGACGACCGGGCCGTCGGTGACCACCCGGTCGACGCGTACGTCGAGCCGCGCCTCCAGCCAGCGGGCCAGCAGCTCGGCGGCCGGGTTGTCGGCCTCGGCCTCCACGGCCGCCGAGGTCACGGGCACCCGTGCCTGGTCCAGGGCCGCGGCCAGCATGGAGCGCCACAGCGTCAGCCGGGTCCAGGCCAGGTCGGTGTCGCCGGGCGCGTAGGAGCGAACCCGGCGCTCCAGGACCTCCATCGGCCGCTCCACCGAGTACAGGTCGGTGATGCGGCGCTGGGCCAGCGCGCCCAGCGGGTCCTTCGACGGGTTGTCCGGCGCCTCCACCGGCCACCACACGACGACCGGGGCGTCCGGCAGCAGCAGCGGCAGGACGACCGAGTCGGCGTGCTCGGAGACCTCGCCGTACATGCGCAGGACGACCGTCTCGCCGGTGCCGGCCTCGGAGCCCACCCGGACCTCGGCGTCGAGGTGCGAGCGGGTGCGTTCGCGCAGGTTGCGGGTGTGCCGCTTGATGACGACCAGGGTGCGCGAGGGGTGCTCGTGCGAGGCCTCCTCGGCGGCCTTGATCGAGTCGTAGGCGTTCTCCTCGTCCGTGACGATCACCATCGTCAGGACCATGCCCACGGCCGGCGTGCCGATGGCCCGGCGGCCCTGCACCAGCGCCTTGTTGATCTTGCTTGCCGTGGTGTCGGTCAGGTCGATCCTCATGGCCTGCGCCAGCTCCGTCCGTCTCGTGCGAGCATCTCGTCGGCTTCCCGCGGTCCCCAGCTTCCCGACGCGTACTGCGCGGGCCTGCCGTTCGTCGCCCAGTACTCCTCGATCGGGTCGAGGATCCGCCAGGACTCCTCCACTTCCTGGTGGCGGGGGAACAGGTTGGCGTCGCCCAGGAGGACGTCCAGGATCAGCCGTTCGTACGCCTCCGGGCTCGACTCCGTGAAGGACTCGCCGTACGCGAAGTCCATCGACACGTCCCGGATCTCCATGGAGGTGCCCGGCACCTTGGAGCCGAAGCGGACCGTCATGCCCTCGTCGGGCTGGACGCGGATGACGATGGCGTTCTCGCCCAGCTCCTCGGTCGCGGTGGAGTCGAAGGGGGAGTGCGGGGCCCGCTGGAAGACGACCGCGATCTCCGTGACCCGGCGGCCCAGCCGCTTGCCGGTGCGCAGGTAGAAGGGGACGCCCGCCCAGCGGCGGTTGTCGATGCCCAGCTTGATCGCCGCGTAGGTGTCCGTGACGGAGGCCGGGTCGATGCCCTCCTCCTCCAGGTAGCCGGGCACCTGCGCGCCGCCCTGCCAGCCGCCCGCGTACTGTCCGCGCACGGTGTGCCGGCCGAGGTCCTCGGGCAGCCGCACCGCGCGCAGCACCTTCAGCTTCTCGGTGAGCAGCGATGCCGCGTCGAAGGAGGCGGGCTCCTCCATCGCGGTGAGCGCGAGCAACTGGAGCAGGTGGTTCTGGATGACGTCACGGGCGGCGCCGATGCCGTCGTAGTAGCCGGCCCGGCCGCCGATGCCGATGTCCTCGGCCATGGTGATCTGCACGTGGTCGACGTAGGACCGGTTCCAGATCGGCTCGTACATCTGGTTGGCGAAGCGCAGCGCCAGGATGTTCTGGACGGTCTCCTTGCCCAGGTAGTGGTCGATGCGGAAGACCTGGTCGGGGTCGAAGACGTCGTGCACGAGCGCGTTCAGGTCGCAGGCGCTGTCCAGGTCGTGGCCGAACGGCTTCTCGATGACCGCGCGGCGCCAGGAGCCCTCGGGGGCGTCTGCCAGCCCGTGCTTCTTGAGCTGCTGGACGACCTTCGGGAAGAACTTCGGCGGCACCGACAGGTAGAAGGCGTAGTTGCCGCTGGTGCCGCGGGAGGCGTCCAGCTCCTCCACGGACTTGCGGAGCTGCTCGAACGCCTCGTCGTCGTCGAAGTCGCCGGGGATGAACCGCATGCCCTCGGCGAGCTGCTGCCAGACCTCCTCGCGGAAGGGCGTGCGCGCGTGCTCCTTGACGGCGTCGTGCACGACCTCGGCGAAGTCCTGGTTCTCCCAGTCCCGGCGGGCGAACCCGACCAGCGAGAAGCCCGGGGGCAGCAGACCCCGGTTGGCGAGGTCGTACACGGCCGGCATCAGCTTCTTGCGGGACAGGTCGCCGGTGACGCCGAAGATGACCAGGCCGGAGGGGCCGGCGATGCGGGGCAGGCGGCGGTCGCGCGGATCGCGCAGCGGATTGCTCCAGTCGAGCGGCGGTACGGGCTCCACGGCCCGGCCGTCCGCCTTCGCGCCCTTCGCCCCCTCGGTGGCTCGGGCGGCCTCGGTCTTCTTCGCCGAGCGGCCGGAGCCGCTCGCCGCACTCGTCCCGGCGGCGGGGGACTCGCCGCCCTTCCGGGCCGCCGGCCGCCGCGCGTCCCGCTCGGCCGCCCCGGTCTTGTCGGCTTCCTTCGTCGCCTCGGTCCCCTGGACCGCCGTAGCGGGAAGCTCCTCGCTCATTCCCCGTCAACTCCCTTGCTGTTCAGGGACTTCGTCACCGCGTCGAGCAGGTCCTGCCAGGCCGACTCGAACTTGGCGACGCCCTCCTGTTCGAGCTGCTCCACCACCTCGTCGTACGAGATGCCGAGCCGCTCCACGGCCGCGAGGTCGGCCCGGGCCTGGGCGTACCCGCCGGTGACCGTGTCGCCCCGGACGACACCGTGATCGGCGGCGGCGTCCAGGGTCGCCTCCGGCATCGTGTTCACGGTGCCGGGAGCGACCAGCTCCTCCACGTACAGGGTGTCCCGATATGCCGGGTCCTTCACACCGGTGGACGCCCACAGGGGGCGCTGGGCGTTGGCCCGGGCACCGGCGAGGGCCGTGAAGCGGTCACCGGAGAAGACCGCCTCGTACGCCTCGTAGGCCAGCCGCGCGTTGGCCAGCGCCGCCTTCCCCTTCAGGGCGAGGGCCTCGTCCGTGCCGAGCAGCGTCAGGCGCTTGTCGATCTCGCTGTCGACGCGGGAGACGAAGAAGGACGCCACGGAGTGGATGCCCGACAGGTCGATCCCGGCCGCCCGCGCCTTCTCCAGACCGGCGAGGTAGGCGTCCATGACCTCGCGGTAGCGCTCCAGCGAGAAGATCAGCGTGACGTTGACGCTGATGCCGGCGCCGACGACCTCGGTGATCGCCGGGAGGCCGGCCTTCGTCGCCGGGATCTTGATCATCACGTTGGGGCGGTCGACGAGCCAGGCGAGCTGGCGGGCCTCGGCGACGGTGGCCCCGGTCCGGTGGGCCAGACGCGGGTCGACCTCGATGGAGACCCGGCCGTCCCGGCCGCCGGTGGCGTCGTACACCGGACGCAGCACGTCGGCGGCGGCGCGGACGTCGGCCGTGGTCATCATGCGCACGGCCTCGTCGACGGTGACGCCCCGGACCGCGAGGTCGGCGAGCTGCTCCTCGTAGCCCTCGCCGGAGCCTATGGCGGCCTGGAAGATCGACGGGTTGGTGGTGACGCCGACGACGTTCTTCGTCTCGACCAGTCCGGCGAGGTTGCCGGACTCGATCCGCCGCCGCGACAGGTCGTCCAGCCAGACGGAGACGCCCGCCTCGGACAGGCGTCGGAGGGCTCCCGCGGTCGCGGTCGCTTCGGTCACTGTGATCATCTTCTTTCTGCGGTGGGATCAACCGCGGACGGCGGCCAGGGATTCCCGGGCGGCGGCGGTGACGTGCTCGGCGGTGAAGCCGTACTCGGTGAACAGGGTCTCGGCGTCGGCGGAGGCGCCGAAGTGCTCCAGGGAGACGATGCGGCCCGCGTCGCCCACGAAGCGGTGCCAGGTCAGGCCGATCCCGGCCTCCACGGCCACCCGGGCCCGCACGGACGGCGGCAGCACGCTGTCGCGGTACTCGCGCGGCTGCTCCTCGAACCACTCGACGGACGGCATCGACACCACGCGGGTGGGGACGCCCTCGGCCTCCAGCGCCTCGCGGGCCGCCACGGCGAGCTGCACCTCGGAGCCGGTGGCGATCAGGACGACGTCCGGGGAGCCGGTGGAGGCCTCCTCGCGCACGTAGCCGCCGCGCGCCGCGTCCGGGTTCGGGGCGTAGGTCGGCACGCCCTGGCGGGTCAGCGCGAGGCCGTGCGGCGCCGGGGCGGTGGAGTGCCGCTCGAGGATCTCGGCCCAGACGACGGCGGTCTCGTTGGCGTCGGCCGGGCGGACCACGTTCAGACCGGGGATGGCGCGCAGCGAGGCCAGGTGCTCGACCGGCTGGTGGGTGGGGCCGTCCTCGCCGAGCCCGATGGAGTCGTGCGTCCACACGTAGGTCACCGGGAGCTGCATCAGCGCGGACATCCGCACGGCGTTGCGCATGTAGTCGGAGAAGACCAGGAAGGTGCCGCCGTAGACGCGGGTGTTGCCGTGCAGGGCGATGCCGTTCATCTCCGCGGCCATGGAGAACTCGCGGATGCCGAAGTGCACGGTGCGGCCGTACGGGTCGGCCTCCGGCAGCGGGTTGCCCGCGGGCAGGAAGGAGCTGGTCTTGTCGATGGTCGTGTTGTTGGACCCGGCCAGGTCGGCGGAGCCGCCCCACAGCTCGGGCAGGACCGCGCCGAGCGCCTGGAGGACCTTGCCGGACGCGGCGCGCGTGGCGACCGCCTTGCCGGGCTCGAACACCGGCAGCGCGTCCTGCCAGCCCTCCGGCAGCCGGCCCGCGACGACGCGGTCGAACAGCTTGGCGCGCTCGGGCTGGGCGCCGCGCCACTTGTCGAGCCGCTTGGCCCAGGCGGCGTGCTCCTCGGCGCCCCGGTCCAGGGCCCCGCGGGTGTGGGCGAGGACCTCGTCGGCGACCTCGAAGGTCTTCTCCGGGTCGAAGCCGAGGACGCGCTTGGTGGCCGCGACCTCGTCCTCGCCGAGCGCGGAGCCGTGGGACGCCTCGGTGTTCCGCGCGTTCGGCGCCGGCCAGGCGATGATCGTGCGCATGGCGATGATGGAGGGCCGCCCGGTCTCGGCCTTCGCCGCCGTCAGGGCCGCGTACAGGGCGCGCACGTCCACGTCGCCGTTCTCGGCGGGCTCGATGCGCTGCACGTGCCAGCCGTACGCCTCGTAGCGCTTCAGCACGTCCTCGGAGAAGGCGGTCGCGGTGTCGCCCTCGATGGAGATGTGGTTGTCGTCGTAGAGGAAGACCAGGTTCCCGAGCCTCTGGTGCCCGGCGAGGGACGACGCCTCGGCGGAGACGCCCTCCTGGAGGTCGCCGTCGGAGACGATGGCCCAGATCGTGTGGTCGAAGGGGGACTCGCCCTCGGGAGCCTCCGGGTCGAACAGGCCGCGCTCGTAGCGGGCGGCCATCGCCATGCCGACCGCGTTGGCGACGCCCTGGCCGAGGGGGCCGGTGGTGGTCTCCACGCCCGCGGTGTGCCCGTACTCCGGGTGGCCCGGCGTCTTCGAGCCGTGGGTGCGGAACGCCTTGAGGTCCTCCAGCTCCAGCTCGTAGCCCGCGAGGTAGAGCTGCGTGTACAGGGTCAGCGAGGTGTGCCCGGGGGAGAGGACGAAGCGGTCACGGCCGGTCCACTCGGGATCTGCGGGATCGTGCCGCATCACCTTCTGAAAGATCGTGTACGCGGCGGGGGCGAGCGCCATCGCCGTGCCGGGGTGACCATTGCCGACCTTCTGCACCGCGTCCGCCGCGAGAACACGGGCGGTGTCGACGGCACGCCGGTCGAGTTCGGTCCATTTGAAGCTGTCCGCGCTGTCCGTGGAGTGCGTGCTCATCTTCAAGAAATCCTCGATCGGAGCGTAGGAGCTGGTCTGACGCGTTCAAATTTAAAAGTCTGACTTTTGGGAGTGAAGGTTGTGGTGTGCCAGCCTGTGGTGAAACTGGGACACGCACCGGCGCCCTCGCGTCCGGGCGGCACGGCGCGAGAAGGACATGGCGGACGAACACACCCAACACGGCGACGACGGCGGCGACGGGATCAGAACCTTCCCCTTCCCGGTCGATCTCAGCCTCCTCGGCGTCGGCATGCAGGTCGGCCCCATGGGCGCCGGCCGCACCTGGCACGCGCACGCCCCGCTGCACCGCGTGCACCGCATCGACTTCCACATCGTCATGCTGTTCACCGGCGGCCCGGTCCGTCACATGATCGACTTCGCCGAGTACGAGGCGACGGCCGGCGATCTGCTGTGGATCCGGCCCGGCCAGGTCCACCGCTTCTCGCCCGAGAGCGAGTACCGCGGAACGGTGCTGACCATGCAGCCCGGCTTCCTGCCCCGCGCCACCGTGGAGGCCACCGGCCTCTACCGCTACGACCTGCCGCCCCTGCTCCACCCCGACGAGGCGCGGCTCGCGGCCCTGACCGCCTCGCTCGACCAGCTCCGGCGCGAGTACGAGGACGCCACGACCCTGCCGCTCAGCCTGCACACCGCCGTGCTGCGCCACACGCTCACCGCGTTCCTGCTGCGCCTCGCCCATCTCGCGGCCGGCTCGGCGCAGGAGGCACGCCGGGGGAGGGGTCAGGCGGACACGCCGGGGGACACCACCTTCACCCTCTTCCGCGACGCGGTCGAGCGCGGCTTCGCCACCAACCACAGCGTCAGCGCCTACGCCGACGCGCTGGGTTACTCGCGCCGCACCCTCGTCCGCGCGGTGCGCGCCGCGACCGGCGAGACGCCCAAGGGGTTCATCGACAAGCGGGTGGTGCTGGAGGCCAAGCGGCTCCTCGCGCACAGCGACCTGCCCATCGCCCGGGTCGGGGCGGCGGTCGGCTTCCCGGACGCGGCGAACTTCTCCAAGTTCTTCCAGCAGCACACGGACATGACCCCGGCGGCGTTCCGGGCGGAGCTGCGCTGAGCCGCGGCACGGCCGAGGGGCCCCACGCGTACGTGGAGCCCCCAGGTCGTGCCTGACCGCGGGTCAGCGCCCGAAGGTGAACCAGTTGACGTTGACGAAGTCCGCCGGCTGGCCGCTGGTGAACGTCAGATACACGTCGTGCGTGCCCGTCACCGCGCCGATGTTCGCGGGAATCGTCCGCCACGACTGCCAGCCGCCCGTGCTGCCCACCGCGAAGCTGCCGACGGGCGTGGAGGTGCGGCTGTCCAGCCGCACCTCCACGAGGCCGCTGACGCCGGACGCCGCGCCGCTCGCCACCCGGGCACTGAACTGCGTCGCCGCAGCCGACCCGAAGTCGACGCCCTTGTACTGGGCCCAGTCGCCGTCGGCGAGCGCGCCCAGGTTCTGCCCGCCGCCCGTGTCCGAGGTGCTCTCGGTCATCGTGCCCGACTGGGCGTCGTAGGACTCCGCCTGGAGGGTGCCGTACGCGTCGCGGCCGCCCGTCGGCGGAGGCGTGGTGCCGCCCCCGCCGGACGAGAGCACCTGGACGTAGTCGACGAGCATCGGGTGGCCGGGCTGGGTGCCGGCGTCGGGCCCGCCGCCGAAGGCGTTCGGGAAGCCGCCGCCCATCGCCACGTTGAGGATGACGTAGTAGCCGTGGTGGGTGGCGTTCGCCCAGGTCGTCGCGTCGACCTGGTCGGCGCGCACCGTGTGGTAGGTGGTCCCGTCGACGGAGAAGCGGATCTGCTCGACGCTCGTCGAACGGTCCCACTCCACCCGGTACGTGTGGAACCCGGCCTGGCACGTGGCGCCGGGACAGGGGGTGCTGCCGCCGATGCCGCTGGTCTCGTTGCAGGGGCCGCCCGGTGAGGTGCCGCAGTGCATGGTGGCCCAGACCGTGTTGAGGCCCTGCGTGTTCTCCATGACGTCGATCTCGCCGACCGCGGGCCAGTTCCAGTAGTTGCCCCGGTAGGGCGCGCCCAGCATCCAGAACGCCGGCCAGTAGCCCTTGGCCGCGGCCCCCGTGACGTTCGGGACCTGGATGCGGGCCTCCACGCGCAGCTTGCCGCCGGCCGGGGGCTGGAAGTCGGTGCGCCTCGTCTCGACGCGGCCCGACGTCCAGTTGCCGGCGCCGTCCCGCAGCGGGGTGATGCGCAGGTTGCCGTTGCCGTCCAGGGAGACGTTGCTCGTGGACGACGTCATCGTCTCGATCTCGCCGGTGCCCCAGTTGGCGGGGCCGCCGGGATACGAAGTGCCGGTCGCGTACTGCCAGTTCGAGGTGTTGACGCCGGATCCGGCGGCGCCGTCGAAGTCGTCGGCGAAGACCTGGGTCCAGCCGGTCGGCGGAGGGGGAGCGGAGGCGTTGGCGGACGGCCCGGTGACGGCGGCCGCGGCGGCGGCGAGGCCGAGCGTGCCGACGACGGCCACGAACGCCCGGCGCCACGGGCGGCGTCCGGGTGCTGTGCCGGAGGTCTCTCTCATGTGGGGGTGCCTCTCGGGTGGGGGAACGGACGGCCCGAACAGCGCTCCCCGGACGTTCTGAGAGCGCTCTCAGGGTGCGGCCAATGTGCTCCCGGGCGCAGGCGCCGTCAAGAGGTGAAGCCGAGAAAGTCCGTGCCGCGGACCGGAGTTCAGTCCGTGAACGGGGTGAAGGCTCACGCCGGCGGAGCGTCCCGGAGATGCCGGGAGGCGCACGGCAGGGGCGCAGACCAGGGGATGCCGGTGACCGGCGGGCACGGCTCCGGCGCTCCCACGGCGTGCCATGATCGGCGGCAGGCGGAAGTGCGGCGGGCGACGGAAGGGTGCGACGTGAGGCTGACGATTCTGGGCGGCGGCGGTTTCCGGGTGCCGCTCGTGTACGGGGCGCTCCTCGCGGACCGCGGCGAGGGGCGCGTGACCCGCGTCGTGCTGCACGACCTGGACGCGGACCGGCTCTCCGCGGTGACCCGGGTGCTCGCCGAGCAGGCGGCGGGGGTGGCGGGCGCGCCCGAGGTGACCGCCACGACCGACCTGGACGAGGCGCTGCGCGGCGCCGACTTC
This sequence comes from Streptomyces sp. NPDC018947, assembly GCF_044390505.1. Lineage (NCBI taxonomy): Bacteria > Bacillati > Actinomycetota > Actinomycetes > Kitasatosporales > Streptomycetaceae > Streptomyces > Streptomyces sp. NPDC018947. The sequence goes on from NZ_JBIRZD010000003.1 coordinate 249,812, forward strand.
GTGTTCTCCGCGATCCGCGTCGGCGGCCTGCAGGGCCGCGCGGACGACGAGAGGGTCGCGCTCGCCGAGGGCGTCCTCGGCCAGGAGACCGTCGGCGCGGGTGGCATCGCGTACGGACTGCGCACCGTCCCGGTCGCCGCCGACATCGCCCGCCGCGTGGCCCGGCTCGCGCCGGACGCCTGGGTCATCAACTTCACCAACCCGGCCGGCCTGGTCACCGAGGCGATGGCCCGGCACCTCGGCGACCGCGTCATCGGCATTTGCGACTCACCGGTCGGCCTCGGCCGCCGCATCGCCCGCGTGCTCGGTGCCGACCCGCGGGAGGCCTGGATCGACTACGTCGGCCTCAACCACCTCGGCTGGGTCCGCGGCCTGCGCGTCGCCGGCCGCGACGAACTCCCGCGCCTGCTCGCCGACCCCGCCCTGCTCGGCTCCTTCGAGGAGGGCCGTCTCTTCGGCGCCGACTGGCTCAGGTCCCTCGGCGCGATCCCCAACGAGTACCTTCACTACTACTACTTCAACCGGGAGGCCGTACGCGCCTACCGGGAGGCGGAACGGACCCGCGGCGCGTTCCTGCGCGACCAGCAGGCCTGCTTCTACGAGGAGGCGCGCCGCCCCGGCGCCTGCGCCCTCGCCGCCTGGGAGCGCACCCGTGCCGAACGCGAGGCCACCTACATGTCCGAGAACCGGGAGGCGGCCGGGGCGGGGGAGCGCGAGGCCGACGACCTGTCCGGCGGGTACGAGAAGGTGGCGCTGGCGCTGATGCGGGCCGTCGCCCGCAACGAGCGCACGGTCCTCATCCTCAACGTCCGCAACCGCGGCACCCTGTCGGTCCTCGACCACGAGGCCGTGATCGAGGTGCCGTGCGTGGTCGACGCGAGCGGCGCGCACCCGGTGGCCGTCGACCCGCTGCCGGGCCACGCCACCGGCCTGGTCTGCGCGGTCAAGGCCGTCGAACGGGAGGTGCTGGCCGCCGCCGGCACCGGCTCCCGCGCCGCCGCCGTCAAGGCCTTCGCCCTGCACCCCCTCGTCGACTCGGTGAACACCGCCCACCGCCTCCTCGACGGCTACAGGGCGGTGCATCCGGGCCTGGCCTATCTGAGGTAGCCCGTACGGCGGGCCCCGCCCCAGGGGGCGCGTCGCCGGAGGGTGTCCCCGCACTTCGCGTGCCCTTGCCGGTCCGTCACCCCGGTGCCGGCACGGGGGAACCGCGCGACCGGCCACCCGTGGCCGCCGACCGGCGCGGGCCCCGCTCCCCGGGCGGTCCCTTCGCGCTAGGCCGGCGCTCCGGCCGCCGTGTCCGGTGCGGCGGCGGGGACGCCGCGGCCGGACGCAGGGGCCGGTGCGGGGGTCGGTCGCGCCGCGAGGTCCGTGCGCTGCTGCGGCAGGGACACCGGCAGCAGCGGACGCGGCCCGGACACCACCGCGTAGTCCTGCCCGAGGAAGGGCGGCACCAGCTCGCCCGGATCGTCGCCGAGCGCCAGCCGCACGGCGGCCCACGGTGCGTTGATCCCGCACAGCGAGAGCTGGTGCAGCCCGCCGGCCGGACGGGTGTTGACGTCCATCAGCACGGGACGGTCCCCGAACATCCGGAACTGCACGTTGGACAGGTGGTGCAGCCCGAACTCCTCGGCGATCCGCCGGGCCGGCGCCAGCCACCGCTCGCCGAGCGTGAACCCCCGCCGCCGGCCGTTCTTGGTGCGGCCCACCGCCATCCGCACCCGGTCGTCCGGGCCGGTGAGGAGGTCCACCGACACCTCCGGCTGCTCCAGCCGCGGCATCACCAGCCAGTCGACCGGTTCGTCGGCCGCCCTCAGCGCGTCGACGACCAGGCGCAGCGGGACGTGCGGGGACGGAAAGCCGTTCAGGTGCCCGAGGGAGAAGGGATCGCGGGTGACCGTGCGAAAGCCCACCCCGCCCGCGCCGGACGCCGGTTTGAAGCACGCCCTGTCGCCCCGCTGCTCCAACTCCTCGACCGCGGCGACGAGTTCGTCCGCCGTGCGGACCCGCCACCACGGCGGCACCGGCACCCCGGTCGCCCGTACGGCCTCGTACGCGACCACCTTGTCCCGGAAGACGGCGACCGCCTCGGGCGGCGGCGCGAGCAGCGCGGTGCCGGCCGCCTCGAACTCGGCGCGGTGCGCCACGATCGCCGCCTGGTGCAGCCGGGGCACGAACACGTCGATGCCGCGCCGTACGCACACGGCGAGGGCGTACTCGACGTACGCGGCCGGCGACAGGCCCTCGGGCTCCGGCTCGGCGGTGTCGGCGGCGGCGAGCACGGGGGAGTCCGGATCGCCGTGCGTGGCGTGGATCTCGACGGCCCGCGCGTCGGGATTGCGCCGGAGCTGATCCATGAAGAACACGTTCTCCGCGTACGTGCGGTTGAGCCAGACGCGTACGCGGGAGATCATGCTTGCCGCCTTTCACGGTGCGCGGGCACGCCGAAGCGGGGCCGTGCCCGGCCGGGTGGTTGGAGGTACGCCGAGCCGCCCTGCGCGGAGGGGATTCGGAGCGGTGGCGTCGGGGCGATCATAGGGGCTCCGGGGCCGCCCGGCGCAACGCGCGTCACACGGATGCCCGGCAGCCGCACGCCGGAGCCGCAAGGACGCCGTCCGGCCGGAGCGGGAAGCCCTTGTGACCCGGTCGCCGATGTGATCTCTTGGCCTCGGACGAGCGCGGGAAAGAGGCGGGGGATGAGATCCACGAACGGGGGGCCCGGACAGCTCTGGGCCATCAGCGACCTGCACATCGGCTACGCGGAGAACCGCGCGCTGGTCGAGGAGATGCGGCCCGAGTCGGACGACGACTGGCTGCTGGTGGCCGGTGACGTGGCGGAGACCGTGGCCGACGTCCGCTGGGCCCTCGGCACCCTCGCCGCCCGCTTCCGCCGCGTCGTCTGGGCCCCCGGCAACCACGAACTGTGGACCCACCCCAAGGACACCGTCACCCTGCGCGGCGAGGCCCGCTACCGGCACCTCGTCGAGGTCTGCCGCGAACTCGGCGTGACCACGCCCGAGGACCCCTACCCCGTGTGGGAGGGAGCCGGCGGCCCGGCGGTCGTCGCACCGCTGTTCCTGCTCTACGACTACTCCTTCCTGCCGCCCGGCTGCGCGACCAAGGAGGAGGGCCTGGCCTACGCGCACGGGACCGGCATCGTGTGCAGCGACGAGTACCTGCTCCACCCCGACCCGCACCCGAGCCGCGAGGACTGGTGCCGGGCGCGGGTCGCCGAGACCGAACGCAGGCTCGCCGAGCTGCCCGGGGACCTGCCGGCCGTCCTCGTCAACCACTATCCGCTGGACCGCCACCCCACCGAGGTCCTGTGGTACCCCGAGTTCGCCATGTGGTGCGGCACCCGGCTGACCGCCGACTGGCACCGGCGCTTCCGCGTCGACACCGTCGTCTACGGGCACCTGCACATCCCGCGGACCACCTGGCACGAGGGTGTCCGCTTCGAGGAGGTGTCGGTCGGCTACCCCCGGGAATGGCGCAAGCGGTCCACACCGCCCGGGCGGCTGCGCCGCATCCTGCCCACACCGTCGAGTAAGGAAACGGCCCGTTGATCGAGGACCTTCTGCCCGAAACGGTCGTCGCCGTGGAGGCGTACGGCACCGACGACACGGGACACTCGCCCCTGTACCCCGAGGAGGAGGCCCTCGTCGCCCGGGCCGTCGACAAGCGGCGCCGTGAGTTCACCGCCGTGCGGTCCTGCGCGCGCCGGGCCATGCGGAAACTCGGCGTGCTCCCGCAGCCCGTCCTGCCCGGGGAGCGCGGCGCGCCGCGCTGGCCGGCCGGGCTGGTCGGCAGCATGACCCACTGCGACGGCTACTGCGCCGCCGTCCTGGCCCGCGCCGGCGACCTGGCCTCCCTCGGCATCGACGCCGAACCCGACGGGCCGCTGCCCGACGGCGTGCTGTCCGCCGTGGCCCTGCCCGGCGAGGCGGAGCGGCTCGGCCGTCTGGCCGCAGAACGTCCCGACGTCCACTGGGACCGGCTGCTGTTCAGCGCCAAGGAGTCCGTCTACAAGGCGTGGTTCCCCCTGACCGGGCAGTGGCTGGACTTCGCGGAGGCCGACATCGAGATCACCGTGGATCCCGGCGACGGCCGCCGCGGCCGGCTGCACGCCGACCTCCTCGTGCCGGGGCCGACCGTGGGCGGACGCCGCCTGACCCACTTCACGGGCGAGTGGACCGCCCGCCGCGGCCTGGTCGCCACGGCGATCACGGTCCCGCACACCTGAGCCGACGCCCGCCGAGCGGCGGAACGGCGCCCGCCCCCGGACGGTCCGTCAGGAGGGCGGGCACCAACTGCCCACCAGCCGGAAGAAGGCGTCCTCGTTCCCCGCCAGACCCGCGGCCTCGAGCGCCCGTTCCGCCTCGGCGAGCACGGAGGGCGGGACGACGGGCGCTCCGGCCGCGGTGTCGAAACCCGCCCGGACGGTGTGCAGCAGACGCAGGTAGGCCTGGACGGCGGTGCGCTCGCGGTCGGTCGGTACGGCGGTGGTCATCGGTCGGCTCCCCACAACGACATCGGTGGTCACGCGCCCCCGCACCGCGGTGGCACTCCTCCCAGCTTGCCGTCCCCCACTGACAATCGAGCCGAGCCGCGCGGCGCCGGCTTCACGGCTCGGGGCGCTTCACGCTCTCCAGGAGCATGTCCAGCCACTCGGCGACCTTGTCGCGGTGCTGGTCGGTGGGGAGTTGAGCGGCCCGCCAGGCGATGCCGCGCACACCGTGGTCCTGGAGCAGCCGCTCCAGCGGATCGCCGGCCGCGTCCGCCGCCTCCCGTTCACGGTCGGCGAGTTGCTGGAGCAGTTCCTGCTCGGTGTGCTGGAGCGCGCCCGCGAGCGCCTCGGGGTCCTCCGCGGTGAGGAAGCCGGCGTGCACGCCGAAGAAGCGCTGGATCGCGTCGCAGTGCTCCATGGTGGGCCGGCGGTCGCCGTTGATGAGGGCGCCCGCCTGCTGCCGGGACATGCCGGCGCCGTCGGCGATCTCCTGCTGGGTGTACTTGCGCCCGTTGGGCTTGAGACGGGTGCGCCGCAGCAGGTCCAGCCGCTGCACGAACCGGGCCTGCACATCGGGCTCGCCCGCGGGCCGGCCGCCCAGCAGGGCGGCCACCACGGGCTCGGGGACACCGGAGGCGACGGAGAGTGCACCGACGTCGAAGACCTCGGCGTGCGACACGCCGAGCCGGTCCGCGAGTGCGGTGACGCGGGCGACCACGGCCGGCAGCGCGGCCGTCGGCTTGGCACCCTGACCCTCGAAGCCACCCGTCACCGACAGATCTCCTACGTCTCTCACAGGCCTCACAGGCTTCACACGAGCGGTAGCCGTGAACTTCCCGGAGAGTAGCCTGCCGCTCGGACCACATCCAGGTCTCGCCACAACTGTGGCCAATTTCAGCCGTCAACACGTACAGAATGCCACGATAGTTGACACGCCTCGCGTCGGGGCAGCAGGATCGGGACGCCGCGAGAAGGCCGCATAGGCAAGAGGGGTGACCTCCCGATGGCATTTCAGGCAGGAGGACCGCGGCCGGCACCGCGGCCCGTCCCCGCGACCCCCGGTGCCCAGGCGTATCTCCAGGACTACGCCACGCTCCTGGAAGCCGTCTCCTTCCCCTCCTTCGTGGTGGACCACCGCTGGGACGTGCTCCTGGCCAACGGCGCCTTCCGGACACTCTTCCGGGGGATCGGTCCGCACCCCACGGCCATGCCGGCCGACAACTTCCTGCGGTTCGTCCTCTTCCACCCGGACGCCTCCACGGTCCTCGGGGACCACGAGTCGTCCTGGTGCCTGCCGATGCTGGCCCACTTCGCCGACGCCCTGGAGCGGTACGGACACGACCCCGCCCTCCAGGCGGTCCGCCGGGACATCGCCCAGGACCCGCTGATGGAGGCCGCCTACCGGCAGGGTCTGCCGCACTGGATGCGCGCCGTCGGCGAGGAGGCCGTCGAGCACGACGGCGCCGTACGCCCGCTGCACCACCCCGACCCCCGTCGGGGCGTCACCGACTGCCGTGTCGTCGTCGAGACGCCGAGGTCGCTGGAGCGACTGGGCTGCACCCGGCTGACGCTGGTCCTGCGCGAGACGCGCCGCCCTGCGCAGCGGCCCGCCCGGGCCGCCCGCACCGCCTCCCACCTGAGAGTGGTCTCCGGCACCGACTGACGCCGCCCCGGCCGGTGAGCCCGGCGCACGTCAGCGCTCCAGCTCCTCGTGCGCCGTCTCCGGCAGCCGCAGGTACACCAGCGAGGACAGCAGGCACAGCACGGCGACGTACCAGGGGAAGAGCCCGGAGTGGCCCAGCTCCTTGAACAGCGTTCCCACGTACGGGGCCGTGCCGCCGAACAGGGCGACCGTGAGCGAGTACGGGAAGCCGATGCCGGCCGCCCGCACCCGCGGCGGGAAGATCTCCGCGTTGACGGCCGCGCTGATCGACGTGAAGCCGGTCAGCAGGATCATGCCGGCGCAGCTCACCAGCAGCAGCACGGCGAACGAGTCGCGCAGGGCGTGCAGCAGGGGCACGCTCAGCAGGGCGAACCCCACACCGAAGAACAGCAGCAGGGGACGGCGGCCGAACCGGTCGGAGAGCAGCCCGCCGAGCGGCTGGAGCAGGGCGAAGAACGCCAGCGACAGGGTGCCCGCGAGCAACGCGTCCGACTTGTCCAGACCCGTCTCGAGTTCGGCGTACGTCGGCAGGTACGACGTCCACGTGTAGTAGGCGATCGTGCCGCCCGCCGTGATGCCGCCGATCAGCAGCGACTCGCGCGGATGGCGGCGCAGCGCCTCGAACAGGCCCGGGCGCGGCGCCCTTCGCTGCTCGGCGCTGCGGGTCTCCTCGGCGCCCTGCCGGATCCAGAAGCCGACCAGGCTGAGCACCGCCCCGAGCACGAACGGCACCCGCCAGCCCCAGCCGTTCATCGCCCCCTCGTCGAGGGTCCTCACGAGCACGGTGGCGACCCCCGACGCGACGAGCTGCCCGGCGGTCGTCGAGACGTACTGGAAGCTGGAGAACAGACCGCGGCGGCCCGGGCCCGCCGACTCCACCAGGAAGGTGGTGGACGCCGCGAACTCACCGCCGACCGACAGGCCTTGGAGCAGCCGGGCCAGCACCAGCACCACCGGCGCCAGCACACCCGCCGCCGCGTACGTCGGGGTCAGCCCGACCAGCAGACTGCTGCCGCCCATCAGCAGGATGGTGACGGTCAGCGCCGCGCGCCGCCCGCGCCGGTCGGCGATCGCGCCCATCAGCAGTCCGCCGACGGGCCGCATGAAGAAGCCCACCGCGAACACCGCGAACGTCGACAGCAGCGGCACCAGCGAGCTGTCTGCGCTCTCGGGGAAGACCTGGTCGGCGATGTAGGTGGCGAGGAAGGTGTAGGCGTACCAGTCGTACCACTCCACGGCGTTGCCCACCGAGGCGGCGAGGAGCTGCCGTACCGGCCGCCGGGCGGCGGGGATTGCGTGTGCAGGCCAGTCATGACGCCACGATCCCCGCGGGCCGGACCGGCGCACCCCGCGTACCGGCGACTTTCACATCAACGCCACCGAACCCTTCCCTGACGTTTGGTGCTCCTGGAACACTCCTTTCGCGCGCATTCCGTCACCGGCCCGGTACCGTCCGACACCGGCCGACGGGTCCCCCCACCCCCGAGGCGAGAGGCTTCTCACCCCATGCCCGAAGTCAACCGGCGCCGTTTCTTCCAACTGGCGGGCGCCACCGCGGCGTTCAGCGCGCTGTCCGCGAGCATCGAGCGGGCCGCCGCACTGCCCGCCAACCACCGTTCGGGAAGCATCGAGGACGTCGAGCACATCGTGGTCCTCATGCAGGAGAACCGGTCCTTCGACCACTACTTCGGCTCACTGCGCGGCGTCCGCGGATTCGGCGACCCGCACCCGGTGACCCTGGACTCCGGCAAGTCGGTCTGGCACCAGCGGAAGAGCGACGGCACGGAGGTGCTGCCCTTCCACCCCGAGGCCGACGACCTCGGCATGCAGTTCCTGGAGGGGCTGCCGCACGGCTGGCCCGACGGCCAGGCGGCCTACCACAACGGCAAGTACGACCGCTGGCTGCCCGCCAAGGGCACCACCACCATGGCGTACCTGACCCGTGAGGACATCCCCTTCCACTACGCGCTCGCCGACACCTTCACCGTCTGCGACGCCTACCACTGCTCCTTCATCGGCTCCACCGACCCCAACCGCTACTACCTGTGGTCGGGCCACACCGGGAACGACGGTGAGGGCGGGGGCCCGGTCCTCGGCAACGACGAGCGCGGCTACGACTGGACGACGTACCCCGAGCGCCTCGAGGAGGCCGGGATCTCCTGGAAGATCTACCAGGACATCGGCGACGGCCTGGACGCGGCGGGCTCCTGGGGCTGGATCGGCGACGCCTACCGCGGCAACTACGGCGACAACTCCCTGCTGTACTTCAACACGTACCGCAACGCCCGACCCGGCGAACCGCTGTACGACAAGGCCCGCACCGGCACCGACGTCCGCAGCGGCGAGGGCTACGTCGACCGGCTCCGCGCCGACGTCAAGGCCGGGACGCTGCCGCAGATATCGTGGATCGTCTCCCCGGAGGCGTTCTCCGAGCACTCCAACTGGCCCTCGAACTACGGCGCCTGGTACATCTCCCAGGTCCTGGACGCGCTCACCTCCAACCCCGCGGTGTGGGCGAGGACCGCCCTGTTCCTCACCTACGACGAGAACGACGGCTTCTTCGACCACGTGGTGCCGCCGCTGCCGCCGAAGTCCGCCGCCCAGGGACTGTCCACCGTCGACACCTCCCTCGACGTCTTCCCGGGCAGCGCCACCCACGTCGAGGGCTTCTACGGACTCGGCCCGCGCGTGCCCATGCTGGTCGTCTCCCCGTGGAGCAAGGGCGGCTGGGTCTGCTCCGAGACCTTCGACCACACCTCGGTCGTCCGGTTCATGGAGCGCCGCTTCGGGGTGCGCGAACCCCAGATCTCCCCGTGGCGGCGCGCGATCTGCGGCGATCTGACGTCCGCCTTCGACTTCTCCCGCCCGGACGGCCGGCCCGCCCGGCTGCCGGACACCGACGCCTACGAACCGCGCGACCGCGAGCGCCACCCGGACTACCGCCCGACGCCCCCGGCCGACCCGGACATGCCCCGCCAGGAGCCCGGTCTGCGCCCCGCCCGCCCGCTGCGCTACGACCCGCGCGTGGACGGTTCCGTGGACGCCGCGGGAGGGACGTTCACGCTCACCTTCGCCTCCGGCGCCCGGGCCGGTGCCGCCTTCCTCGTCACCTCCGGAAACCGCGGCGACGGCCCGTGGACCTACACGACCGAGGCCGGCAAGAGCATCGCCGACACCTGGAACTCGGTGTACTCGGGCGGCTCGTACGACCTGACCGTGCACGGCCCCAACGGGTTCCTGCGCGTCTTCCGGGGCGGGAACCGCGGCGCCGGGCCCGAGGTCACCGCCCGGCACACCGGCGACGACATCCGGCTGACCTTCACCAACGCCTCGCGGACGAGCGTCCGGCTGAAGCTGACCGACGGCTACGGCGGCCGCGCCGGGGCCGTCACCGTGCGCCCCGGAGCCACCGTGCACCACACCGTCGACCTCGCGGAGAGCCGGCGCTGGTACGACCTCACGGTCACCGCCGAGGGCGACCCGTCCTTCCTGCGGCGCTTCGCCGGGCACGTGGAGAACGGACTGCCGTCGGTGAGCGACCCGGCCATCGCCACGGCGTAGGCGTCACAGGGCGGTGAGGTGCCCCGGTCCGGGCTGCCGGGGCACCGGCACCGGCTCCGGTGGCCCTTCCTCCGGCACCGGCACCGGCACGGCGGCCGCCGGACGGGGGTCGCCGTGCCGCTCGGGCGTCCGGCGGCTGAGCTGGACCACCCCCCAGGCGGCCAGCGCGGCGCCGGTCAGCGCGAGCAGCACACCGGCCGGGCCGCCGCGCAGCCGCTCGCCCAGCAGCGCGAGGCCGATGACCGCGGCGGCCACCGGGTTGGCCAGCGTCACCACCGCGAGCGGTGCGCCCAGGCCGCCCCGGTAGGCCGTCTGCGACAGCAGCAGCCCGCCCGCCGCGAAGACCGCCACCAGCACCGCCACCCCGATCACCTGGACGCTCAGCAGCGGGCCCGAGCGGTCCGTGACGGCGACCGTGACGGTCTGGGTGAGCGCCGAGGCGACCCCGGAGGCGATGCCGGACGCCGTCGCGTGCCGCAGGCCCGGCCGGGCACCGGGCCGCGACAGCACGCCGATCAGCGCCGCCGTGGCGCCCGCGACCGTCAGCGCCTCGGGCACGCTCAGCACGTCGTCGGGCGCGGGACCGGAGGCCGTCAGCAGCAGCGCGCCCAGCCCGAGCAGCGTCAGCCCGGTGCCCCGCCACTCGACCGCGCTCACCCGCCGGCCCGCCAGCCGCGCCCCGAGGGGCACCGCGGCGACCAGGGTGAGCGCGCCGAGCGGCTGCACCACCGTGAGCGGGCCGTACTTGAGCGCCACGACGTGCAGCAGCGCGGCCGACGCGTTGAGCGCCACCGACCACCACCAGGCGCCGCTGCCCAGCATCCGCAGCGCGCCCGTACGCGGGTCGCGGGCCGCCAGCCGCTCCTGGGCCACGGCCGCCGCCGCGTACGCGACCGACGAGACCAGGGAGAGCAGGACGGCGATCAGCGCGGCGCTCACCGGGCCGCCCCCGCCGGCTCGCGCCGCCCCGCTCCGTCCTGCCGCGCCGCACGCCGCCGCGGCACCGCCGAACCGGGCGGCACGGCGGGGCGGGAGCGGCGGGCCCCGTGCGGCGGGCGCAGGACCGCGAGCGCGAGGCCGAGCAGGGCGGTCGCCACGATCACGTCCAGCCAGTAGTGGTTCGCGGTGCCCACGACGACCAGGAGCGTCAGCACCGGGTGCAGCAGCCACAGCCACCGCAGCCGCGACCGGGTGGCCGCGATCAGGCCGACCGCCAGCATCAGCGCCCAGCCGAAGTGCAGCGAGGGCATCGCCGCGAACTGGTTCGACAACTGGTCGGTGCGCGGCGGGCCGTACACCGAGGGCCCGAACACCCGGGCCGTGTCGATCAGCCCGGACGCGCCCAGCATGCGCGGCGGGGCCAGCGGGAAGGCCAGGTGCAGCACCAGCGCGGCGCCGGTCACCGCCGCCAGCACCCGGCGGGCCCACACGTAGTGCGCGGGGCGCCGCAGATAGAGCCAGACCAGGAAGGCCACGGTGGCGGGGAAGTGGACGGCGGCGTAGTAGGTGTTGGCCAGGTGGACCGGGACGTCCCCGTGCAGCAGCAGGGACTGCACCGCGCCCTCGTCGGGCAGCCGGAGCGCGCGCTCCCCGTCCCAGACGCGGTGCGCGTTGCGGAAGGCCTCCGAGGTGTGCCCCGTCGCCAGCCCGCGGGCCAGCTTGTAGACGAGGAAGAGTCCCGCCACGAGCAGGAGTTCGCGGACGAGCGGTGGTCGCGCCGGGGTGTCCGGCTCCGCTTCTGCAGGCTCGGTGCGGGCGTTCATGCCCCGGCCCCCCTCATCGACGGTGGTGCGTGCGGTGGTGCTGGCCGGACCGGTGACCCGCCGGGTGCGGCGGGCTCGTCGGTCCGGGGGCCGTGTGACGGTTCTCATCGATACGACCCCGTTCCGATACGGCAGTGTACCGATACGGTGGGGTACCGGTACACTTCCGTATCGATAGACATGCGCCACACTGGGGTGCGCACCCCGCGGATCCCGGCGGGACGCGACCGGGAACGGGTCACGAGCGAGCGAGGAGCAGAGCATGACGTCGCAGGCCGCGGACCGACCGGACACGGTCGGCACCTCGCGCCGCTCCAAGCTCACGCCGGAGCGTGAGCAGGAGTTCTTCGACGCCGTGCTCGAACAGATCCGTGAGTGCGGCTACGACGCCGTGACCATGGAGGGCGTCGCCGCCAGCACCCGGTGCAGCAAGTCCACGCTGTACCGGCAGTGGAAGACGAAGCCGCAGTTCGTGGCGGCGGCCCTGCGCTCCAGCCGCCGGGTTCGCTTCGCCGGCATCGACACGGGATCGCTCGCCGAGGACCTGCGCCGGGCCGCCCGGGCCGCGGGCCAGTGGTCGGGCAAGGACACGCTGCTCCAGGCGCTCGGCCACGCCGTCATGCAGGACCCGGAGCTGCAGCGCGCGCTGCGCGAGGCGCTGGTCGAGCCGGAGATCGCCGCGCTGCGGGAGATCCTGCGGCGCGGAGTCGAGCGCGGCGAGGTGCCGGCCGGGCATCCGGCGCTGGAGTTCGTGCCGGCGCAGATGTTCGGCGCCCTGCGGATGCGGCCGGTCATCGAGGGCGAGTACGCCGACGCGGAGTACCTCGTCCGGTTCGTGGACGCCGTGGTGCTGCCCGCGCTCGGCCTGCCCTGACACCTCCATGCCCAGGCCGCCGTCCACGGGATGACTGGACGGTGACCTGCCCGCGCCGCACCGTGGGGACGGGGGCGGCGCGCACCCCCGGCCGGGCGGGGCTCCCTCTGAGCGGAAGGAGGCCCCGCCCGGCCGACCGACGTCCGGGGCTCAGACGTCCTGGCCGCTGCCGCCGCCGGAGGAGACCGCGATGCCCTTCGTGATCTCGTCGAGCACCGTCTGCCCCTCCTCCACGTCGACGCCGATGCGGACGACGACGATGCGCTTCGCGTCGGCCGGGGACGGGAAGGCGAGCGATTCGACGTAGCCGTCGGAGCCCTTGCTGGTGACCGCCTTCCAGCGCACCAGGTAGCCCTTCTGCCCGGCGACCGTCACCGCCTCGGAGGCCAGCTCCTCGTGCGAGGTGATCCCGCCGTAGGACGCGCCGCCGTACGACTCCTCGGCGTTGGCCTCGATGTCGGCCTTGGCGACCTCCTCGGCGGTGGTGCCCTTGGTGTCCAGCACGATGGCGGGGGCCGAGTAGGCGCCGCCCTTGGTGCAGGTCGCCGAGGCGTCGCCGGGGCACTTGTAGCTGTCGTCCGAGGTGACCGTCGCGCCGACCGAGAGCTGCTGCCCCGACCAGCCGTCGGGGATGGGCAGGCTGATCCCGCTGACCGGGTCCGGCACCGATCCGCTGTCGATCCTCGGCGGCTGCGACCGCCCCGGTCCGTCCGGCGCGGGGGACGCGCCGTCCGGGCCGCTGCCGCCACCGGAACCGGGCCCCTCCTCCCGCTGTTCCTGCTGCCGGGAGGCGGAACCCCCGCCGTTCGAGTCGTCGTCGGTCAGCACGTAGACACCGGCGCCGATGCCGGCCAGGACCGCCACGGTGGCCGCGACCGCGATCGCGGTGCGCAGACCGCGCCGCCGGCCGGGCGGCGGCTGCACGGGGTACCCCGGATACCCCGGGTGCACCGGGTACGGCCCGGGGGCGGCGTACGCCCCCGGCACGACACCGGTCGGTCCCGGCACCGCCCCGGCCGGCCCCGGTGCGCCACCGTGCGCTCCGGCCGCGCCGCCAGCCGCTGACACCGCGTCGACCGGACCGGGCACGGCACCACCCGGGCCGCCGGGCACGGCACCACCCGGGCCGCCGGGCGCGGCGCCGGCCGGTCCGCCCGGTGCGCCCGCCGCCGGCGGCGTGGGAGGCGCCCACGCGGCGGCCGGACCCGCGGCGCGGACCTGGTCCGTCCATGCCTTGCCGTCCCACCACCGCTCGGTGGCGGGACCGTCACTTTTCTGCCCGGGGTCCGGGTACCACCCGGGAGGAGTCACCTGCGTCATGGCCCCACCGTATGAGGCGTCGGTGAAAGGGGGATGAGAGACCCCGGCGCGGGCCCCCGGCCCCATCTCCCGCGACGGGCCGTCCGGTTCGGCTCCGGGTGACGGGCCGGCCGCGTCCCGGGCGCTTTACCGCATGTCACCCATCACGGCAACTGCTGCCCCGAGCACCCACCGCACGGCCGATCCGGCCGCTAGGCTCGACCCCTGTACGTCGTTCGGGCGACTTGGGGAGGTAGCGGGATGACGGAGGGCGGGCCCACGGTCGCAGCCTCGGCGTCCCTGTGGGAGCGCGACGAGGAAGTCGCCGCCATCACACAGGCGGTCGACACCCTGTGCGCGGACCACTCGTCCCCCGGCAGCCTGCTCGTGTGCCGGGGCGAGGCCGGATTCGGCAAGACCGCGCTGCTGGCCGAGACCCGCCGCATCGCCGAGGCCCGCGGCTGCACCGTCTGGTCGGCACGCGGCGGCGAGATCCTGCGCTCGGTCCCCTTCAACGTCGTACGGCAGTTGCTCCAGCCGGCCCTCGTCTGCATGCTCCCCGAGGAGGCCCGCGAGTACCTGGGCGACTGGTACGACATCGCCGGCCCCGCCCTCGGCATAGCCGAACCCGGCGACCGGCAGGCCGACCCGCAGGGCGTGTGCGACGGCCTGGTCGCCGCCGTGCACCGCCTCGCCGGCCGGGAGTGGCCGCTCGTCCTGCTCGTCGACGACGTCCACTGGGCCGACCAGGAGACCCTGCGCTGGCTCGCCGCGCTCGCCGAACGCCTCGACGAGATCTCCGTCCTCGTGGTCGTCGCCCGCCGCCCCGGCGAGGTCACCGGCGACAGCGCGCACCACCTCGCCGCGGCCGAGGCCGCGGGCCGGCCCCTCGCCCCGCTCAGCGCCCTCACCCCCGAGGCGACGGCCGGGCTGACCCGCGCCACCGTGGGCGCCCACGCCGACGGCGCGTTCTGCCGCGAGGTGTGGGCCGTCACCGGCGGCAACCCCTACGAGACCGTCGAACTGCTCGCCAAGGTCCGCGACAGCGAACTGGAACCCGTCGAGTCCCGGGCCGCCGACCTGCGCGAGCTGAACCGCTCGGCCCGCGGCGGCGGACTCGTCGCCCGCATCGAGGAACTCGGCATCGACGCCACCCGGTTCGCCTGGGCCGCCGCCGTCCTCGGCACCGGCGTCACCGTCGACATGGTGGCCCGCATCGCCACCCTCGACCGCGACACCGCCGTCCGCTGCGCCGAACGGCTCGCCACCGCCCGCATCCTCACCGAGCCCGAAGGCGCCGTCGGCCGCTCCGCCGGCGACGACCTGGAGTTCCTCCACCCGCTGATCGCCACCGACGTCTACAACTCCATCCCCGACGCCCTGCGCCGGGCCATGCACGGCATCGCCGCCCAGCTCGTCACCGACTCCGGACTCGGCGCCGCGGCCGCCTCCCGCCACCTCCTCCAGGTCCACCCCGAGGACGACCAGGACGTCGTACGGCAACTGCGCGAGGCCGCCCGCGAGCACCTCGCCGTCGGCGCGCCCGACGCGGCCCGGCGCTGCCTCGAACGCGCCCTGGAGGAACCGCCGTTGCCCGAGGCGCACGCCCGTGTGCTCTACGAACTCGGCTGCGCCACCCTGCTCACCGCGCCCGCCACCACCATCGAGCACCTGCGGACGGCCCTCGCCATGCCCGGCCTCGACGCCGAGCACCGCGTGGACGCCGTCTTCCGCCTCTCCCAGGCCCTCCTGCACAACAACCAGCTCGAGGAGGCCGTCCGCACCGTCGAGGCGGAGGCCGCCCGCAACCCCGACCCGTCGGCGCGACTGCGCCTGCAGGCCGTCCAGTACATGTGGGAGGGCATACACGCGGGCGAGACCGCCTCACCGGGCCGCTCCGCGCGCCTGGCCGAACTCGCGGCGACCTGCACCGGCCGCGACAACTCCGAACGCGCCCTGCTCATCCTGCGCGGCTTCGACGCCATGACCCACGGCGAGAGCGCCGAGGAGGTCGTCGAGCTGTGCGACCGCGCCCTCGTCAACGGGCGCCTCGCCCCCGGACTCGGCTGGACCGACACCGAGTGGGGTCTCGAACTGCCCATGATGCTGGCCAGCGCCTACGCCTACTGCGACCGGCTCGACCGCGCCGAAGCGCTGTTCACCGAGGCCCTGCGCGCCTACGAGACCGCGGGCTGGAGCGGCGGCCACCTGGCCCTCGCGCACGCCTACGTCGGCCTCGGCCACCGCAGGCGCGGCCGGCTGAAGGAGGCCGAGGAGTCCCTGCGCGAATCGCTGCGGATCGCCGAGCGAGTGGGCCGCGGGCTGCCGCTGTACTGGTCCGCGATCTGCAACCTGATCGACACGCTCCTCGCCCGCGGCCATGTCGAGGAGGCCCGCTCCGTGGCCGACCAGTACGGCTTCGCCCCGCCGTACCCGTCCACCATCGTGCTGCCCGACCCGCGCACCGTCCGGGGCCGGCTGCTGCTGGCGACCGGCCGCACCGAAGAGGGCATCGACGAACTGGACGCGGCCGAGAAGGCCGCGGCCGTACGCGGACGGCACAACCCCGTGGTGGTCCCCTGGGCGACCGACCTCGCCCGGGCCCTCGCCGCGGAGGACCCCGGCCGCTCCGCCCGACTGGCCGCCGACGCACGCCGCCAGGCCGAGCGGTTCGGCACGGACACCGCCATAGGAGAGGCCCTGCGCTGCGCCGCCGCCCTGGAGACGGGCCCGCGCGCGGTCCGGCTCGCCGCCCAGGCGGTCACCTATCTGGAATCCTCGCCCTGCCAGTACGAGCACGCCGCGGCCCGCGTCGAGTACGGCATCGCGGCACGCTCGGAGGACGAGCTGAACCGGGGCCTGGCGCTGGCCCTCTCGTGCGGCTCGGACGGGCTCGTGGCCAAGGCCCGCGAGGCACTGGCGGCGATACCGGTGGGCTGAGTGCTCAGCCCGCGGTGCCGTCCTCCTCGGCCAGCACCCGCTGGGCCACCGCGAACGCCGAGTTCGCCGCCGGCACCCCGCAGTACACGGCCGTCTGGAGCAGCACGGCACCGATCTCGTCGGCGGTGAGCCCGTTGCGGCGCGCCGCCCGTACGTGCATGGCCAGTTCGTCGTAGTGGCCGTGCGCCACCAGCGCCGTCATCGTGATCATGCTGCGCTCGCGGCGCGACAGCGTCTCGTCGGTCCAGATCTCGCCCCAGGCGTAGCGCGAGATGAAGTCCTGGAACCGGGCGGTGAACGGGGTCTGCCGCGCCTGTGCCCGGTCCACATGGGCGTCGCCCAGCACCGCGCGCCGGACCGCCATGCCCCGCTCGGCGCGCCCGTCGAAGTGTGCGCGCAGCGCGGTCAGCACCGCCTCGGGGCGTTCCGCGGGCGCCAGGTGCGAGGCACCCGGTATCTCCACCAGCGCGGCGCCGGGCACGGCGTCGGCGATCTCCCGCAGATGCGCGGGCGGCGTGGCCGGGTCCTCGCGGCCGGCGATCAGGAGCGTCGGCGCGGAGATCTCGCCGAGCCGGTCCCGCAGGTCGAAGGCGGCCAGCGCGTCGCAGCACGCGGCGTACGCCCCGGGGTCGGCCTCCCGGTGGTCGCGGACCAGTCGCGGCACGGTGAACCCGGGCGTGAACCAGCGGGCGTGCGCGCTGCGGGCCAGCTCGGCCAGCCCCTGTTCGCGTACCAGCGCGGCCCGTTCCCGCCACGGCTTCTCGCCGTTGAAGTGCGCCGACGAGCAGACCACGGCCAGCGAGGACAGCCGCTCGGGGTGGTGCACCGCCAGGTGCAGGCCCACCGCGCCGCCCAGGGACACGCCCGCGTACGCGAACCGCCGTACGCCGAGCGAGTCGGCGAGCGTGAGCACCAGGCCGGCGAGGTCGCCGACGGTGGCGCCGGCTCCGATCAGGTCCGCCGCGGAACCGCCGTGCCCCGGCAGGTCCCAGCGGATCACCCGGTGCCCGACGGACAGTTCGGGCGCCACCTCGTCCCACAGGGCGCGGGAGGTGCCGAGGGAGGGGCCCAGCAGCAGCGGGGGAGCGGATTCGGGGCCTTCGGACAGGTGGTCGAGCATGGTCAACGTCGCTCCAGAGCGCGGTCGGTCAGTGCTCCGGCGAAGCCGGTGCAGCGGGCGGGATCGGTCGCGGCGGCCAGGTCGAGGCCCCGCAACTCCGGTACTTCGGCGAGGAGTTCGCCCAGACTGCGATCCTCGGCGTAGGTCCGCCGGGCCAGTTCGGTCAGCAGTGCTCTGGCGCGGGCCCGCCCGAGCACCGGGGCCAGTTCGGCCGAGAGCCGCTCGGACACGATCAGCCCGTGCGTGAGGCCGAGGCCGGCGCGCATCCTGTCCGGGTGCACCCGCAGCCCCTCGGCGAGTTCGGCGGCGTCGCGCGCGGCACCGCCGGTCAGCCGCAGCAGCTCCCGCAGCGGCTCCCACTCGGCGTGCCAGGCGCCGGCCGGGCGCTCGTCCTCGGCGGCCAGCGAGCCGTACAGGGTGGCCGCGAGCTGCGGGGCGCGCCGGGCGGCGGCCGCGATCAGCGTGGACCGCACCGGGTTGGCCTTGTGCGGCATCGCCGACGAGCCGCCGCCGCTGCCCTCCGCGACCTCGCCGATCTCGGTGCGGGCGAGGGTGAGCACGTCCACGGCGAGCTTCCCGAGGGCCCCGGCGGCGAAGGCGAGGCAGCCGGCCAGATCGGCGACCGGGGTGCGCAGCGTGTGCCACGGCAACAGGGGTGCGGCGAGGCCGAGTTCGCGGGCGTACGCGGCGGGCAGTGCGACCGGGTCCGGCGCGCCGTACGCCCCGAACGCCGACAGCGTGCCCGTCGCACCGCCGAGCTGGGCGGGCAGCGAGTCGCGCACGGCGGTGACGCGGTCCCGGGCGTCGAGGACCAGCGAACGCCAGCCGGCGGCCTTCAGCCCGAACGCGGTCGGCACGGCGTGCTGGGTCAGCGTCCGGCCCGGCATCGCCGTGTCGCGGTGCTCGGCGGCGAGCCGGGCCAGCGCCCGTTCGGTCCGGGTGAGGTCGGCGAGCACCGGGCCCAGTGTGCGGACGGCGACCAGCATCGTCGCCGTGTCCAGGATGTCCTGGCTGGTCGCGCCCCGGTGGACGTAGGGCCCGTACTCCTCGCCGACCGCCGCCGTGAGATCGGCGACCAGCGGGATGACCGGGTTGCCGCCGCCGCGGGCGCGTTCGGCGAGGGAGCGCATGTCGAAGCGGTGCGGGTCGGCGGCCTCGGTGACCGCCGTCGCCGCCTCGGCGGGGGCGAGCCCGAGCCCTGCCCAGGCCCGGGTCAGCGCCGCCTCCGCGTCGAGCAGGGCCCGCAGGTACGCGGCGTCGGAGGTCGAGGCGGCGGCCGGCGAGCCCGCCCACCCGGGGGCGAGCAGGCTCGGGGCGCCGTCGGCGGAATCGGCGGGTGATGTCACCGGAACTCCAGGAAGACCGTCTCGCCCTCGCCCTGAAGGCGGATGTCGAAACGGTACGTGCCGTTGCCCTCGTCCCGGGCGATCAGCGTGTCGCGGCGCTCCGCGGCCACGCGGGACAGCAGCGGGTCCGCGGCGTGCGCCGCCTCGTCGCCCGGCAGGTAGATGCGGGTGAACAGGTGCACGAGCAGCCCGCGTGCGAACACGCACAGGCTGAGGTACGGCGCGTTCCGTCCGCGTGCCCCGGGCCGCAGGGTCCGGGCGTACCAGTGCCCGTCGGCGTCGGTCTGGATGCGGCCGAAGCCGGTGAACTCCACGCCGTTGCGGCCGAGGAAGCCACCGGAGGCGGGGTCGCGCCGCATCGAGCCGTCGGCGGTCGGCACGTTGCCGTCGGGGTCCGGGCCCCAGACCTCCAGCAGCGCGTCGGGCAGCGGCACGCCCTCGCCGTCGTACACGTGGCCGTGCACGGTGACGGTGTCCGGGTGGCCGAGCGGCGCGATGTCCTCGCCGCCGCGGAAGGGCAGCGCGTAGCCGTAGAACGGGCCGACGGTGTGCGACGGGGTGGGCAGCACGGCCTCGGGGCGGGCGGTGTCGGTCTTCGTCATGCCGGTCAGCGTCCTTCTTCGATCCAGGTGGCGTTCGGTCCGTCGAGCACGATGTCCCAGTGGTAGCCGAGCGAGAACTCCGGCACCGACAGGCTGTGGTCGTACGTCGCCACCAGCCGCTGCCGGGCGGCGTCGTCCGTCACGGACTGCAGGATCGGGTCGTACGGGAACAGCGGGTCGTTCGGGAAGTACATCTGCGTCACCAGCCGCTGCGTGAACGCCGTGCCGAAGACGGAGAAGTGGATGTGGGCCGGGCGCCAGGCGTTGACGTGGTTGCGCCAGGGGTAGGGGCCGGGCTGGATCGTGGTGAAGCGGTAGCAGCCGTCGTCGTCGGTGAGGGTGCGGCCCACGCCGGTGAAGTTCGGGTCCAGCGGGGCGTCGTGCTGCTCGCGCCGGTGGGCGTAGCGGCCGGCCGAGTTGGCCTGCCAGATCTCGACGAGCTGGCCGCGCACGGGCCGTCCGCCGCGGTCCAGCAGCCGCCCGGAGACCGTGATGCGCTCGCCGACGGGCTCACCGGTGTGCTGCCGGGTCAGGTCGTTGTCCACCCCGGTGATGTCCCGCTCGCCGAAGGCGGGGGAGGACAGCTCCACCAGTTCCGGGTCCCTGGTGACGTCGATGGCGACCGGCGGCTGCTTGGGGTGGCGCAGCACCGAGGAGCGGTAGGGGGCGTAGTCGCGGCGCGGGTGGTGCTCGACGGGCGCGCCGTCGGCGACCCGCTTGCCGTACGCGGCGCGTTCGGCCGCGATCTCCGCGTCGATGTCCTGCTGGGTGAGGGTCATGGGGATACCTGTGCGCTTCCTAGCGTTCGAGGACGAGGGCGAGGCCCTGGCCGACGCCGATGCAGAGGGTGGCGACGCCGGTGCCGGAGCCCTTGCGGGCGAGCTGGTGGGCGACGGTGCCGGCGAGGCGGGCGCCGGAGGCGCCGAGCGGGTGGCCCAGCGCGATGGCGCCGCCCTGGGGGTTGAGGATCGCGGGGTCGAACTCGGGCCACTCGGCCACGCAGCCGAGCACCTGTGCGGCGAAGGCCTCGTTGAGTTCGAGCACGTCCAGGTCGGCGAAGGTCCTGCCCGCCTTCGCCAGGGCCCGGTTGACGGCTTCCACGGGGGCGAGGCCGAAGTAGTCGGGGTCGAGGGCGTGCACGCCGGTCGCCGAGATACGGGCCAGCGGCTCGCGGCCGGTGGCCCTCAGGCCCTCCTCGTCGGTCAGGAGCAGGGCGGCGGCGCCGTCGTTGAGGGGTGAGGCGTTGCCGGCCGTGACCGTGCCGTTCTCCGTGCGGAAGGACGGCTTGAGCCCGGCCAGGGCCTCGGGGGAGGTGTCGGCCCGCACCGACTCGTCGGCGGCGAACACCACCGGGTCCGCCTTGCGCCGCGGGATCGTGACGGGTGCCAGCTCGGCGTCGAACAGGCCCGCTTCCCGGGCCGCCGCCGCCTTGCGGTGCGAGGCGAGGGCGAACTCGTCCTGCCGCTCGCGGCCGATCCCGTGCTTCTCGGCGATCAGTTCGGCGCTCTCCCCGAGGGGGATGGTCCACTGGGGGTCCATCAGCGGGTTGACCATGCGCCAGCCGAGGGTGGTGGAGTACAGCTCGGTGTGCCCGGCGGGGAACGGCCTGTCGTTCTTGGGCAGCACGTAGGGGGCGCGGGTCATGGACTCCACGCCGCCCGCGACGGCGATCGAGGCGTCGCCGACGGCGATGGCGCGGGCGGCCTGGATCACGGCCTCCAGGCCGGAGGCGCACAGCCGGTTCACGGTCACGCCGGGCACGCCGGTGGGCAGGCCGGCGAGGAGGGCGGCCATGCGGGCGACGTTGCGGTTCTCCTCACCGGCGCCGTTGGCGTTGCCGAGGTAGACGTCCCCGATCCGGGAGGGGTCCAGGTCCGGTGTGCGGGCGAGGAGCCGGCGCACGGCGTGCGCGGCCAGGTCGTCCGGGCGGACGGGGGCCAGCGAGCCGTTGTACCGGCCGAACGGGGTGCGTACGGCGTCGACGACGTAGACGGTGTTCACGCCGGTTCCCCCGCCTTCAGGCCGTGGGCGACGAGGAGTTCGGCGCCGGTCCTGGCGACGACCTCCTCCACCTCGACACCGGGTGCGGTCTCGACGAGTACGAGGCCGTCACCGGTGACGTCGAGGACCCCGAGGTCGGTGATGACCCGGTTCACACACGCCTTGCCCGTGAGCGGCAGCGCGCACTCCCGGACGATCTTCGGCGATCCGTCCTTCGCGGTGTGCGTCATCACCACGATCACCGTGCGGGCGCCGTGGACCAGGTCCATCGCCCCGCCGATCCCGGTGATCATCTTCCCGGGTACGGCCCAGTTGGCCAGGTCACCGGCGGCGGACACCTGCATCGCCCCGAGCACCGCGACGTCGATGTGCCCGCCGCGGATCATCCCGAAGGACAGCGCCGAGTCGAAGAAGGACGCTCCCGGCAGGACCGTGACGGTCTCCTTGCCGGCGTTGATCAGGTCCGGGTCCACCCGGTCCTCGGCCGGATACGGGCCGGTGCCCAGGATCCCGTTCTCCGACTCCAGGACCACCTCCACACCCTCGGGCAGGTAGTTCGGGATCAGCGTCGGCAGACCGATGCCCAGGTTGACGTACTGCCCGTCCCGCAGCTCCCGCGCCGCCCGCGCGGCCATCTCCTCACGTGTCCAGGCCATCAGGAACCCACCGTCCCCCGCGCCGAGGGCGCGGATGTCGTCCGCCGTTCGATCTTCTTGTCGGCGGCCTGCTCCGGGGTCAGCGCGACCACGCGCTGCACGAAGATCCCCGGCAGGTGCACCGCGTCCGGGTCGATCTCGCCGGGCTCGGCCAGTTCCTCCACCTCGGCGACGGTGACGCGGCCCGCCATCGCGGCGAGCGGGTTGAAGTTCCGCGACGACTTGCCGAAGACGAGGTTCCCGTGCCGGTCGCCCTTCGCCGCCCGCACCAGGGCGAAGTCCGTGCGGATGCCGCGCTCCAGCACGTACTGCGCACCGTCGAACTCCCGCACCTCCTTCGGCGGCGACGCCAGCGCCACCCCGCCCGAGCCGTCGTAGCGCCACGGCAGCCCGCCCTCGGCGACCTGCGTGCCGACCCCGGCGGGGGTGTAGAACGCGGGGATCCCGGCGCCGCCGGCCCGCAGCCGCTCGGCGAGCGTGCCCTGCGGGATCAGCTCCACCTCCAGCTCGCCGGCCAGGTACTGGCGCGCGAACTCCTTGTTCGCCCCGATGTAGGAGCCCGTCACGCGCGTGATCCGCCCCGCGGCGAGCAGGACGGCGAGGCCGGAGTCCATCGCACCGCAGTTGTTGGAGACCACCGACAGTCCGCCGGTCCCGCGCTCGTACAGCGCCTGGATCAGTACGTTCGGCACACCGGCCAGCCCGAAGCCGCCCACCGCGAGCGATGCGCCGTCCGGCACGTCGGCCACTGCTTCGGCGGCCGTGGCCACCACCTTGTCCATCCGAGAAGCCCCATCTCTTCCAAGCGCCCCCGGATCACCGGAACGTGCATCCCGGCGAATTAATCAGGGCACTGAGTATTTCAGCGAGGTGACCCACACGCTGCCACCGGACGCCCGGGGCGTCAAGACCGGGAGAAACACGAGGTAGAGCGCTTGATGGTGGTGCGGGCGACTTCGTGTCCGCCGATGTATCGTCAGTGCACTCACGAATCCAGTCACGGGAGCGCACATGGCCGCGGTCGATCTGAGCACCCACCCCGGGCATCTCGCCCGGCGGCTGCAGCAGGCGCACCACCTGCTGTGGAACACGATGGTCTCGGAGGAGACCACCTCGCCGCAGTTCGCGGTCCTCAACGCGCTCGTCGCCGAACCGGGGCTGGACCAGCGCACCGTGGGGGAGCGCGTGGGACTCGACCGGTCCACCATCGCCGAGGTGATCAGCAGGCTCGGCCGTCGCGGACTGCTCGACAAGGTCCGCGACCCGCAGGACGGCCGCCGCTTCCTGCTGCGCCTGACCGGCGAGGGCGAGCGCGTCCACCGCAGGCTGACCGTGCGGACGGCTCGGATGAACCAGGTGTTCCTCGCCCCGCTGTCCGCCGGCGAACAGGCGGTGTTCTTCGATCTCATCCAGCGGGTCGCGGACGCGGCCGAGGGTCTGCGCAACCCGGCCGAGCCGGTGGTGTCACCGGGCTGACCCGGCGTCCGGGGTCAGGGCGCCGGGAGGAACACCACCCATACCGGGCCCGCGGCGAAGTTCAGCGGGGTGCCGTCCCGGGCGGTGAAGGCCGTGCCCTCGTCGGCGGCCCCGCGCTTCCACGTC
The DNA here is from genome assembly GCF_044390505.1 of Streptomyces sp. NPDC018947. Lineage (NCBI taxonomy): Bacteria > Bacillati > Actinomycetota > Actinomycetes > Kitasatosporales > Streptomycetaceae > Streptomyces > Streptomyces sp. NPDC018947. Next base: position 273,746 of record NZ_JBIRZD010000003.1, read on the forward strand.
GCCTCGTAGGAGCGTCCGTCGCGCAGCACCTCCGCCTTCCCGGCGCCGACCGACTCCACGTACGGCGAGTTGCTGCCCCGGAAGTCGCGGAAGGCGGACTCGCGCACCGTCACGTGCTGGACGACGACCGTCGCCGGGGCGGGACGTCCGCCGCCCGTCATGACGGCCGGCTCGCCGTCCATGGCGACCAGCCAGCGGTCGCGGTGCGCCGACCAGGTGAAGGTGAAGCTCGCCGCCGGGTAGCGCACCGTGCGCGAGGACTCTGCCCGCCCGCCCCCGGGAGCCTCGCCGTAGTGGAAGCCCGTGGTCAGCGCGGCCGAGCCGGCGGGCGACGGCAGCAGGCGGCCGGGCCGTACGTAGAGGTTGTGCGGGGCGGCCCGGCCCTCGTCGCGGACGTAGGCGCCCGGCGTCCTGCCCGGGGGCTCGGCCCGCAGGGGCGCCCGGTCGACGAGCGGGAGCAGCTTGCTCTGCGCGCCGGAGAAGGCGAGCGTCGGCCGGTCGAACTGGCGCAGCAGCTCCAGGTCGGACTCACGGGCGCTGCGCACCGGTCCGACCGACTGCGGCAGGCCGGTCGCGTAGACGGCCATGAGGCGGCTCAGCCCGCCCTCCACCGGCTCCACGTAGACGAGGTCCGCGGCGTCCAGGCCCGTCTGCGGCCGGGCCGCGGGCACGTTGTCGACCTTCACGGCGAGGACGGAGCCGGTGGCGTGCGTGTTCTCGGAGCGCTGGGGGTGCGGTGCCCGGCTGTCGCCGTCCTGCGGCGCCGAGGTCCCCGTGCACCCCGCCGACAGCGAGGCCACGACCGTCGCGGCCAGCAGCGCCGGGACGGCGGCCCGGGTCCGGCGCCGGGCCCCGGGCGCCGTGCCGGGCAGCGCGCCACGGTCTCGCCTGCGGATACCTCGTCGCATTCCGACCACCCGCTCACCGTCCTGTGTCATCGATTGTGCGCTTTCAGCGGCGTTTGTGCCCATACCCGACTGGATCCGACGGTGCACCCGGAATCCCGCTGTTCGGCCGCACGGGTGGCGGTTGGGCGTTGAGGGCCTCGGGTACTCGGCACCGACATCACACCGACGCGCAGGGCGACGGAGGGAGCGCGAGGCGATGAAGGCAGTTGTCTGGCAGGGCAAGCGGGACGTGCGGGTCGAGGACGTCCCCGACCCGAAGATCCAGGAACCGACGGACGCGGTCATCCGCGTCACGTCCACCGGCCTGTGCGGCTCCGACCTGCACCTCTACGAGGTGCTGACGCCGTTCATGACACCGGGCGACATCCTCGGCCACGAGCCCATGGGCATCGTGGAGGAGGTCGGGCCCGAGGTGAGCGGCCTCAGGCCCGGAGACCGGGTCGTGGTGCCGTTCCAGATCGCGTGCGGGCACTGCTACATGTGCGACACCGGGCTGCCCACCCAGTGCGAGACCACCCAGGTCACCGGCGAGGGCATGGGAGCCCCGCTGTTCGGCTACACCCGTCTGTACGGCGCGGTGCCCGGCGGCCAGGCCGAGTACCTGCGTGTTCCGCAGGCCCAGTACGGGCCCATCAAGGTGCCCGAGGGGCCCGCCGACGACCGGTTCGTCTACCTCTCCGACGTGCTGCCCACCGCCTGGCAGGCGGTCGAGTACGCCGCGGTCCCGCAGGGCGGCAGCGTCGCCGTGCTCGGGCTCGGGCCCATCGGCGACATGGCCTGCCGGATCGCCCGGCTCAGGGGCGCCGGACGCGTGTTCGGCGTGGACCTGGTGCCGGAGCGACTGGAGCGGGCCCGGGCGCGTGGCGTGGAGACGTACGACCTGCGGTCCTTCGACAACGAGAAGGAACTGGTCGCCGCCATCCACGACCAGACCGGAGGCCGCGGCCCCGACGCCGTGATCGACGCGGTCGGCACCGAGGCGCACGGCAGCACCGTGGCCAAGCTCGTCCAGCAGTCCGCGGCCGTGATGCCCCGGGCCATCGGCGGACCGCTCGCCGAGCGCTTCAGCATCGACCGGCTCGCCGCCCTCTACACCGCCATCGACCTGGTGCGCCGCGGCGGCACGATCTCGCTCAGCGGCGTCTACGGCGGCATGGCCGACCCGATGCCGATGCTGACGATGTTCGACAAACAGATCCAGATGCGCATGGGGCAGGCGAACGTGCGCCGCTGGAGCGACGAGATCGTCCCGTACCTGACCGACGAGGACCCGCTCGGCGTCGACGACTTCGCCACCCACCGCGTCCCCCTGGCCGAGGCGCCGCACGCGTACGAGATGTTCCAGAAGAAGCAGGACGGCGCGGTCAAGGTCCTGATGAAGCCGTAGGGCTCAGGGACCGCGCAGGATCTCCGCCAGGTCGTAGCGGACCGGCTCCTCCAGCTGCGCGTACGTGCAGCTCTCCGGCGTGCGGTCCGGCCGCCAGCGGCGGAACCGGGCCGTGTGCCGAAAGCGCGCCCCGTTCTCCATGTGGTCGTACGCCACCTCCGCGACCCGCTCGGGCCTCAGCGGCACCCAGGACAGGTCCTTCTTGCCCGACCAGCGGCTCGGCGCGCCGGGCAGCCGCGCCGACTCGTGCGCGGCCTCCTCGGCCCAGGCCGCCCACGGATGCCCCCGGACGTCGTCCATGCGCAGCGACTCCAGCTCCTGGACCAGCTCGGCCCGGCGCTTCATGGAGAACGCGGCGCTCACCCCCACGTGCTGGAGCCGGCCCCGGTCGTCGTACAGGCCGAGCAGCAGGGAGCCGACCACCGGCCCGCTCTTGTGGAGGCGGTACCCGGCGACGACGACGTCCGCCGTGCGCTCGTGCTTGACCTTGAACATGGCCCGCTCGTCCTGGCGGTAGCGCAGGTCGAGCGGTTTGGCGACGACGCCGTCCAGCCCCGCCCCCTCGTACTGCTCGAACCACTGCCGGGCCACCTCGACGTCCTCCGTCGCGGGAGCCACGTGCACCGGCGGGGTGACGTCCGCCAGCGCCCGGACCAGCAGCGCCCGCCGGTCGGTGAGCGGCACGTCGAGCAGCGACTCGTCGTCCAGTGCCAGCAGGTCGAAGGCGACCAGCGAGGACGGCGTCCGCTCGGCCAGCATCCGCACCCGGGAGTCCGCCGGATGGATCCGCTCGGTCAGCGCGTCGAAGTCCAGGTGCCCCTCCCGCGCGATCACGATCTCGCCGTCCACCACGCACCGCTCCGGCAGCCGCTCCCGCACGGCCTCCACCAGCTCGGGGAAGTACCGGGTCAGCGGCTTGCCCGTCCGGCTGCCGAACTCCACCTCACCGCCGTCGCGGAACACGATCACCCGGAAGCCGTCCCACTTCGCCTCGTACTGCATCCCCGGCGGGATCTTCGCCACGGACTTGGCGAGCATCGGCTTCACGGGCGGCATCACGGGAAGATCCATGCACCGATTCTGCGCGCCCGGCGCCCCGAATGCGCGATATGCGAAGTGCGCGGGGTACGCCTACCGTGGCTCGCATGGCGGAAGCGGTGGAACTGGAGACGGACGGGCGGACCGTACGGCTGTCCAGCCCGGGCAAGGTGTTCTTCCCGGAGCACGGCTACACCAAGCTGGACGTCGCCCGCTACTACCAGGCGGTCGCCCCCGGCATCCTGCGCGCCCTGCGCGACAGGCCCACCACCCTGGAGCGCTACCCGGACGGCATCACCGGCGAGTGGTTCTACCAGAAGCGCGCGCCCAAGGGCATGCCCGACTGGATCCCCACCGCGCACATCACCTTCCCCAGCGGACGCAGCGCCGACGAGATGTGCCCCACCGAACAGGCCGCGGTCGTCTGGGCCGCCCAGTACGGCACCCTCACCTTCCACCCCTGGCCGGTGCGCCGGGGCGACGTCGACCACCCCGACGAGCTGCGCCTCGACCTCGACCCGCAGCCCGGCACCGACTACGACGACGCCGTCCGCGCCGCCCACGAACTGCGGGCGGTGCTGGAGGAGTTCGGCGGACTGCGCGGCTGGCCCAAGACCTCCGGCGGACGCGGCATCCACGTCTTCGTGCCGATCGAGCCCCGCTGGACCTTCACCCAGGTCAGGCGCGCCGCCATCGCCGTCGGGCGGGAACTGGAGCGGCGGATGCCGGAGCGGGTCACCATCAAGTGGTGGAAGGAGGAACGCGGCGAGCGCATCTTCGTCGACTACAACCAGACCGCCCGGGACCGCACCATCGCCTCCGCCTACTCGGTCCGCCCCCGCCCGCACGCCCCCGTCTCCGCGCCGTTGCGCTGGGAGGAGGTCGGCGTCGCGCACCCGCGGGACTTCGACATCACGACCATGCCCGCGCGCTTCGCCGAACTCGGCGACGTGCACGCGGACATGGACGGTCACGCGTACTCCCTCGACGCCCTGCTGGAGCTGGCGGCGAAGGACGAGCGGGACCACGGACTCGGCGATCTGCCGTACCCCCCCGAGTACCCGAAGATGCCGGGAGAACCCAGGCGGGTACAGCCGAGCCGGGCCAGGAAGCCGGGCCCTGCGGCTCCCTGATCCGCACGTCGCGGTACGAGACCACCTCCGCGGTGCCGTGCACCTGGAGCCCGGTGTGGCCGGACGCGAACCGCCGCCCGTCCGTTCCCGGTTCGTCCGAGCGCGCCGGGCAGAAGTCCTGACCGCCGGTGTCCGGGGCGCCGGGCGAGGGCCCGAGGCCCCGTTCCGCCCGGCGACCTGCCGCTATCCTGAGCGGCAGTCGCCGAGGAGGAGCGCCCGTGACCGACACCGCGCCGCGCCCCACACTGGAGGCCGTGGCCGCCCGGGCGGGGGTCTCGCGGGCCACCGTCTCCCGCGTGGTCAACGGGGCGCGCGGGGTGCGCCAGGAGCTCGCCGAGCGCGTGCGGCGCGCGGTCGAGGAGCTCGGCTACGTCCCCAACCGGGCCGCCCGGAGCCTGGTGACCAGACGTCACGACGCCGTCGCCGTCGTCGCGGCCGAACCGGAGGCGCGGGTCTTCTCCGACCCCTACTTCGCCCAGCAGTTGCGCGGCATCAGCAAGGAACTGACCGCCCACGACAACCAGCTCGTCCTCCTGCTCACCGAGGGCCGCGAGGACCACGCCCGCGTCGGCCGCTACCTGGCCGGCGGGCACGTCGACGGCGCCCTCGTCTTCTCCCTGCACCTGGACGACCCGCTGCCCGCCCTCGTCCGCGGCGCGGGCGTGCCGACCGTGTTCGGCGGACGCCCCGGCTGGGACGACGGCGCGCACGACGTCGTCTACGTGGACAGCGACAACCGGGGCGGCGCCCGCGAGGCCGTACGCCACCTGACCGGCCTCGGCCGCAGCCGCGTCGCGCACATCACCGGCCCGCTCGACCAGACCTCCGCCGCCGACCGCCTCGCCGGCTACCGCGACGTGGTCGGCGACGCCGGCGCGGGGCTGGTCGCGTCCGGGGACTTCACCCCGGCCGGCGGTGAACGGGCCATGCGCGAACTGCTGGACAGGTGCCCGGAGGTGGACGCCGTGTTCGCCGCCAACGACCTCACCGCCGCGGGCGCCCTGCGGGTGCTGCGCGAGAACGGACGCCGGGTGCCGGACGACGTGGCGGTGGCCGGCTTCGACGACATGCTGCCCGTCGCCGAGCAGACGGACCCGCCGCTGACCACGGTCCGCCAGGACATCGAGGGGATGGGCCGCCTGATGGCCCGTCTGCTGCTGCGCGGGACGGCGGGGGAGGAACACCTCGCGGACGGCGAGGGGCGCGGGCCGGGCGCGGGCCGGGGCTGCCCGGAGGCGTCCTGCGGGGTGATCCTGCCGACCACCCTCGTGCGCCGCGCGTCCGCGTAGCCGGCGGCCCGGCTACTCCTGCCGGGGCGCGGGGTGCAGCACCGCGAACCGTGCGCCGTGCGGGTCGGCGAGCCGGGCGAGGCGCCCGACGCCCTCGATGTCCCTCGCGGGCATCCGCACCGTGCCGCCCAGCTCCCCGGTCCGGGCGACCGCCCTGTCCGCGTCGTCCACCGCGAAGTACGGCAGCCAGTGGGCGTCCGTCTCCAGCGGGTCGTCGGCGAGCGCGACGACGCCGCCGAACATGCTCTCCTCGCCCTCCCCGCCCGGATTGACACAGGTGTACGTGCCCGCGCCGGGGAAGGGCACGGCGGAGGTCTCCAGGCCCAGCACCGCGTGGTAGTACGCGGCCTCGGCGGCGACGTCCGGCGTGTACAGCTCGACCCAGCACAGCGCGCCGGGCTCACCGGCCGCGTCCACGCCCCCGAGCCGGCCCGGCTGCCAGATGCCGAACGGCACTCCGGACCGGTCGGCGAGGACCGCCACGACGCCGAGGCCCATGACGTCCGCCGGCTGCATCAGCACACCGCCGTGCGCCTGCGCGGAGGCGTCGGCCGCGGCCTGCGCGCTCGGGGCCTGGAAGTACACCGTCCAGGACGGTGGTCCCTGCTCCGGCGTGACGGGCATGGCACCGGCCACCGTCCGGCCGTCGAGCTGGAAGAAGCCGTACCCCCCGGCGTCGGGCCCCGCGGAACGCAGTTCCCAGCCGAAGAGACCCCCGTAGAAGGACGCGGCGGCGTCGGTGTCGGGAGCGCCGACATCGATCCAGTTCGGAGCGCCGGTGACGAAACGGGTGGTGAGCATGCTGGCCCTCCTCGAAAGGTCCCGTTGCCTGCACTGCCGAGTCTTCCACCGACGAAGGGCCCCCGCCTCCGCGCGCCGCCGTGCGTCGCGCCCCCGCCGGGGGCACCCTCGGTGAGCGGGGGGCTGCCGCGGGCCGGGGCCGGCCAGGCGTTGATCGCGCGTTGATCGGACGTTTTTCGCCGTCGGGCACGCTGCTCACCATGCTCATCGACACGATCGCGACGCCCGACCTGGACTGGCAGCAGGAGGCGTTGTGCGCCCAGACCGGGGGAGACTTCTTCTTCCCCGAGCCCGGCAGCTCCGTCCGGGACGCGAAGCGGATCTGCGCCCTGTGTCCGATCCGGTCGGCCTGCCTCGACTACGCGCTGGCCCACGACGAGCGCTTCGGCGTCTGGGGCGGCCTGTCGGAGAAGGAACGGCAGGCCCTGCGGCGCACCTCGCGCTGAGCCGGTCCGGCCCGGGCACGCACCGGTGCACCCTCCCCCCGCACGGCGGACGGCCCCGGGCGGTGTCGTCACCGGCCGGGGCCTCGGCACGCCGACGGCGTGGGGCGGATCAGCCCGCCTTGCGCGCCGCCATCCGGGCCTTGCGCGCCGCCAGCTTCTCGTCGAACTTGGCGGCCTCGGTGTCCAGCCCGTTCATGAACAGCCCGAGCTCCTCCTGCGCCTTGAGGCCCTCGGGGCCCAGGCCGTCGATCTCCATGATCTTCAGGAAGCGCAGCACGGGCTGGATGACGTCGTCGTGGTGGATGCGCAGGTTGTAGACCTCGCCGATGGCCATCTGCGCGGCGGCCCGCTCGAAACCGGGGATGCCGTGGCCGGGCATGCGGAAGTTCACGACCACGTCCCGCACGGCCTGCATCGTCAGGTCCGGCGCGAGCTCGAAGGCGGCCTTGAGCAGGTTCCGGTAGAAGACCATGTGCAGGTTCTCGTCGGTCGCGATGCGCGCCAGCATGCGGTCGCAGACCGGGTCGCCGGACTGGTGGCCGGTGTTGCGGTGCGAGATGCGGGTGGCCAGCTCCTGGAAGGCGACGTAGGCCACCGAGTGCAGCATCGAGTGCCGGTTGTCCGACTCGAAGCCCTCGCTCATGTGGGCCATGCGGAACTGCTCCAGCTTGTCCGGGTCCACGGCGCGCGAGGTGAGCAGGTAGTCGCGCATCACGATGCCGTGCCGGCCCTCCTCCGCGGTCCAGCGGTGCACCCAGGTGCCCCAGGCGCCGTCGCGGCCGAACAGGGTCGCGATCTCGTGGTGGTAGCTGGGCAGGTTGTCCTCGGTCAGCAGGTTCACCACCAGGGCGATCCGGCCGATCTCGGTGACCTTGGACTGGTCCTTCTCCCAGGCCTCCCCGTCCTCGAACTGGCCGGGGAAGTTGCGGCCGTCGGTCCACGGCACGTACTCGTGCGGCATCCAGTCCTTGGCGACCCCCAGGTGCCGGTTGAGCTCCTTCTCGACCACTTCCTCCAAGGCGTACAGCAGCCGGGCGTCGGTCCAAGCGGCGGAAGAGCCGAGGTGGGGAGAAGTGATCGTCACGGGTACTCCAGGGGACGTGCGACAGAGCGGATACAGAGCCCGGCGAGCGGAGCCGGGAACCTACGGGATCGTAGGCTACGAAACCGTAGGTTACGAGAGCGTAGGTTAAATGCTCCGTAAAGGCCCCTGCTCAACGTCGCGCGCCTGTGCCGAGAGACACGTCACACGGTCCGGTCCTCCGGGTCGCCGGACGTGCCCCGGGGGTGCGGCCGCGTCCCCCGCCCCGCCAGCCGCAGATGTTCCGCGGTGAAGGAACCCTCCGCCTCCAGGAGTTCGGACGGCGTCCCCTCGAAGACCACCCGGCCGCCGTTGCGGCCCCCGTCCGGGCCGAGGTCGATCACCCAGTCGGCGCGGGCGACCACGTCGAGGTTGTGCTCGACGACGATCACGGTGTTCCCCGCGTCCACGAGCCGGTCCAGCAGCGCGACCAGGCCGTCCACGTCCGCCATGTGGAGTCCGGTGGTCGGCTCGTCGAGGACGTACACCGCCCCCGTGCGGTGCAGCCGGGTGGCCAGTTTGATGCGCTGGCGCTCACCGCCCGAGAGCGTGGACAGCGGCTGGCCGAGGGTGAGGTAGGTGAGCCCGACGTCCCGCAGCGCGCGCAGCCGGCGGCGCACGCCCGCGTCGTCGAGGAAGGACAGCGCCTCGTCGGCCGTCATCCCCAGCACGTCGGCGATGGAACGGCCGCGGACCGTCAGCCGCAGCACCTCGTCCTTGAATCGCCGGCCCTCGCAGTCGTGGCAGGTCGTGGTCACCGGGTCCATGAACGCCAGGTCCGTGTAGATGACGCCGCGGCCCTCGCAGGTCGCGCACGCGCCGGCGGAGTTGAAGCTGAACAGGCCCGGCTCCCGTCCCGTCTCCCGCGCGAAGATCTTCCGCACGGTGTCCATGATCCCGAGATACGTGGCCGGGGTGGACCGCGCCGAGATCCCGATGGACGACTGGTCGACCACCACGGCGTCGGGGTGGGCCGCGGTGAGCTCGGCGACCAGGGTGCTCTTGCCGGACCCGGCGACCCCGGTCACCGCGGTCAGCACCCCGGCCGGGAACCGCACCGTCACGTTCCGCAGGTTGTGCCGGCCGGCACCCTTGACCCACAGCTCGCCGCGCGCCCCGCGCACCTCTTCCTTGACCTCCGTGCGCCGGCCCAGGCACCGTCCGGTCGGGGTGTCCGAGGCGGCCAGTTCCCGCGGCGTTCCCTCGAACACCACCCGGCCGCCCCGTGCGCCGGCCCCCGGCCCCATGTCGACGACGTGGTCGGCCAGCGCGATCACGTCCGGGTCGTGCTCGACGACCAGCACCGTGTTGCCCTTGTCGCGCAGCCGCAGCAGCAGTTCTCCGAGGCGGTGCACGTCCCTGGGGTGCAGGCCGACGCTGGGCTCGTCGAAGATGTACGTCATCCCGCTCAGGCTGGACCCGAGGTGCCGCACCGTCTTCAGCCGCTGGCCCTCGCCGCCGGACAGCGTGGAGGTCTCCCGGCCGAGGCTGAGGTAGCCGAGGCCGATCCTCTCGATCCGCTCCAGGGCGGCGACGGCGGCCGCGGCGACCGGCCGGGCGACCGGATCGGTGATCTCGTTCAGCACGGTGATCAGGTCGGTGACCTGCATCCGGGCGCAGTCGGCGATGGACCGTCCGGCGATCCGCGTGGCGAGCGCGGCCTCGTTCAGCCGGGCACCCCGGCAGGCCGGGCAGACGCCCTCGGCGAGGAACTCCCGCACCATGTCACGGGTCCTCTGGCTCATCGCCGAGAGGTCCCGCTTGAGGTACAGCCGTTCGAAGCGGTCCGCGAGCCCCTCGTACTCGGTGGTCCAGGTGCCGCCCGAGCCGTTCACGGTGACCTTGCTGCCGGGCCGTCCCCGCATCAGGAACTCCCGTTCGGCGGCGGTGAACCGCCCGACCGGCTTGTGCGGGTCGAGACCGGCGCTGTTGGTGTACGCCTGCCCCTGCCACGTCCCGGCGGCGAACGGCGGGAACCGGACCGCCCCGTCGGCCAGGGAGCGGTCAGGGTCCAGGATGCGGTCCCAGTCGGGCCGCACCGTCCGCCCGAGCCCGTCGCACTCGGGGCACATGCCCGACGGGTCGTTGAACGAGTACGCCGTCGCCGGACCGGCGCTCGGGGTGCCGTGCCGGGAGAACAGCACCCGGATCACCGACCAGACGTCCGTCATCGTGCCGACCGTGGACCGCGAGTGGCCCCCGATCGGCCGCTGGTCGACGACGATCGCGGGGGAGAGGTCCTCGATGGCGTCCGCGTGCGGCCGCTCGTACTTGGGCAGCCGGTTGCGGACGAACCACGTGAACGTCTCGTTGAGCTGGCGCTGCGACTCCACCGCGATCGTGTCGAAGACGACGGACGACTTCCCCGACCCCGAAACACCGGTGAACACGGTCAGCCGGTCCTTCGGGATGCGGAGGGTGACGTCCTTGAGGTTGTTCTCCCTGGCTCCGGTGAGGGTGATGTATGCGGGCATGGACCCGACGCTAGGCGGGATACCCGACAGCTCCTGTCGTGATTTCCCTCAGCTCTCCCTCCTCCAGCAGCAGCCGGCGCGTGACGCCGACGGAGTCGAGGAACGGCATGTCGTGACTGGCCACGATCAGTGCTCCCTCGTACGACTCCAGCGCCGAGGTGAGCTGCCGGACGCTCGCCATGTCCAGGTTGTTCGTCGGCTCGTCCAGCATCAGCAACTGCGGCGCCGGCTCGGCCAGCATCAGCGCGGCCAGCGCCGCCCGGAAGCGCTCACCGCCGGACAGCGTCCCCGCCGGCTGGTCGGCGCGTGCGCCCCGGAACAGGAAGCGGGCCAGCCGCGCCCGGACCCGGTTGTTGGTGGCGCCCGGCGCGAACCGGGCCACGTTCTCGGCGACGCTCAGCCCGTCGTCGAGGACGTCGAGGCGCTGCGGCAGGAACCGCAGCGGCACATGTGCCGCCGCCTCGCCGGCCACCGGGTCCAGCTCCCCGGCGATGGTGCGCAGCAGCGTGGTCTTGCCCGCGCCGTTGCGGCCGATCAGCGCGACCCGCTCGGGCCCGCGCAGATCGAGACCGCCCCGCGCCCGGGTGCCGTGGACGAGTTCCAGGTCCCGCAGCGTGAGCACCTCCCGGCCCGGCGGTACGGCGGTGAACGGCAGGTCGACGCGGATCTCGTCGTCGTCCCGCACCGCCTCCACCGCCTCGTCGAGCCGCTCCTTGGCCTCGGCGAGCTTCTCCTCGTGCAGGACGCGGTACTTGCCCGCGGACTCCTGGGCGGTGCGCCGGCGCATCTTCATCACCGCCCGGGGCTCGCGCTTGGTGTCGTACATCTTCTGCCCGTACCGCCTGCGCCGGGCCAGGACGACGTGGGCTTCGGTCAGTTCGCGCTTCTGCCTGCGCAGATCGGCCTCGGCGACGCGCACCATGCGCTCGGCCGCCTCCTGCTCGACGGCCAGGGCCTCCTCGTAGGCCGAGAAGTTGCCGCCGTACCAGGTGATCCGGCCGGAGCGCAGGTCCGCGATCTGGTCGACCAGGTCCAGCAGTTCGCGGTCGTGGCTGACCACGACCAGCACGCCGGGCCACGAGGCGACGGCCGCGTACAGCCGTCTGCGGGCGTACACGTCGAGGTTGTTGGTCGGCTCGTCCAGCAGCAGGACGTCCGGCCGCCGCAGCAGCAGGGACGCCAGCCTGAGCAGCACGGACTCGCCGCCCGAGACCTCGCCGACCGTGCGGTCCAGGCCGACGTGGCCGAGGCCGAGCTCGCCGAGCGTGGCGAGGGCGCGCTCCTCGACGTCCCAGTCGTCGCCGAGCGTCTCGAAGTGCTCCTCGGCCGCGTCACCGGCCTCGATGGCGTGCAGCGCGGCCCGCTGCGCGGCGATGCCGAGCACCTCGTCGACCCGCAGGCGGGTGTCGAGGGTGACGTTCTGCGGCAGCCATCCGACCTCGCCGGACACGCGGACGGTGCCGTCGGACGGGGTGAGCCGCCCGGCGATCAGCTTCAACAGAGTGGACTTCCCGGCCCCGTTGACGCCGAGCAGGCCGGTCCTGCCGGGGCCGAACGAGGCGTCGAGTCCTTCGAAGACGGCGGTGCCGTCGGGCCAGGCGAAGGAGAGGGAGGTACAGGTGAGGGATGCAGACATGCGGGTCTCCGCGGTTGCTCGATGCGGTCAGGGGCAAACGCGTATCGAGACACCGGGAGGCGGCGACCGCCGTCGGGCGCGGGAAGGAGGAGTCCGCGGGAGCGGCCGGACATGGGAAGGCCCTGCTCCGCAAGGACGGCTCGAACGCCGAGGTCGCACGTGGCAGCCACGCACGAGAGGGTGCGTGGCGCGGTGTCTCAGGACCTCAGACGTACAACGTCCGTCTCCGATCGGCGGCAACAGAAGCGCTGTACACCGTAGGAGGGTCCGGTCGGGGTGTCAACGCGTTTACCGCCCGGTCCCACGGCCCCGAGGAGGCCCCCGTGCCCGACGGCTCACTCTCCCTCCCGGCCCGGCTCTGCCTGCTGGCCTGGCACCCCGCGCGGCCGGGGGCCGCCGACACCGCCCGCCTGCACCGCCTGGTGCGCGCCGGCGCCCTCGTCGAGCTGGCCCGGCGCGGCCTGCTCACCGACGACGAGGGCATCGCCACCCCCGCCGACCAGGACTCCCGCACCGGCGACGCCGTCCTCGACGGACTGCTGGACCTCGTCCGGGAGTCCGTGCCGAGGCCGTGGCGGGCCTGGGTGCGGGCGTACGCGCGGGTCACCTTCGACGCGGTCCGGGAGCAGCTCGTGGCCGACGGGTACCTGCGCGCCGAGCGCAGACGGGTGCTCGGTGTCTTCCCGTCCGTCGACCACGTGCCGGCCCGGCCGGCCGCGGTACGGGCGCTGCGCGAGGAGACGCGGAACGTCCTGGACGGTCCGGTGCCGGCCGGGCGGGTACCGGAGCGGGACGCGCTCGTGGCCGCCCTGGCGGGCTCGGCGGAGCTGCGCGGCCTGGGCCCCGGCGAGGACCGGGCGCGCAGGCGGGGACGCGTCGAGGAGCTGACCGAGCGCGGCGCGGCGGCGGCCCCCGGGCTGGGGAAGGTCCTGCGGGAGGTGCGGGCGGCGGTCGGCGACGGGGCGGCGGGGACGGTGGCCCCGGCGGGCCGCGGCTGACGGCCGGGAGCCGGCCCGGGCACGGGGGCCGGTTCGGGCACCTTCCCCCGGGCGGCCCGGTTCAGGCCGGGGGCCGGAGGCGGGGCGTGGGGCTCAGTGGCTGTCCCGCATCAGCTCGGCCAGACCGTGGTCCAGGTCGAGCTGGAGATGCTCCAGCCCCACCGGCACCAGCTCGCCGGTCGCCTGGAGGAACCGGCGCAGCTCGCCCGAGCGCACATGGACGACGGCGGTGCCCTCGGGAGCGTGGAACTCCAGGACGGTGCGGTCGTACCCGTACGGCCGCACCCGGACGTCGCCGTGGCCGTCGGGCTCCCGCATCCCGGTGATGAGCAGCTCGCGGGAGAAGGTCCAGCAGACCTCCACGCCCTCCAGGGTGGCCGGGGCCGGGAACGTCATGCGGACCGCGAACGGGTCGCTGCGGTCGTAGTGCAGCGTGGCGGGAATGCTCGGCATACGCGGCGCGGCGGCGACGAGACGCGCCTCGACGGGCTGCTCGATGACGGTGGACAACGCCTTGCTCCCTCGTGACGGGCTGGACGGGCGGGTGGTGCGGGCCGGGCACTGGAAGAGACGTCAGAATCCGCCGCTCCGTGCACACGAGGTGCGAGTGACCTCCGTCACCGCCTTCATGCACGGGAGTGACATGACTCTCCTGAGGTGCCCCGTAAGGGACTTGGGGCCGCGCCCCCCTCGCGCGGCCCTCCGGACGGCACGGGAGCCGTGGGCCGGCTTCGCCCGCCATGAGGCGCTGGGGAGCATGCGACGCACGGCACGAACCGCACCCTCCCGCGGGCGGCGCACGGCACGGCTGCCGACCGCCGCGGCGGTGTCCGCGGCGGCGCCCGCCGGCCACGCTGACGACGGTGCGGGCGGGTGGCCCGGCCGGAGCGCCGACACCGCGCGGGGCGGGGTGTTTGTCCGTAACGTGGGTATCCGTTCGCTGAACGTCGAGAGGAAGTGAGCGGACATGCCACGCGGTTCCAGCTCCAAGCGGGAGCGGCAGTACGAGCACATCAAGGAGAGCGCCGAGGACCGTGGCGAGAGCACCGGCCGGGCCAAGGAGATCGCGGCCCGCACGGTGAACAAGGAACGGGCACGGTCGGGCGAGTCGAAGACCGCGAGCCGCACGTCCACGCAGGACAAGTCGTCGGGCAAGCGCGGCGGACAGCGCTCCGGGTCGCGGCAGGGCTCCCAGGGCCCCACCTACGACCAGCTCTACGAGGAGGCCAAGCGCCGTGACGTCAGCGGTCGTTCGCACATGAACAAGAGCGAGCTGCGGCGCGCGCTCGGCAAGTGAGCCGCGCCCCTAACCGAGGGTCTCCCGGTACGGCTCCAGCGCCGGCGCCGTCTTCGTGGCGACGAACTCGGTGACGCGGTACGCGCACACGCCGGCCCTGACGAAGGGGTCGCCCGCGGTGATCTCCTCGATCCGCGCACGGCTCTCCGCGACGGCGACGATCACTCCGCCGTCGCGGGGCTCCTTGCGGCCGGACGCCAGGAAGACCCCTTGCTCGTACAGGCCGTCGAGCCAGGCCACGTGGTCCGCCAGTACGGCGTCCACGGCGTCGAGCGGGGCGGTGTAGGACAGTTCCAGTACGAACACGATCACGAGCCTACCCGCGAGGTCCCGTAGGCTGGCGGCCACCATGACGACCGTGACCGCGCAGACCCCCGCCGACTGGCCCGCGACCGAGGAACGGGCCTTGGCGGTCCAGGACGGACTCCGGGCGCGGGTGGTGCTCGACGAGCCGGGCCCGCCGCCCGGCACCGGCCGCGTGACGGGCGTGGACGTCGCCTACGACGACGAGCGGGACGTCGTCGCCGCGGCGGCCGTCGTCCTCGACGCGGCGACCCTCTCCGTGGTCGCCGAGGCCACCGCCGTCGGCCGGATCTCGTTCCCCTACGTGCCCGGTCTGCTCGCCTTCCGCGAGCTCCCCGCCGTCCTCGCCGCCCTGGAGGCGCTGCCCTGCCCGCCCGGCCTGGTCGTGTGCGACGGCTACGGCCTGGCCCACCCGCGCCGTTTCGGCCTCGCCGCCCACCTCGGCGTGCTCACCGGGCTGCCCACGATCGGCGTCGCCAAGAACCCGTTCACCTTCACCCACGCCGACCCGGCCGCGCCGCGCGGCAGCACGTCCCCGCTGCTCGACGGCGAGGAGGTGGTGGGACGCGCACTGCGCACGCGGGACGCGGTCAAGCCGGTCTTCGTCTCCGTCGGCCACCGCGTGAGCCTGGACAACGCCTGCGCCCACGCCCTGGCCCTGACACCGGCCTACCGCCTGCCGGAGACGACCCGCAGAGCGGACGGGCTGTGCCGCCGCGCCCTGCGGGACGCGACCTACCCCTCCTGACCCTCGACGCTCCAGCGGCCCACCTCCCGGTACTCCGAGTCGCAGACCACCGACGTGTCGCCGGGCCGGAGCGGGTAGTGCCGCAGGTTGCCGCCCCAGTACCGCAGAATCCGCTGGAGCTCACCGACGGGATCCGCCGCGACGGGGCCGTCGTCCATGGTGACTTCGAGAACGAACTTCGTCATGGCCTCAATGGTTTCATTGAACCGCCCTTTGAGGCTTGGCTGACAAGTCCGCCTCGTCTTCCTGGAGTTCGGGAGGCGTGCAGGCATGAAAGGTCTCAAAGGGCGGTCACGGCCGGGCGGACGGTCCGAGCAGCCGTGCGACGGTCTGTACGACGGTCTGAGTAGGCGTACGACGGTCTGAGTAGTCGTACGGATGGGTGAATGTCAGTGGGTGGCGGCAGGCTGAGCGCATGACGACCTACCGCGCATCCGAGTCCTCCGCCCGCCCCGGCCGGCCCGTCGGGCGGACGGTGATCGCCGGGCTGGCCCTCGCCGTGACGGCGGGGGTGGCCTGGGTCGGCGGGATGATCTACACCATCGCCGGCTGGACGGGATAGCCGAGGGCTCCCGCCCGGACGGCCCGGTGCCCTCCTCTCACCGCCTCGCGGCCACCCGGAAGGTGATCCCCGCCGAGCGCAGCCGCTCGGTCAGCGCGTCGCCCATCGCCACCGCCGTCGTGACCTGGCCCGCCGTCGGCGGGAGGTCGTCGAGGGCGAGGGACAGCGCCGCCTCGGCGAACATCTTCGCCGTCTCGTCGTAGCCCGGGTCGCCGCCCGAGACCTCGGTGAACACCCGGCGCCCGCCGCCCTCGCCCACGAAGCGGACCCTGAACCAGCTCCGGGCGCGCTTCTGCGGGCTCGGTCCCTCACCCGGCTTGATCAGGGCCGACAGCCCGCGCCGCACCGGCGGTACCTGGGCCGCGGCGACCAGCGCGCCCATCACCGCCGTCCCGCCGACCGCGACGGGCAGACGACGGACGGCCGCGTAGTGCCGGTAGCGGAAGTCGGGGCCGTAACGGTCCAGCGCCTCGGCGGAACGCCGCACGACCTGCGGGTCGAGGGTCGGCAGGGGCAGCGCCCAGGCGCCCACCTCCCCGGCGTACCGCGGGGCGCCCGCCGGGGCGACCGCCCGGCGGCCGACCGGCCGGGGCTCGTGCCGGCGCCGGTCCCGCGCCGCGGCGCGCATCTGCCGCCCGCGCGCGAACTGGCCCAGTGCGGAGGCGAACGTGCCGCCCGAGAAGGAGGCGCCGGCGGACACGAAACCGTCCACGGACAGCGGTACCCCCTCCGGCAGTTGCCGCACCGTGAAGTACACGCCCAGGTCGTGCGGCACGGAGTCGAAGCCGCAGGCGTGCACCAGCCGCGCGCCGGTCTCCCGGGCGCGTGCGTCGTACCGGACGTACATCAGGTCCACGAACTCGGGCTCGCCGGTCAGGTCGAGGTAGTCCGTGCCGGTGTCCGCGCAGGCGGCGACGAGTCCCTCGCCGTGGCGGACGTACGGCCCCACCGTCGAGGCCACCACCCGCGCCCGCTCGGCGAGCGTCCGCAGCGAGGCCGGGTCGGACACGTCCGCCCGCAGCACGCCCACGTCCCGCGCGCCCGGCAGGCGCCCGGCCAGCCGCCGCAGCTTCACCTCGTCGCGGCCCGCGAGCGCCCAGCGCAGGCCCCGCGGCGCGTGCGCCGCGAGGTACCGCGCGGTGAGCTCGCCGACGAAACCCGTCGCCCCGAAGAGCACGACGTCGTACGGCCGGTCAGTCCTGCTCGGCCTGCTCATGGCACCCCTTCCAGCCCGTTCGGGGGCCCCGGCGGCACCCCTCGGCGGCCTCGCGTCAGCCCCTGGGTCCGCAGCACGCGCCGTCGCCGGGGGCTGAGGCTAGCGTGAGGGGAGCCGGGCCGGGCGGCGACCTGGCCCATAATTGGCTAAGCGCTTGCTCGCCGGGCCTTGTGCCCCGTGGGACACGTTCCTAGCATCACTGGTGTTACATCAGTAGTGTCACAAAGCTGGGGGCTCGATGACGGAAGGCTCGATGACGCGGACGAGGACGTCGGGTGCCGGACCGCTCGCCGGGGTGCGCGTGGTCGAACTGGCCGGCATCGGCCCCGGGCCCTTCGCCGCCATGCTCCTCGCCGACCTGGGAGCCGACGTCGTCCGCGTCGACCGCCCCGGCGGCCCCGGCCTCGCGATCGACCCGGCGTACGACGTCACCAACCGCAACAAGCGCTCGGTCATCGTCGACCTGAAGGCGCCCGGCGGACCGGCGCGCGTTCTCGATCTCGCCGAACGCGCCGACGTCCTCGTCGAGGGCTACCGCCCCGGCGTCGCCGAGCGCCTCGGCGTCGGACCCGAGGCCTGTCACGCCCGCAACCCCCGTCTGGTCTACGGCCGCATGACCGGCTGGGGCCAGGACGGCCCCCTCGCCCAGCGCGCCGGCCACGACATCGGGTACATCGCGCTCACCGGCACCCTCGGCATGATCGGCGCCCACGACGGACCCCCGGCCGTGCCGGCCAACCTGCTCGGCGACTACGCGGGCGGCTCCCTCTACCTCGTCGTCGGCATCCTCGCCGCCCTGCACCACGCCCGCGCGACCGGCACCGGCCAGGTCGTCGACGCCGCCATCGTGGACGGCGCCGCCCACCTCTCCACGATGATCCACGGCATGCTCGCCGCCGGCTCCTGGCAGGACCGGCGCGGCTCCAACCTCCTCGACGGCGGCTGCCCGTTCTACGGCACCTACGAGACGGCCGACGGCGGACACATGGCGGTCGGCGCCCTGGAGCCGCGGTTCTACGCCGAGTTCACGGACCTGCTCGGCATCCCCGCCACGGCCCCGGCCCGCGACGACCCCGCCCGCTGGCCGGAACTGCGCGAGGCGATCGCCGCCCGCTTCAGGACCCGTACCCGCGACGAGTGGACGGCCGTCTTCGCGGACTCCGACGCCTGCGTCGCACCCGTCCTCTCGCTCCGCGAGGCTCCGCACCACCCGCACCTCGCCGCCCGCGCCACCTTCACCGGCCACGGCGGCATCACCCAGCCCGCACCCGCGCCCCGCTTCTCCGCGACCCCCACCGCCGTCCGCACCGGCCCCGCCCGGCCCGGCGCCGACGCGGACTCCGTCGCCCGCGACTGGGACCTGCCGGAGCCGCCCACGGACAGGCCGGGGCCGCCGGCGGTCGTACAGGAGACGCCCGCGGACGCCCCCGCGCCCACGACCCCCGCCCGAGAAAACCCTCAGTGAAAGGCCTGCCAGTGACCACCGAAGCGTACGTGTACGACGCGATCCGCACCCCGCGCGGACGCGGCAAGGCGAACGGCGCCCTGCACGGCACGAAGCCCGTCGACCTGGTCGTCGGCCTCATCCACGAGATCCGCGCCCGGTTCCCCGGCCTCGACCCGGCCGCCGTCGACGACATCGTGCTCGGCGTCGTCGGCCCGGTCGGCGACCAGGGCTCCGACATCGCCCGTATCGCCGCCATCGCCGCCGGACTCCCCGACACCGTGGCCGGCGTGCAGGAGAACCGCTTCTGCGCCTCGGGTCTGGAAGCCGTCAACCTGGCCGCCGCCAAGGTCCGTTCCGGCTGGGAGGACCTGGTCCTCGCGGGCGGCGTCGAGTCGATGTCCCGCGTGCCGATGGCCTCGGACGGCGGCGCCTGGTTCAACGACCCGATGACCAACCTCGCCGTCAACTTCGTGCCGCAGGGCATCGGCGCCGACCTGATCGCCACCATCGAGGGCTTCTCCCGCCGCGACGTCGACGAGTACGCGGCCCTCTCCCAGGAGCGGGCGGCCACCGCGTGGAAGGAGGGCCGCTTCGAGCGGTCCGTCGTGCCCGTGAAGGACCGCGCCGGCCTCACCGTCCTCGACCACGACGAGCACATGCGCCCCGGCACCACCGCCGACTCCCTCGCCGGGCTCAAGCCGTCCTTCGCCGACATCGGCGAACTCGGCGGCTTCGACGCCGTGGCCCTCCAGACGTACCACTGGGTCGAGAAGATCGACCACGTCCACCACGCGGGCAACTCCTCCGGCATCGTCGACGGCGCCTCCCTCGTCGCCATCGGCTCCAAGGAGGTCGGCGACCGCTACGGGCTCACCCCGCGCGCCCGCATCGTCTCCGCCGCCGTGTCCGGCTCCGAGCCGACCATCATGCTCACCGGGCCCGCCCCCGCCACCCGCAAGGCACTCGCCAAGGCCGGGCTGACCATCGAGGACATCGACCTCGTGGAGATCAACGAGGCGTTCGCGGCCGTCGTCCTGCGCTTCGTCAAGGACATGGGCCTGTCCCTGGACAAGGTCAACGTCAACGGCGGCGCCATCGCGCTCGGCCACCCCCTCGGCGCCACCGGCGCGATGATCCTCGGCACGCTCGTGGACGAACTGGAACGCCAGGACAAGCGCTACGGCCTCGCCACCCTGTGCGTGGGCGGCGGCATGGGCATCGCCACCGTCGTCGAGCGCATCTGACCCCCTCCCGACGGACCACCAGGAGCACCCCCTCATGACCACCGAGTCCACCACCATCCGCTGGGAGCAGGACGACACCGGCGTCGTCACCCTGGTCATCGACGACCCCGGCCAGTCCGCGAACACCATGAACCAGGCGTTCCGCGCGTCGCTGGCCGCGGTGACCGACCGCCTGGAGGCCGAGAAGGACGCGATCCGCGGCGTCATCGTCACCTCCGCCAAGAAGACCTTCTTCGCCGGCGGAGACCTGCGGGACCTCATCCGCGTCACCCCGGACACCGCCCAGGAGCTCTTCGACGGCGGCATGGCGATCAAGCGCGACCTGCGCCGCATCGAGACCCTCGGCAAGCCCGTCGTCGCCGCGATGAACGGCGCGGCCCTCGGCGGCGGCTACGAGATCGCCCTCGCCTGCCACCACCGCGTCGCCCTCGACGCGCCCGGCTCCAAGATCGGCTGCCCCGAGGTCACCCTCGGCCTGCTCCCCGGAGGGGGCGGCGTCGTCCGCACCGTGCGGATGCTCGGCATCACCGACGCGCTGCTGAAGGTCCTCCTCCAGGGCACCCAGTACAACCCGCGCCGCGCCCTGGAGAACGGCCTGGTCGACGAGGTCGCCGACAGCCGCGAGGACATGATCGCCAAGGCCCGCGCCTTCATCGACGCCCACCCCGAGTCCGCGCAGCCCTGGGACAGGCCGGGCTACCGCATCCCCGGCGGCACGCCCAGCAACCCGAAGTTCGCGGCCAACCTGCCCGCCTTCCCGGCCAACCTGCGCAAGCAGACGAACGGCGCCCCCTACCCGGCGCCGCGCAACATCATGGCCGCCGCGGTCGAGGGCGCCCAGGTCGACTTCGAGACCGCCCAGGTGATCGAGGCCCGCTACTTCGTGGAGCTGGCCGCCGGCCAGACCGCGAAGAACATGATCCAGGCGTTCTTCTTCGATCTGCAGGCCGTCAACTCCGGCGCCAACCGCCCCCAGGGCATCGAGCGGCGCCCGGTCCGCAAGGTCGCCGTCCTCGGCGCCGGCATGATGGGCGCCGGCATCGCCTACTCCTGCGCCCGCGCCGGCATCGACGTCGTCCTCAAGGACGTCTCCCTGGAGGCGGCGCTCAAGGGCAAGGGCTACTCCGAGAAGCTGTGCGCCAAGGCCGTCACCCGCGGCCGCACCACCCAGGAGAAGGCCGACGCCCTGCTCGCCCGGATCACGCCGACCGCCGAGGCGGCCGACCTCGCCGGGTGCGACGCGGTGATCGAGGCGGTCTTCGAGGACACCTCGCTCAAGCACAAGGTCTTCCAGGAGATCCAGGACGTCGTCGCCCCCGACGCCCTGCTGTGCTCCAACACCTCCACGCTGCCCATCACCGCCCTCGCCGAGGGCGTCGAGCGCCAGGCCGACTTCATCGGGCTGCACTTCTTCTCGCCCGTCGACAAGATGCCGCTCGTCGAGATCATCAAGGGCGAGCGGACGGGCGACGAGGCGCTGGCCCGCGCCTTCGACCTGGTCCGGCAGATCAAGAAGACCCCGATCGTCGTGAACGACTCGCGCGGCTTCTTCACCTCCCGCGTCATCGGCCACTTCATGAACGAGGGTGTCGCCATGGTCGGCGAGGGCGTCGAGCCCGCGTCGGTCGAGCAGGCGGCGGCACAGGCGGGCTACCCGGCCAAGGTGCTCTCCCTCATGGACGAGCTGACGCTGACCCTGCCGCGCAAGATCCGCAACGAGGCGAAGCGGGCCGTGGAGGAGGCGGGCGGCACCTGGCAGGCGCACCCCGCCGAGGCCGTCATCGACCGCATGGTGGACGAGTTCCGGCGCCCCGGCCGCAGCGGTGGCGCCGGGTTCTACGAGTACGGCGAGGACGGCGGGCGCGTCCGGCTGTGGCCGGGGCTGCGGGAGCACTTCACCCAGCCGGGCCACGAGATCCCGTTCCGCGACATGCAGGAGCGGATGCTGTTCTCCGAGGCCCTGGACACCGTCCGCCTCCTGGAGGAAGGCGTGCTGACCTCCGTCGCCGACGCCAACATCGGCTCGATCCTCGGCATCGGCTTCCCCGGCTGGACCGGCGGCGTCCTCCAGTACATCAACGGCTACGAGGGCGGTCTGCCCGGATTCGTCGCCCGCGCGCGCGAACTCGCCGAGCGCTACGGCGACCGGTTCACTCCGCCCGCCCTGCTGGTGGACAAGGCGGAGAAGGGGGAGGTCTTCACCGACGGCCGCTGACGGCGCCCGTACGACGGCGGGCGCCGGGGGAGGGGTCCCTCAGCGCTCGCCGTCCGCGTCGAGCCACTCCCGCAGCTCGTCCCGCAGCGACCGCTGGAACGTGGTCAGCAGCGCCTGCACGACGATCGGGTGCATATGCGCGGAGAGCGACCGCACGTCCCGCGCGTCACGTTCGGCGACCGCGTCGCGCAGCAGCCGCGACAGATCGCGTGCGGCGGCGCGGGAGTGCTCCAGGAGAGCCGTACGGGCCGCGAGGACCGTCTCCCGCGACAGGGGCACGTCCAGCAGCTCGACCCCGAGCCTGAGCAGCCCGGCGTCGACCCGGTAGACGTCACCGTCGGAGGCGTCCGCCTCCCGGACGACGATGTCCATCTCCGCCAGCCGCTCCACCTCCTCGTCGGTCAGCGGCCGGCCCGCCCGCCGGCCCAGCTCCTCGCGGGTGACCCGCTCCACCGTCTCCGGCGCCCAGGAGGCCACCACCGCGCGGTGCAGCGCGAGGTCGTGCGCGGTGAGACCGGGTGGCAGCCGCTTCAGGTACCGCTCGATGGCGGCCAGCGTCATGCCCTGGTGCCGCAGCTCCTCGATCAGCGCGAGGCGGGCCAGGTGCTCCCTGCCGTAGCGGCCCACCCGCCGCGGACCGATCACCGGTGGCGGCAGCAGCCCCTTGGTGCCGTAGAAGCGGACCGTGCGCACCGTGACGCCGCTCCGAGCGGCCAGCTCGTCGATCGTGAGGGTCGGCTCCTCGGCGTCGCTCGTCGTCATGTGGAGCAGTATCGCTGTCCCACCATTGCTGTGACACCTCATGGGCACCACGTGAACGCACCCGACGGGTCGTGTGAGAAGTCACGCTCTGTGACTTCAGCCACCGTGTGGGGGTGCGGGGTCGTGGGAAGGTGCTGCTCCGGTCTGTGCCGCGAAGGGTGGTGCGGGCCACGTCACTGCACGGACGACCCGGGCGCGACCCGCCCGGGGCACCAGAGAGTGGAACCACCCGTGAGCAAGGAAGCCGTCGACACGGCACAGGTCGCCGACCGCACGAAGGCGACCGGGGCGCCCGCGGACGCGGGCGACGCCGGCTACAGCAAGGACCTCAAGGCCCGCCACGTCAACATGATCGCCATCGGCGGCGCGATCGGCACCGGCCTCTTCCTCGGCGCCGGCGGACGCCTGCGCGACGCGGGCCCGGCGCTCGCCCTGGCCTACCTGGTCTGCGGCGTCTTCGCCTTCTTCGTCGTGCGGGCGCTCGGCGAGCTGGTCCTGTACCGGCCCTCCTCCGGATCCTTCGTGTCGTACGCGCGCGAGTTCCTGGGCGAGAAGGGTGCCTACGTCGCCGGCTGGATGTACTTCCTGAACTGGTCGACCACCGGCATCGCCGACATCACCGCGATCGCGCTCTACACGCACTACTGGAGTCTGTTCACGAGCATCCCGCAATGGGTGCTCGCCCTGGCGGCGCTCGCCGTGGTGCTGGCCGTGAACCTCATCTCGGTGAAGATCTTCGGCGAGATGGAGTTCTGGTTCGCGATCATCAAGGTCGCCACCCTCGTCGGCTTCATGCTGATCGGCATCTTCCTGCTGGCCACCCAGCACGACGTCGGCGGCTACACACCCGGCGTGAGCATGATCACCGACCACGGCGGAATCCTCCCGCACGGCGTGATGCCCGTGGTCCTCGTGATGCAGGGCGTGATCTTCGCGTACGCGGCCCTGGAGCTGGTCGGCGTCGCCGCCGGCGAGACCGCCGAGCCGGAGAAGGTCGTCCCGCGCGCGGTGAACTCCATCATGTGGCGCGTCGCCCTGTTCTACGTCGGCTCCGTCGTCCTGCTGGCCCTGCTGCTGCCCGGCTCGCTCTACTCCGGCGACGAGAGCCCCTTCGTCACCGTCCTGTCCAAGGTGGGCGTCCCCGCGGCCGGCGACGTGATGAACCTCGTCGTCCTCACCGCCGCGATGTCCTCCCTGAACTCCGGCCTGTACTCCACCGGCCGCATCCTGCGCTCCATGGCGATGGCGGGCTCCGCGCCCAAGTTCACCCGCGTGATGAGCCGCAGCCAGGTCCCCTACGGCGGCATCCTGCTGACCTGCGGCATCTGCGTGCTGGGCGTGGGCCTGAACTACCTGATGCCGAGCAAGGCCTTCGAGATCGTGCTGAACGTCGCCTCCCTCGGCATCATCAGCACCTGGGTGATCATCATGCTCTGCCACCTGATCTTCGTGCGCCGCGCCCGTGCCGGCCTGGTCACCCGCCCGCACTTCCGCCTGCCCGGCAGCCCGGTCACGGAGATCGTCACGATCGCCTTCCTGGTGGCCGTGCTGTGCCTGATGGGCAACGACCCGGACATCGGCCGCTGGACCGTGCTGCTGATCCCGGTGATCGCGCTCATGCTGGTCGCCGGCTGGTTCGGTGTCCGCCGCCGGGTGGCGCAGAACGCCGACCGCGAGCTCGGCGATCTGAACGGCTAGCGGGCGGGGGCCGCTGTCAGTGGCGGCCCCTACGGTGGCGTCATGCCGGAGATCGCATACGTCCGCGGTGACGCCACCGCCCCGTCCGTCAAGGGCGTCAAGGTCGTCGCCCATGTCTGCAACGACCTCGGCGGCTGGGGCAAGGGCTTCGTCCTGGCCGTCTCCCGCCGCTGGCCCGAGCCGGAGGCCGCCTACCGCGCCTGGCACCGCGACCGCGCGTCGAACGACTTCGGCCTGGGCGCCGTCCAGCTCGTGCGGGTCGAGCCGTACGTGTGGGTGGCCAACATGATCGGCCAGCGGGGCATCAGGACCGGCAGCAAGGGCGCCCCGGTGCGCTACGAGGCGATCGACACCGCCCTCGGCCGCCTCGCCGTCCGCGCCGCCGAACTGAACGCCTCCGTGCACATGCCCCGCATCGGCTGCGGCCTGGCCGGCGGCACCTGGTCCCGCGTCGGACCGCTCGTCGAACGCCGGCTCGCCCGGCAGGGCATACCCGTGACGGTGTACGACCACGGGGACGGCGCCTGAGACACCCGCCGTCCCCGTGCCCCTCAGTGCCGGTGCGCGTCGTTCGTCGCGGCGATCTTCTTCCACGACCTGGGCTGCGCGGGCGCCTGTGACGCCGGGGCCAGGGACGCGGCGCGGGCCGCCGGAGCGTCCGGCTTCGACGGCTGGAACAGCCAGGTGTCGAACAGCGCGGCGAGCGGCTTGCCGGACACCTCCTCGGCGTACCGCCGGAAGTCCGCGACCGACGCGTTGCCGTGCGCGTACCGCTGCGGCCAGCCCTCGAGGATCTCGAAGAACGCCTCGTCACCGATCTCGTTGCGCAGGGCCTGCACGGCCAGCGCGCCCCGGTCGTAGACCGCGATGTCGAACTGGTTCTCCGGCCCGGGGTCACCGGGCCGCACCGTCCAGAACGGGTCGTCGGCCGGGTGCGACGCGTACGTGTAGTCGGCGAGCTCCTGCGCCGTGCCCTCGCCCTCGTGCTCGGACCACAGCCACTGCGCGTACCGGGCGAAGCCCTCGTTGATCCAGATGTCCTTCCAGCCCCGCACGGACACCAGGTCGCCGTACCACTGGTGGGCCAGCTCGTGCACGACGACGGACACGTTCGACCCGTTCGCGAACTGCCGCGGGCTGTAGAACGGCCGGGTCTGCGTCTCCAGCGCGTACCCGGTCCTCGTGTTCGGCACGTATCCGCCGAGCGCGTTGTACGGGTACGGCCCGAAGTAGCCGCTCAGCCAGTCGGCGACCTCCCCGGTCCGCTCCACGCTGGCCCGCGCCGCGCCGTCGTTGGCGCCGAGGTCCTTGCTGTAGGCGTTGACGACGGGGATGCCGCTCTCGGTGGTGCCGGTGGTGATGTCGAACTTCCCGACGGCCAGCGTGGCGAGGTAGGTGGCCTGCGGCTTGTCGGACCGCCAGGCGAACCGGGTCCAGCCGAGCCGGGAGCTCGTCGACTGGAGGGTGCCGTTGGAGATGGCCTGGGTGCCGTCCGGGACCTGCACCGACACGTCGTAGGTGGCCTTGTCGAGCGGGTGGTCGTTGCTCGGGAACCACCACCAGGCCGCCTCGGGCTCGTTCGCGGCGACGCCGCCGTCCGGGGTGCGGTGCCAGCTCGTGAAGCCGTACGCCTGCTTCGAGGACGGCACCCCGCTGTAGCGGACCACGACGGTGACGGGCGTGCCCTTGCGCAGCGGGGTCTTCGGGGTGATCTCCAGCTCGTGCTCGCCCGAGGCCGTGAACGCTGCCTCGGCGCCGTTCACCCGCACCTCGCCGACGTCCAGCAGGAAGTCCAGGTTGAAGCGGGAGAGGTCCTGCGTGGTGCGGGCGACGATCGTCGCCGTCCCCTCCAGCCGGTCCGTGGCCGGCTGGTACTTCAGCCGCAGGTCGTAGTGGGAGACGTCGTATCCGCCGTTGCCGTAGGCCGGGTAGTAGGGGTCGCCGATGCCCGGGGCGCCGGGGGAGTGGGCCGCCGCCGACGCCGGGATCGCCAGCATGAGGGAGGCGGCGCCCAGTGCGCCCGGCACGAGGATTCTGCGGTGCACGAATGCTCCAAGTCGTAGGAGTACGAGGACGGTTCGGAGCCTATTCAGCCGCCGCGCGGCCGGCCATGTCCACGCCCACGGCGGACACATGATCGTCATTCGGCCGACATGGAGCGGCCGGATCCGACTCCCTCCGCCGAAGAGGTGAGTTCTGCGCCGCACGTGGTAAGGGCGTACCAGAGGATTGTTTTCGGCCTCGCCGACGCGAAAGGGGCCACCTGTGACGCAGGACCGACCAAGCGACGAGCAACACCATGAAAGAGGCACTCTCCCGGGTTCGGAAGCCGACCTCCCCGGGCAGGAGAAGCACCCCCGCACCGACCGGGTCGTCTTCGGCGTCACCGCCGTCCTGACCCTCGCCTTCGTCATCTGGGGCGCGGCCTTCACCGACTCGCTCGAGGACGTCTCCAGCAGCGCCCTCGGCGGCCTGATCCACAACGGCGGCTGGGCGTTCATGCTGGCCGCCTCCGCGTTCGTCGTCTTCGCCCTCTGGCTCGCGGCCAGCCGCTACGGCCGGATCCACCTCGGAGCCGAGGGCGAGGCACCGGAGTTCCGCACGGTCTCCTGGGTCGCGATGATGTTCAGCGCGGGCATGGGCATCGGCCTGATGTTCTACGGCGTCAGCGAGCCCTTGGCGCACTACACGACGCCCCCGCCGGGTACGTCCCCGGCCGACTCCGGCGAACGCATGGAGACGGCCATGGCCACCACGCTCTTCCACTGGACGCTCCACCCCTGGGCCATCTACGCGGTGGTCGGACTCGCCATCGCCTACAGCACCTTCCGCAGGCGCCGCCGGCAGACCATCAGCGCCGTGTTCACCCCGCTCATCGGCGAGAAGAACGCCAACGGGGTCGGCGGCCGGGTCATCGACATGCTCGCCATCATCGCGACCGTGTTCGGCTCCGCGGCCTCGCTCGGCCTCGGCGCCCTCCAGATCGGCTCCGGCGTGGAGAAGCTGGACTGGATGGACAAGGTCAGCACGGGACTTCTGGTGTCCATCATCGCGGTGCTGACCGTCGCGTTCGTGGCCTCCGCGGTCTCCGGTGTGGAGAAGGGCATCCAGTGGCTGTCCAACACCAACATGGTGCTGGCGCTGGTGCTCGCCGTGTTCGTGTTCGTCGCCGGTCCCACCATCGTCGTCCTCGACCTGGTGCCCACCTCGGTCTTCTCCTACCTCGGCGACCTGCCCCAGCTGGCCGGCCGCACCGAGGCCAGCGGCGGCGAGGGCGTCGCGTCCTGGCTGGGGAGCTGGACCGTCTTCTACTGGGCCTGGTGGATCTCCTGGACGCCCTTCGTCGGCATGTTCATCGCCCGCATCAGCCGGGGCCGGACGATCCGCCAGTTCATCGGCGGCGTCATCCTCGTGCCCAGCAGCGTCAGCCTGATCTGGTTCGCCGTCTTCGGCGGCTCGGCGATGAAGCTCCAGGAACAGGACCGGCTCGGCGGCGAGACGACTCCCGAGGGTCAGTTGTTCGCGGTCCTCCAGCAGTTCCCCGTCGCCACCGTGACCAGCCTGCTGGTGATGATCCTCGTCGGCATCTTCTTCGTCTCCGGTGCCGACGCCGCCTCGATCGTCATGGGCACCCTCTCGCAGAAGGGCGCGCTCGAACCCACCCGCTGGGTCGTCGTGTTCTGGGGCGTGGTCACCGGCGCCGTCGCCGCCATCATGCTGCTGGTCGGCAGCGGCCAGGGCGACGCCCTGACCGGACTTCAGAACCTCACGATCCTCGCGGCGGCGCCCTTCGTCGTCGTGATGGTCTTCATGTGCGTGGCCCTCATGCGCGACCTGCGCCGGGACCCGCTCATCGTGCGGGGCGAGATGGGCTCCGAGGCCGTCGAGATGGCCGTCATCGCGGGCCACGAGAAGTACGACGGCGAATTCGAGATCCGCATCGGCCCGGGCGCCGGCACGGAGGTCGAGGGCGACCCGATCGGCAAGCACGGGGACTGAGGGGCCCGTCCGGGGGCGGACACGGGCGCCGGCGAGACCGGCGGCGGCGTCCTCGCCCCGGCGCGCGGCCGGGGGGCCGACTCCGGCGGCGGAGGCGCGATCGGCGGGCCCCCGGCCGCCGGGCCTGCGCCGCCCGGGCCCCCGGGTTGCCGGGCCTCCGGGCTCCCGGGCCGCCCGCCGGGTTGCCGGGTCCCCGGGTCGCTGGGCCGCCGGGCCGGCAACCCGGTCGGGCCAGGCCGTTCCGTACCCGCCCGCCCGGCAACCGCACGGCCCGCACCCGGGCTGGGCATGTGCCCGACCGGCTGTTCCTCCTTCGGGGGCGGCCGACCGGCCGCGGCCCGGGCCTCCGCTCGGCCACTGTGCGGGGCGTGCGGGGCCGTTCGGTGTACCCGTCCGACCGGCGACCGCTCCGTGCGCGTCCGGGCCGGGCACGGGACCGGGCCGACCGGCCACGGCGTGCCGCGTACCGGCGCGATCGCCGCGTCGCGCAGCCGCCCGTGGCGCGCGTCCGGGCCCGGGGCCCGGCACGGGCCCGACCGGTCACCGGGCCCGGTACGGGGCCTGGCCGACCGGCCGGTGTGCGGCGCGTGCCGGTGCCGGGCACGGGCCCGGCTGACGGCGCGATCGCCGTGCCGCGCAGGCGCCGGGCGTCGCGCGAAGGCGCCGGGGCCGTGGCAACCGCCCGCAACGCCCGGCCGGGCGCCGTGGGGTCAGAGCGCGGCCAGGCGGGCCGCCTCGTGGGCGCAGCCCCAGGCGACCGTCACCCCCGCGCCGCCGTGGCCGTAGTTGTGCACGAGCAGCCGCCCGTCCGCGAGCCGCTCCCGCTCCAGCCGCACGGCGTCCCGCACCGGACGCAGCCCCACCCGGTGCTCCAGCACCCGCGCCCCGGCGATCTCGGGCCGCAGCGCCGCGCACCGCCGTACGATCGCCTCCGCGACGGCCGGGTCCGGCTCCGCCGACCACGCGTTCTCCTCGGCCGTGCCGCCCAGGACGAGCCGGCCGGCGTGCGGGAAGAAGTAGGCCATCTCCCCGGAGACCGGGTCGGTGGAGACCACCCAGGTGCGGATCCCCGGGTTCTCCACCACGACCAGCTGCCCCCGCACCGGACGCACGGACGCGTCCGGCACCAGCTCCCGGGCGCCCAGCCCCGTGCAGTTGACGACGACCGGGGAGTCGACCTCGGACAGGTCCGAGACCGCCCGGGACTCCACCGCGCCGCCCGCCGCCGTCAACCGCTCCCGCAGCCAGGGCAGATGCACCGACATGTCGATCAACGGCAGCGCGGCCCACAGCCCCGACCCGCCGTACTCCTCGGCCCGCACCGCGCGCAGCCCGGGCAGCCGCGCGGTCGCCCACCCGTCGACCTCGTCCAACTCCGTCTCGCCCAGTACCCCTTCGGCCACGCGGACGCCCGTCGCCGCGGACCGCGCCGCCAGCTCCTCGTACACGTCCAGCGAGCGCAGCGCCCACTCCCGCGCCAGCGCCATCGGCTCGATCCGGTACGGCCACCACAGCGCGCCCGCGACGGCCGAGGTGGTGCGCTCGACGGGCTCCCGTGTCCACACCCGCACCCGCCTGCCGCGTTCGGCGAGCACGACGGCCGTCGTCAGCCCGATCACGCCGCCGCCGACCACCACGACCTCGTCATCCAGTTCGGTTTCCACACCCGGGACGATAGGCCGTGCCCGCCCGGTACGTCAGCGTGCGCTCACATCGGCGGCGTCGGGGGAGGCGCGGGCCGGCGCGCACCGCATCCCCCTGCACGCCGAGTCGGTCGCAGAGCTGCCCGGTGGCGCGGACGCCGGGAAGCGTGCCGGTGGCGCCGTGATGCCGGAGAAGCCCGGCTGAGCGGCCCTCCGCACCGCGGCTAGGATCGACGGTCTGATGACTGCCACCCTCGTCGCCAAGAACCTCGCCGCCGGCCACGGCGACCGCTCCCTGTTCACCGGGCTCGACCTCGTCGTCGCCCCCGGCGACGTGATCGGACTCGTCGGGGCCAACGGCGCGGGCAAGTCCACCCTGCTGCGGATGCTCGCCGGCCTGACCGCCCCGGAACAGGGCGAGCTGCGGCTCTCCCCGCCGCACGCGACCGTCGGCCACCTCCCGCAGGAACCGGAACGCCGGCCCGGCGAGACCGTCCGCGCGTTCCTCGCCCGCCGCACCGGCGTCACCGAGGCCCAGCGGACGATGGACGAGGCCACCCAGGCCCTGGTCGACGGCGTCCCCGGCGCCGACGACGCCTACGCGACGAGCCTGGAGCGCTGGCTGGCCCTCGGCGGCGCCGACCTCGACGACCGCGCGGAGGAGACCGCCGCCGTCCTGGGCCTGACGGTCGACCTGGAGCAGCCGATGACGGCTCTGTCCGGCGGCCAGGCCGCGCGGGCCGGCCTCGCCTCCCTCCTCCTGTCCCGCTACGACGTCTTCCTGCTCGACGAGCCGACCAACGACCTCGACCTGGACGGTCTGGAACGCCTCGAACGCTTCGTGACCGGCCTGCGCGCCGGCACCGTCGTCGTCAGCCACGACCGGGAGTTCCTCACCCGCACGGTCACCAAGGTCCTCGAACTCGACCTCGCCCAGCGGCGGATCAACCTCTACGGCGGCGGCTACGAGGCCTACCTGGAGGAGCGCGAGGTCGCCCGCAGGCACGCCCGCGACGAGTACGAGGAGTACGCCGACAAGCGCGCCGCCCTCCAGGACCGGGCGCAGATGCAGCGCACCTGGATGGACAAGGGTGTCAAGAACGCCCGGCTCAAGGCGGGCAACGACAACGACAAGATCGGCCGCAAGTTCCGCAGCGAGGCCAGCGAGAAGCAGGCCGCCAAGGCCCGCCAGACCCAGCGCATGATCGAACGCCTGGAGGTCGTCGAGGAGCCGCGCAAGGAGTGGGACCTGCGCATGGAGATCGCGTCGGCGCCGCGTTCCGGCGCGGTCGTCGCCACCCTGCGCGACGCGGAGGTCCGGCGCGGCGGCTTCACGCTCGGCCCGGTCTCCCTCCAGATCGACTGGGCGGACCGCGTGGCGGTGACCGGGGCCAACGGCGCGGGCAAGTCCACGCTGCTCGGCGCCCTGCTGGGCCGCATCCCGCTCGACGCCGGGCACGCGGCGCTGGGCTCGGGCGTCCTGCTCGGCGAGGTGGACCAGGCCCGCGCCCTGTTCCACGGGCCCGAGTCGCTGCTCGACGCCTTCCGCACGGCCACACCGGACACCGAGCCGGCCGAGATCCGCACGCTGCTGGCCAAGTTCGGCCTCAAGGCGGACCACGTGACGCGCCCGGCCGCGACCCTCTCCCCGGGCGAACGCACCAGGGCCGCGCTCGCCCTGCTCCAGGGCAGAGGCGTCAACCTCCTGGTCCTGGACGAGCCGACCAACCACCTCGACCTGCCGGCGATCGAGCAACTGGAGTCCGCCCTCGACGCCTACGAGGGCACCCTCCTCCTGATCACCCACGACCGCCGCATGCTCGACGCGGTCCACCTCACCCGCCGCCTGGAAGTGACGGACGGCAAGGTGACGGAGCGCCCGTAGGCAGCGGCAGCCCCGGGCAGTCGTAGGCGCCGGGCGGCGCGGCCCACCCCCGCGCCCGCACCCGCGTCGGGCGACCGGCGAAGGCGGGGGGCACGCACCCCCGCCGACCCGGTCCCCGGCATCCGCGACCGGCGCCGCGCGCCTACGCCAGCCCGGCCCGCCGCAGCGCGTCGGCCATCGCCCCGTTGGCCGGAGCGGGCGCGGCCGACCGGCCCTTCCCCCCGGAGCCCTGCCGCTGCTGCTGCCGCTGCCGAGGCGGCCTGCCCCCGCGCTCCCGCTTCTGCTCACCCTGCGCGGCGGCCTCGTCGTCCAGCCGCAACGTCAACGAGATCCGCTTGCGCGGCACATCGACGTCCAGCACCTTCACCTTCACGATGTCCCCGGGCTTCACGACGTCGCGCGGGTCCTTCACGAACGTCTTCGACATCGCGGACACGTGCACCAGCCCGTCCTGGTGCACACCGACGTCCACGAACGCCCCGAACGCGGCCACGTTCGTGACGACGCCCTCCAGCACCATCCCGGACGCCAGGTCGGAGATCTTCTCCACGCCCTCCTTGAAGGTGGCCGTCTTGAAGGCCGGCCGCGGGTCCCGCCCCGGCTTCTCCAGCTCCTTGAGGATGTCGCTCACCGTCGGCAGACCGAACTTCTCGTCCACGAACTCCGCCGGCCTCAGCGACCGCAGCACCGCCGTGTTGCCGATCAGCCCGGCGACCTCCTGCCCGGTGTTCTTCACCATCCGGCGCACCACCGGATAGGCCTCGGGGTGCACGCTGGACGCGTCCAGCGGATCGTCCCCGCCCCGGATCCGCAGGAAGCCCGCGCACTGCTCGTACGCCTTCGGTCCGAGCCGCGGGACCTTCTTCAGCTCCGTCCGCGACCGGAACGGCCCGTTCGCGTCCCGGTGCGCCACGATGTTCTCCGCGAGCCCGGAGGTGATGCCGGAGACGCGGGCCAGCAGCGGCGCGGAGGCCGTGTTGACGTCCACGCCCACGCCGTTCACACAGTCCTCGACCACCGCGTCCAGGGAGCGCGACAGCTTCACCTCGGACAGGTCGTGCTGGTACTGGCCGACACCGATCGACTTCGGGTCGATCTTCACCAGTTCGGCCAGCGGATCCTGGAGCCGCCGGGCGATCGACACCGCGCCGCGCAGCGACACGTCCATGTCCGGCAGTTCCTGCGAGGCGAAGGCGGAGGCCGAGTACACCGAGGCGCCGGCCTCGGACACCATCACCTTGGTGAGCTTCAACTCCGGGTGCTTGGCGATGAGTTCACCCGCGAGCTTGTCGGTCTCCCGGGACGCCGTGCCGTTGCCGATCGCGACCAGCTCGACGGCGTGCTCCTTCGCCAGCCGGGCCAGCCTGGCGATCGCCTCGTCCCACCGGTTGGCCGGGACGTGCGGGTGGATCACGTCCGTGGCCACGACCTTGCCGGTCGCGTCGACCACGGCGACCTTCACGCCCGTACGGAAGCCCGGGTCCAGGCCGAGCGTCGCGCGCGTACCGGCCGGAGCGGCCAGCAGCAGGTCGCGCAGGTTCGCCGCGAAGACGTCGACCGCCTCGTCCTCGGCGGCCGTGCGCAGCCGCAGCCGCAGGTCGATGCCGAGGTGGACCAGCACGCGGGTGCGCCAGGCCCAGCGGACCGTGTCCGTGAGCCACTTGTCGCCGGGCCGGCCGCGGTCCGCGATCCCGAACCGGCTCGCCACGATCGCCTCGTACGACGAGGGTCCGTCGGTGGGCTCCTCGGGCTCCAGGACGAGGTCGAGGACGTCCTCCTTCTCGCCGCGCAGCATCGCCAGGATCCGGTGCGAGGGCAGCTCGGTGAACGGCTCGGTGAAGTCGAAGTAGTCGGCGAACTTGGCGCCGGCCTCCTCCTTGCCCTCCTTGACCTTGGCGGCGAGCCGCCCGCGCGCCCACATGCGCTCGCGCAGCTCGCCGATCAGGTCGGCGTCCTCCGAGAACTTCTCGGTGAGGATCGCCCGGGCGCCGTCCAGCGCCGCCTGCGCGTCGGCCACGCCCTTGTCCGCGTCGACGAACGCGGCGGCCGCGGCGAGGGGGTCCACGGACGGGTCGCCGAGCAGCCCCTCGGCCAGCGGCTCCAGACCGGCCTCCCGGGCGATCTGCGCCTTGGTGCGTCGCTTGGGCTTGAACGGCAGGTAGATGTCCTCCAGGCGGGCCTTGGTCTCGGCCGCGCGGATCCGGGCCTCCAGCTCGTCCGTGAGCTTGCCCTGCTCGCGCACCGAGTCGAGGATCGCCGTCCGCCGGTCCTCCAGTTCCCGCAGATAACGCAGCCGCTCCTCGAGCGCGCGGAGCTGCGCGTCGTCGAGCATCTCGGTCGCTTCCTTGCGGTAGCGGGCGATGAAGGGCACCGTCGAGCCGCCGTCGAGCAGCTCCACGGCGGCCTTCACCTGCCGCTCCCGTACGCCGAGCTCCTCGGCGATCCTGCTCTCGATGGACCTCGCGTCGATGGACGCGCTGGACCCGGGTGTCGTCACGATCCCGTACCGCCTTCTCACAGAGGTTGCGCGGCAATTGTGGCAGGTGGAGCCGACGATCGGGGATCAGGGCGCGACCCGGGCCCGTCGCGGCCGGACGACCTCCGGGCGGGCATCAGGCCCCGCGGCCGTGGGCGGAGGACGAGGCCCCGCCGAAGAGCCGGGCCAGAGCCCGGAAGGGAAGCGTGACGACGGTGGCGATGGCGCCGCCGATCTGGCGCAGGACGTCTGCGATGGCACGGAACACGGAAAACCCCTTTCTTCTCCCGGCCCCTGCGGCCGGGAGAAGACGGGTACCTCGGGATCGCCCCCGCATGCCCCACCCGCGCCCGTCCCGCCACTCGTGACGCGCCGGACGGTGCGTGCCGAGCGGTGTGCTGCGGACGGGCGTGTCGTTCACCGCCGCCGCTCAGCCCCGGCCGGACCGGGGCCGCGGCACGACCCGCCGCGCGCGTTCCGTAAGCCCGCTGCCGGACGACCGGAACGGCGCGCCGTCCGGCCCGTGCCGCACCGGACCGCTCACTTCTTGCCGATCAGATCCGCCGGGAAGGCGCCCGCGCCGAGTGCCGTACGGGAGAAGCCCGTTGCCAGTTCCGTCAGGCGCTCCACGCCCTCCGCGCCCAGGTGGGCGTAGGGGGCCGCGTCCATCCGGTCGGTGTCCCGCTCGACGCCGTCGCGCAGCGCCACGCCCCGCTCGGTCAGCTCGCCACGGGCGTCGAGCAGCCCCCGGCCGCGCAGCCGCTCGACGGCGGCGTCCCACTCCTGCGGCGTCCAGCCGCGGGTGGTGAAGACCCACTTGGGAGTCATGCCCCTGCCGGTCGCGGTGTGCGTCACCAGCGCCTCCAGCCCGTCGAGGCCCGCGGCCATCAGCGCGGCGAGGTGCCCGTCGCCGCGGTGCTCGCGCAGCAGGGTCGCCGCGTGCCACAGCGCCAGGTGCGGCTCGCCGGGCACGGGCAGGTCGGCGTGGGCCGAGTACAGCGGGCGGGCGGAGCGCGAGCAGGCCTCTGCGGCCCGCAGCGCCAGGCCGGCCGCCTCCGCCATCCGAGGGGAGGCCACCGCCTCCTCGCCCAGCAGGCGGCGCAGCGTCGCGTCGACGGCACGTACGCGTGCCTCGAGGACCTGCCCGGGCGCTGCCTTCTCCCACACCGCGGGCACGTGCCGGGCGACCAGGTCGTGCTTGTAGTTGTAGAACGCCGCGGTCACGACGCCGGCGCCGACCGGTCCGAGCGCGGCGGCGCGCACCGCGAAGTTGACGGCCGGGGCGTCGGTGATCCCGAGGGCGGCGAGTTCCCGGCCCAGGTCGGGCGAGAAGTAGTGCGTCGAGTGCAGCGAGTTCAGCGCGTTGTGGCAGCGGCGGCCGGCGCGTGCGTCCAGGGCGGCGGTTGTCATGAACGGCACGTTACCAACCGCTCAGTACGTCCTCCAGGTGTGCGAGGAGCATGGCCGAAAAGGTGGGGAGCCCGTCATTGCGGCCATCGCCGGAGGCCCGAAGAATCGGCGGCATGGCGCAGCGCACCGTTCTCGTCGTCCTCTTCGACGACGTCCAGAGTCTCGACGTCACCGGCCCCGTGGAGGTCTTCGCGGGCGCCGAGAAGCACACGCCCGGGACGTACCGCATCCGCACGGCGTCGCTGGACGGCGCCGCCGTGCGGACCTCCAGCGGCCTGGCCGTCGTACCGGACGAGGCGCTCACCGGGGCGCCCGTGCCGCACACCCTGCTCGTCCCCGGGGGCCACGGCACCCGGCACCCCGATCCGCGTCTGATCGAGTGGCTGCGCGCGCACGGGTCCCGGCCCCCGCGCCTGGTCTCCGTGTGCACCGGTGCCGCCCTGCTCGCGGCGGCCGGTCTGTTGGACGGCCGCCGCGCCACCACGCACTGGGCGTACTGCGACCGGCTCGCGCGCGAGCACCCGGCCGTCGAGGTCGACCCCGACCCGATCTACGTCCGCGACGGCCACGTGGCGACCTCCGCCGGTGTCACCTCCGGGATCGACCTCGCCCTCGCCCTGGTGGAGGACGACCTCGGCCGGGACGTCGCCCTCACCGTCGCCCGCCACCTGGTGGTCTTCCTGCGCCGGCCCGGGAACCAGGCCCAGTTCAGCGCCCAGCTCGCCGCCCAGACCGCGCGCCGCGAGCCGCTGCGCGAGGTTCAGCAGTGGATCACCGAGCACCCCGGTGCCGATCTGAGCGTCGAGGC
Source organism: Streptomyces sp. NPDC018947 (assembly GCF_044390505.1). Lineage (NCBI taxonomy): Bacteria > Bacillati > Actinomycetota > Actinomycetes > Kitasatosporales > Streptomycetaceae > Streptomyces > Streptomyces sp. NPDC018947. The sequence goes on from NZ_JBIRZD010000003.1 coordinate 310,650, forward strand.
CCTCGCCGCCCGCGCCGCCCTCTCCCCGCGCCACTTCGCCCGCGCCTTCCGGTCGGAGACCGGCACCACGCCGGGCCGGTACGTCGACCGCGTGCGCGTGGAGCACGCCCGGCGGCTGCTGGAGGAGACGGGCGACGGCGTCGAGGAGATCTCCCGGGCCAGCGGCTACGGCACACCCGAGGCCATGCGCCGCGCCTTCGTCAGGACCTTCGCGACGTCACCGGCCGAGTACCGCCGCCGGTTCCGGCCCGCGCACGCCGCCACCGACTGAAAACCCCGCCACCGACCGGAAGGAACCCGATGCAGATCGCCGTGGTCCTCTTCGACCGCTTCACCGCCCTCGACGCCGTGGGCCCGTACGAGGTCCTGAGCCGCGTCCCGGACGCGGAGACCGTCTTCGTCGCCGAGCGGACCGGCCCCGTCCGCAACGACACGGGAAGCCTTGCGCTGACGGCCGACCGCACCCTCGCTGACGTCCCGGCCCCGGACGTCGTCGTCGTGCCGGGCGGCCCCGGCCAGGACGCGCAGATGGACAACGGGACCCTGCTGGACTGGCTGCGCGCCGCCGACGCCCGCAGTACCTGGACGACCTCGGTGTGCACCGGCTCCCTGCTGCTCGCCGCGGCGGGTCTGCTCACCGGCCGCCGCGCCACCTCGCACTGGCTGGCCCTGGACCTGCTGAAGCGGTTCGGCGTCGAGCCGACGGGGGAGCGGGTCGTCACCGACGGCAAGTACGTCACCGCGGCCGGCGTCTCCTCCGGCATCGACATGGGCCTCACCCTGGTCGGCCGGATCGCCGGCGACGAACACGCCCAGGCCGTCCAGTTGCTCACGGAGTACGACCCGCAGCCGCCCTACGACGCCGGGTCCCCGCGGAAGGCCCCGGCGCGTCTCGTCGAGGAGTTCCGCGGGACCAGCCGGTTCACCCTGACGTAGGCACGCTCCAGCCGAAACGCGGCTGCCTGCGCTCCAGGAAGGCGGCGACACCCTCGGCGGTGTCGCCGCTGCCGCGTGCCTGCGCCGCCCAGTGGTCGTCCCGGTCCGTGCGCCCGTTCGCGAACTCCTTCGCCGCCGCCTGCGTGAGCTGCGAACGGGACACCAGTACGCGGGTGAACTCGGCCACCCGCTTGTCGAGTTCGTCCCCCGGGAGCACCTCGTCCACCAGACCCGTGCGCAGGGCCCGGTCCGTGTCGATCAACTCCCCGGAGAACAGCAGGTACTTGGCGGTGGCCGGTCCCACCAGCGACACCAGCCGCCGCGTCGCCGACGCCGGGTACACCACGCCGAGCCTGGCGGGGGTGACTCCGAACAGGGCACCCTCCTCGGCGAACCGCAGATCGCAGGCCGCCGCCAACTGGGCGCCGCCGCCGACGCAGTGCCCGCGGACCACCGCCAGCGTCGGCTTGGGGAAGGCCGCGAGGGCCTCCTCGGCGCGTACGGCGAGCCCCTGGGCCTCCTGCGGCGACTCGCGCAGCGTGGAGATGTCTGCCCCGGCGCAGAAAGTGGCCCCCTCGCCGGTGAGCACCAGCGCCCGCACCGCCGGGTCGCCCGCCAGGGAGTCCAGCACTCGCGGAAGCGCCCGCCACATCGCGGTCGTCATGGCGTTGCGCTTGGCCGGGTGGTGGACGACGACGGTGGCGACCGAGTCGGCGACCCGGTGCAGCAGCTTCGGCTCCATGGCCCGGATGCTATCCGGCCGTCCGAACGGGGCACGGAGCAGGTACGGGGCGGACAGGAACGGTCCCGCATCCGACCGGGTCATACGTCAACGATCAGAACCGTTCGATACCCGCTGACTTGTGTTCAGTCATCCGGTGCGGAGGGAGGCGTTACCAACACTCAGGGGTGTGGTGACAATCGAGCCCCAGGGTGGCGACCGGACGATGGACGAGACCGCGCCCGCGCAGCCGCTGCCGTACGAAGGCGTCTGGCGGTTCACCGCGCCCGCCGTCGACGCGTCGGTCCCGCAGGCGCGGCACGCCGTCCGGGAGCTGCTGCTGCGCCAGGGCGTGCCCGTCTCCGAGGACGTGGCCCAGGGCCTGCTGCTGATCGTCTCCGAGCTGGTCACGAACGCCGTGCGGCACGCGGCGGTCCTGTCGCCGATGCTCGCCGTCGAGGTCGCCGTCGGGCCCGAGTGGATCCGGCTGTCCGTCGAGGACGACCACCCCTACCGCCCGACCGCCCTGGAGACGGACCACGGGCGGACGGGCGGCAGGGGGCTGCTCCTGGTCCGGGAGATCACCCGGGAAGCGGGCGGGGCGTGCGACGTGGCCCACACGGCGGGCGGCGGCAAGGTGATCTGGGCCGCCCTGCCGCTCGGCCCCGCCCCGCGCTAGCCGGCTCTCACCAGCCGGCGGACGGGCCGGTCAGCTCGCGGACGGCGGGCCGGGCCGCGTCCAGCACCGTCATGAACCACGCGGAGAAGGTGTCCTTCGCGTGCCGTTCGGCCAGCTCGGCCGGGGTCACGAAGACCGTCTCGGCCACTTCCTGCGCGTCGGGCCGCAAAGGCGCCTGCACCAGGCCGACGAACAGGTGGTTGAACTCCTGCTCGACCAGCCCGGACGCCGGGTCCGGGTGGTTGTAGCGCACCGTGCCCGCCTCGGCGAGCAGCGACGGGGAGACGCCGAGCTCCTCGAACGTCCGCCGGGACGCGGCGGCGAACGGCGCCTCACCGGGGTAGGGATGGCCGCAGCACGTGTTGGACCACACGCCGGGGGAGTGGTACTTGCCCAGCGCCCGCTGCTGGAGCAGCAGCCGGCCGCGCTCGTCGAAGAGGAAGACGGAGAAGGCACGGTGCAGCCGCCCCGGCGGTTGGTGCGCGGAGAGCTTCTCCGCGGTACCGATCGTGACGCCGTTCTCGTCGACCAGTTCCAGCAAAATCGCGTCTGCGGTGCCGTTCGACGAACTGTGCGTCGCGGTGGCAGGAGTGATCGGCATACCCATCCTTCACATCGGTCCTCGCGCCCCAAGTGTGCCCCACGCGTCCGGCACTCCCGGCACTTACCGGCGTACCCGCATGTCCCGCGCGCTCGCGCGGGCGGCGGACACCGCCGTCGAACGCCGAGGGGGGCCCGAGGGAAGATCGTTCCCGGCGCCGCCCTCCGGGAACCGTCCGCGGCCCGGCGGCGGGACGGCCCCGGCGGACCGCCGGCGCGGGGGGTCCGCCGGCCTCAGTGGCACAACCGGGCCTCGTGCTCCGCGTGGCCGCTGGGTTCGAGCTGGAAGGTGCAGTGCTCCACGTCGAAGTGGTCGCCGAGGCAGCCCTGCAGCTCGTGCAGCATCTTCTCGTGCCCGAGCGCGCTCAGCACCTCGCCGCTCACCACCACGTGCGCCGACAGCACCGGCATCCCCGACGTGATCGTCCAGGCGTGCAGATCGTGGACGTCCTCGACACCGTCCAGCGCCAGTATGTGCGCGCGCACCTCGGCGATGTCCACGCCCTTCGGGGCCGCCTCCAGCAGCACGTCGAGCGTCTCGCGCAGCAGCCGCCAGGTGCGCGGCACGATCATCAGGCCGATCACCAGCGACGCGATCGGGTCGGCCGGCTGCCAGCCCGTGGCGAGGATGACCAGCGCCGAGACGATCACCGCGACCGACCCCAGCGCGTCCGCCGCCACCTCCAGGAAGGCGCCCCGCACGTTCAGGCTCTCCCGCTGCCCCCGCATCAGCAGCCCCAGCGACACCGTGTTCGCCACCAGACCGATCGCGCCGAAGACGACGGTCAACCCGCCCGCGGTGCCCGCCGGTGTGATGAACCGCTCGATCGCCTCGTACAGGACGTACCCGCCGACCCCGAGCAGCAGCAGACAGTTGGCCAGGGCCGCGAGGATCTCGGCGCGGGCGTAGCCGAAGGTGCGCCGGTCGCTCGGCGGCCGGTTCGAGAAGTGGATCGCGAGCAGCGCCATGCCCAGCCCGAGCGCGTCCGTCGCCATGTGCGCCGCGTCGGCGACCAGCGCGAGCGAGTCGGCGAGCACCCCGCCGACGATCTCGACGACCATGACGGTGAGGGTGATCGCCAGCGCCACCCTCAGCCTGCCGCGGTACGCGGCCGTCGCCGTGCCCCCGGTGTGCGCGCCGTGAGCGTGTCCGTGATCGTGCCCAGCCCCCATGAAAGCCGCCTCCCTGTTGCGTGCCCGGCTCACAGTCAACTACGGGAGGGGGGTATCCGGCAACGCGGCACTGAACACCGTTGTCATATCCCCTGACCTGCGCAAACGTTCCGCAGGTCAGGGCGCTGCGGGGTCCGGGGGCGGCGCTCCCGCCGTGCCGCCGGCCGCTCGCCCGCACGCCGGGTCCTGACCCTCCGCACATGCCCGCCGACCCTGCGCGACGCCCTTGATGTCCGTTTGGGGAGCGCGGTTTGTGGGGCGGGCCCCGCATCCACAATGATGATCGCGGCCAAGGCGGGTGCAAGCGGCGTCGACCGTCCGTGAAACGGGCGGTGAACACGGTGTTCCAGGCATCCGATAACCTCGGCCGACATGCCGCCCGGGTGCCCCAGGCACGGGCGCACCGCCATGTACAGGCCCGGCGCGCTGGCGCCGGCACCAGGGAGTGAGTTCGGTTTGTCGACCGCCATCCTCACCGGTCAGCCGGTTCCCGGTTCGTCCGTCGAGGGCGAGCTGCGGTCCCTCGGCTTCGACGTGCGGATCGCCTCCGGCACGGCCGACGCCGAGACGCTGCTGGCCCGGGTACCCGCCTCCGAGCGGGTCGCCGTGGTCGACGCCCGCTTCGTCGGCCATCTGCACGCGCTGCGTCTCGCCCTCACCGACCCGCGCTTCCCGCTCGCCGCGATCCCCGGCGCCGTGACCGCCCGGCCGGAGGGCCGCCAGGCCCTCACCCGCGCCATGGCCCGCGAGAACTCCGGGGGCGGCGGCACGGCGGGCTGCGGTGCCCAGGCCCGGGCGACCACGAGCGTGGGCGACGTCGACAGCCTCGCCGACCGGATCGCCACCGCCCTCGACGCCGACGGCGCCGACGTGCACCGGCCCGAGCTCGGCAGCCTCGTCGCCACGGTCCCCGCCGACCCGCAGGCCCGCAACGAGGCGCGGCAGGCCGTCGCGTCCGTCGACGACGAGGCCGTACGCCTGAAGTCGGCCGTCAAGGCCCGCGACGGCTTCGTCACCACCTTCCTCGTCAGCCCCTACTCCCGCTACATCGCCCGCTGGTGCGCGCGCCGGGGCCTGACCCCGAACCAGGTGACCACCGCCTCCCTGATCACCGCGCTCATAGCGGCGGGCTGCGCGGCCACCGGCACCCGCGGCGGCTTCGTCGCCGCCGGCGTCCTGCTGATCGCCTCGTTCGTCCTCGACTGCACCGACGGACAGCTCGCCCGCTACTCCCTCCAGTACTCCACGCTCGGCGCCTGGCTGGACGCCACCTTCGACCGGGCCAAGGAGTACGCCTACTACGCGGGCCTCGCCCTCGGAGCCGCCCGCGGCGGCGACGACGTGTGGGCCCTCGCCCTCGGCGCGATGGTCCTCCAGACCTGCCGGCACGTGGTGGACTTCTCGTTCAACGAGGCCAACCACGACGCCACCGCGAACACCAGCCCCACCGCGGCCCTCTCCGACCGGCTCGACAGCGTCGGCTGGACCGTCTGGGTGCGCCGCATGATCGTGCTGCCCATCGGCGAACGCTGGGCCATGATCGCGGTCCTGACCGCGGTCACCACTCCCCGGATCACCTTCTACGCGCTGCTGATCGGCTGCGCCTTCGCCGCGACGTACACCACGGCGGGCCGCGTGCTGCGCTCGCTGACCCGTCGCGCCACCCGCACCGACCGGGCGGCGAAGGCGCTGGCCGACCTCGCGGACTCCGGCCCGCTCGCCGAGGGCGTCGCCACGGCGCTGCGCGGGCCCGCCCGGCGGCTGCCCGGCTTCACCGCCCCCGTCGTCGCCCTGCTGGGCGGCCTCGCCGTCGTCGCCGCGTGCGCGTTCACCGACTTCGGCAGCCCCTGGCCGGCCGTCGCGGCCCTCGCCTACGTCCTGACCTCCGGCCTCGCCGTCGCCCGCCCCCTCAAGGGCGCCCTCGACTGGCTCGTCCCGCCCTTCCTGCGCGCCGCCGAGTACGGCACGGTCCTCGTGCTGGCGGCCCAAGCGGACGTGAACGGGGTGCTTCCGGCGGCTTTCGGGCTGGTGGCCGCGGTCGCCTACCATCACTACGACACGGTCTACCGCATCCGCGGCAACGCGGGTGCGCCCCCGCACTGGCTGGTGCGGGCGACCGGGGGGCACGAGGGACGCACGCTGCTGGTCACGGTGCTGGCCGTGCTGCTCACCGCCACCCACTTCAAGGTCGCGCTCACGGTCCTCGCCGTGGCCGTCGCCCTCGTGGTGCTCGTCGAGAGCATCCGCTTCTGGGTCGCCGCCCACAAGGTCGGCGCACCCGCCGTACACGACGAAGGAGAACCCGCATGATCGGCCTCGTGCTGGCGGCCGGCGCCGGACGCCGTCTGCGCCCCTACACCGACACCCTGCCCAAGGCGCTGGTCCCGGTCGGTCCCGAGGGCGCCGAGGACGACCTCACGGTGCTGGACCTGACGCTCGGCAACTTCGCCGAGGTCGGCCTGACCGAGGTCGGGGTGATCGTCGGGTACCGCAAGGAGGCCGTGTACGAGCGCAGGGAGGCGCTGGAGCGGAAGTACGGCGTCAAGCTCACGCTCATCGACAACGACAAGGCCGAGGAGTGGAACAACGCCTACTCCCTGTGGTGCGGCCGTGACGCCCTCAAGGACGGCGTGATCCTCGCCAACGGCGACACCGTGCACCCGGTCTCCGTCGAGAAGACCCTGCTCGCGGCCCGTGGCGACGGCAAGAAGATCATCCTCGCCCTGGACACCGTGAAGTCCCTCGCCGACGAGGAGATGAAGGTCGTCGTCGACCCCGACAAGGGCGTCCGGCGCATCACCAAGCTGATGGACCCGGCCGAGGCGACCGGCGAGTACATCGGCGTCACCCTCATCGAGGGCGAGGCCGCCGCCGAGCTGGCCGACGCGCTGAAGACCACCTTCGAGCGCGACCCGCAGCTCTACTACGAGGACGGCTACCAGGAGCTGGTGGACCGCGGCTTCAAGATCGACGTGGCGCCCATCGGCGACGTCAAGTGGGTCGAGATCGACAACCACGACGACCTCGCCAGGGGACGGGAGATCGCGTGCCAGTACTGACGAGGCTCATCCCGTCGCCGGTCGTCGTCGACATCCGCCCCGGTGCCCTCGACGACCTGGGATGTGTGCTCGCCGACGAGCGCATCTCCCACTCCGGCAAGCTCGCCGTGGCCGTGAGCAACGGCTCCGGCGCGCGGCTGCGCGAGCGCGTCGCCCCGTCCCTGCCCGGTGCCGACTGGTTCGAGGTCGGCGGCGGCACGCTGGACGACGCGATCAAGCTGGCCGGCGCCATGAAGGGCGGCCACTACGACGCGGTCGTCGGCCTCGGCGGGGGCAAGATCATCGACTGCGCCAAGTTCGCCGCGGCGCGGGTCGGTCTGCCGCTGGTCGCCGTGCCGACCAACCTCGCCCACGACGGCCTGTGCTCCCCGGTCGCCACCCTCGACAACGACGCGGGCCGCGGCTCCTACGGCGTCCCGAACCCCATCGCGGTCGTCATCGACCTGGACGTCATCCGCGCCGCCCCGGTGCGGTTCGTCCGGGCCGGCATCGGCGACGCCGTCTCCAACGTCTCCGCTATCGCGGACTGGGAGCTGGCCAACCGCGTCAAGGGCGAGCGGATCGACGGCCTCGCCGCCGCGATGGCCCGCCAGGCCGGCGAGGCCGTGCTGCGGCACCCCGGCGGCGTCGGGGACAACGAGTTCCTCCAAGTGCTGGCCGAGGCGCTGGTGCTCAGCGGCATCGCCATGTCCGTCTCCGGCGACTCGCGCCCGTCCTCGGGCGCCTGCCACGAGATCAACCACGCCTTCGACCTGCTCTACCCGCAGCGCGCGGCCGCCCACGGCGAGCAGTGCGGCCTGGGCGCGGCCTTCGCGATGTACCTGCGCGGCGCCCACGAGGAGTCGGTGTACATGGCGCAGGTGCTGCGCCGGCACGGGCTGCCGGTGCTGCCGGAGGAGATCGGCTTCACCCCGGCCGAGTTCTTCCGCGCCGTGGAGTTCGCCCCGCAGACTCGGCCCGGCCGCTACACGATCCTCGAACACCTCGACCTCAAGACCGACCAGATCAAGGACATGTACGCCGACTATGTCAAGGCCATCGGTAGCTGAACTACGCCCGGTCGTCCACCCCGCGGGGGTCAAGGACCGGCGCAGCGGTGAGCACTGGGCGGGACGCCTCTACATGCGCGAGGTCTCGCTGCGGATCGACCGCTACCTGGTGAACACCAGGGTCACGCCCAACCAGCTCACGTACCTGATGACCGTCTGCGGCGTCCTCGCGGCCCCGGCACTGCTGGTGCCGGGGATCACGGGCGCCGTGCTCGGTGTCGTCGCGGTCCAGCTCTACCTGCTGCTGGACTGCGTGGACGGCGAGGTCGCGCGCTGGAAGCAGCAGTACTCGCTCGGCGGCGTCTACCTCGACCGCGTCGGCGCGTACCTGACCGACGCCGCGGTCCTGGTCGGCCTCGGCCTGCGCGCCGCCGACATCTGGGGCACGGGGCGGATCGACTGGCTGTGGGCCTTCCTCGGCACCCTCGCCGCCCTCGGCGCCATCCTGATCAAGGCCGAGACCGACCTCGTGGGCGTCGCCCGGCACCAGGCCGGGATGCCGCCGGTCAAGGAGGCCGCGTCCGAGCCCCGCTCCTCCGGCATGGCCCTGGCCCGCCGGGCCGCCGGGGCGCTCAAGTTCCACCGCCTGATCCTCGGCATCGAGGCGTCCCTGCTGATCCTCGTCCTCGCCGTCGTGGACGCGAGCCGGGGAGACCTCTTCTTCACCCGCCTCGGCACCGCCGTCCTCGCCGGCATCGCGATGCTGCAGACGCTGCTGCACCTGGTGTCCGTCCTCGCCTCGAGCAGGCTGCGATGAGCGCGCCGATGAAGGTCGGCGCGGTCGTCATCACCATGGGCAACCGCCCCGAGGAGCTGCGCGCCCTGCTCGACTCGGTCGCGCGGCAGGACGGCGACCCGGTCGAGGTCGTCGTGGTCGGCAACGGCTCGCCCGTGCCGGAGGTCCCAGAGGGCGTGCGCACCGTCGAGCTGCCGGAGAACCTCGGCATCCCCGGCGGCCGCAATGTCGGCATCGAGGCCTTCGGCCCGGGCGGGCAGGACGTCGACATCCTGCTGTTCCTGGACGACGACGGCCTGCTCGCCCGCACCGACACCGCCGAGCTGTGCCGCCGGGCGTTCGCGGACGATCCGGAGCTCGGCATCATCAGCTTCCGCATCGCCGACCCGGACACCGGGCAGACCCAGCGCCGGCACGTGCCGCGGCTGCGCGCCTCCGACCCGATGCGCTCCTCGCGGGTCACCACGTTCCTCGGCGGCGCCAACGCCGTCCGCACCAGCGTCCTCGCGCAGGTCGGCGCCCTGCCGGCCGAGTTCTTCTACGCCCACGAGGAGACCGACCTGGCCTGGCGGGCCCTGGACGCGGGCTGGATGATCGACTACCGGTCCGACATGGTGCTGTACCACCCCACGACGGCGCCCTCGCGGCACGCGGTCTACCACCGCATGGTCGCCCGCAACCGGGTCTGGCTCGCCCGCCGCAACCTCCCCGCGCTCCTCGTCCCCGTCTACCTCGGGGTGTGGCTGCTGCTGACACTGCTGCGCCGCCCCTCGGGCCCGGCCCTCAAGGCCTGGTTCGGCGGATTCAAGGAGGGCTGGGCCACCGCGTGCGGTCCTCGCCGGCCCATGAAGTGGCGTACGGTGTGGCGGCTGACCTGGCTGGGCCGGCCCCCGGTGATCTGACAAGCTCGTACCCCGGGAGCGTCCCGGCCGTCCGGGGCCCGACAGGCACGTGCCAGGCTCGTACGGGCCGCGCATCGACGAAGACGAAAGTTTCCACTGTGAGTGAGACAACGCACGACGGCACGGTCGCCATGACCAGGCCCGTGTCGCCCGACGAGGGCCTCACGGCGGCAGAGCTCGCCGCCAAGTACGGGCTGGCCGTGAGCGGCGCCCGGCCGTCCCTCGTCGAGTACGTCCGCCAGCTCTGGGGACGGCGGCACTTCATCCTCGCTTTCTCGCAGGCGAAGCTGACCGCCCAGTACAGCCAGGCCAAGCTCGGCCAGCTCTGGCAGGTGGCCACACCGCTGCTGAACGCGCTCGTCTACTTCCTGATCTTCGGCCTGATCCTGGACGCCGGCCGCGGGATGCCGAAGGACGTCTACATCCCGTTCCTGGTCACGGGCGTGTTCGTCTTCACCTTCACGCAGTCCTCGGCGATGGCGGGCGTACGCGCGATCTCCGGCAACCTCGGCCTGGTGCGGGCGCTGCACTTCCCGCGCGCCTCGCTGCCGGTCTCCTTCGCGCTCCAGCAGCTCCAGCAGCTCCTCGCCTCGATGATCGTGATGTTCGCGGTCGTCGTGGGCTTCGGCAGCTACCCCTCCCTGTCCTGGCTGCTGGTCGTACCCGCGCTCGTCCTCCAGTTCCTCTTCAACATGGGGCTGGCGCTGATCGTGGCGCGGATGGGGGCGAAGACCCCCGACCTCGCCCAGCTCATGCCGTTCATCATGCGCACGTGGATGTACGCGTCGGGCGTCATGTTCTCCATCCCGATCATGCTGGAGGGCAAGCCTGCCTGGCTGGCCGACGTGCTCCAGTGGAACCCGGCCGCCGTCTACATGGACCTGATCCGCTTCGCGCTGATCGACGGGTACGGCTCCGAGAACCTGCCGCCGCACGTGTGGGCGGTCGCGCTCGGCTGGGCCGTGCTCCTCGCCGTGGGCGGCTTCGTGTACTTCTGGAAGGCGGAGGAGAGGTACGGCCGTGGCTGAGCAGCAGCAGGGCGAGCGGGTGCCGACGGTCATCGCGGACGACCTGCACATCGTCTACCGCGTCAACGGCGCCAAGACCGGCAAGGGCAGCGCCACCGCGGCCCTCAGCCGCATCGTGAAGCGGGGCCAGGAGCGCGGGGTGCGCAAGGTGCACGCCGTGCGGGGCGTCTCCTTCGTCGCCTACCGGGGCGAGGCCATCGGCCTGATCGGTTCCAACGGGTCGGGCAAGTCGACCCTGCTGCGGGCCATCGCCGGCCTGCTGCCCGCAGAGAAGGGCAAGGTCTACACCGACGGGCAGCCCTCGCTGCTCGGCGTGAACGCGGCCCTGATGAACGACCTGACCGGCGAGCGCAACGTCATCCTCGGCGGCCTCGCCATGGGCATGACCCGCGAGGAGATCAAGGCCCGCTACCAGGACATCGTCGACTTCTCCGGCATCAACGAGAAGGGCGACTTCATCACCTTGCCCATGCGCACCTACTCCTCCGGCATGGCCGCCCGCCTGCGCTTCTCCATCGCCGCCGCCAAGGACCACGACGTCCTCATGATCGACGAGGCGCTGGCCACCGGTGACCGCAAGTTCCAGACCCGCTCCGAGGAGCGCATCCGCGAGCTGCGCAAGGAGGCCGGAACGGTCTTCCTGGTCAGCCACAACAACAAGTCCATCCGCGACACCTGCAATCGCGTCCTGTGGCTGGAACGCGGTGAGCTGCGCATGGACGGACCGACCGACGAGGTGCTCAGGGAGTACGAGAAGTTCACGGGCAAGTGACCGACACGCCGAGGCCCCGCCGGAACTGTTCCGGCGGGGCCCGCGTCTGCAAAGGAAGCGTCAACTCCCGGCCCGTCCAGGAATCTTGGAGTCGACCGGTGCGTTCTCGTGTTGCGCGGAGCACCCCGGCAGAACCCGGTCAGTCGTACGACGTAAGCTGTAGCGGTCCCGAAACGCGGCACATGGGGCGATAATGCCCGTCACCCTCGAGCGGGCCTGCCGCGCGGGCGGCCGGGCGGCGTGTCCGAAATAGTGTGTATTGGGTCCGCAGTGTAGAACGGGAGATGTGACGGCAATGGCTACGGAAACTCCCCTGCTCCGCGAAGCGTGCGCCGTCCCCGTCCCGGGCAGCGGGCGATGACGGCGACCGACACGGCGCACGCCGTCGATCCGGAGCGCGGCACGCTCGACAAGGCCGCGGGTGAGAACTTCCCCGTGGCTCCTTTCTTCCTGCCCCGCGACTGGCGCGTCGACCTGATGGCGGTCTACGGCTTCGCCCGCCTGGTCGACGACATCGGCGACGGCGACCTGGCCCCCGGCGGCGCGGACGCCCGGCTCCTCGGCGTGGCACCCGAGCGGTCCGACGACCGCCTGCTGATGCTGGACGCCTTCGAGGCCGACCTGCGCCGGGTCTTCGACGGCACCCCCCGCCACCCCCTGCTGCGGCGCCTCCAGCCGACCGTGCGCCGGCGCGCGCTCACCCCCGGGCCGTTCCTCGGCCTGATCGCCGCCAACCGCCAGGACCAGCTCGTCGCGCGCTACGAGACCTACGACGACCTCCTCGCCTACTGCGAGCTGTCCGCCAACCCGGTCGGCCGCCTCGTCCTCGCCGTCACGGGCACCTCGACGCCCGAGCGCATCCGCCGCTCCGACGAGATCTGCACGGCCCTGCAGATCGTCGAGCACCTCCAGGATGTCGCCGAGGATTTCGGCCGCGACCGGATCTACCTGCCCGCCGAGGACATGAAGCGCTTCCACGTCGGCGAGGCCGACCTCGCCGCACCCACGGCCGGCGCCTCGGTGCGCGCCCTGATCGCCTTCGAGGCCGAGCGCGCCCGCGAGCTGCTGGACGCAGGCTCCCCCCTGGTGGGCAGCGTCCACGGAAGGCTGCGGCTGCTGCTCGCCGGATTCGTGGCGGGAGGACGGGCGGCCCTCGCGGCGATCGCCGCCGCCGGCCACGACGTACTTCCCGGCCCGCCCCAGCACGGAAAGATCCGGTTGCTGCGCGAGGTGGGCGTGACTCTGCGAGGAAAGGGGTGATCCGGACCGTGGAGACGTCAGCACACGTGTCCGCACCGGTACTCGCCGCCTACAGCTACTGCGAGACCGTCACCGGACAGCAGGCCAGGAACTTCGCGTACGGCATCCGGCTCCTGCCCACGCCCAAGCGCCGGGCGATGTCGGCGCTGTACGCGTTCTCGCGCCGCGTCGACGACATCGGCGACGGCGAGCTGGCCCCCGACGTCAAGGTCGCCCGGCTGGAGGAGACCCGGGCGCTGCTCGGCCGCGTCCACGAGGGCGAGGTCGACGAGGACGACACCGACCCGGTCGCCGTCGCCCTCTCCCACGCCGCCCGGCAGTTCCCGATCCCGCTGGGCGGACTGGACGAACTGATCGACGGCGTCCAGATGGACCTGCGCGGCGAGACGTACGAGACCTGGGACGACCTGAAGGTCTACTGCCGCTGCGTGGCCGGCGCCATCGGACGCCTCTCGCTCGGCGTCTTCGGCACCGAAGCGGGGGCGCGCGGCGCCGAACGCGCGCCCGAGTACGCCGACACGCTCGGACTCGCGCTCCAGCTCACCAACATCCTCCGCGACGTCCGCGAGGACGCGGAGGACGGCCGCACGTATCTGCCCGCCGACGACCTCGCCAAGTTCGGCTGCTCGGCCGGGTTCGCCGGGCCGACGCCGCCGGAGGGCTCCGACTTCGCGGGCCTCGTCCACTTCGAGGTCCGCCGGGCCCGCGCCCTGTTCGCCGAGGGCTACCGGCTGCTGCCCATGCTCGACCGGCGCAGCGGCGCCTGCGTGGCCGCCATGGCCGGCATCTACCGCCGTCTGCTGGACCGCATCGAGCGCGACCCCGAGGCCGTGCTGCGCGGCCGGGTCTCCCTGCCCGGCCGCGAGAAGGCGTACGTCGCCGTGCGCGGCCTGTCGGGGCTCGACACCCGGCACGTGACCCGGCGGGCCGGCAGGGGGCGCCCGTGAGCGGCACACCGGTCCGGGGCCACGCCGCCGCCGGCCTCTGGTGGGCAACCCTCCGGTGGCGGGCGGCGTCCCTGACTGAGACGGTCGGCCGTACAGCGTTCACACACCACGGCGACCGGGCAGGGAAAGGTGCACGATGACCCACGGCAACGGCACGCGTGACGACGGGCCGCTCACGGACGTCTCCGCCCTCCCGGCCGGCAGGCACGCCGTCGTGGTCGGCGGCGGGCTCGCCGGTGTCACCGCGGCCCTCGCCCTCGCCGACGCCGGGGTGCGCGTCACCCTTCTGGAGGGCAGGCCGCGCCTGGGCGGGCTCGCGTTCTCCTTCCGGCGCGGCGACCTGACCGTCGACAACGGCCAGCACGTGTACCTGCGCTGCTGCACCGCCTACCGCTGGTTCCTCGACCGCATCGGGGGAACCGCGCTCGCTCCCGTGCAGGAACGTCTCGACGTACCCGTCGTCGACCTCGACAAGCCCGAGGGGCGGCGGCTCGGCAGACTGCGGCGCGACGCCCTGCCCGTGCCCCTGCACCTGGGGCGCAGCCTCGCGGCGTACCCGCACCTCTCGCTCGCCGAGCGCGTCCGGGTCGGGCGTGCCGCGCTCGCGCTCCAGGCGCTCGACCCGGCCGACCCGGCGCTGGACACCCAGGACTTCGGGAGCTGGCTGACCGCGCACGGCCAGTCGGCGCGGGCCGTCGAGGCCCTGTGGGACCTGGTCGGCGTCGCCACCCTCAACGCGACCGCGGCCGACGCCTCCCTGGGGCTCGCCGCGATGGTGTTCAAGACCGGTCTGCTGTCCGACCCCGGCGCGGCCGACATCGGCTGGGCCCGCGTCCCGCTCGGTGAACTGCACGACGGGCTGGCCCGCAAGGCGCTCGAGGCCGCGGGCGTGCGCACCGAGGTCCGTGCGCGCGTCACCTCCGTCTCCGCCGACGAGCACGGCGGCTGGACCGTCCGGACCCTCGGCGAGACCGTCCGGGCGGACGCCGTCGTCCTCGCCGTACCGCAGCGCGAGGCGCACGACCTGCTGCCCCCGGGCGCCCTCGACGCACCCGGGGACCTGCTGGAGATCGGCACCGCCCCGATCCTCAACGTCCACGTGATCTACGACCGCAAGGTCCTCGCCGCGCCGTTCCTCACGGCCCTCGGCACCCCCGTCCAGTGGGTGTTCGACCGCACCGAGGCCTCCGGCCTGAAGGACGGTCAGTACCTGGCGCTGTCCCAGTCGACCGCGCAGGACGAGATCGACGCGCCCGTGGCCGTGCTGCGCGAGCGCTACCTGCCCGAACTGGAGCGGCTGCTGCCACGCGCCCGCGGCGCCGGGGTGAAGGACTTCTTCGTGACCCGGGAGCGCACCGCGACCTTCGCCCCCGCCCCCGGCGTCGGCCGGCTCAGGCCCGGCGCCCGCACCAAGGCACCCGGCCTGTACCTGGCCGGAGCGTGGACCGCCACCGGGTGGCCCGCGACCATGGAGAGTGCCGTCCGCAGCGGTGTCGGGGCGGCGGGAGCCGCGCTCGCCGCCCTGGGCCGGTCCCGCGACCGCCTTCCCGGCTTCCTCGAGGAGGCGGCATGAGAACCCGACCGCGTGGGACCGACTCCCGCACTCCCGGTACCGTAACTGGAGGAGAGACTGTGCCCACTGTGCCCCCGGCCCCCAAGGCCGATCGACGGACCACGGTGGACGTGACCGCGCTCCTGGAGCGCGGCCGGACCCTGACCACGCCGGTCCTGCGAGCGGCCGTCGACCGCCTGGCGCCTCCCATGGACACGGTCGCCGCCTACCACTTCGGCTGGATCGACGCCCAGGGCAAGCCCTCCCACGGCGACGGCGGCAAGGCCGTCCGCCCCGCCCTCGCCGTCCTGTCCGCCGAGGTCACCGGTGCCGCGCCCGAGGTCGGCGTGCCCGGCGCGGTCGCGGTCGAGCTGGTGCACAACTTCTCCCTCCTGCACGACGACCTGATGGACGGCGACGAACAGCGCCGCCACCGCGACACCGTCTGGAAGGTGCACGGCCCCGCCCAGGCCATCCTGGTCGGCGACGCCCTGTTCGCCCTCGCCAACGAGGTGCTGCTGGAAATCGGCACGGTCGAGGCCGGCCGCGCCACCCGCCGGCTGACCAAGGCCAGCCGCGCCCTGATCGACGGTCAGGCCCAGGACATCTCCTACGAGCACCGCGACCGCGTCAGCGTCGAGGAGTGCCTGGAGATGGAGGGCAACAAGACCGGTGCCCTGCTCGCCACCGCCAGCTCCATCGGCGCGGTCCTCGGCGGCGCCGACGAACGCACCGCCGACACGCTGGAGCGGTACGGCTACCACCTCGGCCTGGCCTTCCAGGCCGTCGACGACCTCCTCGGCATCTGGGGCGACCCGGACGCCACCGGCAAGCAGACGTGGAGCGACCTGCGCCAGCGCAAGAAGTCCCTGCCGGTGGTGGCCGCGCTCGCCGCGGGCGGCGCCGCCTCCGAGCGGCTCGGCGACATCCTCGCGGCCGACGCCAAGAGCAGTGACTTCGCGAACTTCTCCGAGGAGGAGTTCGCGGCCCGTGCCGCCCTCATCGAGGAGGCGGGCGGACGGGAGTGGACCGCCGAGGAGGCGCGTCGCCAGCACACCATCGCCATCGAAGCCCTCGACTCCGTCGACATGCCCGACCAGGTGCGGGACCGTTTCGCGGCGCTCGCGGACTTCGTCGTCGTACGAAAGAGATGATCACTATCGGTCGAATAGCCCTCGCGTAGTCGCCGGCCGGTGTCGCGGGTAGACGAGCACCGGCCGACGGCGGACCCACAGCAGACGCACCACTTGCACACTGCACGAAGGGGAAGCCATGACAGCGACGACCGACGGAAGCACCGGGGCGGCCCTCCCGTCCCGCGCAGCCGCGGCCAGCGAAGAAGCCGACATCACGAGCCCCGCCGCGGCGGCCGGGGTACACGAAGCCGCCGCCCGCGCCACCCGGCGCGCCACCGACTTCCTGCTCTCCCGGCAGGACGCCCAGGGCTGGTGGAAGGGCGACCTCGAGACCAACGTCACGATGGACGCCGAGGACCTGCTCCTGCGTCAGTTCCTCGGCATCCGGGACGAGGCGACCACCCGCGCCGCCGCGCTGTTCATCCGCGGCGAGCAGCGCGAGGACGGCACCTGGGCCACCTTCTACGGCGGCCCCGGCGAACTCTCCACCACCATCGAGGCCTACGTCGCCCTCCGCCTGGCCGGCGACGCCCCCGACGCCCCGCACATGGCGAAGGCCGCGGAGTGGATCCGGGCCCGGGGCGGCATCGCCGCCTCCCGCGTCTTCACCCGGATCTGGCTCGCCCTGTTCGGCTGGTGGAAATGGGAGGACCTGCCCGAACTCCCGCCCGAGCTGATCTGGTTCCCGCCCTGGGTACCGCTGAACATCTACGACTTCGGCTGCTGGGCCCGGCAGACCATCGTGCCGCTGACCATCGTCTCGGCGAAGCGGCCGGTGCGCCCCGCCCCGTTCCCGCTCGACGAACTGCACACCGACCCGCACCGGCCCAGCCCTCCCCGCCCCCTGGCCCCGGCGGCGAGCTGGGACGGCCTCTTCCAGCGCCTCGACAAGGCGCTGCACGCCTACCGCAAGGTGGCGCCGAAGCGGCTGCGCCGGGCCGCCGTGAACACCGCCGCCCGCTGGATCGTCGAACGGCAGGAGAACGACGGCTGCTGGGGCGGCATCCAGCCTCCGGCCGTGTACTCGGTCATCGCCCTGCACCTGCTCGGCTACGACCTCGAACACCCCGTGATGCGCGCCGGCCTGGAGTCGCTGGACCGCTTCGCGGTGTGGCGCGAGGACGGCGCCCGGATGATCGAGGCCTGCCAGTCGCCGGTGTGGGACACCTGCCTCGCCACCATCGCGCTGGCCGACGCCGGAGTGCCCGCCGACCACCCCCAGTTGGTCAAGGCCGCCGACTGGATGCTGGGCGAGCAGATCGTGCGCCCCGGCGACTGGTCGGTGAAGCGGCCCGGACTCCCGCCCGGCGGCTGGGCGTTCGAGTTCCACAACGACAACTACCCCGACATCGACGACACCGCCGAGGTCGTCCTCGCCCTGCGCCGCGTCCGGCACCACGACGCGGAGCGCGTGGAGAAGGCCATCGGGCGCGGGGTGCGCTGGAACCTCGGCATGCAGTCGAAGAACGGCGCCTGGGGGGCCTTCGACGTCGACAACACCAGCCCCTTCCCCAACCGGCTGCCGTTCTGCGACTTCGGCGAGGTGATCGACCCGCCGTCCGCCGACGTCACCGCGCACGTCGTGGAGATGCTCGCCGTCGAGGGACTCGCCCACGATCCGCGCACCCGGCGCGGCATCCAGTGGCTGCTCGGCCAGCAGGAGGCGGACGGCTCCTGGTTCGGCCGCTGGGGTGTCAACTACCTCTACGGCACCGGCTCCGTGGTCCCCGCGCTGACCGCCGCGGGCATCCCGGCCTCGCACCAGGCGATCCGCCGCGCGGTGCGCTGGCTGGAGTCCGTGCAGAACGACGACGGCGGCTGGGGCGAGGACCTGCGCTCCTACCGTTACGTGCGGGAGTGGAGCGGCAAGGGCGCCTCGACCGCCTCGCAGACGGCCTGGGCGCTGATGGCCCTGCTGGCGGCGGGGGAGAGGGAGTCCCGGGCCGTCGAGCGCGGCGTCCAGTGGCTCGCCGCCACCCAGCGGGAGGACGGCTCCTGGGACGAGCCGTACTTCACCGGCACCGGCTTCCCCTGGGACTTCTCGATCAACTACCACCTGTACCGGCAGGTCTTCCCGCTGACCGCGCTCGGCCGGTACGTCAACGGCGAACCCTTCGCCAAGGCGCCCCGCACGGTGCAGGCGCTCGCCGAGTCGCTGACCGAGGCGAAGGGAAGCTGATGAGGGAGCAGCCCGGGCCGGCCCCGCTGCTGATCGCCTGCGCGCTCGGCATCGAGCACCTCGCCCTGCGCGCAGGCGACCGCGGCGGGGCCGCCGGGCCCGTCACCGTCCTGCGCACCGGCATGGGACCGAGGGCGGCCGAACGCTCCGTCGCCCGGATCCTGGCCGGTCCCGCGCTCGGCGACGCCGCCGTGCTGGCCACCGGCTTCTGCGCCGGCCTCGCCCCCGGCATGCACCCCGGCGACCTGGTCGTCGCCGAACAGACCCGCGATCCGCGGGGCACGGTCGGCTGCGTGGGCACCGACCGGCTCGTCAAGGAACTCGTCCGGGCCGTCCCCGGGCGCACCGTCCACACCGGGCCGCTGACCGGCTCGGACCACGTCGTCCGCGGCGCCGAACGCGCCGCACTGCTCACGACCGGCGCGATCGCCGTCGACATGGAGTCCGCCGCCACCCTCCTGAGCGCCGTCCGCACGGGCCCGCGCCCCGTTGCGGCCGTCCGGGTGGTCGTGGACGCCCCCGAACACGAACTCGTCCGGATCGGCACCCTGCGCGGTGGAATATCGGCTTTCCGCGTTCTTCGGTCCGTGCTCCCCGCTTTCTTCGAATGGCACCGTTCTTTGCCGCTCCCCAGGAGGTGAGCCCAGATGGCCATGCCGCTGCGCCAGTCCATCAAGGTCGCTACATACTTGGCCGAACAGAAGCTCCGCCGGCGGGACAAGTTCCCGCTCATCGTGGAGCTGGAGCCGCTCTTCGCCTGCAACCTGAAGTGCGAGGGATGCGGCAAGATCCAGCATCCGGCCGGAGTGCTCAAGCAGCGCATGCCGGTCGCGCAGGCCGTCGGTGCGGTGCTCGAATCCGGTGCGCCGATGGTCTCCATCGCGGGCGGCGAACCGCTGATGCACCCGCAGATCGACGAGATCGTGCGCCAGCTCGTGGCCAAGCGGAAGTACGTCTTCCTGTGCACCAACGCGCTGCTCATGCGCAAGAAGATGGACAAGTTCACCCCGTCCCCCTACTTCGCCTTCGCCGTGCACATCGACGGGCTGCGCGAGCGGCACGACGAGTCCGTGGCCAAGGAGGGCGTGTTCGACGAGGCGGTCGAGGCCATCAAGGAGGCCAAGCGGCGCGGCTTCCGGGTGACCACCAACTCCACCTTCTTCAACACCGACACCCCGCAGACCATCGTCGAGGTCCTCAACTACCTCAACGACGACCTCCAGGTCGACGAGATGATGATCTCGCCCGCCTACGCCTACGAGAAGGCGCCCGACCAGGAGCACTTCCTGGGCGTCGAGCAGACCCGCGAGCTGTTCAAGAAGGCCTTCGCGGGCGGCAACCGGGCCCGCTGGCGGCTCAACCACTCCCCGCTGTTCCTCGACTTCCTCGAGGGCAAGGTCGACTTCCCCTGCACCGCCTGGGCCATCCCGAACTACTCCCTCTTCGGCTGGCAGCGCCCCTGCTACCTGATGAGCGACGGATACGTCCCGACGTACCGGGAGCTGATCGAGGAGACCGACTGGGACAAGTACGGCCGCGGCAAGGACCCGCGCTGCGCCAACTGCATGGCGCACTGCGGCTACGAGCCCACCGCCGTCCTCGCCACCATGGGCTCCCTCAAGGAGTCCCTGCGCGCCATGCGCGAGACGGTCTCCGGGAACCGGGAGTGACGGGATGACCGCCGTCCCCCTGGGCGTCCCCGGGGTACCGGTCCGGCCGATCGCCGAGCGGCGCGTGTCGCGGCGGATCCAGGTCGGGCCGGTGGCCGTCGGCGGCGGGGCCCCGGTGTCCGTGCAGTCGATGACGACGACCCGCACCTCCGACATCGGGGCGACGCTCCAGCAGATCGCCGAGCTGACGGCGTCCGGCTGCCAGATCGTGCGGGTGGCCTGTCCCACCCAGGACGACGCCGACGCCCTCCCCGTGATCGCCAAGAAGTCGCAGATCCCGGTGATCGCCGACATCCACTTCCAGCCCAAGTACGTCTTCGCCGCCATCGAGGCGGGCTGCGCCGCGGTCCGGGTGAACCCGGGCAACATCAAGCAGTTCGACGACAAGGTCAAGGAGATCGCCCAGGCGGCCAAGGACCACGGCACCCCGATCCGCATCGGGGTCAACGCGGGCTCCCTGGACCGGCGCCTGCTGGAGAAGTACGGCAGGGCCACCCCGGAGGCGCTGGTGGAGAGCGCGCTGTGGGAGGCGTCGCTCTTCGAGGAGCACGGCTTCCGGGACATCAAGATCTCCGTGAAGCACAACGACCCGGTCGTGATGGTCGAGGCCTACCGGCAGCTCGCCGCCCGGTGCGACTACCCGCTGCACCTCGGGGTGACCGAGGCGGGGCCCGCCTTCCAGGGCACCGTGAAGTCGGCCGTCGCCTTCGGGGCGCTGCTCTCGCAGGGCATCGGGGACACCATCCGGGTGTCGCTGAGCGCCCCGCCCGCCGAGGAGGTCAAGGTCGGCATCCAGATCCTCCAGGCCCTCGGGCTCAGGGAGCGCCGGCTGGAGATCGTCTCGTGTCCGTCCTGCGGCCGTGCGCAGGTCGACGTCTACAAGCTCGCCGACGAGGTCACGGCCGGCCTGGAGGGCATGGAGGTCCCGCTGCGCGTCGCCGTCATGGGATGTGTGGTCAACGGGCCCGGCGAGGCCCGCGAGGCCGACCTCGGCGTCGCCTCCGGCAACGGCAAGGGCCAGATCTTCGTCAAGGGCGAGGTCGTCAGGACCGTGCCCGAGTCCAAGATCGTGGAGACCCTCATCGAGGAGGCCATGAAGATCGCCGAGCAGATGGAGAAGGACGGCGCGGCGGGGGAGCCGGCCGTCACCGTGAGCTGAAGAGCACGGACCGAAGGGGGCACGAGCGTGACGATTCTGGAGACCGTCCGGGGACCACGCGACCTGAAGGCGCTGTCCGGGGCACAACTCGCCGAACTCTCCCACGAGATACGTGAATTCCTGGTGCACGCGGTGGCCCGCACCGGCGGTCACCTCGGACCCAATCTGGGGGTGGTGGAACTCACCGTCGCCCTGCACCGGGTCTTCGAGTCACCGGCCGACCGCATCCTGTGGGACACCGGCCACCAGAGCTATGTGCACAAGCTGCTGACGGACCGTCAGGACTTTTCCAAGCTGCGCGGAAAGGGCGGACTGTCCGGCTACCCCTCGCGCGAGGAGTCCGAGCACGACGTCATCGAGAACAGCCACGCCTCCACCGCGCTCGGCTGGGCAGACGGCCTCGCCAAGGCCCGCCAGGTGCGGGGGGAGCGGGGCCACGTCGTCGCGGTCGTCGGCGACGGCGCGCTCACCGGCGGCATGGCCTGGGAGGCGCTCAACAACATCGCGGCGGCCCGGGACCGGCCGCTGATCATCGTCGTCAACGACAACGAGCGCTCCTACGCGCCGACCACCGGCGGCCTCGCCAACCACCTCGCGGCGCTGCGCACCACCGACGGCTACGAGCGGGTGCTCGCCTGGGGCAAGGACGTGCTCCAGCGCACGCCCGTCGTCGGCAACACCGTCTACGAGGCCCTGCACGGCGCCAAGAAGGGCTTCAAGGACGCCTTCGCCCCGCAGGGCCTCTTCGAGGACCTCGGCCTGAAGTACGTCGGCCCCGTCGACGGACACGACATCGGCGCCGTCGAGTCGGCGCTGCGACGCGCCAAGCGCTTCCACGGGCCGGTGCTGGTGCACTGCCTCACCGAGAAGGGCCGGGGCTACGAACCGGCCCTGCGCGACGAGGCCGACCACTTCCACACCGTCGGCGCGATGGACCCGCTGACCTGTGCTCCGCTCACCCCGTCCGACGGACCGTCCTGGACGTCCGTGTTCGGCGAGGAGATGGTGCGCGTCGGCGAGGAGCGCGCCGACGTGGTGGCCGTCACCGCGGCGATGCTGCACCCGGTCGGCCTCGGCCCGTTCGCCGAGCGGTTCCCCGGCCGGGTCTGGGACGTCGGCATCGCCGAGCAGCACGCGGCCGTCTGCGCGGCCGGCCTCGCCACCGGCGGCCTTCATCCCGTGGTCGCCGTCTACGCCACCTTCCTCAACCGGGCCTTCGACCAGCTCCTGATGGACGTCGCCCTGCACCGCTGCGGTGTCACCTTCGTCCTGGACCGGGCGGGCGTCACCGGCGTCGACGGGCCCTCGCACAACGGCATGTGGGACATGTCCGTCCTCCAGGTCGTCCCCGGACTGCGCATCGCCGCCCCGCGCGACGCCGACCAGCTCCGCGCCCAGCTGCGCGAGGCGGTCGCCGTGGACGACGCGCCGACGTTGCTGCGCTTCCCGAAGGAGTCCGTCGGACCGGCCGTGCCCGCCGTGGACCGGGTCGGCGGCGTGGACGTCCTGCACACGGCCGAGCGGCCCGAGGTGCTGCTCGTCGCGGTGGGCGTGATGGCGCCGGTCTGCCTCGCGGCCGCCGAGCTGCTGGAGGCCCGCGGCATCGGGTGCACCGTCGTGGACCCGCGCTGGGTCAAGCCCGTGGATCCCGCGCTGCCGCCCCTGGCCGCCCGGCACCGCCTGGTGGCCGTCGTCGAGGACAACAGCCGCGCCGCCGGGGTCGGCTCCGCGGTGGCGCTGGCCCTCGGCGACGCCGGAGTCGACGTACCCGTACGGAGGTTCGGCATCCCGGAGCAGTTCCTCGCGCACGCCAAGCGCTCCGAGGTGCTCGCCGACATCGGTCTCACCCCGGTCGAGATCGCCGGCCGGATCAGCGCCGCCCTCGCCGTGCGGGAAGCGGCCGGCGAGGAGGCGACCGTCATGCCTGGGCAAGGAGAGAACTGAATGACCAAGGAGTTCGACCTCGGCTCGCTGCTGGCCGAGCGTGGCGCCGAGCGGTACGAGCTGCACGCCAAGCACCTCAACCACCAACTGCCGCGCATGCTGCGCACCATCGGCTTCGACAAGGTCTACGAGCGGGCCGAGGGCGCGCACTTCTGGGACGCGGACGGCAACGACTACCTGGACATGCTCGCCGGGTTCGCGGTGATGGGCCTGGGCCGCCACCACCCCGTCGTCCGCAAGGCACTGCACGACGTCCTCGACGCCTCCCTGGCCGACCTGACCCGGTTCGACTGCCCGCCGCTGCCCGGACTGCTCGCCGAGCGGCTGCTGTCGTACAGCCCTCACCTGAGCCGGGTCTTCTTCGGCAACAGCGGCACGGAGGCGGTCGAGACGGCGCTGAAGTTCGCCCGGTACGCGACCGGCCGACCGAGGATCCTGTACTGCGTGCACGCCTTCCACGGGCTGACCACCGGCTCGCTGTCCGTCAACGGAGAGAGGGGGTTCCGGGACGGCTTCGCCCCGCTGCTGCCCGACACCGCCGTCCCGCTCGGCGACCTGGACGCCCTCGCCCGCGAGCTGGGCAAGGGGGACGTGGCGGCGCTGATCGTGGAGCCGATCCAGGGCAAGGGCGTCCACGAGGCCCCGCCGGGCTATCTGCGGGCCGCGCAGGAGCTGCTGCACCGGCACAAGGCCCTGCTGATCGCCGACGAGGTGCAGACGGGCCTCGGCCGGACCGGGAAGTTCTACGCCTACCAGCACGAGGACGGCGTCGAACCGGACCTGGTGTGCGTGGCCAAGGCACTGTCCGGCGGATATGTCCCGGTGGGGGCCACGCTCGGCAAGGAGTGGATCTTCCAGAAGGTGTACTCCTCGATGGACCGCGTGCTGGTCCACTCGGCGAGCTTCGGGTCCAACGCGCAGGCCATGGCCGCCGGGCTCGCGGTGCTCTCCGTGATGGAGAACGAGGAGATCGTCGCCAACGCGGCCGCCGTGGGCGAGCGGCTCATGTCCCGGCTGTCCGGGCTGATGGACCGCTACGAACTGCTCGCCGACGTCCGGGGCCGGGGACTGATGATCGGCATCGAGTTCGGCCGGCCGCGGTCGCTGAGGCTGCGCAGCCGCTGGACGATGCTGCAGGCCGCGCGCAAGGGGCTCTTCGCGCAGATGGTGGTCGTGCCGCTGCTGCAACGGCACCGGATCCTGACGCAGGTGTCCGGCGACCACCTGGAGGTGATCAAGCTCATCCCGCCGCTGATCATCGACACGGCGGACGCCGACCGGTTCGTCGATGCGTTCACCGAGGTGATGGACGACGCGCACAACGGCGGCGGCCTGATCTGGGACTTCGGAAAGACGCTGGTCAAACAGGCGGTGGCGCAGCACTAGCGGCGGCCTTTGCCTGTGAGGCAACAGAATTGCCTTAGGGGCAAACTTCCGGCTGAATGGAGGTATGACCTCCTCGAACGAGCCACCGGAGGGACCGGCCGAGGCCGTGCCCTCCGTGGTCGCGCCGCAGCTCCGCGCCCTGCGGCGCCGGGCGGGCCTCACCCTGGAGGCCGCGGCCCGCGCCGCCGGACTGTCGCCCGCCCATCTCTCCCGTCTGGAGACCGGGCAGCGCCAGCCCTCCCTGCCGATGCTGCTCGCGCTCGCGCGCGTCTATGGTACGACCGTGTCCGCCCTGCTCGGCGAGACGGCCGTGGACCGGGACGCCGTCGTACGGGCCGCCGACATGGAGCCGACGGTCGCGGGCGGCTGGACGTACTGGCAGGCCGGCGGGTCCGGCCGCGGTATGCAGGCCCTGCGCGTCCGGGTGCCGCACGGTACCCAGGGCGACATCGTGCGCGTGCATCCCGGCGAGGAGTGGCTCCACGTCCTGCGGGGCCGGCTGCGGCTGCGCCTCGGGGACGCCGTCCATGTGCTCGGTCCCGGCGACGGTGCCCACTTCGACTCCCTGACCCCGCACCGGATCGCGGCCCAGGACGCCGACGGGCTCGAGATCCTCTTCGTCCACACTCTGCTGCAGAGCCCCACGGCGACGCTGTGCCTGGGGCCCGCCACCACCCTCCCTCACACCGCCGGAGAGATGCCATGAGCACGATCCAGGACAAGTTCCCGCGCGCCCTGTGGGTGCGGCTCTTCATCTACATCGCCCTCGGGCACGTCTTCGGCGGCTTCCTCTACCTGCTGTTCGAGGTGGGAGCCAGTAAGTAGAGGTGGGAGCCAGTAAGTAGCGGACCGCGGGCGGACGGCTCAGGCCAGCATCCGCTCGCGCAGCCGCTCACGGGTCGCCGGTGTGAGTCCGAGGCCCTGCTCCAGGTACGTCTCCACGCCGCCCCAGGTCTCGTCGACGGTCTCGAACGCCGCCGCCAGGTACTCGGCGCGCGCGTCGAACAGGGGGCTGAGCAGCTCCATGACCTCGGGGGAGTAGGCCGAGGCGGCCGAGCCGCTGCGGCGCACCTTGTAGCGGCGGTGCTTGGCGTTCGACTTCAGGTAGTCCTCGACGATGGCGTCGCGCTCCACGCCGAGGGCGAGCAGGGTGATCGCGATCGACAGGCCCGCGCGGTCCTTGCCGGCCGCGCAGTGCATCAGCGCGGGGACGCTGTCCTCCGCGAGCGAGTGCAGCACGCGCGAGTGCTCCGCCGTGCGCTCCTTGATGATCGAGCGGTAGGAGGCGATCATCCGGTTCGCGGCCCGGTCGTCCGCCAGGATCTCGCGGAGCTGGTCGAGGTCGCCGTCGCGGACCATCGTCCAGAACTCCGCGCCGTCGGCCGGGTCGCTCAGCGGCAGATTCACGTTGCGCACGCCCGGCAGCTCGACGTCCGGGCCCTCGAGCCTCTGGTCGGCCGCGTTGCGGAAGTCGAAGATCGTGTGCAGGCCCAGTGAGGCGAGGAACGCCGCGTCCTCCGCGGTGGCGTGCGCGAGGTGCCCGCTGCGGAACAGCACGCCCGGGCGCACCCGCCGTCCGTCCACGGTCGGCAGTCCGCCCACGTCCCGGAAGTTGCGCACACCGGTCAGCTCGGGTTCGGTCGACGGGACCTGCTGCGTCACGGGGGCTCCTCACGTTCCATCCCGCCGGCGCTGCTCGCCGACGGGCGCCCAGCCGACGATACGGCATTCCTTGCCTGCGGCAATGAGTTGCCCGCAGGGCACAAGGAGGCCCGAATGCAGCCCATCTGAGCCTTCTGTCCGAATTGGCGCCTTAGTTCCAACTCGCTGGGAAATAAGGGGAGCTGGAATGTGGCCGCGTGAGCAGCGTCATAAAGGTGACCGTGCGTTGCCCGTCATGTTCACGTAATTCAGGTGTTTCTCAAGCGGGTTCACGGAAAGGCGCGCCGCCGGAATCGACGGAGTGTGACCGCCCATTCCCTTGTTGGATCAAGGGAAACACCTGTCCGTGGTACCCCTCGCTTGTCCATTCGTGTCCCGGTCCCTTACGTTCACCACCGATCCGGACGGACGCCTAATCCTGCCGCCGACCGGAGCCCGCATTCATCCACCACCCGTACACGGCAGGAGCGGGGGACCCACAGGTAATACCGCCTGTTCCGGTTCCCGGAACGGCTCGGGGTAAAGCCGCGTCATGACGCGGCCGGGCATCTCCAGTCCGCACCCGACAGCTCACCTCGCAGGCGCCGGAGAGGAATTCGCCATGCCCGCGAAGGGTAAGCACCGCCGTACCAAGGCCCAGCGCCTCGCCCGTACCATCGCCGTCGCCGGAACCGGTGGCGCCGCGATCGCCCTCCCGCTGCTGGGTGCCGCCGGCGCCCACGCCGCCCCCGCGCACTCCGTCGCCGGCCAGTCCGTGCAGTCCACCCCGGCCGGCGCGCAGAAGTCCGCCGACAAGGGCTCGGCCTCGCACGTCTACACCGTCAAGAGCGGTGACTACCTCTCGAAGATCGCCGCCGAGCAGCACGTCGACGGCGGCTGGAAGAAGCTCTACGCGGACAACCGCGAGGCCGTCGGCTCCGACCCGTCGCTGATCCACCCGGGCCTCAAGCTGTCGATCGGCGCGAAGGCCGCGGACACCGCCAAGTCGTCCTCGTCCGCGCCGAAGACGGCCGAGAAGCCCGCCGAGAAGCCCGCCGAGGCGAAGAAGTCCGCCGAGAAGCCCGCCGAGAAGGCGTCGGAGGCGAAGACCGCCTCCTCGCAGTCCTCGAACACCAGCACCCAGTCCGCCGGCACCACCAGCGGCTACACCGCTCCCGTGGCCGGTGCCCTCGGCACCCCGTACCACCAGTCCGGCAGCATGTGGTCCAGCGGCTACCACACCGGCACCGACTTCGTCGTCCCGACCGGCACCTCCCTGAAGGCCGTCGCCGCGGGCACCGTCGTCTCCGCCGGCCCCGGCGGCGCCTACGGCAACCAGGTCGTCATCAAGCTCGCCGACGGCTACTACGCCCAGTACGCCCACCTGTCCTCGATCTCCGTCTCCGCCGGCCAGTCCGTGACCGCGGGACAGCAGATCGGCCTCTCCGGTGCCACCGGCAACGTGACCGGACCGCACCTGCACTTCGAGATCCGGACCACGCCGAACTACGGCTCCGACGTGGACCCGATCGCCTACCTGCGCTCGCACGGCGTCTCCGTCTGACGACGGTTTCCGCGCAGACCCCGCGCCACCGAAGGCCGGACCCCGATCCCCGGGTCCGGCCTTCGGTGCTCCCGCCATCCCCGGGCGCTTATTCCTGAGTTGGCGAACACTTTAGGAGTGGCCTTTCTCACCGCCCGTCAACCCCTTCCTACGGTCGCGTAGGTCACATTCCACGGTGAATCATGAGCCGATGTGGCAGACGATTCGAAGAGTGACAGCAGAGCAGTGATCGGGTCGTACGTGGCGGTGGGGGACAGCTTCACCGAGGGCGTCGGCGACCCCGGCCCCGACGGGGCGTTCGTCGGCTGGGCCGACCGGTTCGCCGTCCTGCTCGCCGACCGGCGCCCCGAGGGCGACTTCACGTACACGAACCTCGCCGTACGCGGCAGGCTGCTCGACCAGATCGTGGCGGAGCAGGTCCCCCGGGCGGTGGAACTCGCGCCGGACCTCGTCTCCTTCTGCGCGGGCGGCAACGACATCATCCGGCCCGGCACCGACCCGGACGAGGTGGCCGAGCGCTTCGAGCGGGCGGTGGCCGCGCTGGCCGCCACCGCGAACACGGTCCTCGTGACGACCGGCTTCGACACCCGCGGAGTGCCCGTCCTCAAGCATCTGCGCGGCAAGATCGCCACGTACAACGGGCACGTCCGCGCCGTCGCCGACCGCTACGGCTGCCCGGTGCTCGACCTGTGGTCGCTGCGCAGCGTCCAGGACCGCAGGGCGTGGGACGCCGACCGGCTGCACCTGTCGGCCGAGGGACACACCCGCGTGGCGCTGCGCGCCGGCCAGGCCCTCGGCCTGCCCGTCCCGGCCGATCCGGAGCAGCCCTGGCCCCCGCTGCCGCCGCGCGGCACCCTCGACGGCCGGCGGGACGACGTGCAGTGGGCCCGCGAGTACCTGGTGCCGTGGATCGGACGCCGGCTGCGCGGGGTCTCCTCGGGGGACCACGTCACCGCCAAGGGGACGCTGTCGCCGGACGACATCAAGATGCGGATCGCGGCGGTGGCCTGACCGCGGGCGAGGCGGGCCCCGGGCCGCCCGGACGGGGAGGTGCCCACGGCACGGATCACCGAGGGCACCTCCCGGCCACCCTCCTCAGTCCGCCGAGGTGGTCTCCCGCGTGCGGCCCGGCGCGGGCAGGTCGCAGGACTCCTTGAAGCCCTGGCTGGTGAGGCCGAGGGCCGCGTTCATACGGGACCGCAGGTTCTCCACCGCGACCATGGCCGTCAGCTCCACGAACGCCGGCTCGCCCAGCTCGGTCCGCAGCCGCTCGGCGAGATCGTCGTCGACCGTGGGAGGGGTCGCCGTGGCCGCCTCGGCGTACTCCATGACGTCCCGCTCCAGCGGCGTGTAGGCGTCGCTGTCGCGCCACACCGGAACGTCGTGGAGCTTGCGCCGGTCCATGCCGCGCCCGGCGCTCACCCAGTAGCCGAAGTCCATGCACCAGGAGCAGCCGATCGACGCGGCCGTGGCCATCACCGCGAGCGCCTTCAGATCGGCGTCCAGCTTGTTCCACCTGGCCACGGACTGCTCGAACCGCAGGTCGCCCCAGAGCACGCGCGGGTTGTGCGCGAGCGCCTTGGCGGGATCGAGGGTCTTGCCGTAGGCGCGCCGGGAGTACCACTCCGCGGCGCGCAGCAGGAGCGTCCGGGGCGGGGTGAGGGATACGCGGGCCATGGCGGCCACCTTCCTGTCCGTCGTGCCGTTCTCTTCCGGGCCCCCTCTCCGGGTGCCCACACCGGTACGACGGACGGAGGGAACACGGATGTGACATCCGTCGTTCGAGGTGTTGTCGGAAGATCCGACGACGATCACCTGACCCACTCCACCTGGAGGTTCCGTGGCCGGTCCCCGATCCCCGCGCACCGGGTTCCGTGTGCCGCGTCCCGCGGCCTTCGGAGCGGACCCGGGCGGTGAGCGCATGGCGCGTATCCGCAGGTCGCCGCATTTCCGCGACGGCGTCTTCCAGAACCCCGGGGGCGCCGCCAGGACCCGCCCCTCGGGATCGGCCCGTGAGTTCGCCAAGGTCTACTTCGACCGGGCGTCCCGGCTGGGCCGCGCCCCGCTCGGCACGGTCCCGGTGCACGCCACCACGCTCGCCGACCTGACCCGGCCGCCCGCCTCCGGCCTGCGGATCACCTGGGCGGGGCACTCCAGCGTGCTCACCGAGATCGACGGGCAGCGGGTGTTGTTCGATCCCGTGTGGGGCGAGCGCTGCTCCCCCTTCCCCTTCGCCGGCCCCAAGCGGCTGCATCCGGTGCCGCTGCCCCTCGCCTCCCTCGGGCCGGTCGACGTCGTCGTCATCTCCCACGACCACTACGACCACCTGGACATGCCCACGATCAAGGCGCTGGCCGGCACGGACACCCTGTTCGCCGTGCCGCTCGGCGTCGGCGCCCACCTGGAGCACTGGGGCGTGTCCCCCGCGCGGCTGCGCGAACTCGACTGGCACGAGTCGACGCGCGTCGGCGGTCTCACCCTGACCGCCACCCCGGCCCGCCACTTCTGCGGACGCGGGCTGCGCAACACCCAGCACACCCTCTGGGCGTCCTGGGTCGTCGCCGGTGAGCGGCACCGCGTGTACCACAGCGGGGACACGGGCTACTTCGACGGCTTCCGGGAGATCGGCGCCGCGCACGGCCCGTTCGACGCCACGATGATCCAGCTCGGCGCGTACTCCGACTTCTGGCCGGACATCCACATGACCCCGGAGGAGGGTGTGCGGGCCCACCTCGATCTCCAGGGCGGGCGGCCGGGGGGTGTCCTGCTGCCGATCCACTGGGGGACGTTCAACCTGGCGCCGCACGCGTGGGCGGAGCCGGCGGAGTGGACGAAGGACTCCGCCGTGGAGGCCGGCCAGGCGGTCGCGTTCCCGCGGCCGGGGGAGCCGTTCGAACCGGCGGGGAGGCTGCCCAAGGAGCCCTGGTGGCGGGCGGTGTCCCAGCCGTTGGCCCACCCGTGGCGCCGAGCCCGGCGTGCCGAGGGCGCGGCCGAGGCGAGCCGGGGTGATCTCGACCTCGCGGGCGAGAGGTGACGTCTGCCGGAGGCCGGGCATCGGGCGGGGCGAGCCGGGGAGGAGCCGGGCGGCGTCAGGCGGACGTGGACGACTCCTGTTCGAGGCCGAGTTCCCGGAGCAACTCGACCGCGCGGGGCCAAGGGCCGTAACCGGCGGCGGGGTTGACGTGTCCCGCCGGGCCGAGGCCGACCAGGCGGCTGTCCCAGTCGCGAGCCAGTTCGGCGACGCGCGCGAACCGTGCCAAGGGGTCGTTCCTGCCGGCCGCGACGATGCTGGGGAAGGGCAGCCGCAGCCGTGGCACGGGCGACCAGCCGTGCTCTCTGAGCTCGTGCGGGGACGGGTAACCGTCCGGCAGGGCCGTGTCGAAGTCCGGCGGGGCGACCAGGAGCGCGCCGTCGATCCCCAGGCCGCCGTGCTGACGTGCCCAGTGGACGGTGGTGAGGACCCCCGCGCTGTGCGCTGCCAGCAGCACCCGACCGGACAGGCCGCTCAACGCCTCCTGCAGCGCCGCCACTTGCGCCCACCGGCTGAGCCTGTCCTGTTCCAGCGGAGGGACGGTCCGGGTACGGGGGAGCTGCTGGGCGAGATGGGTCTGCCAGTGATCACTCACGTGGTCGCGCAGACCGGGGACGATCACGACGGTTGCGCGGTCGCCTTCGGTCATCGTTGTGCCTCCGGGGTCTCGGGCGCCGGGGCGGACGGACCGCCGAGCCGGCGCAGGTCCTTCTCGTATGTCGTCCTGCCGATGGCGAAGGCCGCGGCGCCCAGGAGCGCGACGAGCGGGATCACCTGGAACGTGGCGCGCAGGCCCAGGTGGTCGGCGAGGAAGCCCGTCACCGCGGGGCCCGGCGCCAGGCCGAGCAGGCTGTTGGCGAGGGTGAGCGTGGCGAACGCCGTCGCGGCGATGGCGGCGGGGGTCAGGCTCGCCACCATCGCCGTGGCCGGCCCCGCGGTGCCGGCCGCCACCAGCGTGCCGGCGCCGACGAGGACGAGCTGCGCCGGCCCGGCCGGCATCAGGAAGCCCGAGGTGAGCAGCACGAGGGAGCAGAGGCTGCAGGCGATCGCCACGGTCCACTTGCGGATCACGGCCGTTCGGCCGACACGGTCGGACACGGCGCCGCAGAGAATCATGCCGGTGCCCCCGATCAGGGCGAACACCCCGGCCGCCAGTCCCGCCTCGGCCGTCGGCAGGCCGTAGTACCGGTCGAGATAGCTGGGCATCCAGGTCAGCAGGGCCATCGCCAGGAACATCTGCATGCCGCTGCCGACGTAGGCGCAGATCACCGAGACCGAGGAGAACAGTTTCGGCAACTGCGGCCGGACGGGCGGACGTTCGACGGGAAGCGCGGGACCCGCGCCGATCCGGCGTTCCTTGACCACGAGCGCGTACAGGAAGGCCAGCGCGAGCCCGTACAGGCCCATCACCCCGAACGCCCAACGCCAGCCGTGCGCCTGCGCGACGACGCCGCCGATCGAGACACCGAGGACGGAGCCGAAGGACCCGCCCGCCATGAAGGCCCCGGCCAGCGTGGCCCGCAGGGCGACGGGGAACACGCTGAGGACGACGGCGATGCCCACACTGCCGTACGCCGCTTCCCCGATGCCGACGACGAACCGGCCCACGAACATCTGGCCGTAGCCCGCCGAGACGGCGCAGCCCAGGGTGGCCACGCTCCAGACGGTGGCCGCCACCACCAGTGTCCGTACCCGGCCCCAGCGGTCGGCGAGCAGCGACAGGGGGAACGTCAGCACACCGACCATCAGGGCGACGACGCCGCTCAAGGAGCCCAACTGACCGTCGGAGAGCAGCCACTGTGCCTTGAGCATCGGGAAGACGGCGTTGAGGACCTGCCGCGACATGTAGTCGGACAGCAGCAGGGCGAAACTCAGGGTGAACACCAGCCAGGCGTAGCGACGTGACACGGCCGGCGGGGTGGGAGACGTCTTGAGTACCGTGGTGCCGGCAGCGAGCTGCCCCATGGGCGCCACCTCTTCGTGTCCGGTGGGAGGTCAGGACGGATGACGGCCGCCGCGGCCGCGAGGTCAGAAGGGCCGGTCGCCCGATATGCCGGCGCGTTCCATCTTGCGGACCGCGGGCCAGTAGTCCTGGACGGCGTAGTGCTGGGTGGAGCGGTTGTCCCACACGGCGACGCTGTTCCGGGTCCAGCGCCAGCGCACCTGGTATTCGGGGACCGCCGCCTGGCTGATCAGATACGTCAGGAGGTTGGCGGCGCCGGGCGCGTAGTCCTGTCCGAAGCGGACGTTCTCGGGCCGGTGGTAGTTCACGAAGTGCGTGGTGAAGGCGTTGACGAAGAGGATCTTCTCGCCGGTCTCCGGGTGGGTGCGGACCACCGGGTGCTCCGGGTCCGGGTAGCGCTCCTTCAGACGACGGCGCTGCTCGGCCGGCATGACGGCCCCGAAGGTCGCCTCGATGCTGTGCCGGGCGCGCAGCCCGTCGATCCGCGCCTTCACCCGCTCGGGCAGACGCCGGTACGCCTCGGCCATGTCGACCCAGATGGTGTCGCCGCCCACCGGCGGGGTCTCCACACAGCGCAGCACCGCCCCCATGGGCGGGCTCTCCCGCCAGGTCGCGTCGCAGTGCAGGGCGTTCTCGTAGTGCTCCGGCTTGCTGTCCAGGTCCTTGTAGATGCGGACGAGGCCGGGGTGCTCGGGGTCGCTGCCGGCCACCGGGTGGTCCTCCAGGGGGCCGAACCGGCGGGCGAAGGCGACGTGTTCGGCCCGCGTGATGTCCTGGTCGCGGACGAACAGGACCTTGTACTGGAGCAGCAGTTGCCTGATCTGCGCGAACAGGTCGTCGTCGCGGGCCACGTCACCGAGGTGCACGCCGCCGAGTTCGGCGCCGAGGGTGCAGGTCAGTGGCTCGACGGTGATCGAGGTACGGAGGACTTCCGGGCGGACCAGCGCCGGGGTGGCACGCCGTGTCCGGGCACTCTGGGGCATGGGTTCACTCCTGGGGTTCAGAGGGCGAAGACGGACGACCCTGTCGTGCGGCCGGCCTCGAGGGCACGGTGGGCCCGGGCCGCCTCGTCGAGCGCGAAGCGCTGATTGACCTCGATCCTGATGCGGCCCGCCGCCACGTGCCCGAACAGCTCCTGGGACAGCGCAGCCCGCTCGGCGGGCTCGGCGATGTAGTCCGCCAGCGCCGGCCGCGTGACGAACAGCGAGCCGTGGAGGACCAGCTGCATGGCGTCGAGGGGCGGTACCCCCGAGGACGTGCCGAAGCACACCAGCAGTCCGCGGCGGCGCAGGGAGGCCATCGATCCCTCCACGGTGTCCTTGCCGACACTGTCGAAGACCACGGCGACACCCTCGCCACCGGTCAGCTCACGGACGCGCTCGGCGACGTCCTCGCGCCGGTAGTGGATGACGTGATCGCACCCGTGGCTACGGGCCACGGCCGCCTTCTCCTCGGTGGAGACCGTGCCGATGACGGTGATGCCGAGGAGCTTCGCCCACTGGGTGAGGATCAGCCCCACACCACCGGCGGCGGCGTGCAGCAGCACGGCGTCGCCGGCCCGCAGCGGATGGATGCGGCGCAGCAGGTACGCCGAGGTCAGGCCCCGCATCGTCATCGCCGCGGCGGTTTCGAAGCCGATCGCGTCCGGCAGCTTGAGCAGGGAGCCGACGGGCATCACCCGCTCGGTGCTGTAGGCGCCCAGCGGGCTGCCGGTGTAGGTGACCCGGTCGCCCTCGGCGAACTCCGTGACGCCCGCCCCGACGGCCTCGACCACACCCGCGCCCTCCACACCGAGACCCGAGGGCAGCGGCGCCGGGTACAGGCCGGTGCGGAAATACGTGTCGGCGAAGTTCAGCCCCACGGCGTGGTGCCGGACGCGCACCTCACCGGGCCCCGGATCGCCCACCTCGACCGCCTCCCAGCGCAGGACGTCCGGGCCGCCGGTCTCGTGGAAGCGGACGGCGTGTGCCATCAGACACCGCCCTCGACGTCGCGCAGCATCGAGCCGCGGCGGCCGGGACGCCGGTTGGGGACCATGCCGAGGTGGGCCAGCGTCGACTCGGTGTCCCCGTACCACTCGCCGAGCTTGTAGATCTCACGTGCCTCGGGTCCGGAGGCCACCTCGCGGCCCAGCGCGTCGGCGATCGCGACCATCTGCTCGACCTGCTGCACGGACGACATCCGCTCGCCCTTGCCGCGCCACAGGTTGTCCTCGTTGCCGACGCGGACGTGGGCCCCCAGTGCGATGCCGATCGCGTTCATCGGCGCCACGGCCCGCATCGACGCCTCGATGGTCAGGACGGCACCGTCGGGAACCCGGCGTACGAACTCGATCAGGTCGGCGGGGTGACGGCCGGCGAAGCCGCCGCCGATGGCCACGTAGTTGAGGACCATCGGGCCCTGGTACACGCCCTTGCGGATCAGGCGCTCCACGGTCTCGAGCTGTGCCAGGTTGGCGAGCTGGAAGTGCGGCTGGATGCCGCTCGCCCGCAGCCGCTCGAGGTGTTCGAGGTAGAAGCCGGGTCCCGCCTCGACCACCATGTCCCGGTACGCCTGGTAGTAGGCCGGCTTGGCGATGGACGTGCCCTCGATGTCCGCGTCGTCGAAGATCTCGACGATGTTCATCTGGTTCGTGTTGATCGCGATGGTCACCTGGTCCGGCCGTGGCGTGATCTCCGCCAGCATGTGCCGGGTGTCGTAGCTGAGCCACTTCGCGTCGCCGCCCTCGTCCTCGGGGGCGAACGAGATGGAGCCGCCGATCTGCAGCACCATGTGCGGCACGGCCTCACGGAGCCTCGCCATCAACTCGTTGAACATCGACATGCGCTTGGAGCCGTGACCGTCCAGTTCGCGCACGTGGATGTGGAGCACGGTGGCTCCCGCGTTGTAGCAGTCCACGGCCGCCTGGACGTGCTCGTCCATCGTGAGGGGGAGATCATCGGCGTCCCCGGGCAGCCACTCCGGCCCGTAGGGCGCCGCCTGGATGACCAACTTCTCCTGGTTCTCGGGGTAGAGGGAGTCGTCGAAGAAATGCATGATCCGTCTCCTTCGGAACAGCGGGAAGCACTCGACCGCCGGGTCCGCGCGCGGGACCGGTGGGCCTGGGCCCGGTGTCGCCACGCCCACCTGGGGCTTTCTCTCGCGCTACGGCAACGTTAAGGACCGGTTGCACGGCCCGCTTAACCGAAGGGGACAGCCGACTTGTCACTTGGGGACAGGAGCCGCGCACACCGTGCGCTGCGCGCGCCACGCGCGGGGACTGCAGCCGAACTGCTCGCGGAACCACCTGGAGAACCCGCTCGGCGCGGAGAAGCCGAGAAGGAGCGAGATCTCGGTCAGCGAGCGCCGCTCATTGGCCACGAGCTGTTCCGCGAGCTGGGCGCGCGTGGCGTTCAGGAGGGAGGAGAAGGTCTCGCCGGCCGAGGCGAGACGGCGGTGGACGGTTCTGCGGTCCACTCCGAGGCTGCGCGCGACCTCCTCGATGGAGCAGCGCCCGGTGGGCAGCAGGACCTCGATCAGTTCCCGGACACGGTCGGGGAGTGCCGCCTCGCGCACCTCGGTGACCGACTCGAAGTACTCCCGGGCGTAGGCGTGCAGCAACGGGTCCGACTGGGGGTTGGGCGCGTCGAGGTCAGCGGCGCGCAGCACGATCCCGTTGAAGTCCCGGCCGAACTCGACCGCCGGGCCGAACACGCGGCGGTGCGTGGCGAGTTCGGTGGGCGCGCCGTGGGTGAAGCAGACGGCGATCGGCTGCCAGCGGTCGCCGAGGACCTCCCGGAGCACGTGGTGGAAGACCCCGACGGCCAGTTCCGTGGCCTGCCGGGCGGCCATGGGTCTGCCCAGTTCCAGCCCCACCTTCAGGGTCGCCCGGCCCTCCGCCTCGTCGAGACGGCCGTGCAGCATCTCGTTGTACGTGTCCTCGTGGCGGATCAGGAGCGTGAGCACGTCACGGACGGTCGGCTCCTCCCGGGCCACGAGGCTGATGGGGCCGAGGTTGGAGAACCGCCGCCGTCGCGCCAGGAGCAGACCGAAGTCCTCCCGGTGTGCTGTCGCCGCCGACACTTCCAGGAGCCGGGCCACGGCGATCCCCGGGATCCATCGGTCCTGGCGGGTGAGCTCGCCGGGGGCGAGACCCACGCCCCGCATGAGGGTGTGTGCGTCGATGCCGAGCGACTCCGCGAGCTGGACGTAACCGTTCAGTGCGGCATTGCGGACGAGAGGCTTCATGCGCGCGCTCCTGGACTGTGTCCCCGATGGATAAGTCTCACGTCACCTCGGGGCAAGCGCTGAGCCGGGCCACGACCTAGCGTTCTGCACCACGCGCTGACACGAGGGTGGGATCTTCGGCGTACCGACCGCAAGGAAAACGGCCCCAAGGCCCGATGACAAGCCGTCGGACCCGAGGTCTGCCGGGCGGAGGGCAGACCCCGCCCGGCGGCCGGCTCGTGCCCGAGGCCGGCCGGACGAGGCCCGACGGCGAGTGGCTTCGACCCACTACCACCGCGAACGCTCCGGAGGAGTCGCATGACCAACCTCGTCACCCTTCTCACCGAGTCCGCCCGGGCCCGTGGCGACGGCCCGGCGGTGAGACAGGGGGAAACGCTCCTCACGTACGCCCGACTCGACGACGCGGTGGCACGGTTCGCCCGGCTGCTGCGCGAGCGCGGAGTCCGGCCCGGCGACCGGGTGGCGATGGCCGTCCCGAATGTCGTCCAGTTCCCGGTCGCCTATTACGGCATCCTCAGGGCAGGCGGCGTGGTGGTCCCGCTGAACCCCTTGCTCAAGGCCCGCGAACTGGCCTTCGTGCTGGGTGACTCGCGGCCCGGCCTCGTGCTGGCCTCGCCTTCGTGCGCGGGGGAGGTGGAAGAGGCCGCGCGGCGCACGGGAGTCGCGTGGCTGACCGTCGGAACCACGCAGTGGGAGCGGCTGCTGCGCGACACCGAGCCCGAATCCGCCGTCGCCGAACGAGCCGACGACGACACGGCGGTCATCCTCTACACCTCGGGGACGACCGGTTCCCCGAAGGGCGCCGAACTGACCCATCGCAACCTCATGACCAACGCGCTGACGACGGCGCGCACCGTCCTGCGTATCAGCCGGGACGACGTGGTCTTCGGCGGACTGCCGCTGTTCCACGCCTTCGGCCAGACCTGCGCACTCAACGCCGCGCTGGGTTCCGGCGCGACGCTCACGCTGCTTCCGCGGTTCGACCCGGCCGAGGCACTGCGGATCATGGCGCGCGACAAGGTCACGCTCTTTCTGGGAGTCCCGACGATGTTCACGGCGCTGCTGCACTCGGGGACCGCCGACGGCTCCGGGCCGCAGGACCTGCGGATCGCCGTCTCCGGTGGCGCGTCCTTGCCGGTCGAGACGCTCCATGCCTTCGAACGGCGCCACGACGTCGTGGTGCTGGAGGGATACGGCCTCTCGGAGACGTCTCCGGTCGCCACGTTCAACCCGCCGGACGGCCCGCGCAGGCCCGGCTCCGTAGGACTGCCCGTCAGCGGCGTCGAGCTCCGCGTCGTCGCGGACGACGGTACGCCGGTGCGCACGGGCGAGGTCGGCGAGATCGTCGTCCGGGGCGAGAACGTCATGAAGGGTTACTGGAATCGCCCCGACGCCACGAGCGAGGTCCTGCGCGACGGGTGGCTCCACACCGGGGACCTCGGCCGCGTGGACGCGGACGGCTACTGTTTCGTCGTCGACCGGAAGAAGGACCTGATCATCCGCGCCGGTTACAACGTGTACCCCCGTGAGATCGAGGAGGTGCTCCACGAACACCCCGCGGTGGCCGAGGCCGCCGTCATCGGTGTGCCGCACGAAACCCATGGCGAGGAGGTGACCGCGGTGGTCAGCCTGCGTGCGGGAGCCCGGGCCGAGGCGGAACACATCCGTGACTTCGTGAAGCGGCGCGTCGCCGCCTACAAGTACCCCCGTGTCGTGCGGATCGTGGACGCACTGCCCAAAGGGGCGACGGGCAAGATCCTCAAGCGGGAACTCTCCGCCGACCGGTGACGGGGGCACCTGCCCGTGGAGCGGTCCCGGCCCTCGCCCGGCGGAGCCGTGGGCGGGACGCCGGGCCGGGGCGGAGCCCGCGCACCGGTCGGCCGGGATCAGCCGCGCGAGGTGGTTTCCCGGACCCAGGGCAGTGCGAAGCGTTCCACCAGCACCAGCGCGAAGTAGAGCAGGACGCTCATCAACCCGATCAGGATGATCGCCGCCCAGGCGGTGGCGGTGTCGCCGACCCCGCCGGCCTGCACGATCAGATAGCCCAGCCCGCTCTCACCTGCCTGGAACTCGCCGATGACCGCGCCGATCGCGGCGAGCGGCAGCGCGACCTTCAGCCCGACGAAGACCTGCGGCAGCGCGGCGGGCAGGCGGACCTTCCGGAACGTCTGCCAGCGCGAGGCGTCCAGCGAGCGCGCCAGCTCGACCAGGTCCGCCGGGGTCGACACGAGGCCGGTCGCGGTGGAGAGCACGATCGGGAAGAAGCAGAGCAGGAAGACCATGGTCAGGACCGGTTTCTGCCCCCATCCGAGCGCTCCGACGAGCAGCGGCCCGAGGGCGATCTTCGGGACCGCGTTGACGGCGACCAGCAGCGGCATGAACATCCGCTCCAGCAACGGCGAGCCGGCCAGCGAGACCCCGATCAGCACCCCGCAGGCGGTGGAGAGCGCGAAGCCCGCGAGGGTCTCCACCGTGGTGTCGCCGGTGTGCTCCAGGAACCGCGCCGGGGCCGCCGCGAACGCCGAGAGCACGTCACCGGGCGGAGGCAGCACCGCCGGGTGGACGGCCTTCAGGACCGAGGTCAGCAGCCACCACGTGCCGAGGGTGACCAGCAGCCCGGCCACCGGCAGCAGCACGGTGCCGGCACCGGTCCCCCGCGGCAGGCCGGACCGCCGCGCGGACACCGGCTCCCGGCCCGGTGCCGGGATCTGCCGCGGCGGCGAGAGTTCGGTCATCCCATCCTCCTCGGACCGCCCGGTGCCCGTTCGGGCGGACAGTGTGATCAGCCCTTCGGTACGAGGCCGAAGTCGATGATCCGCTCAGGGGTCATGCCGCCGTGCGGGAGAGCGCCCGCGTCCTCGAGGATCGCGATGCTCTTGGAGACCCGACCCTCGTCCAGGGTCCCGATCGCGGAGCCGGAGCCGGGGGGCGTGACGTACTCGGCCATCAGCTCCAACTCGGCCGCCGCGGAGGCGGTGTTCGTGACGTCCACGTTCCGCTTGAGGATCCCGGCGGCCTCCTGCGGGTGGGCGAGGCCGTACTCCAGGCCCTTGAGCAGCGCCGCGGTGAACCGCTTCACCATCTCCGGATTCTGCTGGGCGGTCTTCGCCGAAGTGATCAGTACGTTCCCGTAGAGATCGGGCATCGCGTCGCTGTACGGCAGCAGGACGGCCTTCTTCCCGGTCACCGCCTCGACGGTCGGCTTGCCCACCACGAACTGTCCGATGCCGTCCACCGAGCCGCCGGCGAGCGTGCCCATCAGGGTCTGCGCGTCGCCGTTGACCCAGCTCACCTTGCCGGCGTCCACCCCGGTCAGCCGGGCGTACGTCGGGAAGAGGCTGCGTACGACGGAGCCCGGGGTGTCGGCGAGACGCTTGCCCTCCAGGTCCTTCGGGGAGGCGATGCCCGTGCCCTCCGTGGTGGCGATCGCGGCCATCGTGCGCTGCTGGACGGCGGCCACCGCGACGAAGCCCTCCGCCTGACCGCTGCCCATCTGCAGCAGACCGCCCGTCAGGTCGATCGGGCCGAACTGCGCCCGGCCGCTCACGACGGCCGGGATCACGCTGCCGGTGCCCTGGCCCGGCTTGATGTCCACCTCGAAGCCGGCCTCCTCGAAGTACCCCTTGTCCTTGGCCACCCAGACGTAGGCGTCCCGGCCGAAGTTGCCGAACGAGGTCAGGTAGGTCACCTTCTCCGACGACGGGCCGTCCCCGCGCGCGGACGTGCCGGAGTCGGAATCGCCGCACCCCGACACGAGCGCCAGAGCCGTGGCCAGGGCCGTCGCGGCGACCGTACGGGCGAGTCTGTTCATGTGCACCGTGTTGTCCTTTCCGACCGCCGGCCTGCCCCAGCGGAGGGGTAGTCGAGCACAGGACGGCGTAACGGAACCGCCGGAGTACATGACACGTCGCGCGAGACAGGGTACGAGAACCCCGCGCCGTCCGGAATCAGGTGCGGGGAATTCGCCGACGGGACGACGGGTACCGCCGGCCGCACGATCCGGCTAACCTGACGAGGCGTGAGGTTGCGGCCGTAGCTGTTCATCGTCCTTGGATGGGGGAGAGCGCCGGATGATCGGACTCACCGGCGTGTCCCGGACCTTCACCGGCCGTTCCGGTTCCACGGTGGCACTCCAGAACATCGATCTCCACGTCGGGGAGGGCGAGTTCGTGGCCGTGGTGGGCCGGTCCGGGTGCGGCAAGTCCACACTGCTGCGGCTGATCGCCGGACTGCTGCCGGTCTCCGAGGGAGAGATCACCGTCGGCGGCGAACCGGTCAGGGGAGCCCGGCGGGACGTCGCCATGCTGTTCCAGCGGCCGGCCCTGCTTCCCTGGCGG
This sequence comes from Streptomyces sp. NPDC018947, assembly GCF_044390505.1. Lineage (NCBI taxonomy): Bacteria > Bacillati > Actinomycetota > Actinomycetes > Kitasatosporales > Streptomycetaceae > Streptomyces > Streptomyces sp. NPDC018947. The sequence continues at coordinate 352,301 of NZ_JBIRZD010000003.1, forward strand.
TCCGTTCTCGACAACGTCCTGCTGCCCGTGGAGATCGCCGGCGGGCGCGGGGCCGGGCAGCGGGCCAGGGCGCACCGGCTGCTGGAGACGGCCGGTCTCGGCGGCTTCGAGAAGCACCGGCCGCACGAGCTCTCCGGAGGCATGCAGCAGCGCGTCTCGTTGTGCCGCTCGCTGATCGGGGAGCCCCGCGTGCTGCTCATGGACGAGCCGTTCTCCGCCCTCGACGCGCTCACCCGCGCGGAACTCGCGGCGGAGCTCCAGCGGCTCCACATGGAGAACTCCGTCACCGTCGTGTTCGTCACCCACTCCATCGACGAGGCCGTCCTGCTCGCCGACCGCGTGGTGGTGCTCAGCCCGCGCCCGGGCCGGATCCGCGAGGTGGTCGGCATCGGCATCCCCCGGCCGAGGACGCCGGGCCGCACCGCGTATCTCGGCGAAGCGGCCCGGTACAGCGCCGGCCTGCACGAGCTGCTGATGGAACGGGACATGTCGGCACCGGCCGCCGGGGAAGGACTCTGACCGTGCGGATCTGCGTCTTCACCGAGCCGCACCGCGGCGCCGACTACGACGACCAACTGCGCTTCGCACGGCTCGTGGAGGCCGGCGGATTCGAGGGCTTCTTCCGGGCCGACCACTACCAGGCGATGGGCGCCGATCCCGGGCTGCCCGGTCCCACCGACGCGTGGCTGACGCTGGGCGCGCTCGCCCGGGAGACCTCGCGGATCCGGCTGGGCACCCTCGTCACCTCGGCCACCTTCCGGCTGCCCGGCCCGCTGGCGGTGATGGTGGCGCAGGCCGACCGGATGAGCGGAGGGCGGGTGGAACTGGGCATGGGCGCCGGCTGGTACGAGCGGGAGCACACCTCGTACGGCATTCCGTTCCCGCCCGTCGCGGAGCGCTTCGACCGGCTGGAGGAACAGCTCGCCGTGATCACCGGCCTGTGGCGGACACCGGCCGGTGAGCGCTTCAGCCATCTCGGCGACCACTACCGGCTGGTCGACGCGCCCGCCCTGCCGAAACCGGTGCAGGTGCCGGGGCCGCCGATCATCGTCGGGGGACGCGGCGCCAAACGCACCCCGGCGCTCGCCGCCCGGTACGCCGACGAGTTCAACATGCCGTTCAAGTCGGTGGCGGAGACGGCCCGGGCCTACCGGCGGGTGATCGACGCGTGCGACCGGCTCGGGCGGGCCGAGGCCGGCCGGCCACCGCTGGTCCTCTCGGCCGGTGTCGTTGCCGCGATAGGCCGTACCGACGCGGAGGCGCGGCGACGCGCGGCCCCGCTGCACGTCAAGAGCGCGTTGCCGCCGGAGGACCCGGTGGTCGGGTCCCCCGCACAACTGGTGCAGCGCCTCGGCGAGTTCGCCGCGATCGGCACCGAGCGGGTCCATCTGCGGCTGACCGAGCTCACCGACCTCGACCACGTGGAACTCATCGCGGCCGAGGTGCTCCCGCAGGTGGCGGACGTGGCCGCCGGTGCGTCGCGGGCCCGCTGAGGCCCCCAGCGGATGCTCTCTTCCGATCGGGTCGGACCGTTCTTCCACCCTTCCGGAGCGGATGCTTCGCCGGCACCTCGCTCTCTCGTACGAGGTTTCACACCGGAGCGGGACGTTGCCCCGGCGACTTCGCCGACTGCCCGCCGCACCCGACGCGCGGACGACTACTGTCGGTGTCCGCCGGATCACATAGGGCGGACGACCGTCCGTCCGGCCGGCACCGCGACGACGCGTGCCCGCGTGGCACCAACGGACAGGTACGAGGATCCCGATGTCTCACCTCCGCGCCCCCGCCGCGCGAGCAGACCGCCGTGAGGGCGGGCGGCACGGCCGGCCGGCCTCCCGTACCGTTCCCGCGCTGCCCGGGGCCCGCTTACGGTCCAGGCTCCTGCGCCTCGCCGTGCTGCCGCCCGCCGCGGTCGCCCTCGGAGCCTGCGCGGCCGTGCTGTTCACCGTCCGCACCACCGGCGCCCGGCCCGGCCCCGCCCTGTGGGGCGTGCTCGCCGGTGCGGCATCGGTGGCCCTGGCGGCCGTGGTCGTCGCCGCCGTCGCCGCCCGCCGTGCCGCGCGGTCCGTGGACGAAGGCGTCGCCGTCCTGCGCCAGGGCGTCACCCGCGGCGAGCGGGAACTGCGCGCCGTCGTCGAGGCGTTGCGCCGCGGCGAGAGTCCGGCCCGGCGCCCCCGGGCGGGCGGGCCGCCGGACGGCGCCGACGGCTTCGACCTGCTCGCCGCCGACCTGTCCCGCGCCCACGACGGCGCCGTCACCGCCGTCGTCCGGGCCGCCCAGCTCTCCAGCCGGACCGGCAGCGAACAGAAACTGGAGGTCTTCCTCACCCTCGCCCGGCGCCTGCAGTCCCTGGTGCACCGCGAGATCTCCGTCCTGGACGAGCTGGAGAACGAGATCGAGGACCCCGACCTGCTCAAGGGCCTCTTCCACGTCGACCACCTCGCCACCCGCATCCGCCGCCACGCCGAGAACCTCGCCGTGCTCGGCGGCGCCGTCTCCCGGAGGCAGTGGAGCAACCCGGTCGACATGACCGAGGTGCTGCGCTCCGCCGTCGCCGAGGTCGAGCAGTACTCGCGGGTCCGGCTCGTCCCCCCGGTCGAGGGCACCCTGCGCGGCCACGCCGTCGCCGACGTCGTCCACCTGGTGGCCGAACTCGTGGAGAACGCCACCCTGTTCTCCGCCCCGCACACCCAGGTGCTGATGCGCGCGGACCTCGTCACCTCGGGGCTCGCCGTCGAGATCGAGGACCGCGGACTCGGCATGCCCGTCGCCGAGCAGAGCCGGATGAACACCCTGCTCGCCGACCCCGACCAGGTCAACGTCGCCCGCCTCCTCGCGGACGGACGCATCGGTCTGTACGTGGTCTCCCAGCTCGCCAGGCGGCACGGCATCACCGTGCGCCTGCAGAGCAACATCTACGGCGGTGTCCAGGCCGTGATGGTCCTTCCGCAGGCCCTGTTGGGCACGGCGCCGGAGCTGCCCGCGGGCGAGGACCGGACGCGAGGGGCCGCGGAGGCCGACCCGGCGCCCGCGCAGGCCCCGCCGCCGGGACCGCACGCCGCCCCGCTGCCGCCCGCCCCGGCCACCGGGACGCCGGCGCCCGCCGTACCCGGCCCCCGCACCCGGCCGACGGCCGACGGGACCGGGACGTCCCTCGCGGCGCCGGGCGCGGAACCCGCACCGCTCCCCGTGCGACGCGCCCCCGAGGACCGGCCCGCCCCGGTCGCCGCCGCCCCCGGCACCCCGCCCGGCGACCGCGGCACCCTCGCCGAGCACGCAGAGACGCCGCCCGTCACGGGGCACGGCGCCGTGCGCGGCACCATGGACGGACCCCGGCTGCCCCGCCGCCGCGCCCGTGAGCACCTCGCGCCCCCGCTGCGCGGCGGTCCCGCACCGCGCCGGGAGACCGGCCCCGGCCGACTCACCGGGCCCGACCCCGGGCTGATGGCGGCCTTCCGGCGCGGCATCCGCCTCGCGGAGGCCCGGCAGCACGGGGAACAGGCCGCACCACCCCCGGAGACGGGGCAACAGCCCACGGAGCCGGGCGACATGGGGCTCGTCCCCGGCGCGTACCCCGAGCCTCGCCGCCCGCCCGCGCTCCACTCCGAGGGCGCCGCCCCGCACGACGGGAGCGCCCGGCCGGACGACCGCTCCTGGGCCCCGCTCCCGCACCACCCCTAGCGCTCCCGCCCCCCGTACCCCGAGGAGTCGATCCACCATGGCGAGCGACGCGCCGACCGGACACGTGTCCGACCTCGACTGGCTGATGAGCGGCCTCGTCCAGCGCGTGCCGCACACGCGCAGCGCGGTGCTCCTGTCCCGCGACGGACTGGTGAGGTCCGTGCACGGCCTCGACGTCGACAGCGCCGACCACATGGCGGCCCTGGCCTCCGGGCTGTACTCCCTCGGCCGCAGCGCCGGAGCCCGCTTCGGCGACGGCGGGGACGTGCGCCAGGTCGTCGTCGAACTCGACTCCTGCCTGCTCTTCGTCGCCACCGCCGGCTCCGGCACCTGCCTCGCCGTGCTGGCCGGCCGCGAGGCCGACGCGGCCGTCCTCGGCTACGAGATGGCGATGCTGGTCAAGAGCGTCCGTCCCTTCCTCGTGACCCCGCCCCGGCGGCACGCCGTCGAACCCCCGGCGACGAGGCCTTGACCGTGGCCGCGGCCGGCGACGGGCCCTGGCTCGACGACGCGGCAGGGCGGCTGGTGCGCCCCTTCACCGTGAGCAACGGCCGTACCCGTCCCACCGTGGCGCTCGACCTGCTGTCCCAGGTGAGGGCCACGGGGGCGACCCCCCTCGGCCATCTGGGGCCCGAGCACGCGCGGGCGCTCGACCTGTGCCGCGGGCCCCTCCCGGTCGCCGAGCTCGCCGCTCGGCTGAGGCTTCCGCCGGCGGTCACCAAGGTACTGCTGGCGGACCTCGTCGACTGCGGCGCGCTGACCATCGAACCCCCCGCCGCGTTCCGTCACGACCCCACGGACCGGGCCCTTCTGGAGGCAGTGCTCGACGGCCTACGACGACAGCTCTGACCACGGCGGCCACGCCGAGCCGTTCCCCACGGCGCTGGAGATCCTCGTCGCGGGCGGGTTCGGGGTCGGCAAGACGACCTTCGTCGGCGCGATCAACGAGTTCGACGGCGCCCACCGCTACGGCACCGAGGAGGTGCGCTCGGCCATGGACCTCCGCCCCGGGGCCCCGGTCGTGCCCTGCGACGCCCGGATCGCCGGCTCCGGCGCGCGGACCCTGCTCACCCTCGTCCACCACCTCGTCGCCCGCACTCCCGCCCCCGCCACGGGCGCCCCGCCACCGGAACCGCACACGACGCACGTCCCCCGCTACGGAGCCGCTCATGAGCTACGAACCGACCCGCCCGGCCGGACGCCTGCTCCCCACCCCCGGGGCCCCAGAGGCCCCCCGCCCGGACGCGTCGGCTGCGCCTGCTCGGTCCGGCCCGGCGCCCGGACCCGGCCCTCGACGCCTTCACCGCCCACCTCGCCGGGCTCGCCGACGCGCCGTACGCGATGGTCAACCTCCCCGACGAGGAGGGCAGTTCTTCGCCGGCCTGCACGTCCCCGAGGTGCCGCCGCCGACGTACGGCCCCGGGCCTGGGGGACGACGGGCCTGGAGACCATCAAGGCGTCGGCCGCGGACCTCGTACGGCGCATCGAGCGAAGCGCGCGGGACGGGCTCCCGCTGTGAGACCGCAGGCCCCGCCGGCCAGGCCGCGAGCGGCCCCGCGCGGGGCGTGAAGGAAAGCTGCGGCCGGGCTTAAGAAACGCTCGATGGACCCGGGGCGGTGGCGTACGGCAGATTGCTGTCCGATTCCCCTCATATCCCCGGACGTGGGCCGCCTCGGCATGCCCTGCGCCGGGATCTCACCCCGTCAGGAGCCGAAGCGTTGAAGGCGCTGGTCAAGGAGAAGGCGGAGCCCGGGCTGTGGCTCGCGGACGTCCCGGAGCCGGTCATCGGACCCGGTGACGTGCTCATCAAGGTGCTGCGCACCGGCATCTGCGGCACCGACCTGCACATCCGGGCCTGGGACGGCTGGGCGCAGCAGGCCATCCGCACCCCGCTCGTCGTCGGCCACGAGTTCGTCGGCGAGGTCGTCGACACCGGGCGGGACGTCACCGACATCAAGACCGGCGACCGGGTCAGCGGCGAGGGGCACCTGGTGTGCGGCAAGTGCCGCAACTGCCTGGCCGGACGGCGCCACCTGTGCCGCGCCACGGTCGGCCTCGGGGTCGGCCGGGACGGGGCGTTCGCCGAGTACGTCGCCCTGCCCGCCACCAACGTCTGGGTGCACCGGGTCCCCGTCGACCTCGACGTCGCCGCGATCTTCGACCCGTTCGGCAACGCCGTGCACACCGCCCTGTCCTTCCCCCTGGTCGGCGAGGACGTCCTCATCACCGGTGCCGGACCGATCGGCCTGATGGCCGCCGCCGTCGCCCGGCACGCGGGCGCCCGCAACGTCGTGATCACCGACGTGAGCGAGGAACGACTCGACCTGGCGCGCAAGGTCGGTGTGAGCCTCGCCCTCAACGTGGCCGAGGCGACCATCGCCGACGGACAGCGCGAACTGGGTCTGCGCGAGGGCTTCGACATCGGCCTGGAGATGTCCGGCCGCCCCGAGGCGATGCGCGACATGATCGCCAACATGACGCACGGCGGCCGGATCGCCATGCTCGGCCTGCCCGCCGAGGAGTTCCCGGTCGACTGGGCCCGGATCGTCACCTCGATGATCACCGTCAAGGGCATCTACGGCCGCGAGATGTTCGAGACCTGGTACGCCATGTCGGTGCTGCTGGAGGGCGGCCTCGACCTCGCCCCGGTGATCACCGGGCGCTACTCCCACCGCGACTTCGAGGCCGCGTTCGCCGACGCGGCCAGCGGCAAGGGCGGCAAGGTCATCCTCGACTGGACCGCGTAAGTCATCTGCTTTTCCTAGGAGCTTCAGACATGTTCGACTCCGTGCGCGACGACCTGCGCGCCACCCTCGACGAGATCCGCGCCGCCGGCCTGCACAAGCCCGAGCGCGTGATCGGCACCCCGCAGTCCGCCACCGTCGGCGTCACCTCGGGCGGCCGCCCCGGCGAGGTCCTCAACTTCTGCGCCAACAACTACCTCGGCCTCGCCGACCACCCGGAGGTCGTCGCCGCCGCCCACGAGGCGCTGGACCGCTGGGGCTACGGCATGGCCTCCGTGCGCTTCATCTGCGGTACCCAGGAGGTCCACAAGGAGCTGGAGGCCCGGCTGTCGTCCTTCCTCGGGCAGGAGGACACGATCCTCTACTCCTCCTGCTTCGACGCCAACGGCGGTGTCTTCGAGACCCTGCTCGGCCCCGAGGACGCGGTGATCTCCGACGCCCTGAACCACGCCTCGATCATCGACGGCATCCGCCTGAGCAAGGCCGCGCGCTTCCGCTACGCCAACCGCGACATGGCCGACCTGGAGACGCAGCTCAAGGCCGCGGGCGACGCCCGCCGCAAGCTGATCGTCACCGACGGCGTCTTCTCCATGGACGGCTACGTCGCCCCGCTCGCCGAGATCTGCGATCTGGCCGAGCGCTACGACGCCATGGTCATGGTCGACGACTCGCACGCCGTCGGCTTCGTCGGCCCCGGCGGCCGCGGCACCCCCGAGCTGCACGGCGTCATGGACCGCGTCGACATCGTCACCGGCACGCTCGGCAAGGCCCTCGGCGGCGCCTCCGGCGGCTACGTCGCCGCCCGCGCCGAGATCGTCGCCCTGCTGCGCCAGCGGTCCCGGCCGTACCTCTTCTCCAACACCCTCGCCCCGGTGATCGCCGCCGCCTCCCTCAAGGTGCTCGACCTGCTGGAGTCGGCCGACGACCTCCGGGTCCGGCTCGCCGAGAACACCGCCCTGTTCCGCCGCCGGATGACCGAGGAGGGCTTCGACATCCTCCCCGGCGACCACGCCATCGCCCCGGTGATGATCGGCGACGCTGCCAGGGCGGGCAGGATGGCCGAGCTGCTCCTGGAGCGCGGGGTGTACGTGATCGGCTTCTCCTACCCGGTCGTCCCGCAGGGCCAGGCCCGCATCCGCGTGCAGCTCTCCGCCGCCCACTCCACCGAGGACGTCGACCGCGCGGTGGACGCCTTCGTGGCGGCCCGCGAGGAGCTGGACGCCTGACGCGGGTCGGCCTCACCCGTCCGACCTGAGACAATCGATGCCGTGATCGAAGCGCGGCGGCTGCACATCCTCCGAGCGGTGGCGGACCACCGCACCGTGACGGCGGCCGCCGCCGCGCTCTACCTCACGCCGTCGGCCGTCTCCCAGCAGCTCACCGCCCTGGAGCAGGAGACCGGCCACCGCCTCGTCGACCGCGGCGCCAAGGGCGTACGGCTGACCCCGGCCGGCGAGATCCTGCTCAGCCACACCAACGCCGTCCTCGCCCAGCTCGAGAAGGCCGAGGCCGAGCTGGCCGCGTACAGCTCGGGCGCGGCCGGCACGGTCACGGTCGCCTCGTTCGCCACCGGCATCACCCTGGTCGTCGCGCCGGCGCTGGCCCGCCTCGCGGAGTCGGCGCCGGGCATACGCATCCGCGTCCAGGACGCCGAGGGCGACGCCAGCCTGCCGATGGTGCTGGACCGGCAGGTGGACGTGGCGGTCGCCGTCGAGTACCGCGGGGCGCCGTCCGCCGACGACCCGCGGCTGACCCACGTCCCGCTGTACGCCGAGCCGTTCGACGCGGTCGTCCCGGTCACCCACCGGCTCGCCGACGTGGCGGAGGTGCCGCTCGCGGAGCTGGCCAAGGACCCGTGGATCGGCCCCTACCCCGGCAACCCCTGCCACGACGTGGTGGTCCTGGCCTGCGAGAACGCCGGGTTCCAGCCGCGCCTGGAGCACTCCTCCGACGACTTCCGCGCGGTGGTGTCGCTGGCCGCCGCCGACGTCGGCGTGGCACTGGTGCCGCGCTCGGCCCTGCTCGGCATGGACGTGACCGGTGTGGTCGTCCGCCCGGTCGACGGCGTCGCGCCGACCCGCCGGGTCTTCGCGGCCGTACGGCGGGGAACCGAGGGACACCCCTTGATCCGGCCGGTGCTGGACGCGCTGCAGTCGGCCGCCGAGCGGTAGACGCGGCATGCCGTCCCTGATGTGGGATAGCATCCCGAATATGAAACAGCCCGAGGTGGAGCACGCGCCCGGCGCCGAGCCGGACCCCGTCGACGTCCGGCTCGGAGCCCGGCTGGCCGAGCTGCGCGCCGAGCACGGCTGGTCGCTGGGCGAGCTGGCCGAGCGGAGCGGCGTGAGCCGGTCCACGTTGTCCCGGGCCGAGCGGGCGGAGACCAGCCCCACGGCCTCCGTCCTCAACCGCCTGTGCGCGGTGTACGGACGGACCATGTCCCGGCTGCTCAGCGAGGTCGAGGCGGAGCCCGCGCTGCTGGTGCGGTCCGCCGACCAGCCGCTGTGGGAGGACCGCGCCGCCGGATTCACCCGCAGGTCGGTGTCCCCGCCGCACGCGGGACTGCGCGGCGAACTCGTCGAGGGACGCCTCACCCCCGGCGCCGACATCGCCTACGACCGCCCGCCCGTGCCCGGCCTCGAACAGCACATCTGGGTCCTGGAAGGCGCGCTGGAGGTGACGGCCCAGGACGTCGTCCACGACCTCGGCACCGGCGACTGCCTGCGGCTGCGGGTGTGGGGGCCGACCCGGTTCCGGTGCGCCGGCCCGGCGGACGCCCGCTACGCGCTGGCGGTGGTGCTGCCGTGATCCTCAGCCGCGTCGACGGGAGCCGGCTGACCGCGCTCGCGGGGGAACTGGCCGGCCTGCTGACCGACACCGTGGACGGCGGGGCCTCGGTCGGATTCCTGGCGCCCCTCGGCCGCGAGGAGGCCGCCGACTGGTGGCGGGGACGGGCCGGGGCCGTGGCCGCCGGGCACCTCGCCGTGTGGGTGGCGCACGACGGGGACCGGGTGAGCGGGACCGTGAGCCTCGCCCTGCCCGACAAGCCCAACAGCCGCCACCGGGCCGAGCTGGTGAAACTCATGGTCGCCCGCCGCGCCCGCGGACAGGGGCTCGGCCGGCGGCTGCTGGCCGTCGCCGAGGACGCCGCCGCCCGCGCCGGGATCACCCTGCTGCACCTGGACACCGAGACCGGCAGCCCCGCCGAACACCTGTACCGCACCGCCGGATGGACGCGGGCCGGGACCATCCCCGACTACGCGGCGAGCCCGGACGGGGCGCTGCGGCCGACGACGCTGTACTACAAGCGGCTCGGCCTCCCGGCCACCGCCGGGTGATTGTCAGTGGCGGCGGCTACGGTGCCTGACATGCCGGACGCCGAAGACGTACGCCGTATCGCCCTGTCCCTGCCGGACACCACGGAGAAGATCGCCTGGAGCATGCCCACGTTCCGGGTCGCGGGCAAGATGTTCGCCACGCTGCCCGAGGACGAGACCTCCATCGCCGTGCGCTGCCCCAAGGAGGAGCGCGACGAACTGGTGCTGGCGGAGCCGGAGAAGTTCTGGATCGCCTCCCACGAGGCACAGTTCGCCTGGGTGAGGGTCCGCCTCGCCGCCCTCGACGGCGAGGAGGAGCTGCGCGACATCCTCGCCGACTCCTGGCGCCAGGCAGCCCCTCCGCGTCTTCTGGAGGCGCACCCCCGCCTGGGGCTGCCGGCCGGGGGCTGAAATTTCCTGGGGCGTTGTCAGTGCCCCGTGGCATGATCCGCACACACGTCGCAGCCGGGGCCGGAGGGGGGCTCCGGCTGTCGGCGGGACCGGGAGCCGTCGTGCGCGGGGGGTTCGACGACGACCGGTGAACTGCTGTATACACCGCGGTGGTTCGACGGGGGGCGGGGGAACGACGGGGTTCTGTCAGGGAGCACAGGGCCGGTGGGGGCCGGCCGGGAGGGGAGCGCGCGCGATGGCCGGGACGTCAGCACAGCCCACACGGGAGGGGCCGGTCCGGAGGAAGACGGAACGCCCCGTCTGGTCACGGGACTTCGCCCTGTTCTTCGCCGCCAGGGCCGTCGCCAGGCTCGGCGACACCATGCTGCCCGTCGCGCTCGCCGCCGGCCTGCTCCAGCACGGGTACGGGGCGGGTGCCGTCGGTCTCGCCATGGCCGCGACGGCGGCGGCCTTCGCCGGGCTCGTCGTCTTCGGCGGGGTCATCGCCGACCGCTTCAGCACCCGCAAGCTGATGATCGGCGCCGACCTGGTGCGTCTGGCCGCCCAGGCACTGACCGCCGTGCTCTTCTTCTCCGGCCACGTGGTCCTCTGGGAGATCTGCGCGATCGGCTTCGTCAACGGCGTCGCGGGCGCCGTGTTCCAGCCCGGCGTCGCCAGCACCGTGCCCCGGCTCGCCTCCGACATCCAGGGCGCCAACGGGGCCATACGCGTCGCCGAGTCCGCCGCCCAGCTCGCCGGCCCCGCCGTGGCCGGCCTGCTGGTCGGCTTCGCCTCGCCCGGCGGCGTCTTCGCCGCCCACGCCGCCACCTACGCGGTCAGCGCCCTGTGCCTGCTGCTGCTCCGGCTGCCCCCGCTCCCGCCCCGTGCGCGGGAGCACACCGCGGGCCGCGCCGGCAAGGCCTTCCGGGCCGATCTCGCCGAGGGCTGGCGGGAGTTCAGAGCCCGCACCTGGCTGTGGGGCGTCATCGCCGTCTGGTGCGTCTACATGATCGCCGTGTGGGGCCCGACCGTCCCGCTGGTGGCGACCGAGGTCGTGCAGCAGCACGGCGCCCGCGCCTACGGCCTGGTCAACTCCGCCCTGGGCGCCGGCACCGTCGTCGGCGGACTCCTCGCGCTGCGGCTGCGCCCGCGCCGCATGCTCCGCGCGGGCGCCATCGCCCTCTTCGGCTTCGCCGCGTTCCCGGCGACCGTCGGCGCCGGTCTCGACGTACCGGTGATGGCCGCGGGAGCCGCCGTCGCCGGGGCCGGGATGTCCTTCTGGGGCGTCATGTGGGCGACCAGCGTGCAGACCCAGGTCCCGCCCGACGTCCTCAACCGCATCCACGCCTACGACGTCGCGGGCTCCCTGGCCATGATGCCCGTCGGCCAGGCCCTCGCGGGCCCCGCCGCCTCCGTTCTCGGCGCCGGACAGGTCCTGCTCGTCGCCGGCGCCATGAGCCTCGTGGTCTGCTTCGCCCTGCTCGCGATACCCGCCGTGCGCGGCCTGGTGCGCGCCGACGCCACGGCGGCGGGCTCGGCCCGCACCGCGCCGGCGGGGGAGCGGGCCGGGGCACGCAGGAGCTGAGCCGTGACCGCCCCGCGCCCGACCTACTGCGCCACGGGCGCCAGGAAGCCCCCGATCCGCTCGCGCAGGGACCCGGCGTCCAGCCCGTGCGCGGCCACGTGCTCCTCGATCCGGCCGTAGCGGCGCAGCTCGCGGCGGTTCACGCCGAGGCCCAGCACGCGGTGGGGCACGTCGGACAGCGCGTCGCCCGCGGCCGCCGTCGAGGTGCCCGCCAGATACGGCTCGACCAGGACGACATCCGTGCCGGCGGACCGTGTCGCCCGCCGCAGCGCGTCCGTGTCGAAGGGGCGGACGGTCGTGGCGTACAGCACGGTCACGTCGAGGCCCTCGGTGGCGGCGAGCACGGCGTCGAGCATCGGCCCGACTGCGACGACGACCCCCGAGCGGCCCTCGCGGACGGGCAGGAACCGCTGCCCGTCGACCGGCTGCCCGGCGGCGTTGGCCTGCACGGACAGCCGCACGTACACCTTGTCGTCCCCGGCGGCCACCGCGTGCCGCAGCAGCGCCTCCGCCTCGTCCGGGTGCCCGGGCACGTGCACGGTCCAGCCGTCGAGGGTGTCCAGCAGCGCCACGTCGCCGGGCGCCATGTGGGTGTATCCGCCGGCGGGCCAGTCGAAGGAGGCGGCGGCGCTGACCAGGACCGCTCCGGCGTCCTGGTGGCCGAGGTCCAGCTTGAGCTGCTCGAAGGGCCGCTCCACGAGGAAGCTCGCGAAGGTGTGCACGACGGGCCGCATCCCGGTCAGGGCCAGCCCGGCCCCCGCCCCGACGAGCAGTTGCTCCCGGATGCCGACGTTGACGACGCGGTCGGGGTGGCGTCGCCGTGCCTCGGCGAAGCCGTCCACGCCGATCTCGGCGAGGACCACGGCGAGGCGCGGGTCCTCGTCGAGCAGCCGGGTGACGACGGGAGCGAAACGGTCCCGCATGGTGTCCATGGGACATGTCCTTCCGTGGTGGTGCGGGCGGATGTGGGGTGCTCGGAGCGGGGTCAGGCGGACTTGGCCTCCACCCGGGCCACGACCGCGTGCGGGCGCCCCGGGTGCGGTGCGGTGAACGCGCCGAACAGGGCCTCGTGGTCGCGTCCGTCCACGGTGACCACCGACCAGCCCGCGGCCTCGAAGCGGTCGGCGATGCCCCCGGGCCGGGCATGGCTCGCGGAGGCGTTGTCGACGACCACGGTGTGCAGCCGCTCCAGCGCGGCGGGCCCCGCGAAGGCGATCGCCTCGTGGTTGCTGCCCTCGTCCAGTTCCGCGTCGCCGATCAGCGTCCACACCCGGGCGTCGTCGATGCCCTGGGCGCGCAGCCCCAGCGCGGTGCCCACCGCGATCGGCAGGCCGTGCCCCAGGGAGCCGCTGCCGATCTCCACGCCGGGCACGAGCGTGCGGTCGGGATGGTGCCCGAGGGGCGAGTCGTAGGAGCCGAAGCCGGACAGCAGGTCCTCCGGCAGGAAGCCCTTGGCGGCCAGCACCGCGTAGTACGCCATGGGCCCGTGGCCCTTGGACAGCAGGAAGCGGTCCCGTCCGGGGTCGTCCATTCGCTCCGGGGTCACCCGCAGCACCCGGTCGTAGAGCACCCACAGCACGTCCAGGGTGGACGTCGCCGCGGGGCCGTGCTTCTCGTCGCCGGTCATCAGGGACATCAGTCCGGGCAGGTCGGCGTAGGTGTACGCCCGCCCGCGCTGTTCGGTGGGGGTCATGCGGACGAGCGTGCAACCTCGACCGCGCTTCAGGTCAAGCGCCGTCCGCCCGGCGGCGCCGGCCCCGAAAAGCGGTGCGCGACCACCGGCCCGAGTGCGGTATGGTTTTCCTGCGCGTTCGACCAGGGGAAACCCCAGGTCACACGGGCAACGGGACGTGGCGCAGCTTGGTAGCGCACTTGACTGGGGGTCAAGGGGTCGCAGGTTCAAATCCTGTCGTCCCGACAGAGCGAAGGGTCTTCGCGGGCGAGAGCCCGCGGGGCCCTTTTGTCGTCCCCGGCGCCGTCGCCCCCAGGGGGACGGAGGCACGGAGAAGGGCCCCGCGGACCGGTGTCCGCCGGGCCCTCACGTATCGCCGGAGCCGTCAGATCACGCAGCCCACATGCGCCAGAGCCTGCTTCAGCAGCACCCCGTGCCCGCCCGGCATCTCGCTCTGCACCGCCTCGGACAGCGCCTCCCGAGGGCTGAACCAGACCAGGTCCAACGCGTCCTGCCGGGGCCGGCAGTCACCGGTCACGGGCACGACGTAGGCGAGGGACACCGCGTGCTGCCGGGGGTCGTGGTACGGCGTGACACCGTGCGTCGGGAAGTACTCGGCCACCGTGAACGGCTGGAGCGAGGACGGAACCCGGGGCAGCGCCACCGGGCCGAGGTCCTTCTCCAGGTGCCGCAGCAGAGCGTCGCGGACCCGCTCGTGGTGCAGCACCCGGCCGGAGACCAGGGTCCGGCTGACCGTTCCGTCGGGCCCGATCCGCAGCAGCAGACCCACGCTGGTGACTTCGCCGCTGTCGTCGACACGTACGGGCACGGCCTCGACGTACAGGATCGGCATGCGGGCGCGTGCCATCTCGAGCTCGTCGGTCGTCAGCCAGCCCGGCGTGGTTTCGGTCATGTCAGACATCGCTTGATCATACTTTCGGCGTCTCGTGCTTGCTGGGCGCCGCTCCGGGACTGTGACGGTCCCCACGCCGCTCAGCTCGCGTTCCGGTCAGTCGTCGGGCAGCCGGTAGACCCGGCGTGCGTTGTCGCGGCCGGCCCACCGCGCGATGCGCAGCGCGTCCGGCAGGGCCAGTTCGTCGGCGTCCACCCGCTCCTGCAGCAGCCCCGCCAGTCCCTGCCGGAAGGACAGCGCCCCCAGGTGGTGGAACTCGGCCACCCCGTAGGCGTCGGAGCTGTACAGCAGCTTGCGGAAGGGCGTGATCTCCAGTGCCTCCGCCAGGACCGCCCCCGCCCGGGCGGGGCCCACGTGGTGCAGGGTGAGACCCACGTCGAGGTACACCCGCTCGAACACCGCCGACAGATACGCGGCCTGCCGCTGGAAGGGCCAGCAGTGCAGCAGCAGCACCGGGACCGTCCCGGCGATCAGGTGCAGCCAGTCGGTCAGGCGGGCGGGGTCCGCGCGGTGCACGCGGATGTCGCTGTCGCCGAACCCCGTGTGCAGTTGCAGCGGCAGCCCGAGGTCGACGGCGGTCCACAGCAGGTGCCGTACGAGGACCGGGTCGTCGAGCCGGCCGCCGCGCGTCAGCCAGCGCCGGGCCGCCCGCGTCACCTCCTCGGCCGGCGGGCGGGCCGGGTCCAGGTCGAAACCGGTGCGGTAGGCGGCCACCGACTTCACGCCGACCACGCCCGGCCGCCGCACCGCCTCCCAGGCGGCCGTGCGGAACGCCTCCGCGTACGCGTCCGGCTCCACGCCCCCGGCCGCCACCGCCTCCGCGACGCCCTCCAGCCGGACGATCTCGTAGGCCACCGCGCCCGCCGCCCGCGCCAGCAGGGCCGGCGTGGTCACGCGGTGCGGGGCGTACCCGGTGTCCACGCAGAACACACCCGTGCCCGCGGCGCGCAGGAAGCGCCGGTTCACCTCGGCGGCGCCCAGCTCGGACCGGCGGGCCAGGTACGCGTCGGGCGGCGCGTGGCGCGGCAGGTCCAGCAGGGGTGCGCAGTGCCGGCGGACGGCGAGCCCCACGGGGCTGTCGAACGTCGAGACGCCGGGCCACGTCTCGCCCTCGGTGAGGAGGGACTCGAAGCCCGCCCGGTCCAGGTCGCCGGTCACGGCCCCGTGGCAGTGGTGGTCCACCAGGTCCAGGGCGGCGAGGGTCTCGTGGACGGGGCCCGCGGCCAACTCAGTACCTCCAGCGGTAGGCCGCCGCGACCTGGTCGTCGTCCAGCCCCTCGACCGCCTCGGCCTCCCCGCGCCGCACGGCGGTCACCGCGTCGGCCAGCACCGGCCCGAGCGCGCCGTGCAACACCGCGTCCGCGCCGAACGCCTCGACCGACTCCGCGAGCGAGCGGGGCAGCCGGCGCACGCCCCTGGCGGCGGCGTCGGCCGGGTCCAGCCGTGCCGGGTCGCCGGTGATCTCCTCGGGCAGCCGCGCGGACGACGCGAGCCCGTGCAGCCCGGCGGCGATCGTGCAGGCGAGGGCGAGGTACGGATTGGCCGCCAGGTCGACCGGCTTGACCTCCAGGTTCGCCGCCCGGTCGTGTGTCCCGGCTGTGCCGGTGACCACCCGCAGGGCCGCCTCGCGGGTCTCCCGGCCCCACGCGGTGAACACCCCGGCCCACTGGGAGGGCTTCAGCCGCAGATGGCTGGCCGGGCTCGGCGCGGTCACCGCCGTGAGCCCGGGCAGATGGGCGAGGATCCCGGCGACCAGCGACTCCGCCTCGGCCGTCATGCCGTACCGGCCCGCGCCGCCCGCGTGCAGGTTCCTCCCGTCCCGCCAGGCGGACAGGTGCAGGTGGCCACCGCTGCCGACGCCCCGCGCCGACACCGCGGGGGAGAAGGAGACCCGCAGCCCGTGCCGCTGGGCGACGGCCCGGATCGTCTGGCGCACCAGCACGCTGCGGTCGGCCGCCGCGACAGGGTCGCACGCCTCCACCGACACCTCGAACTGCCCGGCCGCGTACTCGGGATGGAACTGCTCCACGTCCACCCCCTGCGCCGCCAGGGCCGCCAGCAGATCGGCGGCGCAGTCGCTCAGCTCCACCTGCCGGATCGCGCCGTACGCCGGACCGGCCACCGCCGGTACGAACGCGTCGTCGGGCGCGTCGCCCCGGCCCAGGACCCATTCGATCTCGACGGCGGCGCGGAAGGACACACCGTGCCGTTCGGCGGCCTCCCGCACCGTCCGGCGCAGCACCGTCCGCGAGCACGCAGGGTGCGGCTCGCCCTCCTGCGTGATCCGGTCCACCGGCGCCCACGCCCAGCCGGGCTGCGCCGCGAGGACGGTCAGCCGGTCGAGGTCGGGATAGAGACGCAGATCGCCGTCGGGGGAGCCGAGGACGTCCGTCGAGACGATCGCGTCGTTGGCGAGGAACGTGTCGAACACCGGCGACATGCCGACGCCCCAGGCCGCGGCCGAGGCGAGCTTCGCGGTGGGGACGGTCTTCACCCTGCCGATCCCGGCGGTGTCGACGTACGCCAGCACGACGCCGTGCACGCCCTGCCCGGTCAGCTCCCCGCTCAGCGAGGCGGCCCGCCCGACATCGCCGGGGCGTCCGCCGGGGACGGGGTCGGCGAGAGTGGTCATGCGTCCTCCCTCACGGGACGGGGTGCGGCGCGGGCGGGACGGTGCCGTCGGGTGCCGCGGCGGCGCCGGCCGCGGTGGTGGCCCGCGGCGTCGATCCGCCCGCCGGAATGCCGCTGCCGCTCACGTCACGCCCCCTTCGCGCGTCGCCGCCCGTCGCCGACCATTGTGCCGTCCCGTGATCAGGCTGTCCGGGGATTCGCCGAGGAGCGCGCACGGCGAAGCCCCGCGCCCGGGGACGCGGGGGGTGCCTGCCGCGGGGCGCGGTCAGTCGAACTGGCTGGGCGGGGACGGGGTCCCGCCCGCCAGTACGGTCTTCAGCCGCGCGGTGCCCTGCTGCGCCCCGCGCTGCACGGAGTCGGACGCGCCGCCGTCCGGGCCGCCGCCCGTCACCGTGACGGCGTCGTCGCCGACGCGCACCACCGCGACGTCCAGGGTGAGCGTGGTGGGGGCGCCGTCGGCGGTGCCCTGCACCGTCACCTCCAGGCCCTGGCGGGCGTCGCCCACGTCGGGCACCGAGGTCTCGATCACCTGGACCGTGCGCTTGCCGCCCGAGGAGTCGGTCGCGGTGAACTCGTCGCAGGTCTGGGGCAGCGCGGCCAGCCACTTCATGGAGTCGTCCAGTTGCGCGTGGTCGTAGGCGGCGACCTGCTCCATCAGCCGGGAGTCGCCCTGTTCGAAGCCGGTGAGCGCCGACGCGCCGGACGGCTTGCCCAGCAGGCCGTCGGAGTAGAGCCCGTCGAGCAGCTTCTGGCAGTCGTCGGCGTCGGTCTTGGCGTCGAGGAAGCCGGCCACGTCGACCTTGCCGGCGAGCAGTTGGTCGTGCCACTTGTCGGCGTCGCTCACCTGGTTCCAGTCGTCCTCCACGTCGGCCTCCGTGATCAGGGCGGCCTTCGCGCCGGACTCGGTGAGAGCGGCGGGGGAGGAGGAGCCGGAAGGGCTCGTGGAGCCGGTCGGGGAGCCGCTGGGGGACGTGGTCGGTGCCTGCTGCGCCGCGGCCCGGGCGGCCTCCTCGGCCGCGGTGTCCGAGGCGGCGCCCGAGGACTCACCGCCGTCCGCGCAGGCCGCCGTGGTCAGCAGCGCGCCGGCCGCGAGGGCGGAGGCGAGGAGACGGGCGGGGTGGGACGGACGACGGCTCATCGCGGATGCCTCCTGGGAACGTGTACGTGGCCCTGGTGGGCGGTGTCCTCAGGGCACCACCGCGACGGTGGGGCCACCAGCGGCACGGGGCCGTCCGGGTGACCCGCGGGGGGCCGCGCCCACCGCGGGGAGACGGTGAAGTACGGCGTCCCGCAAGGGGGTTCGGGCGTTGGACGGGACCCGGCCGTTCAGCCGGCGTGGTCCTGGGCGTCCCGCGCCACGTCCTTGTCCACGGCCGCGCGTACCAGGGCCGCGGCGAGGACGGCCGGTTCCGTGTCGCCGGCGAGGTCGAGCAGCCGGCCGGCCTCCGCGGGAAGGCCGAGGCGCCGCGCGCCCTGGAGGGCCTTGCGGTCGAGGCAGGGGGCCGCCTCGGGCCAGACCCGCTGGGCCTCGCGGAGGAAGATGTCGGCGCCGGCCGGGCCCACGCCGGGGAACTCCTGGAGCAGCCGGCGCAGTTCGGACACGTCGCCGTCCGCCTCCCGGCGCAGCCGGCGCAGGTCCCCGCCCCAGCGCGCGTTCAGCAGTTCGGCGCCGTCGCCGAGCCGGGTGGCGGTGCGCTCGTCGTAGCGCCGGTAGCCGCCCCGGCCCAGCGCGTCCACCCGCTCCTGCCAGTCGGCCTCCGCCATGCGGCGCGGGTCGCCGAGTCCGGCCTCGTCGAGGGCGCGGGCGGTCGCCACCGCGATCGAGGCGCGGATCCGGGCACTGAGCAGATGGGCGAGGACCAGCAGGCGGTACAGCGGCTGCGGGGTGTCCTTCAGCCGGATCCCCGCCTCCTCGGCGTACGTCCGTCCGTGCGCGGCCACCAGCTCGCGCACGACGCGGCGCTCGTCGTCCGTGCTCACGGCTTCACCGGGTCGTGGCCGATCGTCATGAGCCGGTGCCTGAGGCGGGTGTCCTCGGCCCGGGGCTCGTTCTCCAGGTCGGTCTGCGAGGTCACGGTGTCCACGACCTCGCGCATCGCCCGCAGGTCGTCCTCCGTGAGATCCGTGCGCCGCTTCTGCAGGATGGCGAGGACGTGCCGGCCGAGGGGCGGTCCCGCGTCGTCGGGCAACGGCTCGGTCAGCTCGCCGGAGTCCCGTACCCGGAGCCACTCCGAGAGCTCCGCGGAGGTCATGTTCACCACGCGGTGGAAGTCCTCCCACAGCGCGTCGAGTTCGAGGGCGTCGGCCATGGTGCCCCTCTTCCGTGGTGCGTAGGTGCGTCGGTGGGGCGCGGGTGCCCCCGGGGACTCCCGCGCAAACGCCCCCGGCCGCTCAGCGGGCGAGCACCCCGTCCAGGAAGCGGGTGACGTCCGCGAACACCTCCTCCTTGTCCGTCTCGTTGAAGACCTCGTGCCGGGCGCCCGGGCGGATCCGCACGGTGAGGTCCCCGCCGCCGAGCCGCTCCACGCCGGGGCGGCTGCCGGGCAGCGGCACCAGCCGGTCGTCGTCGCCGTGCACCCACAGCAGCGGCAGCGGTCCCGCGTCGCCGCTCTTCTCCACGGTCTCGAGGGTCCGTACGAAGGCCTCCACCGTGGGCCGCTTCATCGGGCCGTGCCACACCAGCGGGTCGGCCGCGTACGCCGCTCCGACCGCCGGATCGCGGGAGAGCGAGGACGGGCTGATCGGGGTGTCGGGGATCTCCTCCAGGGCCATGAGCCGGCGCGGCAGCTCCCAGTCGCCGATGACCGGCCCGGACAGCACCAGCGCGGTCAGCCGGCCGGGGTGGCGCTGCGCGTAGCGGGAGGCGATCAGGCCGCCCATCGAGTGGCCGATCATGACGACGGGCAGGCCCGGGTGGGCGGCGCGGGCGAGTTCCGCCACGGCGTCGACGTCGGTGACCACGTCCTCGAAGTCCTCGATCAGCACCCGCTCGCCGTCCGACCGGCCGTGCCCCATGTGGTCGGGGCCGAAGACGGCCGCGCCGTGGGCCGTGAGGACGCCGGCCACCTCCTCGTAGCGGCCGACGTGCTCTCCGTACCCGTGGACCAGCAGCGCCACGTACCGGGGCCGCTCGGCGGGCCACTCGCGGACGGAGATCCGCCCCCGCGTTCCGGTCAGGACGTGCTCGCGGGCCTCGGACATGTCTCCTCCTCGCCTCGGGGAAGGTCACCCGGAGGGATCTTCCCAGGGAGGCGTCCGGCGGTCTATAGTCCAAAACTAGCAGCGCTAATTAAGGCTGCGTACCCGCAGAAGAAGGCTCGCGGAGGCGGCCCGGCGGCACACCGCCGCGCGGCCACCGAGCGACGACGGTCAGGAGTCACCTCGTGCGTCCCGTCCACTTCGCGGCCGCCCGCCGCACGCCGATCGGCAAGCTCCGCGGCGCCCTGTCCACCGTGCGCCCCGACGACCTCGCCGCCACCGTGATCCGCGGCCTGGTCGACGGCGTTCCCGCGCTCGACCCCGCGCGCATCGACGACGTGTACTGGGGCGCCGCCAACCAGGCCGGCGAGGACAACCGCAACGTCGCCCGCATGGCCGCCCTGCTCGCGGGGCTGCCGGAGTCCGTGCCCGGCGCCACGGTGAACCGGCTGTGCGCCTCCGGCCTCGAGGCCGTCACCGCCGCCGCCCGCACCATCGCCGCCGGTGAGGCGGACGTCGTGCTCGCGGGCGGCTCGGAGTCGATGAGCCGCGCCCCCTTCGTGCTGCCCCGCCCCGACGAGGCCCTGCCGCACCGCATCGAGACCGCCGACACCCGGCTCGGCTGGCGCCTGGTCAACCCGGCGATGAAGGAACTGCACGGCCTGCTGGCCATGGGCGAGACGGCGGAGGAGGTCGCCGAGCGCCACGGCATCACGCGCGAGCGCCAGGACGAGTTCGCCCTGCGCAGCCACCGCCTGGCCGCCGAGGCCCGCAAGAACGGCCACTTCGACGACGAACTGCTGCCCGTAGAGCGGCCCGACGGCGTGGTCGTCGACGCCGACGAGTGCGTCCGCGAGGACACCTCCGTCGAGAAGCTGGCCAAGCTCAAGCCGGTCTTCCGCGCCGGCGGCACGGTGACCGCGGGCAACGCGTCCCCGATGAACGACGGCGCCGCCGCTCTCCTGCTGGTCAGCGAGGAGGCCCTGGACGACCTGGGCCTGGAGTCGCTCGGCCGCTATGTCGCGGGCGCCTCGGCCGGCGTCCACCCGGACGTCATGGGCATCGGCCCGGTCCCCGCCACGCGCAAGGTCCTCGCCCGCGCCGGCTGGAGCGTCGACGACCTCGCGGAGGCCGAGTTCAACGAGGCGTTCGCCGCCCAGGCCCTCGCCTGCGTCGACCAACTCGGCATCGACCCGGCGCTGGTCAACCCGACGGGAGGCGCGATCGCGCTGGGCCATCCCCTCGGCTGCTCCGGCGCCCGCATCCTCACCACCCTGCTCCACCGCATGCGCCGCACCAATGGAGGGCGCGGGCTGGCCACCATGTGCGTCGGCGTGGGGCAGGGCAGCGCGGTGCTCGTCGAGCGGTGACGAGCGGAGGAGGGCGGGAGCCGTCGCGGTGCCGGTCGTGGACGCGCGGCGCCGGTCGCGGACGCCGGCCCGCGGGACCGTCCGGCGGGCTGTCGGTGATCATCTGCCGGGACGGTCCTTACCGCGCCGGCGGGTGCGCATAGCATCGGTGCCCGCATGGACACCATCACTCTCTCGCACCTCACCGGCTGGCAATTCGCCGCCCTGGCCTTCGCCGCCCTCCTCGTCGGCTTCTCCAAGACCGCCGTGAGCGGCGCCAACACGGTCAGCCTCGCCGTCTTCGCGGCGGTCCTGCCGGCCCGCGCCTCCACCGGCGTACTGCTGCCCGTCCTGATCGCCGGAGACGTCCTGGCCGTCCTCACCTACCGGCGGCACGCGCACTGGCCGACCCTGTGGCGGCTGTTCCCGGCGGTCGGCGTCGGCGTGGTCGTGGGCACCGTGTTCCTGGTGTGGGCGGACGACGCGATCGTACGGACGTCGATCGGCGCGATCCTGCTGTTCATGTCCGCGGTGACGGTGTGGCGCCGGCGCCGGGCGGACGCGCCCGAGCCGCCGGACGGCGCCGGCGCGAGCGCCGGGACCGCGACCCGCGCCGGGCGGGTGAAGGCCCGTTCGTACGGTGTGCTCGGCGGCTTCACCACCATGGTCGCCAACGCCGGCGGCCCGGTGATGTCGCTGTACCTGCTCTCCGCGGGTTTCCGCAAGCTCGGCTTCCTGGGCACCTCCGCCTTCTTCTTCCTGATCGTCAACGTCTCCAAGCTGCCCTTCAGCGCCGGACTCGGGCTGATCGACGGACACTCGCTGATCCTCGACGCGGTGCTCGTGGTGTTCGTGGTGCCGGGGGCGTTCCTCGGCACATGGGCCGTGAACCGGATCAACCAGCGGCTGTTCGAGCGACTGGTCATCGCGGCGACCGTGGTGGGGGGCCTCCAACTGCTGCTGACCTGACGGACCGTACTCTCGACGCCATGCCCCGTCCCCGCCCCCACGTGCTGATCCTCGGCGGCACCACCGAGGCCCGCCGCCTGGCCGCCGACCTGGCGGCCCGGCCCGGCATCCGTGTCACCACCTCGCTCGCGGGACGCGTGACCCGGCCGGGGGCCGTCGCGGGGGAGGTCCGCACCGGCGGCTTCGGCGGCCCCGAGGGGCTGGCCGCCTGGCTGCGCGAGCACCGCGTGACCGCCCTGGTCGACGCGACCCACCCCTTCGCCGGGACCATCACCGCGAACGCGGCCCGCGCCGCGACGGTCACCGGCACCCCCGTGGTGGTCCTGCGCCGCCCGGGCTGGAGCCCCGGCCCCGGCGACCGGTGGCACCCGGCCGCGTCCCTCGCCGAGGCGGCCGAAATGCTGCCCGCTCTCGGCCGCCGGGTCCTCCTGACCACGGGACGTCTGGGCCTGGCGGCCTTCGCCCACCTGGACGGGATCCACTTCGTCGCCCGTTCGGTGGAGCCGCCCGAGCCGCCCCTCCCGCCGGACACGCGCGTGCTCCTGGCGCGCGGCCCGTTCACGGTGGCCGACGAGACGTCCCTCCTGCGCGAGCACCGCGTGGACGTCCTGGTCACCAAGGACAGCGGGGGAGCGGCCACCGCGGCGAAACTCACGGCGGCCCGGGACCTCGCCCTGCCCGTGGTGATGGTGCGCAGGCCCCCGCTCCCGGCGGGGGTCGGCGCGGTGCCCGACGTGCCCGCGGTGCTTCGTCGGCTGGGACTCGGCGGGCCGTGACCGGAGCGCGGCACCTGCGGGCCGCGCCTGCCTGCGCCCGGCGCGGCCCGCCGCGTCCCTCCGCCCCGGGGCTGCCGGCTAGTGGTCCTCCGGGCGCCGCCGCAGCAGATACGTGTCCATGATCCACCCCTTGCGTTCCCGGGCCTCGGCACGCAGCCGCTCGATACGGGGGGCGGCCTCGGCGATCGGGCCGGAGGCGAGGATCTCGTCCGGGGTGCCCAGGTAGGCACCCCAGTAGATGTCGATGTCCTGGTCCGCGTACTGACGGAAGGTCTGGTGGGCGTCCAGCATCACCACCACGTCGTCCACGCCCTCGGGGAAGCCCTCGGCGAGCCGGCGCCCGGTGGTGATCTGCACCGGCCGGGCGACCCGGTTCAGCCCGGTCCGGTGCCGGGCGACGAGCGACGAGACGCTGCTGATGCCGGGCACCACGTCGTACTCGAACGCCACCGCGCCCCGGTCGAGGATCTCCTCCAGGATGCCCAGCGTGCTGTCGTACAGCGCCGGGTCGCCCCAGACGAGGAACGCGCCGCTCCCGTCCTCGCCCAGCTCCTCGGCGATCAGCCGCTCGTAGATCCCCGCGCGTGCGCTGCGCCAGTCCCCGACGGCGGGCGAGTAGGCGGCGCCGCCCGCGCCGCGGTCCCGCTCCGGATCGCGCGCCTCCACGACGCGGTACGTCCCCTCGGGTATGTGCGTCTCCAGCATGTCCCGGCGCAGCCGCACCAGGTCCGCCTTCACCTCGCCCTTGTCCAGGACGAAGAACACGTCCGTGCTCCGCATCGCCCTGACCGCTTGCAGGGTGAGCTGGTCGGGGTCGCCCGCGCCGATACCGATCACATGAATCTTCCGCACGCCCCGAGTCTGCCGTACGCCACCGGCCGGGCCCCGGCCGGGCTGCCCTCAGCCCCGCAGCGCGGGCGCCCGCGCCCCCGCGTCCACGGGGATGCCGGCCTCCACGTCCGCTGCCAGGTCACGGGCCCATCGGGCGACCGCGACCAGATCGATCCCGTACGGATCGCGCTGCCCGTGCTCCGATGCCACCCACCGCGTCACGGCCCCGGCGCCGCGCCGCAGCAGCCGGGCACCGCCGGTGGTGTTGCCCCGTGCCGCGTGGGTGAGGCCGACGGCGAGCTGGGCCAGCCCCCGCCACAGCTCGCGCTCCGGTCCGGGGCCCGACTTCCAGGCGTCCTCGAAGACCTCGTGGGCGTGGAACGGTTTCCCCTCGTCCAGCAGCCGCTGCGCCTCGGCGACCGTGTCCGCGGGCGTCCGCACGACGCCCTCCGGCTGGCGGGGGACGCCCTGAGCGCCGTACGGCAGGGGGCGTCCGAGCCCGTCCCGGGGCCGGGCGTTGCGGGCCCGCCCCTCCTCGTCGCGGTCCCGTGCGCCGGGGGAGCGGACCGGGGCTGTGCGGTCGGCAGGGCTGTCCATACGCCGATTGTCCCTCCCCCGCGCCCGCTTCGGTGTGGCCCGGGGCGTGGGGTAGAGTGCTGTCCGCGTGATCGCGCGGTTCACCCCGTGTGAGCACCTCGGGACGTGGCGCAGCTTGGTAGCGCACTTGACTGGGGGTCAAGGGGTCGCAGGTTCAAATCCTGTCGTCCCGACTCGTGAGAGTCGCACGTCAAGGGCCGGTTTCGGGACATCCCCGAAACCGGCCCTCGACCATTCCGGGACCGCGCGGGACAGGTGCCCTCGACCGAGGGCACGGCGCCGCCTCCTCCTACCGCGCCGGAAGGGGCTCCGGGCGCGTCGCGCTCATCGCCTCGACCGCAGTGACCAGCGGAGCCAGCTCGGGGTTCTCGGCGGCTGCGTCGAGCGCCTCCCTGAGGGCGGTGTCATTGGTCGGCCGGGCCTCTCGCAGGAGCTTCAGGCCGGCTTCGGTGACGTCGGTGTAGATGCCGCGGCGGTCCGTCGGGCACAGGTAGCGGGAGAGCAGGCCGCGGTCCTCCAGACGGGAGACCAGGCGGGTGGTGGCGCTCTGGCTGAGCACCACGGCGTCGGCGACCTGCTTCATCTGGAGGTGCCCGCCCTCGCCGTCGTGCTGACGGCTGAGCACGTCGAGCAGCGAGTACTCCCGCACGCTGAGGTCGTGCGCGGACTCCAGGGCGCGCCCGACGTGCCCCTCGATCCTGCCGTGCAGGAGGGAGAGGGCCGCCCACCCGTTGGCGAGGGCGGTCAGCGCGGGATCCGTGGCGGTCATGGGCCCGGGCCTCCTTCCGGATGCGTCTGGTTCCAGGGTAAGGCATCCTTGAGGGTTATCCGCTGGAGCCTGTATAAGGCCCTTGCAAGCAAATGGTCCGGTGGGCGCACACGCCCCTCGGCGGCCGGGCCGCTCGGCCACGCGGCGCGGAACCGCGCCCGTATCCGGGTGACGGCACGTTCGGTCCGCACGACGACGCCTCGCGACGACGCCTCGCGCGGAGCGAGAAGCGGCCGCCGCCTCCCTGGTGCGGGAAGCGACGGCCGCCGGTCGTGCGGTGTGTCACTCGGTTATCTTGAGCAGCTTGTTCGGCGTGCCCTCGCCCGGGTTGGTGATCTTGTCGGCCGTCGCCCCGTCGGTGAGGGCCGTGGCGACCTGCTCCGGCGTGGCGTCCTGGTGGCCGGCGAGGTAGACCGCGGCGGCGCCGACGACGTGGGGGGTCGCCATCGACGTGCCGGATATGGTCTCGGTGCCCTCGTCGCTGTCGTTCCACGCCGAGGTGATGCCGGAGCCCGGAGCGTAGATGTCCACGACCGAGCCGTAGTTGGAGAAGTCCGACTGGGCGTCGTCCTCGGTGGAGGAAGCGACCGTGATGGCCTCCTCCACGCGGGCGGGGGAACCCTGCGCGGCGTCGGTCGACTCGTTGCCCGCCGCGACCCCGAAGGTGACGCCCTCGGCGATGGCCTGGCGGACGGCCTCGTCGATGGCCTCGTCGGCGCTGCCGCCCAGGCTCATGTTGGCGACGGACGGGCCCTGGTGGTTCTTGGTGACCCAGTCGATGCCGGCGACGACCTGCTCGGTGGTTCCCGACCCGCTGTCGTCGAGGACGCGCACGGCGACGATCTTCGCCTTCTTCGCCACGCCGTGCGAGGCGCCGGCGATGGTGCCCGCGACATGCGTGCCGTGGCCGTTGCCGTCGTCGGCCGACTCGTCGTTGTCGACGGCGTCGAACCCGTGGCTGGCGCGGCCCTCGAAGTCCTTGTGGGAGATGCGGACTCCGGTGTCGATGACATACGCGGTGACGCCCTCGCCCCCGCTGTCCGGGTAGGTGTAGGCGCTGTCCCCGGCGGTGTCGGTCTGGTCGATGCGGTCCAGACCCCAGGACGGCGGGTTGTCCTGCGTGGCGCTGATGGAGAACTTCTTGTTCTGGACGACCTTCGCGACGGCCGGGTCGGCGGCGAGGCGCTTGGCCTCCGTCTCCGAAAGGCCGCTGGCGGAGAAGCCGTTGATGGCCGAGCTGTAGGTGCGCTGCAGCTTGCCGCCGTACTCGCCGGCGAGCTCCTTCTTGTCGGTCTTCTCGTCCAGGATGACGATGTAGCTGCCGGAGACGGCGCCTTCGGCGTTCGCGCCGTAGACCTTGCCCTCGGCCGGAGCGGCCGCTCCGGCGTAGGACGTGCCGAGCAGGGTGACACCCGCTGCGGCGGACACGGCGGTGAGGGCGGCGGCGAGCTTGAATCGGCCCGTGCGCTGATGAGTTGCCATGAAGAGGGGACTCCTCGTCATTTTTTGTGGGGGGATTGGTCCCTGGGCGGAAGATCTCCCGGGACTGGTCCGTAACCCTTACTCATTGACGCGCACAGTTCAAGACCCACGAGTAGCTGTGACTTACACAACAAGGTTGCGTAAATGTGAAGTACTCCTGCCCAGGCAGGAGTTGCGAGGGCCGTAAGGTGACGGCGCCTCAGAGGTGGTGGCGGCGGTCCGCGACGGACCGTTCGTACTGCGCGCGCGCCTCCGTCGCGGCCTTCCGGGCGGAGACCTCCGCCACCGGCACGTCCCACCACGCCTCGGCCGGGGGAGCCGTCGGTGCCGGGTCGGTCTCGACGTACACGCACGTCGGGCGGGCCGACGCGCGGGCCGCCGCCAGCGCCTCGCGCAGTTCGCCGACCGTCTTGGCGCGCCGTACCTCCATGCCGAGGCTGGCCGCGTTGAGGGCGAGGTCGACGGGCAGCGGAGGCCCGGTGAACGTGCCGTCGGCGGCGCGGTGGCGGTAGGCGGTGCCGAAGCGCTCGGCACCCACCGACTCGGACAGGCCGCCGATGGAGGCGTAACCGTGGTTCTGCACGAGGACCAGCTTGACCGGAAGGTCCTCCTGCACGGCGGTGACGATCTCGGTCGGGTTCATCAGATACGTGCCGTCACCGACCAGCGCCCACACCGGAGTGCCGGGCGCCGCCTGGAGCACACCGAGCGCGGCCGGGATCTCGTAGCCCATGCAGGAGTAGCCGTACTCCAGGTGGTACTGGTGCGGGGAGCGGGCCCGCCAGAGTTTGTGCAGGTCACCGGGGAGCGAACCGGCCGCGTTGATCACCACGTCCTCGTCCCCGACCACCGCGTCCAGGGCGCCCAGCACCTGCGTCTGCGTCGGCACGGCACCCTCGTCGGGGGCCCGGAGGGCGGCCTCCACCACGCGCTCCCAGCGCTCCTTGCCCGCGCGGTACTCCGCCTCGTACGACGGCGCCACCCGGTGTCCGGCGAGGGCGTCGGTGAGCAGGGTCAGCCCCGAGCGCGCGTCGCACACCAGGGTGCGGGCGGCGAGCTTGTGGGCGTCGAAGGCGGTGATGTTCAGGTTCAGGAAACGGACGTCCGGGCGCCGGAAGAGGGTGCCGGAGGCCGTGGTGAAGTCCGAGTACCGGGTGCCGACGCCGATCACCAGGTCCGCCGTGCGGGCCAGTTCGTCGCTGACGGCCGTGCCGGTGTGGCCGATGCCGCCGAGGTCGGCGGGGTGGTCGTGGCGCAGGGAGCCCTTGCCGGCCTGGGTGGAGGCGACCGGGATGCCGGTGGCGTCCACGAACGCCTTCAAGGCGCCCTCGGCCTCGCTGTGGTGGATCCCGCCGCCCGCCACGACCAGCGGGCGCGCGGCGGAACGGACGGCCCGCACGGCCTCGGCCAGCTCCGCCGGGTCGGGAGCGGGCCGCCGTACGTGCCAGACGCGGTCGGCGAAGAACTCCTCGGGCCAGTCGTACGCCTCCGCCTGCACGTCCTGCGGGAGCGCCAGCGTGACCGCTCCGGTCTCCGCCGGGTCGCTCAGGACCCGCATCGCCCTCAGCGCGGTGGAGATCAGGGCGTCCGGGCGGGTGACGCGGTCGAAGTACCGGGACACCGGACGCAGGCAGTCGTTGACGGACACGTCCGCCGACACCGGGTGCTCCAGTTGCTGGAGCAGCGGGTCGGCGGCGTGCGAGGCGAAGTAGTCGCCGGGAAGCAGCAGGACCGGCAGACGGTTGATCGTGGCGAGCGCGGCGCCGGTGACCAGGTTCGTGGCGCCCGGGCCGATGGAAGTCGTCACCGCCTGCGCCGACAGCCGGCTCGTCCGGCGCGCGTGGCCGACCGCCGCGTGCACCATGGCCTGTTCGTTGCGGCCCTGGTGGTACGGCATGACGTCGCCGTACTCGACGAGCGCCTGGCCGACGCCGGCGACGTTGCCGTGGCCGAAGATGCCCCAGGTGCCGGCGATCAGCCGGTGCCGTACGCCGTCGCGCTCGGTGTACTGGGCGGTCAGGAAGCGCACCAGGGCCTGGGCGGTGGTCAGTCGACGGGTGGCGGCGTTCATACGGGCCTCTCCGGTGCGGTGTAGAGGGGGAGCCGGGGGTCGACCGGCCGGCCGGGCCAGGTGTCGCGGATCCACGCGTGGTCGGGGTGGTCGCGGATCAGCCAGGCCCGCTCGGCGTCCGGGCCCGCCATGACGTTGAGGTAGTACATGTGGTGACCGGGGACGGCCATCGACGGGCCGTGCCAGCCGTCGGGGATCAGCACCACGTCCCCGTCGCGCACTTCCGCGAGCACGTCCGTGCCCCGGCCCCGCCCGGACGGGGTGACCCGCTGGTAGCCGAGGCCCGGGATGCCCTCGTGCGCGGCGAACTCGAAGTAGTAGATCTCCTCCAGCACCGACTCCTCGCCGGGGCGGTGCTCGTCGTGCTTGTGCGGCGGGAAGGACGACCAGTTGCCGCCCGGGGTGATCACCTCGACCGCGATCAGCCGGTCGCACGCGAAGACCCCGGCCGCGCCGAAGTTGTTGACCTGCCGCGAGCAGTTCCCGGTGCCCCGCAGCTCCACCGGCACCGACCGGGCGGGCCCGTAGCGGGCGGGCAGGCGGCGGGTACAGCGTGCGCCGGTGAGCGCGAAGCGGCCCCCGCCGGGGGACGTGAGCGTCGTCCGCGCCTCGCGCGGCACGTACGCGAAGTCGCTGACGCCGCTGAACACGTCGGCGCGGCCCGTGAGTTCGAAGGTGCTCCGGCCGAAGTCGTCGGCGACGGCGACCGTGCAGCCTCCGCTCAGGGGCAGGACGATCCACTCGCTGTCGCCGCTGTCGAAGGTGTGGGCGCCGCCCGGCGGCAGACGCAGGACGCGCAGCGCGGAGTGGTCCCAGCCGGCCGTCTCGGGGGTCACCTCCACGGCGTACGGGCCGCTCGCGGCCTCGCCGGCGGACAGGTGATGCGTCATGGGGTGCTCCTCCTCGGTCACCGGGGGGGTCGGTCACGGCGGGCTCCGTCACGACCGGCTCCCGTCACACAATCTCTGCCATGACGGGCCCCGTCACAACAGCCCGACGGCCGTGTCCACCGCCTCTTCCACACTTCCTCGCGCCGGGTAGAGCAGCGACCGGCCGGCGACCAGGCCCCGCACGGTGGGCAGCCGGAGCGCCTTGCGCCACCGTTCGTAGGCGGCGGCCTGGTCACCGGGGGAGCCGCCCGTGTCACCGCCGAGCAGGACCGCGGGCAGCATGGAGGTCTCCAGGACCTCCCCCATGTCGTCCGGGTCTTCCGTGACGGGCAGCTTGAGCCAGGTGTACGCGGAGGTGCCGCCCAGGCCCGAGGCGATCGCGATGGAGCGGGTGACCGCCTCGGCGGACAGGTCGTTGCGCACCCGGCCCCCGACCCTGCGGGAGATGAACGGCTCGACGAACACGGGCAGTCCGTGCCCGGCCATGGCGTCGACCGCGCGGGCGGTGGACTCCAGGGTGGTCAGCGAGCCGGGGTCGTCGTAGTCGATGCGCAGCAGCAGCTTGCCCGCGTCGAACCGCAGCCGGGCGATGTCCTCGGCGCGGTGCCCGGTGAAGCGGTCGTCCATCTCGAAGGCGGACCCGGCGAGACCGCCGCGGTTCATCGAACCCATGACGACCTTGTTCTCCAGCACCCCGAGCAGCAGCAGGTCCTCCAGTACGTCGGCGGTGGCGAGGACCCCGTCGACGCCGGGCCGCGACAGCGCGGTGCACAGGCGTTCCAGCAGGTCTCTCCGGTTGGCCATGGCGAGCCGCCGGGCGCCCGCACCGAGCGCGCCGCGGGCCGGATGGTCGGCGGCGACGATCATCAGACGGCCGGAAACGCCGATCAGCGGGCGCCTGGCCCGGCGGGCCGCCGCCTCGGCGACGGCCTCCGGATGGCGGGCGCGGACCTCGGTGAGGTCGCGGATGCTGAGGGACAAGACGAGGCTCCGTTCAGGAGGTGGTCCGCGCGAGGAGGCCCTCGACCTCCGCCCCGGTGGGCATCGCGGAGGAGCAGGCGAGTCGGGAGGCGACGAGGGCGCCGGCCGCGTTGGCGTACCGCATGGTCCGCTCCAGCTCCCAGCCGGAGAGCAGGCCGTGGCAGAGGGAGCCGCCGAACGCGTCGCCCGCGCCGAGGCCGTTGACCACCTCCACCGGGACCGGCGGCACCTCGGCCGACCGGCCGTCGCGGTGCACGGCGAGGACACCCTCGGGGCCCTGCTTGACGACGGCCAGTTCCACACCGGCGGCCAGGAGCGCGTCGGCGCAGGCCCGCGGCTCGCGCACACCGGTGGCGACCTCGCACTCGTCGAGGTTGCCGACCGCGACGGTCGCGTGGCCGAGGGCCTCGGCGTAGTACGTACGGGCCCGGGCGGGGTCCGTCCAGAACATCGGGCGCCAGTCCAGGTCGAAGACGGTGGGACCGGCCTTGGCGCGGTGGGCGAGGGCGGCCAGGGTCGCCGTGCGGCTCGGTTCCTCGCTCAGTCCGGTGCCGGTGATCCAGAAGACGCGGGCCGCGCGGATCGCGTCGAGGTCCAGTTCGTGCGGATGGATCTCCAGGTCGGGCGCCTTGGGCACGCGGTAGAAGTACAGCGGGAAGTCGTCCGGAGGGAAGATCTCGCAGAAGGTCACGGGCGTCGGGTACGCGGCCACGGGGGTGACCCAGCGGTCGTCGACGCCGAACTCCTTCAGCGCGCGGTGCAGGAAGGCGCCGAACGGGTCGGCGCCCGTGCGGGTGATGACGGCCGTGGCACGGCCCAGGCGCGCCGCGGCGACGGCCACGTTGGCGGCCGAACCGCCGAGGAACTTGCCGAACGTCCCGACGTCCGCCAGCGGGACACCCGTCTGCAGGGGGTAGAGGTCTACCCCGATGCGCCCCATCGTGATCAGATCGAGACGCTGGACTGACTCGGCCATGTGCGACGCTCCTTGGGCTGGGCGGGGCCTGCCGCCTCTCAGGTGTATGGCGCCAGGGCGACCATGTCAAGACTTTGTACTTACATTCGGACGTTCCGGTGCAATGATGTCTTGACAAAGTATTGACAGCGGGCCTCACAAGGACTTGTATCCCGTCCCAGCGCAACAGCCCTTCTTCTCCGGTCTGACACACGGCTCCACGTCGCACAGTGAGGTGCAGGAAAGATGGACCGCTCTTCGCACGCCCGCTCCCGCTCGTTCACCCCGGTCGTCGCCCTCGCCGCGGCGGCGGCACTGACCCTCGCCGGCTGCTCCAGCGGTTCCGGCGGAAAGAAGGCCGACGAGGAGGGGGCCTCCGGTGCCTCCGCGGGCAAGGCGGACACCCCCCGGATGACGGTGGCCCTGATCACCCATCAGGCGCCGGGCGACACCTTCTGGGACATCGTCCGCAAGGGCGCCGAGGCCGCCGCGGCCAAGGACAACGTCAAGCTCGTCTACTCCGCCGACCCCAACGCGGGCAACCAGGCCAACCTCGTGCAGAACGCCATCGACCAGAAGGTGGACGGCATCGCGGTCACCCTCGCCAAGCCCGACGCCCTCAGAAGCGTCCTCGCCGGGGCCGAGCGGGCCGGGATACCCGTCGTCGGTCTCAACTCCGGCCTCGCGGACTGGAAGAAGCTCGGGCTGATGGAGTTCTTCGGGCAGGACGAGAGCGTGGCCGGCGAGGCCTTCGGCAAGAAGCTGAACGAGGTCGGCGCGAAGAAGGCCGTCTGCGTCATCCACGAACAGGGCAACGTCGGCCTGACCCAGCGCTGCGACGGCGTGAAGAAGACCTTCGAGGGCTCGGTCGACAACCTCTACGTCAACGGCACCGACATGCCCTCGGTGAAGTCGACCATCACCGCGAAGCTGAAGCAGGACGGCGCCATCGACCACGTCGTCACCCTCGGCGCCCCCTTCGCGATGACCGCGACGCAGTCGGTGGCGGAGACCGGGGGCAGGGCGAAGGTCGCCACCTTCGACCTCAACAAGGAACTGACCGGCGCCATCGAGAAGGGCAGCATCGAGTTCGCCGTCGACCAGCAGCCCTACCTCCAGGGCTACTTGGCGGTCGACGGCCTGTGGCTCTACGAGAACAACGGCAACTACAGCGGCGGCGGCGAGCAGCCGGTGCTGACCGGCCCCGCGTTCGTCGACAAGTCCAACGTCAAGGCCGTCGCCGAGTTCGCCGCGAAGGGCACCCGGTGATGAGCACGGCGGCCGGGCCGGCGCCGACCGCGCCGCCGGCCCGCGGCCCTCGGCAGGGCGACGGACGAGCCCGGCGCCGCCCCCTCGCCCTGCGGCTGCTGTCCCGGCCCGAGGTCGGCGTCTTCCTCGGCGCCGTCGCCGTGTTCGTCTTCTTCCTGATCGCCGCCCCCTCCGTCCGCGACGGCAGCTCCATGGCGACGGTCCTCTACCAGTCCTCCACCATCGGCATCATGGCGCTCCCGGTGGCCCTGCTGATGATCGGCGGCGAGTTCGACCTGTCCGCCGGCGTCTCCGTGGTCACCTCGGCGCTCACCGCGGGCATGCTCAGCTACCAGCTCACGGTGAACGTGTGGACGGGCGTGATCGTCGCCCTCGTACTCTCCCTGGGCGTCGGCGCGTTCAACGGCTGGGTGCTGGTGCGGACCGGTCTGCCGAGCTTCCTCGTCACCCTCGGCACCTTCCTGATCCTCCAGGGTGTCAACCTCGCCGTCACCAAACTGGTCACCGGCAACGTCGCCACCGACGACATCAGCGACATGGACGGCTTCGGCCAGGCCAAGGCCCTCTTCGCCTCGTCCTTCGACCTCGGCGGCGTCCAGGTGAAGATCACCGTCGTGTGGTGGCTGCTCTTCGCCGCGCTGGCCACCTGGGTGCTGCTGCGCACCAAGTACGGCAACTGGGTCTTCGCGGTCGGCGGTGACAAGGAGTCCGCCCGCGCCGTCGGCGTCCCCGTCACCTTCACCAAGATCACGCTGTTCATGCTGGTCGGCTTCGGCGCCTGGTTCGTCGGCATGCACCAGCTCTTCTCCTTCAACACCGTGCAGTCCGGCGAGGGCGTCGGCCAGGAGCTGATCTACATCGCCGCGGCCGTGATCGGCGGCTGCCTGCTCACCGGCGGCCACGGCTCGGCCATCGGCCCGGTCTTCGGCGCCTTCATGTTCGGCATGGTGAACCAGGGCATCGTGTACGCCGGCTGGAACCCCGACTGGTTCAAGGCGTTCCTCGGCGTGATGCTCCTCGGCGCCGTCCTCGTCAATCTGTGGGTCCGCCGCGCGGCGACCCGGAGGTGATCGGAAATGACCAGCAACGCCCCCGGCACCGTCGTGAGCGGGACCGCGCCGAAGGGGGACCGCCCGCTCGTCGAGCTGCGCGGCGCCGGCAAGTCCTACGGCACCATCCGCGCCCTGCACGGTGTCGACCTCACCGTCCATCCCGGCCGGGTGACCTGCGTGCTCGGCGACAACGGCGCCGGCAAGTCCACCCTCATCAAGATCATCTCGGGGCTGCACCGGCACACCGAGGGCGACTTCCTCGTCGACGGCGAACCGGTGCGCTTCTCCACCCCGCGCGACGCGCTCGCCCGCGGCATCGCCGCCGTCTACCAGGACCTCGCCACCGTGCCGCTGATGCCGGTCTGGCGCAACTTCTTCCTCGGCTCCGAGGTGACCAAAGGCCCCTGGCCCGTGCGCCGCCTCGACATCGCCCGCATGAAGCGCACCGCCGACGAGGAACTGCGTGCCATGGGCATCGTCCTGGGCGACCTGGAACAGCCCGTCGGCACCCTCTCCGGCGGCCAGCGCCAGTGCGTTGCCATCGCCCGCGCCGTCCACTTCGGCGCGCGCGTCCTCATCCTCGACGAACCCACCGCCGCCCTCGGCGTCAAGCAGTCCGGCGTGGTCCTGAAGTACATCGCCGCCGCCCGCGAACGCGGCCTCGGCGTCGTCTTCATCACCCACAACCCCCACCACGCCTACCTGGTCGGCGACCACTTCAGCGTGCTGCGCCTCGGCACCCTCGAACTCAGCGCCGCCCGCGCCGACGTCACCCTCGGCGACCTCACCCACCACATGGCGGGCGGGGCCGAACTGGCCGCCCTCAAGCACGAACTGGCACAGGCCGAGGGCGTCG
This sequence comes from Streptomyces sp. NPDC018947, assembly GCF_044390505.1. Classification (NCBI taxonomy): domain Bacteria; kingdom Bacillati; phylum Actinomycetota; class Actinomycetes; order Kitasatosporales; family Streptomycetaceae; genus Streptomyces; species Streptomyces sp. NPDC018947. Next base: position 387,279 of record NZ_JBIRZD010000003.1, read on the forward strand.
ACGTGGAGGCGCTGCCGGGGGAGGCGGCGCGGTCCACCTCGCCGGGAACCACTGCCCCCGGCACGGCCGCCTCCGCCGAGGGCGGGACCTGACCCGCCCGGCCGCCCTCAGCCCCGCCGGACCTCCGCGAGCGGCACGGGCCGGTGCTCGCGCAGCGACAGCGTGCACGCCTCCGCGATCCAGCCCGCCTCCAGGGCGTCCTGGATCGTGCACGGCGAGGGCCGGACGCCCGCGACGACCTCGGTGAACGCGGTGAGTTCGGCGCGGTAGGCGGCCGTGAAGCGGTCCATGAAGAAGTCGTGCGGGACACCGGCGGGGAAGGTGGCGCCGGGTTCCACCGAGCGCAGCGGCAGTCGGTCCTCCAGGCCGACGGCGACGGAGTCCGCGAACCCGTGCAGCTCCAGGCGCACGTCGTAACCCCGCGCGTTGTGGCGGCTGTTGGACACCACGGCGACCGTGCCGTCGTCCAGCGTCAGCACCGCGCCCGTGGTGTCCGCGTCGCCCGCCTCCCGGATGAAGTCGGCGCCCCGGTTGCCGCCGACGGCGTACACCTCGCTCACCTCGCGGCCCGTCACCCAGCGGATGACGTCGAAGTCGTGCACCGCGCAGTCCCGGAAGATGCCCCCGGAGGCCGCGATGTACGCGGCGGTCGGCGGCGCCGGGTCGAGCGTGACCGCCCGCACGGTGTGCAGCCTGCCCAGCTCCCCGCTCAGCACGGCGTCCCGCGCCGCGGTGAACCCGGCGTCGAAGCGGCGGTTGAAGCCGATCTGCACCGGGACGCCACGGCCCGCGACGCCCTGGAGCACCTCCAGGCCCTCCGCCATGGTCCGGGCGACCGGCTTCTCGCAGAAGACGGGAACCCCCGCTTCGACGGCGGCCAGGATCAGGGCCGGGTGGGCGTCGGTCGCGGCGGCGATCACCACCCCGTCCACCCCCGCGGCCAGCACCGCCTCCGGGGAGTCCGCCACCTCGGCGCCGAACCGCTCGGCGGCGGCCTTGGCGGCGTCCGCGAACGGGTCGGCGACGACGAGCGAGCCGACGGCGTCGAGTGCGGCGAGGGTCTCGGCGTGGAAGGTGCCGATGCGGCCGAGGCCGAGGATTCCGATGCGCATGCGCTCCGCTGCTTTCTGTGCTCGGTTGCTCTTCGGTGCCGGGGATCCGCCCGGTCAGTCCCCGTGGGACAGGTCGACCCAGGTGCCCCGCTCGGCCGACCGGGTCATGGCCTCCAGTACGGCCGCGCTGTGCACCGCGTCCGCCGGGGTGGCGCCGTACGGGACGCCCTCGGCGACGGAGCGCAGGAAGCGGTACGCCTCCACCACCTTCAGGTCGTCGAAGCCCATGGCGTTGCCCGCCCCCGGCTGGAACGCGCCGAACTCGCCGTGTCCCGGGCCCACATGGACGGTGCTGACGGGCTGGTCCTGGTAGCGCGTGCCCCTGCTGACGCCCAGCTCGTTCATCCGGCGGAAGTCCCAGAACACCGCGCCGCGCGTGCCGTGCACCGCGAAGCCGTAGTCGTTCTGCTCGCCCACCGATACCCGGCACGCCTCCAGCACCCCGCGGGCACCGGAGGTGAAGCGGAGCAGGCAGTTCACGTAGTCCTCGTTCTCCACCGGCCCCCTCTCGCCGCCCGCGGCACGCGCGTGACCGGCCACAGGCCCGGTGGGACGCGCCCGCTCGGGCACGAAGACGGCGGTGTCGGCCGTCAGGGACGCGATGTCGCCGAGCAGGAACCGGGCCAGGTCGGCGCCGTGGGAGGCCAGGTCGCCGAGGACCCCGCTGCCGCCGCGTTCGCGTTGGTAGCGCCAGGTGAGCGCGGACTCGGGGTGGGCCGCGTAGTCGCTGAACAGGCGGATGCGGGCATGGGTGACGGCGCCGATCTCCCCGGACGCGATCAGCTCGCGCGCGGTCTCGACGGCGGGCGCGTTGCGGTAGGTGAAGCCGACCGCGCCCGCCACCCCGGCCTCGGCGACGGCGTCGGCCACCGCCCGTGCGTCCCCGGCGGTCAGCCCGACCGGCTTCTCGATCCAGACGTGCTTGCCCGCCTCGGCCATCGCCACGCCGATCTCCCGGTGGAGGAAGTTCGGCGCGGTGATGCTGACCGCCCCGACGCGCGGGTCGGCCACGACGTCGCGCCAGTCACGGGTGGCCGTGGCGAACCCGTACTGCTCGGCGGCCTCTTCGGCCCGGCCCGGCACCTCCTCGGCGACCGTCAGCAGTTCGGGGCGCAGCGGCAGCAGCGGATAGTGGTGGCGGACGCGGGCGTACGCCCGGGTGTGCACCCGGCCCATCCAGCCGAAACCGACGACGGCGACACCGAGCGCATCCACCATGAGAGCCCTTCGAGGACCGGTCCGGGAACTGTCCAGGCCACCCTGGGCGGCGCCCGGGCATCATGTCAACCTTTTGACAGGACAAACGGCCTACCGAGGCCGGCCGAGGGTGATGGCGTACGCCTTGCGCAGCGTCTCGTGCACCGTCCACGTCGTACGGTCGCCCTCGCGCAGCACGGCGAGGTCGCCCGGGCCGACCTTCAGCGTCGGGCCGCCCTCCACCTCGACGGTGGCCGATCCGCTGAGCACGACGAACAGTTCGTCCGCCTCCGTGTCGGTGACCACTCCGGGCGTGATCTGCCAGATGCCGCGCACCTGGCGGCCGTCCGGCGACTCCCAGACCACCTTGCCGGTGACCTCGGGAGTGCCGGAGACGATCTGCTCGGGGGAGAGGGGCTCGGGTTCGAGCTCGGCGTCGGGGACGTGGACAACGAAGCTGTGGGTCATGCCACGACGCTAGCCGGGGCGGGCGCGCCGCCGGGGGCGACAGGGTGTGGCCTGTCCGGCGGCGCAGGCGGACACTTCGTCGCGCCGGCCCGTCGCACGGGGACGCTTCCGGCGGGAGCGACTCGTCCCGCGCCGCGGATGGGGTAGGCTTGACCTGCGTGATCACACGGAACCGCCCGCGCGGCCGGTCCGTGCGACGCACACCGGGACGTGGCGCAGCTTGGTAGCGCACTTGACTGGGGGTCAAGGGGTCGCAGGTTCAAATCCTGTCGTCCCGACTCGTGAGAGTCGTACACGAGGGCCGGTGTCGGACACTTCCGACACCGGCCCTCGGTCGTGACCGGCCTCTTCCGCGGGGACGAGCCGAAGGCCCGGCGCGACTCGTTCGGGCGGAGGTCGACCGGCTCGGGTCAGCCGGCCTCTCCCAGGCAGCCCAGGGCTTCGCGGAAGTCGTCGAGGGCGGGCCCGAACTCACCGGCGGCCGTGTGGAAGCCCGATCGCTCGATCAGGGTGCAGGCCAGTGTCCGCGTCCCGTCCGCCGGGTCGTGCCGGGACAGCCGGCGGGCCAGGCCCACTCCGTCGTCGAACAGCGGGCGCACCCGCTCCGCGAACAGATGGGTGCGGTGCTCCCAGTACACGGCGGAGCGGACGGTGAGGACCCGATGCAGCCGGACCAGTTCGGCCAGGTACCGGTCCGGATCCTGGTCGGCTCGCCGGGCGAGGGCGTCCACCTCTTCACGGAGGGCGTGACGGCTGTCGAAATAGCGCCGCTTGGCATCGGGCGACCAGTGCAGGGGCGCCGTCCCGGAAGGGGGACGCGGTGCGTCGGGCGTGGCCCGATCGCCGTCGGCGCCGGAGAAGGACAGGACCACCGCCCAGACCGACGCCTGGGAGCCGCTCCAGAGGGTGCGCTCACCGGTATCGGCCATCTGCGTCAGCAAGGCGAGTGCCTGTTGCCGGACGAGGGCCGCCCGCCCGTCCCGGCCGTGGGTGTCGAGCATCCGCGCGTACCCGACGAGCGAGTAGAGATGACCGGCCACCGGGCCGCGGTCGTTCGCCGCGTCGGCCGCTTGCACGCCGACGAGGGTCTCGAACGCGGCGAGTGCTTCGTCCGGACGGCCGGCGTCCTGGAGCATGGCGATCCACTCCAGGAGCGACCAGGGAAGACCCACGCTGTCGGGCCCGCCGGGCAGGATCGCCGAGACCAGCTCGGTCATGGCGTCGGCGGCCTCGGCATAGCGGCCTTCCTCGGACAGACCGGTGGCCCACGCGTACAGCCCCGCGGCCGCGGCGGTGTCGGACAGTGCCGCCTGGGCACGGCCGACGGCGAGCATCTCGGCGCGCAGGGCGAGTCCTTCGGCGCGTCGGCCCAGGTTGTACAGCTCTCGCTGGCACGAGTCGAGAGCCTCGTGAAGGACGTGCGCACGGGTGGGTTCGGCCGGGTCGATGGACCGCGCCACGGCCACCGCCTCCTCGCGCAGCGCGAGACAGGCCGGGTGCTGCTCGCCGGAGCCGGTCTCGTAGCTCAGACGTCGCAGCGCCCTGGACAGGAGCGGCAGATACGAGGCGGGGCCGACCTGGGCGAGCACCCGGTAGGCGTCGACCTCCTCGCGCGCCGTGCGGCGCCCCGACGCGAGCAGAACGTTCCGCGCTCGCACGATGTCGTCCTGATCGACCTTCCCCGAGTGATTCATGACGGAGATTCTGGGCGCCGCCGAGAGAGCCGGACAAGGCTCGTCAGCTGTGCCGTTCGTCCTACGAAAACACCCTCTGACCTGTCATGATGGGACTGGCGTCACGTCTGGCCCGCGGGCCGGGCCATCGTGGCGGAGTCCGATGCCGGTGCGGGTACCGCACCGGGCGCACCGGGTCCGGGACGGTCCGGGGTGGGGTCCCCGCGGTGGCGCGGGAGGGCGTCGCGGGTGCGGTGGCGGAAGACCAGCAGCGCCGCCAGCGACGCGGCCGTGAGCCAGAGGAACTGGATCGCGAGGCCCCTGGCCGCCGACGCCCCGGAGAAGGCCGCGGACATGCTGGCCTGGACGGCGCCGTACGACGGCAGGAAGCGGACCAGGGCGCTGTCCGAACCGGAGCTGGACAGGGGGTTCTGGAGGGCGACGTCGATGACGCTGATCATCAGGATGGCGAACATGCCCTCCACCTCGCGGCGGAGCACCGACCCGAAGACCACGCCGAGCGTGCCGTAGGTCAGGGCCGCGCAGAACAGGGCCGCCGCGAGCACGAGGGGCTGCCGGGGGGACCAGGCGAAGCCCGCGCACGCCGTCGCGTACACGGCGATGGTGGCGCAGACCAGGGTGAGGGCGGAGAGCTTGCCGAGGACCAGGTGGTGGCGCGGGTACCCCGCCATCGCCAGGCGCCGGTCGAAGGCCCCGCCCGTGAAGGTGGCGGCGAACATCATGAACCCGGCGATCAGCGTCACGGCGTTCAACGCCCCGGTGATCTGGGTGAGATGGTTGCCGGGCGGGGACAGCGTCTCGTTCGTGGCCCGCAGCCGGAACGGTGCCGCCCGCTCGGGAATCGTCACGTAGGCCAGCGTGATCCACACCGGGATGTACACCACCACCAGCAGCATCGCGAACCGGTTGCGGGCGTGCCCGGTCAGCGCGTACCGGGACGCGGTGACGTACAGGGACCCGTGCCGCCTCACGCGGCCGCCTCCGCGCCCCGGTCCCGCCGGTGCAGGCGCCCGTTCTCCAGCCGCCACAGCTCGTCCAGCCGGTCGATGTCGTACGCCAGGTGCGAGACGACCAGCACGGAGCGCCCGGCGTCGCGCAGCCCGGTCGCCAGGTCCCAGAAGCGCAGGTACGTCTCCCAGTCGAAGCCCTGGTAGGGCTCGTCGAGGAGCAGGACGTCCGGGTCGTGCATGAGCGCGAGGGTCAGGTTCAGCTTCTGCCGTGAGCCGCCGCTGAGCCGGCCCGCCCGCACGTCGGCGTACTCGGTGAGGGCCAGGGTCTCCATCACCTCCTCGGCCCGCCGGAGATCCGGGAGCCCGAAGGCGTGCCGGAAGTAGTCGAGGTGCTGGCGGACGGTGAAGGAGTCGTCCAGCACCACGGACTGCGGGCAGTAGCCGAACCTGCCGCGGTGGCGCACCGTGCCCCGGTCCGGCCGCAGTTCCCCGGAGAGGATCCTCAGCAGGGTCGTCTTGCCGGCGCCGTTCTCCCCGACGATGCCCGCGAGCACTCCGGGCCGCAGCCGGAAGTCGACCCCCTCGAGGACGGCGTGCTTCCGGTAGGAGTGGTGCACATCGGTGACGTCCATCGCGCTGCTCCGTCGTCCGTGGGTCTGCCGGACGGTCCCGGGACCGTCCCGTGCCGTCCGGTCGGCGGCGACACCGTCCGCGCATCCCCAACGACCGTGCGCGGCACGGGGAAACGGCATCGGACGGGCGATTCGCCGCCCGGCGTCAACCCGGTGCGCGCCACGTCATGCCTGCGGCGGATTCCCCCGCCGCGAGCCGTTGGCGGACGACCGGGACGGCTAGCGTGGCCGGGCCCGGGACGCGCCTTTCGGCCATCGTCCCGCAGACCCCGTCACCCACCAGGAAGGCCGGCCGGCCATGCGGAGAACGTGCGTGATCGGCGCCGGGCCGTCCGGTCTGGCCGCGGGCAGGGTCCTCGCCTCGCGGGACGTCCCGTTCGACTGCTTCGAGGCCGGCTCGGGCATCGGCGGCCTGTGGCGCTACGGCAACGACAACGGCATGTCGGGCGTGTACGCGTCCCTGCACGCGAACGTCTCGAAGGAGAGCATGTCCTTCACCTCCCTCGCCATGCCGGACACGTACCCGGTCTTCCCGCACCACAGCCTGGTCCTGGCCTACCTGGAGGACTACGCCGCGTCGGCCGGCCTGCACCGCCGCATCACCTTCGGCACGGAGGTCACCTCGGTGCGGCCCCACGACGGCGGCGGCTGGGAGGTGACCGTGCGGCGCCGCGGCGACGGGGACGGGGAGACGCGGCGCTACACCGACGTGATCGTGGCCAACGGGCACCACTGGGACCCGCGCCCGCCGGACCCGGCCGTGCCCGGCGCCGAGGACTTCGGGGGCACGGCGGTCCACTCGCACGACTACCGCACTCCCGCGCCCTACCGAGGCCGGCGGGTGCTGGTGATCGGCATGGGCAACTCCGCGTGCGAGATCGCGGCGGAGATCTCGCGCACGGCGGAACGCACCTTCCTCTCCGCACGCGACACGGCGCACCTCTTCCCCAAGATGCTGCTCGGCCGTCCGGCGGACCACCTGGCGTCGAGCCCGCTGTCCGACCTGCCGCGGATCCTCAAGGACCCGGCGCTGCGCCTCCTGCTGCGCCTCACCCGCGGCGCGCCGTCCCGCTACGGGCTCCCCGAACCGGCCCACGGGCCGCTCGCCCGGCACCCCTCCACCTCCGACGAACTCCTCGTCCAACTGGCCCGGGGCGCGGTCACCCCGAAGCCCGGGGTGGGCTCGTTCGGCCCGGACACGGCCCTGTTCACGGACGGCACCCGCGAACGGGTGGACGCGGTGGTCTATGCCACGGGCTACCGGATCTCCTTCCCCTTCCTGGACCCCTCCCTGTTCGCGGCCGCACCGGACGGCCGCACGGAGCTGTACCTGCGCACGGTCCCGCCCCGCATCCCCGGGCTCTACTTCATGGGCCTCGCGCAGCCCGCCGGCGCGGCCTTCCCGCTGCTCGAACCGCAGGCGCAGTGGATCGCCGAACTCATCGAGGGCGCGGCCGCCCTGCCGTCGCCGGCCGCCATGGAGCGGGCCGTCGAGCGGGAGCGGCGCCGCCATCTGCGGACCTACGCGGCCACGTACCGCCACGGGATCGAGACCGACTTCCGCTCCTGTCTGCGGGCCCTGCGCCGGGAACGGCGGGCCGGCGGGCGCCGCGCCCGCGCCGCCGCCCCGGCCGTGCCGCCGCCCGCCGCGGAGACGGCTTCGGTGGCCGGCCCCGTCTGAACGCGACGGTGCTCACACGGGTGCGGTGGAGTCCTCCAACTCGCCCACGGCCCGCTCCCACAGCTCCGGCAGCAGCTCCCCGGACGGCAGGGCCCGGTCGGTCACGAAGGAGACGTCCGCCCACTCGCCGAAGAAGGACAGCCCCACTCCGAAGAGGTGCCCCGGCACGAGCAGGGGGAGCAGGTTGACGCCCGTCACCGGGGTCTCGCCCAGGCCGGCCTTGTCGGCGATCGGCATGGACGTCGCCATCACGTCGGTGACGCGCGGCGAGAGCATCCTGCGCAGGTACCACTCGGTCGGACGGTCCGGCATCCAGCGCACCAGGTCCTGGATGGCCTGACGCCGCGCGGGTGCCCGCAGCTTCCGGGTCTCCGCCATGACGTGGTCGAGCCGCCGCCGGGGCGAGTCACCCACCCGGGCGGCACCACCCCGGGTGCGGGAGGCCCCCACCGGCAGCTCCAGCGGCAGCGCGAAACAGCGGTTGCCCCAGGTCTGCTCCTCGTCCGGACGGCGCGCCTCGAAGGGCACCAGCGCGGTCACCCGGGGCAGCGCCACCCCGGACCGGTCCGACCAGGCCGACAACGCCCCCGCCAGCGCCGCCAGATGGGCGTCGTGGGCCGAGCCGCCGCGCGCCGCGCCGATGCCGCGGAGGGTGTCCGCGGCCACGCGGCCCCGCCACAGCCGCCGCTCTCCCGAGGGCAGGAAGGGGACGTCCGGGCGCCGGCCGCGGACGGCCAGGGCGGCCGCGGCGAACGCCGCCCCCAGACCAGCGGCCCTGCCCACCCGCCGGGGCAGGGCAGGGCGGTCCTCGCCGGGCGCGGGGCGGGCGGAGAACTCGCCGCCGCCCAGCATGGTCCGGAAGGTCGCCGCGGCGGCCGAGCCGTCCTGGCAGGCGTGGTGGAAGCGGTGGCAGACGGCGTACTCGTCCGCCGCGTGGCCGTGGATCAGCCAGACGCCCCAGTAGGCCCCCGGTCCGAAGGGCGCGTTGAGCGCCGTGTGCAGGGCGGTGTCCCACCCCTCGGGGCCCTCGGCGACCACCTCGTGCACGTGCCGGCCGACGGAGAAGTCCGGGTCGGGCAGCCACCGGGGACGCCGCGGTCCGCCCTCGACGCGGCTGGTGAGCAGGGGCAGTTCGCCCAGGCGGTACTCCACGTAGGCGCGCAGGTCCGACAGGCTCGGGGGCGGACCGCTGAGGTACGCGATGCCGCCGGCGTCCCAGCGGACGTCGGGGTGACGGCGCCCCATGCTGAGGAACGCGCGGTCGACCGCGTGCGTGGGGTGGCCGGGGGAGGAGGCGCTACGGGGGGACGGCACGAACGCCGGCATCGGGGGCTCCAGGTGACGGGGTGACGGGGTGACGGGTGACGGGTGACGCGGGACGGAGGGCGGGTGACGGGGGAGGAGGGCGTAGGACGGACGACGGGGCCGGGCGTACGGACGGGCATGGGCGGGCGCCGGGCAGGGCGCGGGCGGCGGTGACCGGCCGCTCGGGACCACCGGCCGCTTCGGACCACGGGCACCGACCGGACCGTCAGCCGCCTCGGACCACCGGCCGTCGGCCGGACCACCGGCCGGGACGGTCACCCGCTGCGCCGGTCAGCACGGTTTATATCCGCCCGCGGAGCACCCCCGTACGCCCCCGCGGGCGCCCCGGCCACCCGCGCGCCCCGCCGCACCGCGCCGGACGTCCCGCATCAGCGCCCCGGACCCCCGCGGCGCCGCCCCGCCTCCGCGCACCGCATCACCCGAAAGCGGGAAACGTCTCGAGACGGCCGCTCACCCGGGCCGCCTGCGCCGAGCCTCCACGGCGGGGCCTTCCGGCCCGTGACACAAGGGATCCGACGCCTCTGCCGGGGCGCGCGGCACCCGTGGCGTGCGTACTCCGTTCGGGTGGGCGGCCCGGAACGCGGTCCGTGGTGCCGTCCGCCGTCTGACACTGTGTGCCGTGCGCCGGGCTCGTCGGGCCGGGGAGAGGCCCGAGGAGGAGCCCCGGCGAGGCCGGGGGAACGGAGGAACGGCGCCGCCCGCCGCGACCGGCCGGACCAGCCGGGCCGCGGACGACGTGACCGCCGGGTGCGCCCGCGCGCAGCGGCCGGCCGCGTCCCGTTCACCCGGCCGCCGCGCGTCCCCGCGCCCTCGCACACGGCTGTCCCTCCCGGACCCCTGGAGACAAGGTCATGCACGTCGCCCTCACCGGCGCCACCGGCTTCCTCGGACTGCGCCTGTTACGACGCCTGCTCGACCGGCACCGGTCGGTGACGGCCCTCGTGCACGCGGGGTCGGGCGACGCGCTGCACCGCGTCACGCGGTTCCTCGAACTGGCCGACGCGCCCGAGCCGTTGATCGCCGGACTCCCCGACCGGCTGCGGGTGGTGGAGACCGACCTGGACGCGCCGCGGCTCGGACTGTCCCGGCGCGCGTTCCGGGCACTGGCCGACGGCCTCGACGCGATCTGGCACAGCGCGGGCAGCATCAACCTGGAGGGCGACCTCCCCGAACTGCGCCGGACCAACGTCGACGGCGCCCGGCACGTCCTGGAACTCGCCGCGGCCGGACGCGCGAAGCCCGTCGTCCACCACGTGAGCACCGCCTTCGTCGCCGGCCGCCGGCGCGAGGGCGTCGCCTACGAGGACGAGCTGGACGACACGGCGGGCTTCGAGAACGCCTACGAACGCTCCAAGTACGAGGCCGAGTCGCTGGTCCGCGCCTGGTCGGCGGAGCACCGGCGCCCGGTCGTGGTGCTGCGGCCGAGCATCCTGGTCACCGACCTGCCGCCCCACCCCGACCTCCCCCGGCACCCGCTCCAGGTCGTCGAACGCATCCTGCGCGAGGCACGCGGCACCGTGGACACCGACGGCCGTCCCCGCCTGCGGCTGGCCGGGCATCCGCACGGCCGGCTGAACCTGCTCCAGGTGGACCACGCGGCCGACGTCATGCTGCGCCTGGCCGACCGGACACCCACGGGCGGCGTCGACACGTACCACATCGTCCACGACCGGGACGTCCCCGTGTCCCTCGTCGTGTCCGTGCTGGAGCGGATCCTCCCGCTGTCGTTCGAACTGGTCCCCGCCGCCCCGGACGACCCGACGACGTTGGAGGCCCTGGTGGGCTTCTACCCGGGCCTGACCGCCTACCTCACCCACCGGCGGCGCTTCGACGACACCCGCGTACGGGCCCTGCTCGGACCGTCGGCGGTCTCCGGCCGCGTGGACCTCGACTACCTGGTGTCCGGGCTGGTCCCGGAGGACGACGCCCGCGCCGGGCCCCCGGCCGTGTCCGCGACCGCCCTCCCGTCCACCGGATACGCCTGACCCGCGCCCGTCCACCCGCGAACGCCCCGACCACCCGGTCCGCCCGCCCCGCCCGCTGGAGCCCCTCCGTGTCCGTCCTCCCCGCCCCCCACGGCCCCGTCGCGCACCGGCCGGTCTTCTCCCCCGAGGAGATCGCCGTCCGCGCCCGGCGGATCAGGGAACCCGTCCACATCGTCACCGCGCCCGGCGGACGTGAACTGGGGCTCGCCACCGGCCCCGTGCCCGACGGCCCCGTGCTCGGCACGCTGCCCCCGCTGTACCCCGAATGGCTCGGCGGACGCACCTTCTGCGAGGCGCACGGCGTCCGGTTCCCGTACGTGGCGGGGGAGATGGCGAACGGCATCGCCACCACCCGCATGGTGTCGGCGATGGCCCGCGCGGAGATGCTCGGCTTCTTCGGCGCCGGCGGCCTCGCGTACGGCGAGGTGGAGCGGGCCGTGCACACGCTGGCCCGGGAACTGCGCTCCCGTACCAACTGGGGCGTGAACCTCATCCACTCCCCGGCGGAACCCGCGCTGGAGTTCCGCGTCGCCGAACTGCTGCTGCGCTGCGGGGTGCCCCGGATCTCGGCGTCGGCGTTCATGGAGCTGACCCCGGCCGTCGTGCTCTGCTCGGCCCGAGGGCTGTCCCGCGGCGCCGACGGCCGGATCGTGCGGCGCACCGGCGTCCTCGCCAAGGTCTCCCGGCCCGAGGTGGCCGAGCGGTTCCTGTCGCCCGCCCCGGCCGGGCTGCTGGACCGGCTCGTCCACCGGGGCAGCCTGACCGCCGAGGAGGCCCGGCTCGCGGCCCAGGTGCCGGTGGCCGAGGACATCACCGTGGAGGCCGACAGCGGCGGCCACACCGACAACCGCCCCCTGCCCGCCCTGCTGCCGCGCATCGCCCTGCTCCGCGACGCGCTGTGCCGGCGGTTCGGCTACCGCGCACCGGTCAGGATCGGCGCGGCCGGCGGGCTCGGCACCCCGGACGCGCTGGCCGCCGCCTTCGCCCTCGGCGCCTCCTACGTCGTCGTCGGATCCGTGAACCAGACGGCCGTCGAGGCGGGCCTGTCCGACGACGCCAAGGCGATGCTCTGCGAGGCGGACGTCGCCGACGTCGCCATGGCACCGGCCGCGGACATGTTCGAACTCGGCGTCACCCTGCAAGTGCTCTCCCGCGGCACGATGTTCGCCCGGCGGGCCGGCCGCCTCCACACGGCCTACCGGACGCACGCCTCGCTGGAGGAGATCCCCGCCGCGGAACGCGCCGTGCTCGAACGGGACGTTTTGCGCGCCTCGTTCGACGAGGTGTGGCAGCGCACGCGCGCGTTCTGGGAACGCCGCGACCCCGCGCAGATCAGCCGGGCCCTCGCCGACCCCAAGCACCGCATGGCGCTGGTCTTCCGCTGGTACCTCGGCAGCTCCAGCCGGTGGGCGATCAGCGGCGAGACCTCCCGGCGCACCGACTACCAGATCTGGTGCGGACCGGCGATGGGCGCCTTCAACCGCTGGGTCGCCGGCTCGTTCCTGGCCGAGCCGGCGAACCGGTCCGTCGTACGAATCGCCCTCAGCCTGCTGGAGGGCGCCGCCGTGCTCACCCGCGCCCACCAACTGCGCGCCCACGGCCTTCCGTTGCCGCCCGAGGCATTCACCTGCACCCCGTACGGGCCGGCGTGAACGGCCCGGACCCCACCGCGAGGCCGGCCGCAGCCGTCGTACGACCCCGAGGAGAGACCGTGTCCCGCACCCCCGCCACACAGGTGCCCGTCGCCGTGATCGGGGCCGGCGCCCTGGTGCCCGGCGCGACGGACACCGCCGGATACTGGCGGATCGTGACCGGCGGCCGGGACCTGATCACCGAGGTGCCCGCCTCCCGATGGCTGGTGGCCGACCACTACGACCCCGACCCGTCCGCCCCCGACAAGACGTACGCCCGCCGGGGCGCCTTCCTGCCGGAGGTCGACTTCGACCCCCTCGCCTACGGCGTGCCGCCCGCCAACCTGACCGCGACGGACACCGCCCAGCTTCTCGCCCTGATGGTCGCCGACCAGGCACTGGCCGATGCCGGGGGCCTCGGCACCGTCGACCGGGACCGGGTCGGCGTCGTCCTCGGCACCGCCGCCCTGGAACTGCTCCCGCACATGTACGGGCGCGCCCACCGGCCGCTGTGGCTGAAGGCGCTGCGGGAGAGCGGCATGGCCGAACCGGAGGCCCAGGCGGTGTGCGACCGCATCTCCGCGCACTTCAGCCCGTGGCAGGAGTCGACGTTCCCCGGTCTGCTCGGCAACGTCGTCGCCGGCCGGATCGCCAACCGCTTCGACCTGCACGGCATCAACCACACCACCGACGCAGCCTGCGCCAGTTCCCTGGCCGCCCTGTCCACCGCCGTCGGCGAACTGGCCCTCGGCCGGGCGGACCTGGTGATCAGCGGGGGCGTCGACACCGGCAACGACGTCGGGATGTTCCTGTGCTTCTCCAAGACCCCCGCGCTGTCCCGCACCGGTGACTGCCGCCCGTTCGCGGACACGGCGGACGGCACCATGCTCGGTGAGGCGGTCATCATGTACGCCCTCAAGCGGCTGTCCGACGCGGAGCGGGACGGCGACCGGATCCACGCGGTGATCCGGGGCGTCGGCACCTCCTCCGACGGCAGGAGCGCGGCGATCTACGCGCCGCTGCCCGACGGTCAGGCACGCGCCCTGCGGCGCGCCTACGAGCAGGCGGGCTACGGCCCCGACACCGTGGAGCTGGTCGAGGCCCACGGCACCGGCACCAAGGCCGGTGACGGCGCCGAACTGACCGCGCTGCGCGAGGTGTTCACGGCGACCGGCCGTACGGACGGGCGGTGGTGCGCCATCGGCTCCGTCAAGTCGCAGATCGGGCACACCAAGTGCGCGGCGGGCGCGGCCGGGCTCCTCAAGGCGGTCCTGGCCCTGCACCACAAGGTGCTGCCGCCGACCATCAAGGTCGACCGGCCGGTCGCGGCGGCCGCCGACCCGGACGGCCCCTTCTACGTCAACACGGCGGCCCGGCCGTGGGTCCGGTCCGCCGGCCATCCGCGCCGGGCGTCCGTCTCCAGCTTCGGCTTCGGGGGCAGCAACTTCCACGTCACCCTGGAGGAGTACGTCCCCGCGGGCACGGCGGCCCGGCCGGCGCCGCGCCGGCGCACCGTGCCGGACGAACTCGTCCTCCTCAGCGGTTCGTCGCCGTCCGGCCTCGTGCCGCCGGAAGCGGAGGACACCCGCACGCTCGCCGCGATCGCCCGGGACAGCCACCGTACGTTCTCGCCCGCGGACCCCCTGCGGCTGGCCGTGGTCGCCACCGGTGTCGAGGACCTGCGGGACAAGTGCGCCGAGGCGCTCGCACGGATCCGCCGCGACCCCGGCACACCGTTCTCCACGCCGACCGGGGTGCGGTACGCCGCCGGGGACACCGGCCCCGGCCGCATCGCCTTCCTGTTCCCGGGGCAGGGCGCCCAGTACGTCGGGATGGGAGCCGACCTGGCGATGCTGTCGCCGGCCGCCCAGGCCGTGTGGGACCGGCTGGGCGGCACCGCCTTCGACGGGCGGCCCCTGCACCGCGTGGTCTTCCCGCCGCCCGCCTTCACCGACGAGGACCGCGCGGCCGACGCCGCGCGCCTGGCCGCCACCGAGTGGGCGCAGCCGGCGCTCGCCGTGCACGCGCTCGCGCTGCTGGAGGTGGTGAGCGGCCTGGGACTGCGACCCGACTGCGTGGCCGGCCACAGTTTCGGCGAACTCGTGGCACTGCACCGCGCGGGCGCCCTCGACGCCGAGGCGCTGGTCGGTCTGGCCCGCAGACGCGGCGAGCTGATGCGGGACGCGGCCGGCACACCGGGCGCGATGCTCGCCGTGGCCGCCGACCGCGACCGCGTCACGGAGGTCCTGGCCGGTGCCGCGTCCGGCGACATCTGGCCCGCCAACCTCAACTCCCCGCGCCAGGTGGTCCTCTCGGGTACGGAGGAGGCCGTGGCGCGCGCCGAGAGGGCCTTCGCGGCCCAGGGCGTCGGCACGCGCCGGCTGGCCACGTCGGCCGCCTTCCACAGCCCCCTCGTCGCCCGGGCCGGTGAGCCCTTGGCCGCGTATCTGCGCACGGTCCCGTTCACGGAGCCCCGGACGGAGGTCTACGGCAACGCGGACGCCGCCCCCTACCCGTCGCCGCCCGACGAGGTACGTGACCGGATCGCCGGTCACCTGACCGCACCGGTGCTCTTCCAGGACCAGATCGAGGCGATGTACGCGGCCGGCGTGCGGACCTTCGTCGAGGCCGGCGCGGGCGCCGCCCTGACCGGCCTGGTCGGGCAGATCCTCGGCGACCGCGAGCACGCGGCCGTCGCCCTGGACCGGCCGGGACGGTCCGGCGTCACCACCCTGCACACCGCCCTCGGCGAACTCGCCGTCCGAGGGGTCCCCCTCGACCTCGACCCGCTCTGGGCGCCGTACGCCCTGCCCGGACCCGCAGCGAAGGAGCGCGCGCCCCGGATGACCGTGAAGATCAGCGGAGCCAACCACGGGCGGGCCTACCCGCCGCCCGCCCCGGATCCCTCCGCTCCGCCGCCGGAGCCCGCGCCCCGTCCCGGCGCCGCCCCCGCCCCCGCCCGCCCCACGACCGACGCCCCGGTGGTCCCGATGCCCGCACACGACTCCGCAGCCGCTCACGACTCCACGCCCGTGTACGACTCCACGCACGCTGACGACTCCACGCCCGTGTACGAATCCGCACCCGCGTACCACCCGACGCCCGCCCACGAAGCGACGTCCGCGTACGACTCCGTACCCGTCCGGGGCACCGCGCCCGTCCCCGGCCCGAGGGCGCCGGAGTACGGGACGGAGCACGCCTACGGAGCCGAGCCGCCGTACGGCCCCGGCCCCGTCCCCGGAGCGCCCTCCCCGTACGCCGCCGAACCCGCGGCCGGCCCCGGCGCCGGCTGGTACGCCGCGGTGGAGAGCGTGCAGCGGCGGACGGCGGAGGCGCACGCGGCCTGCCAGCGGATGCTGACCGACAGCCATGTCGCCTTCCTCCGGATGACCGAGAACACCCTCGCGGCGATGCTCGGCGCCCCGGCCGCCGGCGGAGTGCCGGACGTGCCGGTCCGGCACGCCCCCGTGCCGCAGCCCCGCCCCGCCCCGGCCCGCAGGGACCCGGCACCCGTGCCGGCGGCCCCCGCCGCGACCGGCGCCCTCCCCGCGCCCGAGCCCCCCGCGCCCGAACCCCCCGCACCCGCGGCCCCCGGCCCGGCGGCGTCGGCCGAGGTGGCCGTCGAGGCGCGTTCCCCGCTCCCCGTCCCGGCGCCGGCTCCGTCACCGGACGACCACGCGACGCCGATGTCGGCGTCCGAACTGGAGCGGTTGCTGATCTCGGTGGTGGCCCGGCTCACCGGCTACCCCACCGACATGCTCCACGCGGACATGGAGCTGGAGGCCGACCTGGGCGTCGACTCGATCAAGCGCGTCGAGATCCTGTCGGCCGTGCGCCAGGAAGTGGGCGACGTGGCGACGGGGGACGTCGGCCGGCTCGGCGGACTCCGTACCCTGCGCGAGATCGTCGCGGCGCTCACCGGCCCCACCGGGCCGGCGGGGGACGCGGTGGCGGACCCCCCGGCCCCGGGGAGCCCCCGGGCGACAGCCGCACCCGTCGTCCCCGTTGCCGAGCAGCCGGCCGTCCGGGAGGCCGCCGTCCCGCCGCGGACCGAGGCGGTGCGGCGGCGACCGCTCACCAGGCTCGTACCGCGCGCCGTGCCGTCCGCCCCGTCGGGCCTCGCGGTGGCGGGCCTCCTCGACGGGCCCCTCGTGGTGACGGGCGCGGCCCCGCACGGCATCGCGCTCGCCGGCCTCGTCGCCCGGAAGCTGGCCGAGCGCGGCGTGGACGCCACCGTCGCGGCGGACGTACCCGAGGACGCCCACGGCGTCGTCCACCTCGGCGCGCTGACCGGGGACGCCACGCCGGAAGGCGCGCGGGACGTCCACCTCTCGGCGTTCCGCGCGGCGCGCGCCCTGGCGGCCCGGGCGGCCGCCGGCCGGGGCGCGGTGTTCGTGACCGTGCAGGACACCGGAGGTGACTTCGGGCTCGGCGGCCGCGCGTGCGACCGGGCCTGGCTGGGCGGCGTCGCCGCACTGGCCAGGACCGCGGCGAAGGAGTGGCCGGACGCCTCGGTCAGGGCCCTCGACTGCGAGCGGGGCGGCCGCGGCGACGAGGAGGTCGCCGAGGCGATCGTGCGGGAACTGTTCCAGGGCGGTTCCGAACCGGAGGTGGGCCTGCGCGCCGACGGCACCCGCACCGCCCCGCGCACGGTGCCCGCTCCGGTCGCGCCGGAGAGCACCCCGCGGATCACCTCCGCGTCGGTGATCGTGGCCACCGGAGGCGCCCGCGGAGTCACCGCGGCCGCGCTGCTGGACCTGGCCAGGACCCACCGCCCCCGGATCGTGCTGCTCGGGCGCACCGCGCCCGGCCCCGAGCCCGAAGGGCTGGCCGGGGCCACCGACGAACCGTCGCTCACCCGGCTGCTCGCCGAGCGCTTCGCCGGCGACGAGCCGCACCCGTCGCCCGCCCGGCTCGCCGCACGGGCCCGGGAGGTCCTCGCCGCCCGCGAAGTACGGTCCACCGTCGCGGCACTGGAGGCGGCGGGCTCCCCGGTCCGGTACGTCCAGGTGGACGTCCGTGACGGCGAGGCCGTCGCCGCCGCCCTGCGCGACGTGCGCGGCGCCTGGGGGCCGGTCACCGGCATCGTGCACGGCGCGGGCGTGCTGGCCGACAAGACGATCGCCGACAAGACCGAGGAGCAGGTCGAGCGGGTGATGTCCACCAAGGCGGCCGGGCTGCGCGCGCTGCTGGAGGCCACGGCGGACGACCCGCTGGAGGTGATCTGCCTGTTCTCGTCCGTGGCCGCCGTGTTCGGCAACGCGGGGCAGAGCGACTACGCCATGGCCAACGAGATCCTGGCCCAGGTCGCCTCCGCCGAGCAGGCCCGCCGCCCCGGCTGCCTGGTGCGCTGCGTGGCCTGGGGGCCGTGGCAGGGCGGCATGGTCACGCCCGCCCTGGCGGAGCACTTCGGCCGCACCGGCGTCCCGCTGATCCCCCTCGACCAGGGCGCGTCCGCCTGCACGGCGGAGCTGGACGGCCCGGCCGGTGAGGCCCGCGTCGTCCTGGTGGCCGGGGACGAACCGACGGCCCTGTCGCCGGCCGGAGACCCGCGCCCGGCGGAACTGACGCTCCGCGCGGACACCCTGCCCCAGCTCGCCGACCACGCGCCCGGTGACGTGCCCGTGCTGCCCGTGGCGATGGTCCTCGACCGGCTCGCCGGGGCGGCCGCCGCCTGGCTGCCGGACGCCGGTTCCCTCGTCGTACGCGACCTGCGGGTCTACCAGAAGTACGCCCTGCCCGACCTCGCCGGCGCCGGCCACCGGATCACCGTGCACGGCAGCCGGGGCCCGGCCGGCTCGCCGTCGGGGGTGGAGGCGGAGGTGCGCGGGGAGAACGGCACGACGCACTTCCGGGCCGTCCTGGACACCGGGACGGACCGGCCGGACCCGGCCGGGTGGACCGCCCCGGACGACCTGGAGCCCCTGGACGGCACCGCTCTGTACGACGGCGAAGTCCTCTTCCACGGACCCCGGTTCCACTGCGTGCGCACCCTGCGCGGGGTGTCGGAGAGCGGCGCCGAGGCGACGGTGGCCGGCGTACGGGACCTCGGATGGCCGGGTGAGCACTGGCCGCTCGACCCGGCCGCCGTGGACGGCGCCCTCCAACTGGCCCTGCTGTGGGCCCGGGGCGCGCTCGGCGCGGCGACGCTGCCGATGGCCGTCGCGGAGTGCAGGGTCCACCGGCCCGGCCCGGTGGACGGCACCGTGCGGTGCGTGGTGCGCGGACGCAAGGCCCACGACACGGGGGCGCGCTGCGACGCGGCACTGATCGACGCCGACGGAGCCGTCCGGCTGGAACTGCTCGGCGTGGAGCTCGTCGGCCGCCCCTCCTGAACAACACCCCTGAGCCCCCGGCCACCGGCCCCTTCCGCCGCCAAGTGAGAGACCGCATGTCATTCGAACCGATCGCCGTCGTCGGACGGGGCTGTGTGCTGCCCGGCGCCCTGGACCCGGACACCTTCTGGGAGAACATCGCCGCGGGCCGCTCCAGCCTGTCGCCCGCCCCCGAGGGCCGGTGGCGGCTGCCGCGCGAGCGGGCGATGGGACGGGTCGGCGACCACCTCGACCGCACCTGGACGGATGTCGGCGGATACGTGAGGGACTTCGAGTCCGTCTTCGACCCGAGCGGCTTCCGGATCCCCCCGGAGGACATCGTGTCCCTGGACCCGCTCTTCCACTGGGTCCTGTACGGAGTCCGGCAGGCGCTCGCGGAGGCCGGCCGGGAGGGCCCGCTGCCACGGGCGGGACTGGTGCTGGGCAACCTCCTCTACCCCACGGCCGGCGGGGCCGAGTACGCCGAGCACGTCTGGCTGTCCGGCCGGCCCCCGCTCCGGGACGCCCTGCTCGGGGGCGAGCGGCCCGACGCCCGCGACCGCTTCTCGGCAGGCCTGCCCGCCCTCCTCGCCGCCCGGGCCCTCGGGCTCGGCGCGGGCGCCTGGTCCCTGGACGCCGCCTGCGCCTCGTCGCTGTACGCCGTCAAGCTGGCCTGCGACCGGCTGCACGACGGCACGGCGGACCTCGTGGTGGCCGGCGCCGTCAGCCGCCCGGACCCCCTCTACCTGCACGTGGGCTTCTGCGGGCTGTCGGCGACGAGCCGCACCGGACGCAGCCGGCCCTTCCACCGGGACGCGGACGGGCTGCTGCACGGCGAGGGCGCCGGATTCGTCGCCCTGATGCGGCTGCCCGACGCCCGCGCCGCCGGGCTGTCCGTGCTCGGCGTGATCCGCGGCATCGGGCTGTCCAACGACGGGCGGGGCGCCGGGCTGATCAGCCCCGCGGAGGAGGGCCAGGTACGCGCCATGCGCCTGGCGTACGAGAGGGCGGGCGTCGATCCCGGCACCGTGTCGCTCGTCGAGTGCCACGCCACGGGAACACCGGTCGGCGACGCGGTGGAAGCACGCGGCATGGCCAAGGTCTTCGGGGCGGGCGACGACGTGCCCATCGGCTCGGTCAAGTCGAACGTCGGGCATCTGCTGGCCTCGGCCGGCGCGGCCGGGCTGCTGAAGGTGCTCGGCGCGCTGCGGGCGGGCGTACGACCCGCCACGCTCGGGGCGGAACGGCCGCTGGAGGCGCTGGCGGACACGCCGCTGCGCGTACTGAACGCACCCGAACCGTGGTCCGGGCCGCGGCGGGCGGCGGTGAGCGCCTTCGGGTTCGGCGGGACCAACGCTCACCTGGTGGTGGACCTCCCGGACGAGGTCCCCGCCTCCGCCCCGCCGCGGCGCCCCCGGCCCGCCGCCGTGCCCGTACCGCCCCGGGAGCCGGCGGACGCCCGTACCCCCGTGGCGATCGTCGCCCTCGGGGCCCGGGTCGGCGACGGCGCCCGCACCGAGGACTTCCGGCGTGCGGTGCTGGACGGTGAACGGCGCGGCCCCGTGCGGGAGATCGCCGTGGAACTGCGCGACCTGTGCTTCCCGCCCGTGACTCTGCGGCGGACGACGCCCCAGCAGCTGCTGGTGCTGGAGGCGGCCCGGGAGGCCGTACGGTCGGTGCGCCTGCCCCGCGAGCGGACCGTGGTGGTCGTCGGCGCCGGAGTGGACCCCGAGGTGGCCCGGGCGGGCGCCCGCTGGCGGGTGCCGCACTGGCTGGAGCGTGCCGGGCTGCCCGTGACGGCCTCGGCGGAGGAACAGGCGCGGGACGCGTTCGGGCCGCCCATGACCGCCGAGGGGGTCGTCGGCAGCATGCCGAACCTCGCGGCCAACCGGATCAGCACCCAACTCGACCTGGGCGGAGCGGGGTTCGTGGTCTGCGCGGAGGAGGCGTCCGGCCTGGTGGCGCTGGAGCTCGGGGCCCGGGCCGTGCGGTCCGGCGAGGCCGACGCCGCGCTCGTCGGAGCCACCGACCGGTCCTGCGAGGCGGTCCACCGAAGCGCCCGGCGCGAACTCGGCCGTACGGACGAGGCGGGTGACGCCGCCGTCGTCCTCGTCCTCAAGTCCCTCGCCGCCGCCCGCCGGGACGGCGACACCGTCCTGGCCGTGCTCGACGAGGACACCGCCGGCGCACCCGACCTGGTCGTCGGGGACGGACCCTACGCGCGATTCGACCCGGCGTCGGTCTTCGGACACGCGCACGCCGCGTCCGGACTGCTCTGTGTCGCGGTCGCGGCGCTTGCCCTCCAGCACCGCGCCGTACCGCGGCCGGACGCTCCCGCCGACGTCACGACCGTCCCGCACACCGCGCGGGCCGAGGTGACGCCGATGGACGGCCCCGCCACCGGAGTCCGGCTGCGCGCCGCGGACCCCCGGCCGCTGCTGCGGGGCCCGGCGCCGCGCCTGCACGTCTACTCCGGGGCCGGCCGCCGGGAGGTGCTGGCCGCGCTGGAACGCGGCGCGGAGTCCGACACGGGGCCGGCCCGGCTGGCCCTCGTGGCCGACGACGACAGGTTCCCCGACCGCAGGGAGGCCGCGCGCCGCTGGCTGGCCGAGGGCGGGGCCCGCCCGGCCGACGTGCTGTACCGGGACCGCCCGGTCACGGGGCAGACCGCGTTCGTCTACACCAACGGTTCGGCCGCCTACCCCGGCATGGGCCGCGAACTGCTGCTCGCGCTGCCCTCGCTCGGCGACACCGTCCGGGCCGGGAACCGGGCGACCGGCACCCGGCTGCGGCCCGCCGCGGAGCACGGGGTGTTCGAGCAGATCTGGGCCGCGGCCGAACTCGCCGTGTTCCACACCGTCCTCACCCGCGACGTGCTCGGGCTGCGCCCCGACGCCGCCCTCGGATACTCGTCCGGCGAATCGGCCGCCCTGGTGGCGCTCGGCGTCTGGCCGGACGTCTCGGCGCTGTACCGGGCCACCCGCGACAGCGGACTGTTCACCACCGAACTCACCGGAGAACTCAGGGCGGTCCGACGCCACTGGGAACGCCGGGGACTGCCCGGCCGCCACTGGTCGAGCTACCTGATCAGTGCCCCGATGGAAGCCGTACGGGCCGAACTCGCCGAGGAGCCGGCCGTCCACCTGATGGCGGTGAACGCGCCCGGGATCTGCGTCATCGGGGGCGAGTCCCGGGCCTGCGCGGCCGTGGTGGCGAGGATCGGCGCCGACCGCGCCATCCGGCTCGACTACGACCTCGCCGCCCACGCCCCGGAACTGGCGGAGGTCCGCGAGGTGTGGCGCGCGGCCCACCTCCACCCCACCGTCGACGTGCCCGGGGTGCGGTTCTACAGCGGGGCCACCGGGCGGGCGTACCGGCCGACGGCCGAGCGGGCCGCGGAGGCGCTCACCGCGCAGGGCATGAGCACCATCGACTTCGCGGCCACGGTCGAGCAGGCGTGGGCCGACGGTGTCCGCGTCTTCGTCGAGCACGGGCCGCGCAGGCTGTGCACCGGCTGGATCACCCGGGTGCTCGGTGACCGGGACCACGTGGCCGTGGCACTGGACGCGCCGGGCACCGGGCTGCGGCAGACCTGCCTGGCGGTGGCCGAACTCGTGGCCGCGGGCGTGCCGGTACGCGCCGACGGCCTGTTCGCCCGGCTCGCCGAGGCCGCCACCGAGACCCCGGGCCCCGGCCCCTCCGTCACCGTCCCCCTCCCCGGCCCTCCCCGCCTGCCCGAGCCGGACGAGGCGGTGCCGACGTTGCCCCGGGCCCCGGAACTGGCCCCGGTGCCGCGCTTCGACGCCGCCCCGCGGGCCACCGTCACCGTGCCCGGTCCGGCCTCCCCGGGAGGCGCTGTCCGGCCGGGCGCCGTCACCGTGCCCGGCCCCGCCATCGCCGGACAGCCCGCCCCGCCGAGGGCTCGGGACGCCGGTCCGGCGTCCCGCCCGGTGCCGGGGCCGCACTCGGCGGGTGCCCACGCCCTGGCCGTCCGTCAGAGCGAGCGCGTCGCCGCCCTGCACCAGGAGGTCCTCGCCGGACACACCGAGGCCCACCAGCGCTTCCTCCGTATGTCGGCCCTGGCGGTGACCGCCCTGACCCGTCCCGCCGCCCCCGCCTCGGCACACAGCCCGGCGCCCGCCACGACACAGGGCCCGGCCCCCGCCTCGGCACTGGGCCAGGTCGCCGCCTCCGCGCAGGGCCCGGCGCCCGCCCCCGCACACGCCCCGGCGCCCGCGCCCGTATCGGATCCGGCGCCCGCCCCCGCACCCCCACACGCCCCTCGCCCCACGCCTCCGCCTCCGCAGGGACCCCCGCTCGCCTCCCGCCCGGGCCCGGTGTTCGACCGGGCCCAGTTGGAGCACCTCGCCACCGGCGACATCTCCGCCCTGTTCGGCCCCCGGTTCGCCGAGCAGGACGCGTACCCGGTGCAGACGCGGATGCCCGCGCCGCCCATGCTGTTCGCGGACCGCGTCACCGGCATCGACGCGGTGCCGGCGGCGCTCGCCGCGAAGGGCCCGGTACGCACCGACGGGACGATCTGGACGGAGACCGACGTCCTGCCCGGCAGTTGGTACCTGGACGCCACCGGGCGCATGCCGGCCGGCCTGGTCGTCGAGGCGGGCCAGGCCGACCTGCTCCTGCTGAGCTGGCTGGGCATCGACCTGCTCAACCGGGGGGAACGGGCGTACCGGCTGCTCGGCTGCACCCTGACGTACCACGGCAGCCCGCCACGGGCCGGTGAGACCCTGCGCTACGAGATCCACGTCGACGGCCACGCCGAACACGACGGCGTCCGGCTGTCGTTCTTCCACTACGACTGTTACGTGGACGGGGAACTCCGGCTCAGCGTCCGCGACGGACAGGCCGGGTTCTTCACGCCCGGGGAACTGGAGAACGGCGGCGGCGTGCGCTGGGACCCCGCCGAGCGGCCGCCCGGCGACGACCTGCCGGCCGATCCGCCCGCCGTGCGCTGCACACGGACCCGTTTCACCGCCGACCAGGTGCGGTCCCTGGCCCAGGGACGCCCGGCGGACTGCTTCGGCCCCGGCTGGGAGGCGACCGCGGCCCACGTCCGCCCGCCCGGCATCGACGACGGCCGGCTGCGGCTCCTGCACGAGGTGACCGCCTTCGACCCGGCCGGAGGACCGTGGGGCCGCGGGTATCTGCGGGCCGAGACACCCGTGTCGCCCGACGACTGGTACTTCGAGGGACACTTCAAGAACGATCCGTGCATGCCCGGCACCCTCATGCTCCAGGGCGGCTTCCAGGCGATGGCGTTCTGCCTGGCGGCCATGGGGCACACCGTGGACCGCGACGGCTGGCGCTTCGAGCCCGTCGCCGGCCGCGCCGGCCGGGCCATGTGCCGAGGCCAGGCGACCCCGGCCAGCCGGCGGATCGTCTACGAGGTGTTCGTACGCGGTGTCTCGGCCGGACCGGTGCCGACGCTCCACGCGGACGTGCTCGGCTCGGTGGACGGCAAACACGCCTTCCTGGGAAGGGACGTGGCGCTGCGCCTGGTGCCCGACTGGCCGCTGTCGCAGTGGCGCCACCTCGGACCACCCGCCGCGCAGGAGGACGGGACACCGCTCCCGCTGCCCGTGCTGGGCGGACTCGCCGGCCACCGGGAACGCACCCCCGTGGCGACGTCGGCCGACGGACTCCCCTTCGACTACGCCTCGTTGCTGGCGTGCGCCTGGGGCAGGCCGAGCGAGGCCTTCGGCACCATGTACGAGCCCTTCGACGGCACCCGCAGGGTCGCGCGGCTGCCGGGACCGCCGTACCACTTCATGAGCCGGATCGTGTCCGTGGACGGTCCTCAGGGCCGCCTGCGGGAGGGCAGCACGGTCGTCGCCGAGTACGACGTGCCCGACCGCGCCTGGTACTTCGAGCAGAGCGGCGGCCACGCCATGCCGTTCGGCGTCCTGATGGAGGTCGCGCTCCAGCCCTGCGGCTGGCTGGCCTCGTACGCCGGGAGCGCGCTGACCACCGGCACGGATCTGCTGTTCCGCAACCTCGACGGGTCCGGCACGGTCATGGGCGAGGTCACCCCCGCGACCGGCACGATCCGCACACACGCCGAGCTGACCCGCGTCTCCCGCGGCGGAGACATGATCATCGAGTCGTTCGAGGTGAGGTGCACCGCCGACGGCGCGCCGCTGTTCGAACTCTCCACCGTCTTCGGGTACTTCCCGCCGTCCGCCTTCGACCACCAGCAGGGCGTGCCGGTGCCGGCCGGGGCCCGGGACCGGCTCGACGAGCCGGGTGGCACCACGGTCGACCTGGGCGTCCGGCCCGCCCGTTACCGCGCGGGGCGGCCGCGGCTGCCGGGCCCCATGCTGCTGATGCTCGACCGGATCACCGGCCACTGGCCGGACGGGGGCGGTGCGGGGCTCGGACGGCTGCGGGCGGAGAAGGACGTGGACCCGGGGGAGTGGTTCTTCCGCGCCCACTTCTTCCAGGACCCGGTGCAGCCGGGGTCGTTGGGCGTGGAGGCCATGTGCCAGCTCCTCCAGTACCACCTCCTCGCACACGGCGCCGCGGACGGCGTCCCGCACCCGCGGTTCGAGCCCGTGCTGCCGGGCCGTGAGACGACCTGGACCTATCGTGGCCAGGTCACCCCGGCCAACAGGCTGATCAGGGTGGACATGGACATCACGGAGAGAGGGACGGACGCGCGGGGCCCCTACGCGATCGCGGACGCGGTGCTGTGGGCCGACGACACCTGCATCTACCGGGTGCGCGGCCTGGGCACGCGGGTGGTGTCCGACGCGCCGCCCCGACCGGTCCGGTGACGGGCCGGCGGGCCTCCCGGCCCACATCGCGGACCACCGCGTGGACGCCCCCTTGACGCGTCCGGGACGCCGGTCGACACTTCCCTGGTAATCCTAGTGAACGGGTAGGGAATCATGGGGCGCCTCCAGCCGGTCACCCGCGACGCGAGCGGTACGCCGGCGGCCTGCCCCCTGCTCACCTCCCGCCGTCACATCGACCTCCTCCGCGTCTGCAGCGCCATCAGCTCGCCGCGCTGAGCCGTCCGGCACCGGGCGTGCGGTCCCGCACGGGTGCCGCCCGCCCCCGGTGTCCGCTCATGGCAGCCCGCCGCCTCCGCCGCGCGTGCCCCCGCGCGCGCCCGCACCCGGGGAGAACCATGTCCGTCACACCGCTCGCCCCCGCCCCCGCCTTCCGGGGACGCGTCGGCCGCGATCCGCGCAGCGGCCACTACGCCGTGCCGCGCCGCTACCGCCTCCACCTCTCACCCGGCCACGGCGACAGTCTCCGCGTCGCGGTCGTGCACGGTCTCCTGGGGCTCGACGAGGTGTGTCCGGTGAGCCTCCTCGACCCCGAACCCGACTGTCCCGACGGCGGCCACTCGGTGCTGCGCCCGCTGTACGAGGCGAGCGCGCACCACTACCGGGGGCCGGCCGTCGCGCCGGTGCTCAGCGACGGCTGGTCGGGCCGCATCGTCAGCACGCACGCGCCCGACATCATGCGTGACCTCGCCCGGCACTTCGCCTCGGCCGGCCCGGAGCTGTACCCCCGCGGCGCGGAGGCCGCGATCGAGGCCGTCGAACAGCTCTGCGCGCGGGCGGCCGACCCGGCCGCGCGGGACCAGTTGGAGCAGCGGCTGACCGCCCGCCGCCATGTGCTGGGGGACCGGCTCACCGCGGCCGACGTGGAGGTCTGGGTGGCCCTCACCCGGCTCGGCACCTCCGCGTACCGCACGGGCGACCACCCCGCCCTGTGGGCCCACGTGCGGCGCCTGGGCACGCACCCGGCCTTCGCCCGCCATCTCGAAGGCCGTCCCACCTGACGGGACGGCGTTGACACGCGAACGGTCAACTGCCTTACTTGCGGACCAAGTACGGTCATGGGCGTCGGCGACAAGCGCCGGCCGCTGACCGGCGACCCCCGCTCCGCGGTGGGGTGCCCCGGGTGACGACCGGACCGGACGACACTTCGGCGAGCGCGAGGCCCACGGGCCGGAACGGTGACGGTGACGGACATGGACGCAGCTCCCAGGACGGCGGACCACCGCCCCCGGGGTCACCTGCGCCCGTACCCGAGCCCGCTCGTCGCCGACCGGAGCGTCGATCTGCTCCGCGTCAGCAGCGCACTGTGTACCGGCCGCGGCCGCGACCGCCGCCGAGGCTGACCTCCTTCCCGAGCGTCGACGCCCGCGACGGTCGCACGGCCACGACGAACACCGCCCGAGCGGTGTGCCG
This sequence comes from Streptomyces sp. NPDC018947, assembly GCF_044390505.1. Lineage (NCBI taxonomy): Bacteria > Bacillati > Actinomycetota > Actinomycetes > Kitasatosporales > Streptomycetaceae > Streptomyces > Streptomyces sp. NPDC018947. The sequence continues at coordinate 414,494 of NZ_JBIRZD010000003.1, forward strand.
TTGTCCTTCCCGCCCCGGTCCCGTGCCTCCCCGTGCGCCTCCTCGCGCGGCGGAGCGGTTCCCGCCGCTCCGCGACGCTCCAGCGGCTCACCGCACGACCCCGGGGTGTCCGAATCCCCCGGAGTCCTCCCATGAGCGAACCCCCGGGTGCCGCCGTGTCCCCCGCCGAGGCACCGCCCACCCCCGCCGCACCCCGGCCGCCCGCCGTCCAGCGGGTGCCGCCCCCGCGCCGGCCCGGACGCCGGATCGCCACCGCGGCCGTCCTGGTCGTCGTCGCCGAGGTCGTCCACGGCCTGGCCACCGGCACCGTCCACCAGTGGGACCGCTTCCGCCACCGGTTCCCGCGCCCCACGGTCCTCGACGGCCTCCTCGTCACCCTCGAAGTGGCCGCGCTCAGCGCCGTGTCCGGTCTGCCGGGCGGTGTGCTGCCCGCCCCCGCCCGGCTCTCCGGCAGCCGAACCGGACCCGGTGGCGGTACGGCTCAAACCCGCCGACGTCCCCGAGACGCCGTGACGGAGCGGGAGCGGTCCCCGGCACACTCCGCCCGGCCGCAGCTGGCGGCACCGTCCGCGCACCGCCGCCGGCGGGCCGGCGCCCGCTGCCGCCCCTGATCACCGCCCCGCCACCGCGAGGCCCGCGTACCCGTACGGACGACCAGGAAGGCACACCCGTGTCCACCACTCCCACCCCCCTGCACCTCGCCGTGGCCCTGGAGGGCACCGGCTGGCACCCCGCATCGTGGCGCGACCCCGCCGCCCGCCCCACGGAGCTGTTCACCGCCGCCTACTGGGCCGGCCTCGTGGCCGAGGCGGAACGCGGCCTGCTCGACTTCGTGACCATCGAGGACGGTCTCGCCCCGCAGTCCTCCCGCCTCCTCGGCCCGGACGAGCGCACGGACCAGGTGCGCGGCCGGCTCGACGCCGTACTGATCGCGTCCCGGATCGCGCCCCTGACCCGGCACATCGGACTGGTGCCGACGGTGACCGCCACCCACACCGAGCCGTTCCACGTCTCCAAGGCGATCGCCACGCTCGACCACGTCAGCACCGGCCGCGCCGGTGTGCGCGTGAAGATCTCCGCCCGCCCCGACGAGGCCGCCCACTTCGGCCGCCGCACCCTCCCGCGCATCGAGAGCTACGAGAGCCCGGCCGCCCGCGAGCTGGTGGCCGGCCTGTTCGACGAGGCCGCCGACCACGTCGAGGTGATCCGCCGGCTCTGGGACAGCTGGGAGGACGACGCCGAGATCCGGGACGTGGCCACCGGCCGCTTCGTCGACCGGGACAAGCTGCACTACATCGACTTCCGGGGCCCGCACTTCAGTGTCAAGGGCCCCTCCATCACGCCCCGGCCCCCGCAGGGCCAGCCCCTCGTCACCGCCCTCGCCCACTGGAGCGTGCCGTACCGGCTCCTCGCCCGGCAGGCCGACGTCGGCTACGTCACCCCGCGGGACACCGCCGAGGCACACGCGATCGTCGCGGAGATCCGCGCCGAACAGGAGGCGGCCGGGCGCGCCGCCGAGCCGCTGCACGTCTTCGCCGACCTGGTCGTCCTCCTGGACGACGACCCCGCCGAGGCCGACGCCCGCAAGAACCGCCTGGACGAGAGCGCGGGAGAGCCGTACACGAGCGACGCCCGCGTCTTCACCGGCACCCCGGCCCGACTCGCCGACCTGCTGGAGGAGTTCGCCACCGCCGGGCTGACCGGCTTCCGGCTGCGACCCGCCGTACTCGGGCACGACCTGCCGGCGATCACCCGCGGCCTGGTCCCCGAGCTGCGCCGCCGCGGGCTCTTCCGCGACGCCTACGAGGCGGACACCCTGCGCGGGCTCCTCGGCCTCGCCCGCCCCGCCAACCGCTACGCCACCGCCACCGCCTGAGCCGGAGGACCCCCGCCATGACCAAGCCGCTGAAGCAGATCCACCTGGCCGCGCACTTCCCCGGCGTCAACAACACCACCGTGTGGAGCGACCCGCGGGCCGGCAGCCACATCGAGTTCAGCTCCTTCACGCACTTCGCCCGGACCGCCGAACGCGCCAAGTTCGACTTCCTGTTCCTCGCCGAGGGCCTGCGCCTGCGCGAACAGGGCGGGCGCATCCACGATCTGGACGTCGTCGGCCGCCCGGACACCTTCACCGTCCTCGCCGCGCTCGCCGCCGTCACCGACCGCCTCGGACTGGCCGGCACCATCAACTCCACCTTCAACGAGCCCTACGAGGTCGCCCGCCAGTTCGCCAGCCTCGACCACCTCTCCGGCGGACGCTCCGCGTGGAACGTCGTCACCTCCTGGGACGCCTTCACCGGGGAGAACTTCCGCCGCGGCGGCTTCCTGCCGGAGCGGGAACGCTACTCGCGGGCCCGCGAGTTCCTGGCCACCGCCCACGAACTCTTCGACTCCTGGCGCGGGGACGAGATCGTCGCCGACCCGGTCACCGGCACCTTCCTCGCCGAGGCCGAGGCCGGCGCCTTCGTCCACCGGGGCCACCACTTCGACATCCACGGCCGCTTCGACGTCCCCCGCTCCCCGCAGGGCCGCCCGGTGATCTTCCAGGCCGGGGACTCCGAGGAGGGCCGCGAGTTCGCCGCCGCCGACGCGGACGCCGTCTTCAGCCGGTACGCCACCCTGGAGGAGGGCCGGGCCTTCCACCGGGACGTCAAGAGCCGCCTCGCCAGGTACGGCCGCCGCCCCGAGGACCTGCTCATCCTGCCGGCCGCCACGTTCGTCCTCGGCGACACCGACGCGGACGCCGAGGAACGGGCCCGCGAGGTCCGCCGGCAGCAGGTCAGCGGGGCCACCGCCCTCAAGCACCTCGAGTTCGTCTGGAACCGCGACCTGTCCGGCTACGACCCCGACGGCCCGCTGCCCGACATCGACCCGGACGTGGCCGGGGACCACATCGCCCGCGGCCGGGCCCAGGTGCGCATGTACCGGGACCCGCCGGCCACCGCCCGCGCATGGCGGGAGCTCGCCGAGGCCAACAAGTGGTCCATCCGCGACCTCGTCATCCACACCGGCAGCCGGCAGACCTTCGTCGGGTCCCCGGCCACCGTCGCCCGCACCATCGACGCATACGTGCAGGCGGACGCCGCCGACGGCTTCATCCTCGTCCCGCACCTCACCCCCACGGGCCTGGACGAGTTCGCCGACACGGTCGTACCGCTGCTCCAGGAGAAGGGCGTCTTCCGCGCCGACTACGAGGGCACCACCCTGCGCGACCACCTCGGCCTCGCCCACCCCGACGCGGCACGCGCCGCGGAACGGGCGGCGTCCTGAGGTTCCACGCCACCGGCCCGACCGCCCCTCGCGGACGCTGGGCCCCGCCCGTCGAACGCGGCCGTGTCCGCCGCCCCCCTGCGGCGGACACGGCGCGGGCCGGGGACGTCACCTCCCCCGAAGGGACGTCCCCGGCCGGCCCCCGGCGCCGGACTGCGGCCGGCCGCCCGGGTGCCGGGGAGCCGTGCGGTCGTCACCAGCACATGACCGCCGTCTCGCCCGCACCCCAGCAGGAGTACAGGCGCACCCGGACGACATAGCGGCGGCCCTTCACGAGACGGGCCCTGATCGTGGCGTTGCGGGGCGTTCCGCCGTCGTCCCGGCCGGCGAGGAAGCGCGGCTGTCCGTCCCGCTCCTCGAAGACCACGACGACGGCGTCGCTGTCGCCGAACGTGCCGACGGTGTACTGCCTGGTCTCCGGCGGATCGACGCGGAAGTCCGCCTGCTCGCCCGGCCCGAGACCGAGCGGCACCGACCGGAACGGCACCAGCGGACCGGGCCGTCCGGCCGGCGGATACCAGCGCAGGGCGAACTCCTTGTCGGCCGCCGAGAGGGTGCCCGGCGGCCGGAGCCCCGCGCGGTAGTGCTCCGGCTCCAGTATCAGCCCCGACGGGAACGGATACTCCATGATCGACTGCGGGTCCCAGACGGGGCCGTTGACCTCGTCCGAGTCGAGCTTGCGCAGGATGTTGTGGAACGTCCGCTCCCGGCTCCAGTGGTTGGGCGGCCCCGCCAGTTCGGCGTAGACCGCCTCGTCGTCCCAGAGGATGCCGGCGTACGGGCTCTGGTGCTCGTGCAGCATGCCGAGCGCGTGGCCGATCTGGTGCAGGGCGGTCGCGCGCTCCCCGGGCGCGGTCAGGTCCCAGCCGAAGTTCATGGTGCGGTCGTTCAGGCCCGCGCCGAGCGCGTCGCGCCCCACCGCCGACCAGGAACCGTCGCCGGGCCGGAAACCGATGCGCAGTTCGGCCTCCGAGCGGTCCTCGACCTCGGTGAGGACGAGCCCGATCCCGAGGTCCTGCCACTCCCGGAAGCAGTCGCGCACCACGGCCCGCTGATTCTCGGTGCCGGTCCACGGACCCCGCCGCGGCCGGCCGGCGCCCCGCAGGGGGACCACCGAGGTGTCGGTGTTGCCGTCCAGGAAGCAGTAGTGCAGCACCGTGCCGTTGACCCACATCCGCCGCCCGCCGACGAGCGCGGCGTGCCGCTCGGCGGCCAGCCCCGGCGGATACGCGGGGGCGGGCTGCCGCGCGAGCGAGCAGTAGCGTGCGGTCATGGCGCCCAGCCTGCCCTCCCGGCGGTCCCGGCACCTGAGTCGGGATCTGCTCAAGTCCCCCTGTATCAGGAATGAGTAGGCCGGCTCCTGTTGCCGTGACGACTGTGACGACGTCCGCGCGGGACGCGAGGACACCCGAACCGCCTTGGCCGTTCACCGGCCGCGCGGACGAACTGGAGCTGGTGCGCCGGTCGCTGGCCGCCGGACGGAGCGGCATGGTGGTGACGGGGCCGGCGGGCCGGGGCAAGACCCGGCTCGTGACGGAGGCCGCCCGCGGCACGGACTGCGTCCGCGTGGCCGGTACGCCCGACACCCGCGGCGTCCCCTTCGCCGCCTTCGCCCCTGTGCTGCCCGAGACCGTCACCCTGCACCGGGCCGTACGCCTCCTGTCCGGCGCGCGCCTGCTGCTGGTCGACGACGCGCACCTGCTCGACGACGCCTCCGCCGCGCTCGTGCACCAGCTCGCGGTACAGGGCCGCACCCGGCTCCTGGTCGTCGCCACCGAGGGCGCCCCGGTGCCCCGCGCGGTGTCCCGGCTGTGGACCGGCGAGCTGCTGCCCCGGCTCGCCCTGGGACCGCTGCCCCGCGAGGAGACGGCCCAACTGCTCACGGCCGGCGCGGGCTGCGCGCTGGACCCGCTGACCGCCGGCCGGCTGCACCGCCTGTGCCGGGGAGACCTGCGGCTGCTGCGCGAACTGCTGACCGCCGTACGGGAACGCGGACTGCTCACCCCGGTCGCCGGCACGGACGTGCGGGCGTGGCGGGGCCCGGTGCCGGTCACCCCGGCCGTGCGCGAACGTGCCGCGCACCTGCTCGACCGCGCCCGCCCCGAGGATCGCGAGACGCTCGACCGCCTCGCCTTCGCCGAGCCCCTGTCCCTCGGCCCGGACACCCTCGACGTACGCACCCTGGAGCGGCTGGAGACGGAGGGGCTGGTCCGCGTCGACGACGACGGCGCCATCCGGCTCGCCCACCCCCTGCACGGGCCCGTGCTGCGCGCCGCGGCCGGCCGGCTGCGGGCCCGCAGGCTGACCGGCGCCCCGGACCGGTGCGGCCCCGCCCTGGCGGCGGAGACCAGCGCCCTGAACCGCCGGATCGAACGGGCCGACGTACGGGACTCGTGGGCGCCCGTGGGGGAGTGGCTGGTCGCGGAAGGGGTCCCGGTGCCCGCGGGGGACGCGGCCGTGCGCGCACGCTTCGCCCGGCTGCGCGGCCGGCTCCGCGAGGCGGCGGCCTGGGCCCGCGAGGGCCTGCGGCAGGACGCCGAGGACCCGCGGTGCCTGACCGAACTCGCCCTCGCGGCGGCCCAGTCGGGCGAAGCGACGGTGACCGGCGGGCCGAGGCGGGCCGGGGCCGTCGATGCCCGGCCGCCCGAGCGGGGGACCGGCACCGGCCCCTCCCGCCCCGGGCCCGCGGGGACCGGCGACCGGGGCGGCGCCGTGGCCGCCTGGACGGCCGCCGTCCGCGGTGACCTCGACGGTGCCGTCCGCGCGGCCGGCGACGGGGACCCCTACGACGCCGTACGGCTCGGCGCCCCGGAACGGGCGGCCGGCCGGCTGACCGGAGTCTTCGCCGCGCACGCCGACGCCCTCGCCCGCGGCGACGGACCGGCCCTGGACCGGGTGGCCGGAGAACTGGAGCGGCGCGGCTTCCTGCTCTTCGCCGCCGAGGCGCACGCCCAGGCCGTACGCGCCCACCGCGACCCGCGCGCCGCCCGTACCGCCCGCACCCGCGCCGTCGCCCTCGCCCGGCGCTGCGAGGGCGCCCGCACCCCCGCCCTGTCCGCCCTGGTGCTCGGCGAACTCACCGCCCGGCAGCGGCAGATCGTCACGCTCGCCGCCACCGGACTGAGCAACCGCCAGATCGCGGAGCGGCTCACCCTCTCCGTACGCACCGTCGGCAACCATCTCTACGGCGCCTACACCCGCCTCGGCGCCGGCGACCGAGGGGCCCTGCCCTGGCTGGTGGACCTGCCCGAGACGCGCCCCGCCTGACGCGCAGCGCGGCGCCGTCCCGGCCCTTCGCCGCGTCGGGCGGCCCACGACGCCGCGCTGTCAGGCGGCCCCGAACGCCGAGAACGCCCACCCCGTGGCCTGGTGCACCGCGTCGCCCGGCAGCGCGGCCCGCGCGTCGCGCAGCGCCTCCGCCAGGGACAGCCCGGCGTCCAGCCCCTTGTGCAGCGCGAGCATCAACGGCACCACCGCGGCGTCGTTGACCGGGGCGCTGCACGCCACCACCCCGGCGGTGCCGAGCGGCAGCAGCGCGGTGACCAGCCCGAGCAGCTCGTCGGCGCCGACGGACGCGAAGCGGGCGGTTTCGCAGCAGGACAGGATGATCCGGTACGGGCTGCGGTCCAGGCGCTCGAAGTCGTGCACGATCAGCGGACCGTCGGCCATCCGCAGCGACGAGAACAGCGGACTGTCCGCACGGAAGGTGCCGTGCGCGGCGATGTGCGCCAGCGCGGCCCCGTCCAGCTCCCGCAGCACCAGCGGCACCCGCGCCCCCTCCTCCTCCAGCACGACCGGCACACCGTGCCCCTTGGCGCGCCCTTGCGGAACACCCGCCCGCCACGGCCCCTCCGCCCCGTCCCCGTACCGGCCCGCCAGCTCCGTCACCTCCGCCCCGCGGCTCGCCAGCCCCGGCCCGCGCACCAGGACCCGGCGGCCCCCGGCGGGCGGCTCCGTCTCGCGGGCGCGCAGCCAACTGCTCGCCGACGGCGACACGCTCAGCACCCGCTCCCGCAGCGCGGGCAGCAGCGCCCACGGCACCCGGTGCAGCCGCCCCGGCGGCACGATCACCACCGGCCCGGAGCCCAGGTGCGCCGCCGCCGGACCGAGCAGCAGCTCCTGGAGGCGCACCCCCGCGGCCTCCACCACCGGCAGCCGCGCCTCCGCGCCCGGATGCGCCAGCCGCCGCAGCCCCGCCTGCACGTACTCGGCCTCCCGCTCCGCCTCGGCCAGCGGCCCGGCCGCGAACCGCCGCACCCGCCCCTGCCCGCACAGCAGCACGTGCACCCGGCCGTCGAGCACGGCCAGCTCCACGAGTCGCACGTCGTCACCGAGGCGCCCCAGCAGCCGGTCCACGTCGAACCGGTCGCCGTCCCCGGCCGCCTCGCCCCGCATGTGCAGGGTGCGGGAACGGATCTCCCGTTCCAGACGCCGCTGCTCCCGCTCCAGCGCGGGCACGGGCCGCCCGCCGTCCAGCCGGGCCTCCTGCGCACGGGCGGCGATCTCCCGGTACGCCGTCATGCCGCTCAGCAGCGCCGGGTCGGCCGGCGGCCGGGCGGGAGGCGTCGCCAGGACCGTCGCCCGCCACCGCTCGCTCCACACCAGCAGCCGCCGCGGCCCGCCCGACACCAGGCTCGCCCGCTGTGCCATCGCCGCGAGCTCCGCGCCCTGCGCGGTGGCCCGGGCCCGCAGTTCCGACGCGCCCAACGTCATCCGGTGATCGTCCAGGACGTCCAGTCCCCGCCGGCAGGCCTCCAGCACGCCCCGCGTCGACCCGGCCGCCCGGGCCCGCAGGGCCTGCGCCGCCCAGCCCGTCATCCGCGCCAGCGGCGGCCCGCTGCGGCGGCTGCGCGCGGCGACGGCCAGATGCCGTTCCGCGTCCGCCGTCCAGCCCAGCTCCAGCGCGATCCGGCCCGCCAGCAGCGACGCCTCCGGCGCGGCCGGCGCCCCGAACGCGGCCAGCCGCTCCGCGACCTCCGCGGCGTCCGCGACCAGCCGGCCCGAGGCCCGCCCCGCCGCGACGCGCGCCTCGATCAGCACCAGCCGGGCGTGCGTCTCGTACCAGGTGCGCCGCTGCGCGGCGAACAGCCGTACCGCGAGCGCCGCGCGCGCGATCGCGGTCTGCGTGTCGTCCGCCGGCCGCGCCGCCCGCGCGGCGACCAGCAGCAGCTCCGCCTTGCGCGTGGACTGCCCGCCGATGCCGTCCAGCGCGGTGATCGCCGCGTCCGCCTCGGCCAGCGCCTCCCGCGCCAGCCCCGCCGCCAGCAAGACCTCGCAGCGCCGGATGGTGAGCATGAACGTCGGCGTGCCCAGCTTGGCGTACCGCTCCTCCGCCTCGTCCAGCAGCCGCAGCGCCGCCGGCACGTCACCGGACCGGAACGCCGCGAGCCCCCGGCTCTCCACCGCGTCGGCCTTGTCGTGCTCCTGGCCGGTCGTGTCCCACAGCGCCTCCGCCGCCGCGAAGTCCGCCTCCGCCCGCTCCACCGCGCCCAGCGCCAGGTGCACGGTCGCCCGCAGCGTCAGCGCCCGCGCCGTCCAGATCACGTCCTCCGCCTGCCGCAGCACCGGGATCGCCCGCCGTACGTCCTCCAGCGCCTCGCCGTGCCGGCCCAGCACCCACCACACGTACGCCCGCCGGTACAGCACCCGCGCCCTGGTGTGCCCGGTGCCGCGGGCCACGCCGCGCTCGAACGCGGCCAGGCCCTCCCGGGTGCGCCCCGCGTGCACGAGCGCCACCCCGAGCGTGGCCAGCACGTCCGCCTCCCGCTCGGCCGAGTCCGCCCGGGCCGCGAGATCGCGGGCGCGCCGCAGATGGGCCAGCGCCCGCCGCATGTCGCCGAAGTCCCGCTGCCAGATGCCGATCACCTGGTGGGCGACCGAGGCGTGCAGCGGCGACGGGTCGGCTTCGAGCACCTCTCCCGCGCGCTCCAGTGCCTCGTTGGGGGCGGCGAACACCATCGGCAGCAGCCGGAGAACCGAGTCGTTTCCCGCTGTCACCCCACGGATGGTAGTGGTCCGCAACCACGTCCCACAGGTTCGAGTCTGTATCAATCGACCGCCCCCGGACTCTGATTGACGACCGTCCGGCGACCGCCGTCACCACAGCCGCCTCAGTGGAGGACCCCGCATGGCACCACAGCGATTCCGCGAGCAGTTCGACCAGATCCAGCGCTCGATGCCGGGCGTTCCGCTGGCGATGGGGCCGGACGACTCCGCCGAGTTCTTCTACGAGAAGGGTGTCGTCCTCGCCCGCGACGGCGAAGAGGCCCGCCTGGTCGAGGACACCGTGCGCGAGCACTTCACGACGTTCGCCGGTCTCGCCCCGGACCAGGTGCGCCGGGCCGGCCCGGAGACCAACCGCACCGGCATCACCCGCATCAGGGTCGGCGACCCCGGCGAGGGCGACCGCGACGGCGACCCCACCGTCGCGGGCGCGCTGCGCTCGCTGAGGGCGGTGGAGGGCCGCGCGGGCCGCCGGCTGATCAGCCGCAACCACGTTGTCTCCATCGCCGTGAACGCCTGCCCCGGCGACGAGCCCGTGCCCGTCCCGGTCGGCGAACCCCCGAACCCGGCGCCGGCCGCCACGCCGTACGACGCGGACACCGCCGTCGGCGTCCTGGTCGTCGACACCGGCCTGATGCACGACTACCGCTCCTGCCCGCTGCTGCTCCACACCGACGGCGACGCCCAGATCAGGGAGTGCGACGACGACGGGGTCCTCCAGCAGTACGTCGGCCACGGAACGTTCATCGCCGGACTGGTCGCCGCCGTCGCCCCCAACACCGACGTGACCGTGCGGGGCACCCTCAACGACGCGGGGGCCATCCTGGAGTCCGAGTTCGGCGAGAAGCTCTTCGAGGCGGTCGACCAGGGCGGCTGGCCCGACATCCTCAGCCTCTCTGCGGGCACCTCCAACGGCCGCACCGACGGCCTGCTCGGCCTCCAGGCCTTCATGGAGGAACTGCGCGACCAGCGCACCCTGCTGGTCGCCGCCGCCGGCAACAACGCCAGCGCCACCCCCTTCTGGCCGGCCGCCTACGCCGACCTGCCCGGCTGGGAGAACTCGGTCCTGTCGGTCGGCGCGCTGCGCGCCGACGGCGAGTTCGGCGCCTGCTTCAGCAACCACGGCGGCTGGGTCAAGGCGTACGCCCCCGGTGAGCGCCTCACCAGCGCCCTCACCGGCTTCGGCACGCCGGTGCCGTACGTCTACCAGCACTCCACCTACGACGCCTGCCGGTTCGGTTTCGGCTACGCCTGCACCTGCCAGTACCCGCGGCACAACGGGGTGCTCAGCGAACCGGGCGACGCGCCGGCCAAGCCGGACCAGGTGATGTTCGAGGGGCACGCCCAGTGGAGCGGCACTTCCTTCGCCACTCCCGTCGTCGCGGGCATGATCGCCTCGTACATGACGGAGGGCAAGGAGACCGACCCCCGCGCGGCACGCAGGCAACTCCTCGCCGCCAACACCGGGTTCGCCGAGGTGCGCGGCGCGCACGTACCGGCGCTCCTGCCGCCCACCTGGCGTCCGGGCCCGGTCGAACCGCCGCCCGCCCCCGGACGGTGAGCGGCGCGATGCCGGGCGGAAGGGCCCCCTCCGCGGCGTACGATGGCGTGTCGTACACGAGGGGTGGGGCCGTGGACCGTGCAGATGTCGGGGTGCTCGTCCGGTCGGCCGCCGACGGGGACGCGGCGGCCTGGAAGTCACTGGTGGACGGGCTGGGGCCGCTGGTGTGGTCCGTCGTGCGGGCGCACGGGCTGTCCGACGCCGACGCGCACGAGGTGTACCAGACCGCCTGGTTCCGGTTCGCCCAGAACCTGGGGCGCATCCGTGAGCCGGAGAAGACGGGTTCCTGGCTGGCGAGCACCGCCCGCCACGAGTGCCTGAAGCTGCTCAAGGCGTCGAGTCGCTGGACGCCGACGGACGACCCGCAGTTGCTCGACCGGCCGAGCGAGGACCGTACGCCGGAGGAGTCGGTGCTCGACTCCGAGGAGGCCGCCGAGCAGACCGAACGCGTCAGGCGGCTGTGGCAGGAGTTCGAGGAACTGGGCGAGCGGTGCCGCCAGTTGCTGAGGGTGCTGATCTCCTCGCCGCCGCCCAGTTATCAGGAGGTGTCCGCCGCGCTGGGAATCGCGGTGGGCAGCATCGGGCCCATGCGCCAGCGCTGTCTGCGCCGGCTGCGGACCCGCTTGGAGGCACGGGGGACGACATCATGAGCGATCGGCACGACGCCCGCGACGACTACGGCGACTTCGGCGACGGGCGGTCCGAGGAGGTGTTCACGGACGGCGAGCTGGAGTCGGGGCTGCTGGAGGAGGAACTGCGGCAGGCCGCGGCGATCCTCGACCCGGTCCCGGCCGAGCTGCGACGGATCGCCGTCGACGCCTACGCGCTGCACGACGTGGAGGCACGCGTCGCCGAGCTGACCTTCGACTCGCTGGTCGACGCCATCCCGGTGAGGGGCGAGACGGACCCGCCGCGGATGCTGACGTTCCGCGCCGACGAGGTGATCGTCGACGTGGAGGTGACCTCCGACGGGCTGTTCGGCCAGGTGCTCCCGCCGGGCCCGGCCGGGATCGAGGTGCTCAGCGGGCCGCGCGCCCACGCACGGCTGACGGCGGACGACATGGGCCGCTTCACCGGCGACGCCCCGCCCTCCGGCCCGTTCGCCCTGCGGCTGCGGACCGGCGGAGAGGTGCTCGTCACGGAGTGGCTGAGGGCCTGACCGGCGCTCGGCCCGGCGGGGCGGGCCCGTCCCGGTCCGTCCGGGCCGACGGCGGGCCGTTCCCGCGCCCGGCGCCGCGGGGACACCGGCGGGGGGGACCGGCGGCCGGCGCGGCGGCTCCTGCAGGCTCTCAGCGCGAGACGGCGTCGACCAGCTCCGCCAGCGCCCCGGCGAGCCGCGAGATCCCCGGCCCGGCCGGACCGCCCGGCTCCGTCATGTAGGTGTCCCGGCGTATCTCCACCATCAGCGCGGCGACCTCCGCCCGCTTCCCGTAGAAGTCCAGCGGCACGTACGTCCCGCTGAACGGGCTGTCCAGGCCGGTCTCCCCGCACGGGGCGAACGCCTCGCGGGCCGCGGCGAGCAGTGCGGGCGGGGTGTGGAAGGCGTCCGTGCCCAGGCAGACCGGCGGGCGCGGGCCCGCGCCGTGCAGCTCGTAGGGCAGCGGCTCGGCGGGGTAGGAGTGCACGTCGATGACGACGGCCCGTCCGGTGGCGGCGAGCCGGTCGGCGACCGCGTCCGTCATCGCCCGCGCGTACGGCCGGAAGTACCGCTCGATCAGCGGTTCCGGATCGGTGCCGTCGGCCCGGAGCACCTCGCGGTGCGTGGTCCGGGTGTAGACGGCGCCCATGCCGACGGCCGCCATCTCCTCCCGCTCGTCCGGGAACCGCTCCGGGTCCACCACCAGCCGCGACGCCCGGTTCACGAACCGCCAGGGCGTGAGTCCGGCCAGTCCGGCCGCCGCCTCGGCGATCTCGGCCGTGTGCGCGTCGGTGATGTGGTCGAGCTCCCTCTCCAGCGCCGCGTCGTCCAGGACGATGCCGGGGCGGACCTCGGCGGGTATCTCCCGCGAGGAGTGCGGGACATGGAGGATGACGGGGGAGGTGCCGGCGCCGGGCAGCAGCGCGAAGGACGGTGGTGCGGCAGGGGTCATGGATGCTCTCTCGGTCCGCGGACGATGTGACACCGTGATCGTGCACCATGCCACTGACAACGCCCCCGGACGCCCTAGCCCAGGAGCTCCCGCACCAGCGCGCCGACCTGCTCCGTCTCGATCAGGAACCCGTCGTGCCCGTACGGCGACCCGATCACCCGGAGCCGGTCGGCACCCGGTATCAGCGCGGCCAGCTCGGCCTGCTGGGACAGCGGATACAGCCGGTCCGAGTCCACACCCGCCACCAGCGTCCGGGCGCTCACCCCGCCCAGCGCGGCCCGCACCCCGCCCCGGCCGCGGCCGACGTCGTGGGCGTTCATCGCCTCGCACAGCACGACGTAACTGCCCGCGTCGAACCGGCGCACCAGCTTCGCCGCGTGATGGTCGAGGTACGACTCCACCTGGTACCGGCCGCCGCGCCACGGGTGCTCGTCGCCCTGCGGCGCCCGGCCGAAGCGGAGCGCCAGCTCCGGTTCGCTGCGGTAGGTGAGGTGCGCGAGACGGCGGGCCAGAGCGAGGCCGGCGACCGGGCCGCGGCCGGTGCCGTGGTAGTCGCCGCCGTACCAGTGGGGGTCGTCCCGGACGGCGCGCACCTGGACGCCGGCCCAGGCGATCTGCTCCGCGCTCGCCGCCGCCGCGGTGGCCAGCAACAGGAGCGACTCCGTGCGCCCGGGGTGGGACACCGCCCACTCCAGCGCCCGCATCCCGCCCATCGACCCGCCGACCACCAGCGCCCACCGCTGGACGCCCAGCGCGTCGGCGAGCCGGACCTCGGCCGCGACCTGGTCCCGCTGGGTCAGGAAGGGGAAGGCGCCGCCCCAGCGCCGCCGCCCGCCGGGCCGCGGCGAGGCCGGGCCCGTACTGCCCTGGCAGCCGCCCAGCACGTTCGGCGCGACGACGAACCAGCGGTCGGTGTCCAGGGCCAGCCCGGGCCCGACCAGCCCGTCCCACCAGCCCGGCGACGGATGCCCCGGCTCCACGGGCCCGGCGACATGGCTGTCCCCGGTGAGCGCGTGCAGCACCAGCACCGCGTTGGAACGGTCCGGTGCCGGTCGCCCCCACGTCTCGAACGCCAGCCGCACGCCGGGCAGTTCACCGCCCGCTTCCAGCGGCAGCGGATCGGGCGCCGCGTACCACTGCCGCCGCCCGGGCGGGTCCCCCTCCCGCCAGGCCCCGGAGGCCGGCGGGAGGGGGACGGTCGTGCCGGGCCCGGCGGGGGCGGCGCTCAGGACGCGCCCTTGGCCGCGCGGAAACCGGCCTCCAGGTCGGCCTTGAGGTCGGCGAGGTTCTCGGTGCCGACGGACAGCCGCACCAGGCCCGGCGTGGCTCCCGTCGCCGTCGCCTGCTCCTCGTCGAGCTGACTGTGGGTCGTGGACGCCGGGTGGATGATCAGACTGCGTACGTCCCCGATGTTGGCCAGATGGCTGAACAGCTCCACGCCGTCCACGAACCGGCGGCCCGCCTCGATCCCGTCCCGCAGCTCGAAGGAGACGATCGCGCCCGCCCCGCGCGGCAGGTACGTCCGCCCCGCCTCGTACCACGGGCTGGACGTCAGGCCCGGGTAGTGGACGGCGGCGACCTCGTCACGGCTTTCAAGCCACTCGGCGAGGGCCAGTGCGTTGGCGGAGTGCCGTTCGATGCGCAGGCTCAGCGTCTCCACCCCTTGCAGCAGCAGGAACGCGGAGTGCGGGGAGAGCGCCGGGCCCAGGTCGCGCAGCAACTGCACGCGCAGCTTCACGGCGTAGGCGCCGGGGCCGAGCGCGGGCCAGTAGCGCAGGCCGTGGTAGCTGGGGTCGGGCTCGGTGAAGCCGGCGAACCGGTCGGGGTGCGCGCCGAAGTCGAACGTGCCGCCGTCCACGACCACGCCGCCGATGGTCGTGCCGTGCCCGCCGAGGAACTTGGTCGCCGAGTGCACCACGACGTCCGCGCCGTGCTCGATCGGCCGCAGCAGATAGGGCGTCGGCACGGTGTTGTCCACGATCAGCGGTACGCCCGCCGCGTGGGCGGCGTCGGCCACCGTGCGGATGTCGAGGACGTCGCCGCGCGGGTTGCCCAGCGACTCGGCGAACAGCGCCTTGGTCGTGGGCCGGACCGCGGCCCGCCAGGCCCGCGGGTCCGCCGGGTCGTCGACGAAGGACACCTCGACACCGAGCCGGGGCAGGGTGTGCTTGAAGAGGTTGTAGGTGCCGCCGTACAGCGAGGTGCTGGAGACGATGTGGTCGCCGGCTCCCGCCAGCGTCAGGATCGCCAGCGTCTGCGCGGCCTGCCCGGAGGAGAGAGCGACGGCCGAGACACCGCCCTCCAGCGAGGCGATCCGCTGCTCGAGGACGTCCTGGGTGGGGTTGTGGATGCGGGTGTAGATGTTCCCCGGCTCCGCCAGCGAGAACAGGTCGGCCGCGTGCCGGGTGTCGCGGAAGACGAACGACGACGTCTGGTAGATCGGCGTCGCGCGGGCGCCGGTCGTCGGGTCGGGCACGGCTCCGGCGTGGATCTGCCGGGTCTCGAACGACCAGGCCGAGGCGGCGGAGGCCGGGGCCTCCTCGGGGGTGTGACCTGCGGTGACGGCGTCGACGGGCTGGCTCATGGCGCGTGTGCTCCTCGTGCGGAGTGGCGAGTGGGGAGTGCGGAGTGGGGAGTGAAGGTGCGTGCCGGCGCGTACGGGCGCGCCTGCGCGTGCATGTACGGGTGTTCGGGTCCGCGGGCGTCGGCGTGGGCGAGGGCGTCTTCGTGCGCGCCGGCGCACGCCTGGCACGCGGCAGCCGGCGTCGGACGCCGCGGGGAAGGGCGTCGGAGACGACGCCGGAAGAGGGGGCCGAAGGCCGGTGCGTCAGCCCGCGGCGCGACAGCCGGTGGTGGTGACGCGCGCGAGGTCGATGTGGCGGCGGGTCACGAGCACGGTCATGGCACGAGGTAAGCACACGAGGGCCGGGGCGGAACAGCGATGCGCCGGACGCGACACGGAGCGTTCACGAACGGCTCCTGGGCCCCGGAAAAGGGCTTCGCCCCGGCCGGGCGGAGCGCCGGAGCCGGGGCGAAGCGGGAGGTGTGTCCCTGGGGGACGGAGCGTCAGCTCAGGGAGGCGAGCGCCTCGTTCCAGGTGGCCGACGGGCGCATGACCGCGGCGGCCTTGGCCGGGTCGGGCTGGTAGTAGCCGCCGATCTCGGCCGGCTTGCCCTGGACGGAGTTCAGCTCGTCCACGATCTTCTGCTCGTTGGCGGCGAGCGTCTCGGCGAGCGGGGCGAAGGCCTTGGCCAGGTCCGCGTCGTCGGTCTGCTTGGCCAGCTCCTGCGCCCAGTACAGGGAGAGGTAGAAGTGGCTGCCGCGGTTGTCGATGCCGCCGACGCGACGGGTCGGGGACTTGTCCTCGTCGAGGAAGGTCGCCGTGGCGCGGTCGAGGGTGTCGGCGAGGACCTTGGCGCTGCCGTTGCCGGTGGCCGCCGCGTACTGCTCCAGGGACGGCACCAGGGCGAAGAACTCGCCCAGGGAGTCCCAGCGCAGGTAGTTCTCCTTGACGAGCTGCTGGACGTGCTTCGGCGCGGAGCCGCCGGCGCCCGTCTCGAACAGGCCGCCGCCCGCCATCAGCGGGACGACCGACAGCATCTTGGCGCTGGTGCCCAGCTCCAGGATCGGGAACAGGTCGGTCAGGTAGTCGCGCAGCACGTTGCCGGTGACGGAGATGGTGTTCTCACCGCGGCGGATGCGCTCCACCGACAGCTTCGTCGCCTCGATGGGGGACAGGATCCGGATGTCCAGGCCCTCGGTGTCGTGCTCCGGCAGGTACTGCTCGACCTTGGCGATCAGGTTGGCGTCGTGGGCGCGGCCCTCGTCCAGCCAGAAGACGGCAGGGTCGCCGGTGGCGCGGGCGCGGGTGACCGCCAGCTTGACCCAGTCGCGGATCGGGGCGTCCTTGGTCTGGCAGGCGCGGAAGATGTCGCCCGCGGAGACCGTCTGCTCCAGGACGGTGACGCCGTTCTGGTCGACCAGGCGGACCGTGCCCGTGGTGGGGATCTCGAAGGTCTTGTCGTGGCTGCCGTACTCCTCGGCCTTCTGCGCCATGAGGCCGACGTTCGGGACCGAGCCCATCGTGGAGGGGTCGTAGGCGCCGTTGGCGCGGCAGTCCTCGATGACGGCCTGGTACACGCCGGCGTAGGAGGAGTCCGGAAGGACGGCGAGGGTGTCGTGCTCCTGGCCGTCCGCGCCCCACATGTGGCCGGAGGTGCGGATCATGGCCGGCATGGAGGCGTCGACGATGACGTCGGAGGGCACGTGCAGGTTGGTGATGCCCTTGTCGGAGTCGACCATCGCCAGCTCGGGGCCCTCGGCGAGCTCGGCGTCGAAGGAGGCCTTGATCTCGGCGCCCTCGGGCAGGGACTCCAGGCCCTTGTAGATGCCGCCCAGGCCGTCGTTCGGGGTGAGGCCGGCCTTGGCGAGCACGTCGCCGTACTGCGCGAAGGTCTTCGGGAAGAAGGCGCGGACCACGTGGCCGAAGATGATCGGGTCGGAGACCTTCATCATCGTGGCCTTCAGGTGCACGGAGAACAGGACGCCCTCGGCCTTGGCGCGGGCGACCTGCGCGGTCAGGAACTCGCGCAGCGCGGCGACGCGCATCACCGAGGCGTCGACGACCTCGTCCTTCTTCACCGGTACGGACTCGCGCAGCACCGTGGTGGTGCCGTCGTCGCCGGTCAGCTCGATCCGCAGCGTGCCGTCCTCGGCGATCACGACGGACTTCTCGGTGGAGCGGAAGTCGTTCTCGCCCATGGTGGCGACGTTGGTCTTGGACTCGGGGGTCCAGGCGCCCATGCGGTGCGGGTGGGTCTTGGCGTAGTTCTTCACCGAGGCGGGGGCGCGGCGGTCGGAGTTGCCCTCGCGCAGGACCGGGTTGACCGCGGAGCCCTTGACCTTGTCGTAGCGGGCGCGGACGTCGCGCTCCTCGTCGGTCTTCGGGTCGTCCGGGTAGTCGGGCAGCGCGTAGCCCTGGCCCTGCAGCTCGGCGATCGCGGCCTTGAGCTGGGGGATGGACGCCGAGATGTTCGGCAGCTTGATGATGTTGGCGGCGGGCGTCTTGGCCAGCTCGCCCAGCTCGGCGAGGGCGTCCGGGATGCGCTGGTCCTCGGTGAGGTACTCCGGGAACAGCGCGATGATCCGGCCGGCCAGCGAGATGTCCCGGGTCTCCACGGAGACACCCGCCTGAGAGGCGTACGCCCGGACCACGGGCAGGAACGAGTACGTCGCCAGGGCCGGGGCCTCGTCAGTGTGTGTGTAGATGATGGTCGAGTCAGTCACCGGGTGCTCCGCTCCACGTCTGCAACATTGCTCGACATCAAGATATCTCCTGATCGTGCTCGGCTCGACAGGGGTCGTGCGGAGAATCCGGCCGAACCGGCCGCGCGACCCCTGTGCGCCGGGGGACCGGTCAGGCGGACGGCACGGTGTCCTCGCCCGCCCGCTGCTGCGGGATCACCACGGTTCCCTGCTGGAGCGCGACCGTGCGGGCGGGCGCCGGGATCCGGATGCCCTCCTCGCGGTAGCGCTTGTGCAGGCGCTTGATGAACTCGTGCTTGATCCGGTACTGGTCGCTGAACTCGCCGACGCCGAGGATCACGGTGAAACCGATCCGCGAGTCGCCGAAGGTGTGGAAGCGCACCGCCGGCTCGTGCTCCGGCACCGCCCCGGTGATCTCCGTCATGACCTCCGAGACGACCTCCGTCGTGACCCGCTCCACGTGCTCCAGATCACTGTCGTAGGAGACGCCCGCCTGCACCAGGATGGTCAGCCGCTGCTCGGGGCGCATGAAATTGGTCATGTTCGTCTTGGCGAGCTGGCCGTTGGGGATCACGACCAGGTTGTTGGAGAGGGCGCGGACGGTGGTCTGCCGCCAGTTGATGTCCTCGACGTAGCCCTCCTCGCCGCTGCTGAGCTTGATGTAGTCGCCCGGCTGCACGGTCTTCGACGCCAGGATGTGGATGCCCGCGAAGAGGTTGGCGAGCGTGTCCTGCAACGCCAGGGCGACGGCCAGACCGCCCACGCCGAGGGCGGTGAGCATCGGCGCGATGGAGATGCCCAGCGTCTGGAGCACCACCAGGAAGCCGATCGCCAGCACCAGCACCCGGGTGATGTTGACGAAGATCGTCGCCGACCCCGCCACGCCGGAACGCGACGTCGTCACCGTCCTCACCAGCCCGGCGATCACCCGGGCCGCCGACACCGTCACGACGAAGATCAGCAGGACGGTCAGGACCTGGTTGACGTTGTGCTGCACCGTCCGCGTCAGCGGCAGCGCCGCCGCCGCGCCCGCCACGCCGCCCGAGACCGCGGCCCACGGCACCACCGTGCGCAGCGCCTTCACGATCACGTCGTCGCCGCTCCAGCGCGTGCGCTCCGCGTGCCGTCCCAGCCAGCGCAGCAGCATGCGCAGCAGGAAGGCGCCCAGCAGACCGGCGGCCAGCGCGATGCCCGCGGCCACCAGGTGGTCCACGGTGAGGTCGCCCGTCATCTGTCACCTCCGAAGGGCACGGCGCCGGCGAAGCCCCGCGCCGACGGCCGTATGTGATTACTCGTCACTGTCACCTGCTCGATTCCGTGATGTGCGATCGCACCGGCTCGCAAGGCGGTTCGACCGGTGCGAGGGCTCATCCTGCCGCATCCACCGGTGCCCTTCGCACCCACGGGGCGTCGGCCCCCGCTCCGGGCCCGGAGCGGCTCGTTGCCGGCGGGCGGTCACGCGGGCGCCGCCCTCGCCGCACCCGCCCGCGCACCGGCACGGCCGGCGTCACCGCCCCCGGCGGCAGCGGCAGCGGCACCGTGACGGCGCGGAAGGCGAGGGCCACCGCCGTGGCGCCCGCCGCCGGGCGCCGCGCACCACCCGCGGATGGTCGACGCCCGGACGGGGGCTCGCGCGACGCCGGCCCCTGTCCCTTGACCTCAATGAAGCTCGAGGTTCTACCGTCACGGCATGAGCATGGAGACCACGGCCTGGACCCAGTTGCACAGCGTGATGAACGCCGAGCAGGAACGCCGCCCCTTCGACCCCGCCACCCTGCGCCGCATCGGCGCCTTCGCCCGCCCGCACCGCCGCCGCATCGCCCGCTTCGTCCTCCTCGGCGTGGCGACCGCGCTGCTCGCCGTCGCCACCCCCGTACTGGCCGGACGGGTCGTCGACGCGATCGTGACCGGCGGCGACGAGGGCACCGTCGTCCGCCTGGCCCTGCTGATCGCGCTCATCGCGGTCGCGGAGGCGGGGCTCGGGATCTACTCCCGCAGACTCTCGGCGACGCTGGGGGAGGGCCTCATCCTCGATCTGCGCACCGCCGTCTTCGACCACGTGCAGCGCATGCCGGTCGCGTTCTTCACCCGCACCCGCACGGGAGCCCTCGTCTCCCGTCTCAACAACGACGTCATCGGCGCCCAGCGCGCCTTCAGCAACACCCTGTCCGGCGTGGTCAGCAACCTGGTCACCCTGCTGCTGACCCTCGCCGTCATGCTCACCCTGTCCTGGCAGATCACCCTGATCGCCCTCGTGCTGCTGCCGGTGTTCGTCGTCCCCGCCCGGCGCATGGGGCGCCGCATGGCCCGTATGCAGCGCGAGGCCGCCGCGCTCAACGCCGCCATGGGCACCCGGATGACCGAGCGCTTCTCGGCGCCCGGCGCCACGCTGATCAAGCTGTTCGGCCGCCCCGAGGAGGAGTCGGCCGAGTTCGCGGCCCGCGCCCGCCGCGTCGCCGACATCGGGGTCCGCACCGCCACCGCCCAGGCCGCCTTCATCACCGCGCTCACCCTGGTCTCCGCCCTCGCCCTGGCCGTCGTCTACGGCCTCGGCGGCTGGTTCGCCCTGCGCGGCACCCTCGACCCCGGCGCCGTCGTCGCCCTCGCGTTGCTCCTGACCCGCCTGTACGCGCCGCTCACCGCGCTCGCCGGGGCCCGCGTCGAGGTGATGAGCGCCCTCGTCAGCTTCGAGCGGGTCTTCGAGGTGCTGGACCTGACGCCGCTCATCGACGAGAAGCCCGACGCCCGCCCGGTTCCCGACGGCCCGGTCGCCGTGGAGTTCGACGACGTACGCTTCGGCTACCCCTCCGCCGACAAGGTCTCCCTCGCCTCCCTCGAAGAGGTCGCCTCCCTGGACACGCGCGGCGGCGACGAGGTCCTGCACGGTCTCTCCTTCCGTGCCGAACCCGGCCAGACGGTGGCGCTCGTCGGCTCCTCCGGCGCCGGCAAGTCGACCATCGCCCAGCTCCTGCCGCGCCTGTACGACACCGACGCCGGCGCCGTGCGGATCGGCGGCGTCGACGTGCGCGACCTGACCGCGCGGTCACTGCGCGACACCCTCGGCATGGTCACCCAGGACGGCCACCTCTTCCACGACACGGTCCGTGCCAACCTGCTGCTGGCCCGTCCCGAGGCCACCGGGGCCGAGCTGTGGGACGCGCTGCGCCGCGCCCGCCTCGACGACCTCGTACGGTCCCTGCCCGACGGCCTCGACACCGTGGTCGGCGAGCGCGGCTACCGGCTCTCCGGCGGCGAACGCCAGCGCATGACCATCGCCCGCCTGCTGCTGGCCCGCCAGCGCGTCGTCATCCTCGACGAGGCCACCGCGCACCTCGACAACACCTCCGAGGCGGCCGTGCAGGAGGCCCTCGCGGAGGCCCTGGAGGGCAGGACGGCCATCGTGATCGCCCACCGGCTCTCCACCGTCCGGGCGGCCGACCAGATCCTGGTGGTCGAGGCCGGCCGCATCGTGGAACGCGGCACCCACGACGAACTCCTCGCCGCGGACGGCCGCTACGCCGAACTGCACCGCACGCAGTTCGCCCCGCCGCAGGTCGAGAAGGCGGCGTAGCGGGCCGGGGTCAGGGCGGGCCGGGCGTCCCCGTCCGCGCGGGCAGGTCCTGCTCGGCCCACACCACCTTGCCGTCGGCGGTGCGGCACGAACCCCAGCGCCGGCACAGCAGGTTGATCAGTTGCAGCCCGCGTCCGCTCTCGTCGTTCACGTCGGCGTGCTGGATCTGCGGCAGGTCCGGCCCGGAGTCGGACACCTCCACCGACAGCCGCTCGTGCCGCAGCAGCCGCAGCTCACCGGGGGCGTTCCCGTACCGCAGGGCGTTGCCGACCAGCTCGCTGACCACCAGCTCCGTGGTGTCGACCAGGTCCTCCAGCCCCCACGTGACGAGCTGCTCGCGCACCGCGGCGCGGGCCTGCCCGGCGGCCTTGCCGTCCGGCGGCAGGGCGCGCACGTACGCGTCGCCCTCGGGGCCGAGCGGCCGGGTGGCCGCGACGAGCACGATCGCGTCGTCGGACCGGTCCGCGCCGACGCGCTCGGTGATCGCCCGGCACACCGTGCCGTCCTCGGGCACACCGTCGCCGACGGCCGCGCGCAGCCGTTCGAGCTGGGTGCCGAGGCCGGCGGTGCGCGAGCGGACCAGCCCGTCCGTGAACAGCGTCAGCCGTCCCTTCCCGGGGACCGGACAGTCGACCGGGTCGTACGGGATCACGCCGGCCCCGAGCGGGGCGCCGACGGGCACGTCCAGGAAGGAGGCGACGCCGTCCGGCCCGGTCAGCAGGGGCGGCGGGTGCCCGGCGCTGGCGATGCGGAAGCTGCCGGCGCACGGGTCGTAGACCGCGCACAGCAAGGTGGCGACCTGGTCCTCCTCCAGGTCGCGGGCGGCCAGGTCCAGCCGGGCCAGCAGCCGCTCGGGCGCGATGTCGAGCGCCATCAGGGTGCGGGCCACCGTGCGCAGCCGCCCCATGGTCGCGGCGGCGGCCAGCCCGCGCCCCATCACGTCCCCCACCATCAGGGCGGTACGGCCGCTGGGCAGCGCGACGACGTCGAACCAGTCGCCGCCCACCGCGGCGGGGTCGTCGGCCGGGGAGTAGCACGTGGACACGTCGAGGCCGGGCGTGCCGGGGCTGGTGCGGGGCAGCAGGGCCCGCTGGAGGGTGACCACGTGCTCGCGCTCGCGTCCGTACAGCCGGGCGTTGTCGATGCACAGGGCGGCCTGGGAGGCGAGGTCCATGGCCAGCGCCACGTCGGCGTCGGTGAACGGGGCGCGGCTGCCCACGCGGAGGAAGTCGGCGAGGCCCAGGAGCACCCCGCGGGCGATCAGCGGCACCGCCAGATAGGAGTGCACGCCGGCGCGGCGCATGAGGGCGGCGGCCTCCGGCGTGGGGGCGACGGCGTCGAAGTCCGACGGTGTCATCCGGGTCAGCAGCACCGGTTCCCGCGTGGTCAGACAGGTCTGCCCGAGCCGGTCGGCGGTGTGCACGGACAGCTCGCCCACCGGGTCGGGGGCCAGTTCCAGTCCCTCGACGTGGGAGACCGCCATGGCCCGCAGCTCGGGGGCACCGGGCCCCCGGGCCCGGTCGCCCTCCTGGAACCTGAGCACCGAGTCCAGCAGGTCCACCGCGGACGCGTCCGCCTGCTCGGGCACGGTGAAGTCGGAGAGTTCCTCCGCCGTGCGCCGGAGGTCGAGCGTGGTCCCGATGCGCAGCGCCGCCTCGTTCAGCCAGGCCAGCCGGTGGCGCGCGACCAGGGCGTCGGACAGGGGCCGCAGCGCGGCCCGCAGCGTGCGCCGCCCCCCGACGAGGGGGCGCGGAGGCCGTCGTGCTCCGCGCAGCCAGTGTCGTTCCCGCACGCGTCCTCCTCCCAGGGCCTCCAGGAACCGGTTCCGCCCCTCCGACCGCGCACCGCGCCCGTCCGGGGGCCGGAGGAAGCCGCTCTCCCGCGGCGGGAGGCTCCACCCGGGGACCCCCTTGTAGCACGCCTCGGCCGGACGCGGTCGGTTTGAGACGAAGTCGATACCCGGCAAACGGGATGTCGGGCGCGGGTCCGGCGAAAAGCTGCGGAGATCCGTGCCGCCCCCGAAGCGGGTGGCACCCGGCGGGCCGGTCAGGCGGGGGGATAGCCGCGTCGTGCCACCACGTCGTGGACGAGTCCGACGAAGGCACGTGCGGCGGCGCTGCGATAGGCGTGCGCACGGCTGAGGAGGGTGACCCTGCGTGCGGGCAGGGCGGGTTCGAGGGGCACGGGCCGCAAGTGGGGGTGGTCGTGGGTGACCGCGTCGGGCAGGACGGAGGCGAGGGGGGTGCGCTGGACGATCTCGATGAGGGCCTGGATGGAGTTGGCCTCCATCACGGTGCGCGGGGTGACGCCGTGCTGGGCGAAGTAGGCGTCGATGTGCCCGCGCGTGGCGAAGTCACCGCTGAGGAGGACGAGTTCCTGATCGGTGAGTTCGCGCAGGTCCAGCGGCGTCCTGCGCGAGGGGCCGGGCTCGGCGCGCACGACGAGGCCGAGGGTCTCCGTGTAGAGGCCGACCGCGTCGATGCCCTGCTGGTGGGCGCCGGCGAAGGCGATGCCGACGTCGATGTCGTCGCCCAGCAGGGCCGATTCGATGCTGTCCTGGGGCATCTCCCGCAGGGTGAGGGTGATTCCCGGGTGACGCTCGTGGAGCTCGGCGGCGAGCGGGCCGACGAGGTAGGCGGTGAAGGACGGCGTCACCGCGAGCCGCAGATGGCCGCGGGTGAGGTCCTGGACGTCCTGGAGGGCCCGTTCCCCCGCGGCCAGGTCGCGCAGCGCCCGTCGCGCGTACCGCACGTACGTCTCTCCGGCGTCGGTGAGCCGCACACTGCGGCCCGTCCGGTCCAGCAACTGCACCCCGAGCGTCCGCTCCAATTGCCTGACCTGCTGGGACAGGGTCGGCTGGGAGATGAACAGCTCCTCCGCGGCCCGGGTGAAGCTGCCCTGGTCGGCGACGGCGAGGAGATAGCGCAGGTGACGCAGTTCCACGGACACCGTGCAAATATACGGGCAGTCCCTGACCTTTCCGGCCGAGCCGGTACCGCCCGCCGCCCGCCGCCCGCCGCCCGCCGCGCGGCGGGCGGTGTGGCGCTTCAGGAGGTGGTGGGGGCGCCGGCGACGCGCCGCTCGCCGCCGTTGCGTTCCTGCCACAGCTTGTAGACGTCCACCGCGGCGTCGCGGGGCTCGTGGCGCATGGGCAGCCGGCGCTCGTCCCAGTTCTTGGCGAACTCGCCGTAGAACGAGTCGAGTTCGAAGTACTTGCGGTCGTCCACGTAGTGCGGCTCGTAGGCGTCGCGGGTGGTGAGGAAGACCACCTCGTCGGGCGAGCAGTAGTACAGCGCGCCGAGGCACATCGGGCAGGGGTGGGCCAGTACGTAGATCGTGGTCCCCACCAGGTGTTCGGTGCCGAGCCTCACGCATGCCTCGCGGATGGCGAGGACCTCGGCATGGGCGGTGGGGTCGTTGGTCTGGGCCACCTTGTTCGGGCTCTCCGCGAGGATCTCGCCGTCCTTGACGATGACGGTGGCGAAGGGCCGGCCGCCCTCGGTGACGTTGCGGCGGGCGAGATCGATCGTGCGCCGGACGAAGTCCATGTCGGCACTCCTTGGGGGGAAGGGGGGAACGTGGGGGCGCGCCGTGGGGCGGGAGGGCGGCCCGGGCGGGCCGGGGTGTGCCGTGGCCCGCCCGGGGACGCCGTTCCTCATCGGCGCGTCGTCAGTACGGCCTCGGCCGGTGTCAGAACGGCTTGAGCGGCAGGTACTTGCCGTCCAGCGTGATCACGGCACGCTCGCCGCCCTCGGGGTCGGCGACCTTCTTGACGTCCAGCTTGAAGTTGATGGCCGAGATGATGCCGTCGCCGAACTGCTCGTGCACCAGTGCCTTCAGCGTGGTGCCGTAGACCTGGAGCATCTCGTAGAAGCGGTAGATGGTCGGGTCGGTCGGAACGCCGCCCGGGAGGGAACCGCGGGTGGGGATGGTCTGCAGCAGCAGTACCGCGTCCTCGTCGAGGTCCAGCAGCTCACCGACCCCGCGGGCGGCCTCCTCGGGCAGGGCGTGCTGGCCGAGCACGGCCGCCGTGGTGAAGGCCACCGACAGGCCGGAGGCCTCGGCGATCCGCTCCCAGGTGAGGTTCTTGCGGGTCTTGGCCTCGACCGCGGCGGCGGCCACGGCCTGACGGGCGGTGGGGTCGAACTGGGCGTGCGTCATGACGTTCTCCTTCAGGTACGGAATTCGGATACGGGTGTGGGGGTGGGTGGAGGAGCCTGTCCCTGATCCGGGACGGGAGGAGCGGGAGGGCCGGGCCGGTCAGGCCGCTTGGGCACCGCTGTGGCCGACGGTGTGGAGCACGTCGACCCCTCCGGTGGCGATGTCGAAGACCCAGCCGTGCAGCCGCACGGATCCCTCGGCCAGTGCTCCGGCGACGGAGGGGTGGGTGGCCAGGTTCGTCAACTGGGCCAGCACGTTGGAGCGCACCAGGCTCGGGACGTCGCCCGAGGAGGCGGCACGGGCGCGGGACGCGTCGGCGTGGTGCAGCCACTGGGTGACGGCGGGCGTCCGGCTCAGGTCGTGGTGCTCGGCCAGCGCGGTCATGGCACCGCAGGCGGAGTGTCCGCACACGACGATGTCCGAGACACCCAGCACGGCCACGGCGTACTCGACGCTCGCGGCCACGCCCTCGGCGGGCGTTCCGTACGCGGGGACCAGGTTGCCTGCCGTCCTGATCACGAACAGCTCCCCGGGTTCGCTGTCCGTGATCAGCTCCGGAACCACGCGGGCGTCGGAACAGCCGACGAACAGCGTGTGCGGCGCATGGTTGCCGGCCAGACGGGCGAACAGGTCCGCCTTGCGCGGATGGACGTTCCGCTGGAAATGCCGGACGCCGTCGGCGAGGTCACGCATCGGTCACTCCTTTCTGTGGGGCTCTGCCGGCCTTGCGGGACCGACGTGTTCCACCATGCGTGACGTGCCCGTATAGAGTCCAAGATGCGATAACGATCCACCCTATTGGTGGCACCAATACCTCCACCCGGGCGTGGTCCTGGTCGCGGGACGGCGGCGGGCCGCCGGAAGGGGAGCCGGAGCCGCTCACCGGTCAATGGGATACCTGTTGCCCTGTTGCTCAGGGAGTGCGCCGAGGCCCCCGGGTCATCCGATCGGACGACCCCGGCGTCCACCGTCCCGCCCCCGGGAAGCAGCCGGAACGCCGACGGGCGGGCGGGGGTTCCGCCCTGATGCTGGAGACGCCGCGCGACCGGCGCGGAAAGCCGTGACAGCCCAGGGAGTCGCCGCCATGCAGCACAAGGCCAAGAAGTTCTCGACCCGTGCCAAGGTCATCACCTCCGCGGGGATCGTCGCCGCCGTCGCCGCCGGTGTGGCCGGTGCGGTGTCCGCCTCCGCCGAGGCCCCGGCCGCCGCGCCCGCCGCCCCGGTCGCGGTGAAGTCGAAGGCCACCACGACCACCACCCACCTGACCGCCGACGCCGCCGCGAGGGCGGCCGGGGCCGCGCTGAAGGCCGCCGAGAAGGAGGGGCAGCGGGTCACCGTCGCGGTCGTGGACCGCAACGGCAACACCGTCGTCACCCTGCGCGGCGACGGCGCCGGCCCGCAGTCCTACGAGTCCGCGATCAGGAAGGCGTACACCGCCGTCTCCTGGAACGCCCCCACCTCGGAACTGGCCGAGCGCCTGCGGAACGCCCCGAACCTGAAGGACATCCCGAACACCCTCTTCCTCGCCGGCGGCGCACCGGTGGCGCACGGCAACGCGCCGATCGCGGGCATCGGCGTGGCGGGCGCCCCGTCCGGCGACCTCGACGAGAAGTTCGCCCGGGCCGCGGTCGCTGCGCTCGGCGACCGCGGCTGACCTGCCGCCTGCCCCGCGGCGTCCGCGAGTTGCTATCCCATGGGTGAGCGGTGTCTCATCGCAGCAACCGCCGCACCGTCCGGCATGCGGCCGGGACCGGGCCGACGACCGGTACCGGGAAGCGGTGTCGCAGCGCCTCGGCCGCCTCTCCCAGCGGGCCCCCGCCGATGACGACGGCCTCGGCACCGTCCTCGGTGACGCAGGCGCCGACCGCTTCGGCCAGCCGTTCCCGCATGACGTCGGGGCGGGCGGCCAGGCGCAGCGGATCGCCGGGAGTGACGCGGACCCCCGTGTACCGACCGGACCACCCCAGCCGGCGGGCCCGCGCGTCGATGGCGGCGGTCAGGCCGGGGGTGGTCGTGGCGACACCGAACCGGCGGCCGTCCGCCGCGGCCTCGGCCATGGCGGCCTCGCCGATCCCCACGACGGGGACCCCGGCCCACGCGCGCAGCTCCTCGACCCCGGGATCCCCGAACGCCCCCACCACGAAGGCCCGGACGCGCTCGCCCACCGGTCCGTCGAGGACGCGCCGCGCCGCGTCCAGGACGCGGGGCGCCGCGGCGAGCAGAGCGTCCTCGGAGACCAGCATCGCCGGCCCCTCGGCCACGGTGACCCCGAGGACCTCGTGGCCGTCGTCGGCGCGGAGGGTCCGCCCGGCGATGGCGGCCATCATGTCGGTGGTGGCCCGCGAGGTGTTGGGGTTGATCAGGACGACGACTGTCATGTGAGGCTCTCCGCTGTCTCCGCTGCCGGCTCTCACCATGATCGGCGCGTCCCTCCGTCCCCGGGGTCCCGCGGTACGTCCCCCTACGTGTCCCGGGGGTTCTCCCGGGCCCGTTCGGCGCTCGGCCGAGCCCCCTCGGCACCCGGACCCGGCAGCCGTTCCCGCGCCCACGCCAGAACCTCCTCGGCGTCCAGCCCCGTGACCCAGGCGTCGGCGCGCCCGCTCTCGCCGCCGTTCGGCAGCGGCCCCACCCCGACCACCCGCAGGCCCGCGCGCCACGCCGACTCCACCCCGGTCAGGGAGTCTTCGACGGCGAGGGCGGCCGCCGCGGGGACCCCGCACAACCGCGCGGCCGTGCTGTAGACGTCGGGCCACGGCTTGGGCCGCACCACCGGTTCCTGCTCGCCGGGCGTCGCGGCTTCCGCCGCGCCGGGCTCGCCCGGCAGCACCGTGGGGACGACGACGTGGCGGAAGTACCGGCGCAGCCCGGCGCGGCCGAGGCTCTCGTCCACCACCTCCAGCGGGCAGTTGCTGGCCACCGCGAGCGGAACCCGGCGCGAGCACAGCCGCACGAACTCGGCGGCGCCCGGCATCGTCAGCGGATCCTCGGCGACGAGGGACAGGAAGTGCCCGAGAAGCGCCGCCGTCAGCTCCGTGGCCAGCTCCGGCTTGTTGGTCTCCTGGGCCATGAGGCGCCCGCAGTCGACGTAGTGCACGCCCTTGGCCCGTTCCGCGAAACCCGGCGGCGGCAGCAGTCCGAACTCGCGGAAGGCCCGGTTGCGGGCGTCCTGCCAGTGGCGTTCGGTGTCCATCAGGGTGCCATCGCAGTCGAAGACGATGGCCTCGGGTGACCAGTTCGGCAGAAATCGAGACATCGGTGCCACGGTGGCCTCCTGGGGGGGCGGGCGGTCGCGCGCACGGCGGGACCGCGGAGCGAGGTGGTGCGGCCTCCCGGGACGGGCCACCAGGACCGTCACCGTTCCCTCGTCGGTGCCATCGACCGGGACGGTTCGCATTTCGGGCATCAGCCGCAAAAGGAAAACATTGCAACGGCTACGTTATTTCGGTCCCGAAAGGCGGCGCAATCACTACTTCGAGTGCTCGACCGCCGGGCGGAAAGGGTGTACGCGACCATGGGCGGTGAGTCGGCGCCGGCGTACTGCGTTCCGTCAACACGGCGCAAAACAAAGGGACTTGCTGCACGATGAGAGACGAAAACCGTCGCCCGGCATGCAAGGACACGGCTGCCCGGCGAACCCAGAAAAACCCTTAAAGAGCCATTTTCCACTCGCCCGCGTGCGTATTCGAAAAAAATGTGCATTAACCGCGCACAGTTGACGCCTGATTGCTCCAGGCGTACGCGGGCGCACTACATTCTCCGTCGTTCATCCCACAACGAGCCGAAGGGCACGGGATCTTGCAGGAACGGGCCAGAGCAACCCGCAGATCACTCCTGGAGGCGGCCGCCTGCCTCTTCGCCCAGCAGGGATACGCGGGGACCAGCGTCAACGACATATGCGCCCGGTCCGGACGGACCAGCGGCTCCGTCTACTTCCACTACACCAACAAGGAGGGCATCGCCCTCGCCGTCGTCCGGGACGGTTTCGCCACCTGGCACGGCCTCGCCACGCGGTACGGCGACCGGACCGTGCCGCCGCTGGAACGCCTGGTCGCGCTGAGCTACGAGATCGCCCGCGCTCTCTCCGAGGACCCCCTGACGCGCGCCGGCGCCCGCCTGTGGGCGGAGCGCGACACCATCAACGTGCGCCTTCCCGATCCGTTCGTCCTCTGGACGACCGCGGCCACGCGTCTGCTCGCCCAGGCCCGCAGCAGCGGTCAACTGGCCGCCCACGTCCGCCCGGCCCCCACCGCCCGCACCCTGGTCCGCGCCTTCTTCGGCTTCTGCGCCACCACCGAGGCGCTCGAAGGACCGCACGCCCTCACCGGCCGCCTCGCCGACTGGTGGAACCTGACCCTTCCCTCGCTCCAGCGGGACGCGCGCCCGGTGCCCACCGGCCCCGGGCCGGCCGACCGCCGCCCCTGACCCGCGAGGACGCACGCGGGGACACGGCAACGGCCTGGCCGACCCCATGCCGGTCGACCAGGCCGTTGCCGCTTGCCGCCGTCGGACACGCCTGGCACCCGGGTTACCCGTCAGGTCCCGCGTATCGAGGCTTCCGCTCCTTCGGGAACCGTGTCCAGGGGTGTTCGCCGAGCCGTCAGCAGGTGCTGCACTGCTGCGGGAGGGTGTCCCAGAAGGACGTGTCCGCCCGGTCGATCGAGCCGTCGGCGATCGCCTTGATGGTGGACTCCATGGTGAGCACCGACTGCCGGATCAGGTAGCCGTTGGACTTCTGGCCGAGCACGTACGGCGCGTACTCGTGGTCGCTCATGCCGCGCATCTCGAACAGCAGCGTGGCGATGCCGTACTCGGCCGCCATGCCGTTGCGGCCGATGGTGTTCGCCGACCCGCCGTCGTACCGGCCGATGTGGCCCCAGCCGGTGCGGTCGACGTTCTGGTACACCACGGCGCCGAGCCGCTTGGACCTCTCGACCAGCTCGGGCGAGACGTCCGGGGTCGTCGGGTAGAGGATCGAACCGGACACCAGGTCCCCGTTCACCCGGGACTGGGTGCCCTGGTGGTGCAGGTCGATCGCGTAGTCCACGTGGTAGGCGCGCAGCACGTTCTGGTGCAGGGCCCGCGTCTCGGGCTGCGCCTTGGCCACGTGGTCGCGGTTGAGGTCGACGTTGTTGGCGTTGTAGCGGGTCAGGTGACGTTCGCCCTTGGCGAGGTAGCCGTCGAGGCTGAAGTTCACGTCGCCCATCGCGCCGTCGGCGTTGAACATCGGGATGAACAGGACGTTGACGTCCTTGAGCATCGAGGCCTTGGACGGCGAACCCAGGGACTTGATGGTGTGCAGCATGGCCTCGGTGGTGAGCTGCTCGTTGCCGTGCTGCTGCGCCAGGTACAGGATCGTCGGGTTGTCCGGGTCGCTGATGTACTTGGCCAGGTGGATGTCACGGCCCTTGACGGTCTGCCCGATGACCTCGAGCTCCATGGCGTCCTGCTTGGCGTCCTGGTCCTTCAGGAAGCGGGCGACGTCGTCATACGTGGACAGGATCGAGGTGGTGATCGTCTCGTTGCCCTGGTAGTCGGGGCCTTCCCCGACCGCGGCGGCGTTACCGGTGAACAGGGTGCCGGTCAGCAGGAGCGCGCCGGTGAGGGCGGCGGCAGCCGTGCGGTGCGATCTGGTGAAACCCGTGGACTTGCGCATGTGTTTCTCCCTGGTGTCTCGGGCAGCGGCCCAATGGCGGGCGAGCCTATGAGCACCGTGAAAACCCGTCAATGGCTTGTACTCGCCGGGAGTTTCTGCTGTTGGGGGGCATTCCGCGAGAAAGTACCGCCAAGTGCGTGGTGGTTGCAGGCAGGTCGGCGGCCCGTCGGGCGTGGTGCGCATGCGACAGGAGTAAAGACCTGGTTCACAGATGGCTCCCGGCCGCCTAGAGTGACGCACGCCACCCCCTCGGCAGTGCCACACGACACCTGAGGAGCAGTGAATGTCCGCTCGAAAATGGGTCTCCACACTGGCGAGCACGGCTCTGATCGCCGGCCTCTCCACGGTCGCCGCCAACGCCGCCGCCGGCACCACCGACGGCGCGATCCCGCCCGAGTCCCACTGCGGCACCGAGGCCTCCGGATCCGGCAACGAGGGTTTCGTCGACTACGCGCAACTGACCAGTGCCCTGAAGCAGTTGGAGACCAGCACGGGTGGCACCGTCGACGTGGAGGTGGCCGGGTACTCCCACCAGGGCCGCGCCATCCACACGGCGCGCGTCGGCGAGGGCGACAAGGTCGTGCTCGTGCAGACACAGATCCACGGCAACGAGATGCACGGCACGGAAGCGGCCCTCGAACTGCTCAAGCAGTGGGGCTCCAACACCCCGGCCGCCAAGGAGCTGCGCGAGAACGTCACCGTCGTGGTCATCCCCCGCCTGAACGTGGACGGGGGCGAGCTCGACCAGCGGCAGAACGACATGACCTGGGACGACGTCGTCACCGACTTCCCGCAGTTGGCGGGGGCGTCCCCGGCGTGGAACTACAACTCCCGGGTCGGCGGATTCGACGTCAACCGGGACTTCAATCCGGACCTGGACTACGTTCCCGCCGCCGAGGACTTCCCGGGCGACAGCGCCGACACCGGCTGGTACATCACCCCCGAGGCGCAGACCTCCCGCGACGTCTACCGTTCCCTGGAGCGGGAGTTCGGCACGGTCGACTACTTCGTCGACCTGCACAACCAGTGGTCCTGCTACGCCACCGAGGACATGGAGAGCATGTCGCCGCTGTCCATCTCGGCCAAGTTCATCGACGACCCGGCCCAGTTCGGCGACTGGCCCAAGTTCGACATGGAGGCCTCCAAGCGGGCCAACGTCGCCGTCTACCAGGCGCTGCAGGAGCGGGGCGACTCCGCCTGGGGCGACCTGACCCTCTACCCCCAGTCCACCAACCTGCCGGGCACCGCGCTCGGTTCGTACCAACTGCGCGGCTCCGCGGCGGTGCTCTTCGAGACGTCCTCGCAGACCCAGTACGACGGCATGAAGCGCAACGGCATGCTCGCCAAGATGGTGGAGACCGGGCTCGGCGGTCTGGTCGACGCCGTCGCGGACGGCTCCGTGAACTCGCTCGACACCGGCGTCTACGACGCCATCCCGACGCGCGTCACGCTGCCCTCCGACGGCCCCGGCGCCTGACGGCGGACTCACCGGCCCGGCTCGCCCCTGGCTCCGCACCGGCACCTGGTGCGGAGCCAGGGGAACCGCCGCCTCTTCCGGCGGGGTCCGACACCGGGCCCCCGGATCGGGGAGGTGGCGGCGGCCATGGGGTCACGCCAGGGCGTTCACCGCCGCCGCGAAGAGGCGGGGCAGGCGTGCGGCCGTGGGCGTGATGCGTGACGCCAGTGCCGGTTGCCGGCGGGCCCGCACCAGCAGGTCGGTCATGAGCCGGTGGCGGCGGGTCGCGCGGCACCAGTCGGCCTCGTAGCGGCCGGGCGTGCCGCGGCGGACATTGGCGACCAGGGCCTCGGCTCCGGCGAGGGCCAGGGAGACGCCCTCACCGGTCAGCGCGTCCGTGTATCCGGCGGCGTCGCCGACGAGCAGCACCCGTCCGTGAACGCGGGTGCGTGCCCGCTGGCGCAGCGGCCCGGCGCCGCGCACCGCGGTGACGGCCGCCTCCTCGGGCAGGCGGGCCGCCAGCTCGGGAAAGCCCTCGAGCTGGGTGCCGAAGGGCGCTCGCCGGGCCGTCAGCAGGGCGACACCGACGAGAGCGGGGCCGAGCGGAGTCACGTACGCCTCCCCGCAGGGCCCCCAGTGAACCTCGACGTACGAGGACCAGGGAGGCACCGCGTAGTGGCGGCGCAGGCCGTACCTGGGCGCCGCACGGGTCCTCACCTCCAGGCCGAGCGAACGGCGCAACGGTGAGTGCAGTCCGTCCGCCGCGACCAGCCAGCGTGCGCGCAGACCCGTACCCGGCACGGTCACGCCCGTCGCGTCCTGCCGCACGTCCCGCACCCGCAGGGGCAGCACGGGCACCCCCGCGTCCACGACGGCCCGGTGCAGGGCAGCGTGCAGGTCGGTGCGGCGCGCACCGAGGCCGGGGCCGTCCCGGAACGCGGCCTGTACCCGGCGGGGGCCCTGGAGGTAGCGGATGCCGGTGACCGGGTGGCCGGGGACCTCCAGGCCGAGCGTGCCGAGGGCGCGGACGGCTCCGGGCATCAGGCCCTCGCCGCACGCCTTGTCGACCGGTGCCCGGCGGGGCTCCGCCACGACGGTGTCGAGCCCGGCGCGCGCGGCGTGCAGCGCGGTCGCGAGACCGGCCGGGCCGCCTCCGACGATCAGCAGGTCGTGGCCGCCGTTCACGCGGGCGCCGCCGAGGCCAGGGCCGTGTTCTCACAGCGGATGCGGACGGCGAGCAGCAGCGCGTCGGCCGCGGTGAACGCCATGGCGGTCAGCCACGCGGAGTGGACCAGCGGGAGGGCGGCGATCTCCACGACGACGGCGACGTAGTTGGGGTGGCGCAGGAACCGGTAGGGCCCGGCGGCGACCAGGCGCGCTCCGGGGACGACGATGACCCGTGTGTTCCAGTACGGCCCCAGAGTGGTGATGCACCACCAGCGCAGTGCCTGCGCCATGACGACGAGCGCCAGCATGGGCCACCCCAGAGCGGGCAGGAACGGCCGGTGGGCCAGCACGGGTTCCGCGAGGCAGCAGGCGAGCAGACCCGTGTGGAGCACGACCATGACCGGGTAGTGGCCGCGGCCGTGCTCCACCCCGGAACGGGAGAGGGTCCAGGCGGCGTTGCGCCGGGCGACGACGAGTTCGGCGATGCGCTCGGCCGCGACGGCGAGGACGAGAAGCGTGTACCAGGGCATGAGGGCACTCACCAGCGCAGCAGGACGGCTTCGGAACAGAACCCCGGGCCCATCGCCAGCAGCAGCCCCCATGTGCCGGGCTCGGGCCGGTGGCGCTCCCAGGTCTTCTGGAGGATGTGGAGCACGGAGGCGGACGACATGTTCCCCACCGCGGCGAGCGAGTGCCGGGCGGTGTCCAGGGCGTCGCCGGGCAGCCCGAGGGTGTCGGCCACGGCGGAGAGCACCCTGGGGCCTCCCGGGTGGCACACCCAGCTTCCGATGTCGTCCGTGGTGAGACCGTGGTCGGCCAGGAAGGCACGCAGGTGCCGGCCGAGGTGGTCCCGCACGATGCCGGGGACACCGGCGTCGATCACGGCGCGGAACCCGGTGGGGCCGATGTCCCACCCCAGGAGCTGTTCGGTGTCCGGATACAGACGGCTGCGCGTGGCGACCACGGTGGGCCCCGCCCCGGCCGGCCCGACGGCGCCGCTGCCGCGGGCCACGAGCGCCGCCGCGCCGTCACCGAACAGAGCGCCGGCGACCAGGTTGGCGCGGGAGTCGTCGTGCCGCTGAAGGGTCAGCGAGCACAGTTCGACACTGAGGAGCACGGCGGTGTCGGACGGGTGCCCCCTCAGGTAGTCGTGCAGCCGGGCGAGTCCCGCCGCGCCCGCCACGCACCCCAGGCCGAACACCGGGAGTCGTTTGACGTCGGGCCGCAGCCCCAGGCGCCCCGCCAGCCGGGCGTCGAGCGACGGAGCGGCGATGCCCGTGATGGAGGTGCACACCAGCAGATCCACGTCGGCCGGGCCGAGCCCGGCCTCCCGCAGCGCGCCGGTGAGGGCCTCCTCGCCCAGTTCCAGTCCGGCGGCCAACCAGGCGTCGTTGCTCCGCCCGAAGTCGCCGAGGTCGGTGTACCGCTCGATCGGCAGGGCGAGGTGGCGGGTGCGCACCCCGGCGGACGCGTGGAGGCGGCGCAGCAGCGCTCGGTCGGCCCCGGGGGACAGGCACAGGTCACCGATCGCCTCGGTGAGGTCGTCCTGGGTGTACCGGTGGGGCGGCAGCGCGGTGCGGATCGCGGCGACCGCGGTCGCCGTGCCGGGCGGGGGCGTCCGGGACGGCGCGGCGGGCAGGGGAAGGACGTCGTCGACAAGTGCAGTGACACGCATGTCGGTAATGCCTTCCTCGTGGCGGATTCTCCCTTAACTTCCCTGTGTGTCTCTACACGCACCCGGAGCCCGTCTGCCCACGACACGCCGGGTCCCGGTGTTGTTGCGCTCCTGCCACCCGGAGCCGGCGTTCGCGGTGACGGTGTTCGTGACCGCGCTCGCCGTGGCGGCGGGCCGCGGGGCGGCGGGGTCCGCGGCGGTGGCCGCGGCCGTGCTGGCCGGCCAGCTCTCGGTCGGCTGGTGCAACGACGCGGTCGACGCCCGGCGCGACACGGCCTCGGGACGCCGTGACAAACCGGCGGCCACCGGTGAACTCCCGCCCCGGACGGTGGCTGTCGCGGCCTGGACCGCCCTGGGGCTGTGCGTGCCGCTGTCGCTGCTGAGCGGCGCCGCCGCCGGAACGGCGCATCTCGGCATGGTGGCCATGGGCTGGGCCTACAACCTGCTGCTCAAGCACACGGTGCTCTCGCCGCTGCCCTACGCCGTGGCCTTCGGATCGCTGCCGGCCTTCGTCACCCTGGGACTGCCGTCACCGTCCTGGCCCGCCTGGTGGGCGATGGCGGCCGGGGCGCTTCTGGGGGTGGGCGCGCACCTGGTCAACGCGCTTCCCGACATCGAGGACGATCTCGCCACCGGCGTGCGCGGGCTGCCGCAGCGGCTGGGCCGCGGACCCTGCCGGTGGCTGGCCCCGTTCACGATGCTGACGGCCCTGGGTGTGCTCGTCACGGGTCCGCCCGGAGCGGTGGACGCCGTGAGCGGGGCACTGGCGCTGATTGCCGCGACGGTCGCGGTCGCGGGCACGGCCGCGCCGTCGGACATCCGGAGCCGGTGGCCGTTCCGGGCGGCGATCGCCGTGGCGGGCATCGCCGTGGCGGAGCTGTTGCTGCGGGGATCGGACATGGCGATGCGCTGACAGTCGCGGGACGGCTTCGAGGTCCGCCGGACGCCGCCGGGAAGACCGGCCCCCCGTCGAACGGGAGCCGGGCCCCCGCCGAGCGGACGGGAACAGCCGCGCGACGGCGCACTTAGGCCAGGACTCGGCTGTCTGACCCAGCGAAAGATCAATAACCTGACCCCCGAGCGCAGGCATCTACCTCGAGGAGTCCCGTGTCCGCTGCCCCGCGGCTTGCCGACATTCTTTCCCCCGAATTCGCCGCAGATCCCTACCCCGCGTACGCGGTGATGCGGGAGAAGGAGCCCCTGGTCTGGCACGAGGCCACGCAGAGCTACATCGTCTCCCGCTACGAGGATGTCGAGCGTATCTTCAAGGACAAGAAGTCCGAGTTCACCACGGACAACTACACCTGGCAGCTCGAGCCGGTGCACGGCAGGACGATCCTGCAGATGAGCGGGCGGGAGCACGCGGTGCGCCGGGCCCTGGTGGCGCCGGCCTTCCGGGGCAGCGACCTCCAGGAGAAGTTCCTGCCGGTCATCGAGCGCAACTCCCGGGAACTCATCGACGGTTTCCGCACCTCCGGATCCGCGGACATCGTCAGCGACTACGCAACCCGATTTCCGGTCAATGTCATCGCCGACATGCTGGGGCTGGACAAAGCCGACCACGACCGCTTCCACGGCTGGTACACGGCCGTCATCGCCTTCCTGGGCAACCTCTCCGGCGACCCGGAGGTGACCACGGCGGGCGAGCGGACCCGCGTCGAGTTCGCCGAGTACATGATCCCGATCATCCGGGAGCGGCGCCAAAAGCTCGGCGACGACCTGCTCTCGACGCTGTGCGCCGCCGAGGTGGACGGCGCCCG
The DNA here is from genome assembly GCF_044390505.1 of Streptomyces sp. NPDC018947. Taxonomy (NCBI): domain Bacteria; kingdom Bacillati; phylum Actinomycetota; class Actinomycetes; order Kitasatosporales; family Streptomycetaceae; genus Streptomyces; species Streptomyces sp. NPDC018947. The sequence continues at coordinate 452,126 of NZ_JBIRZD010000003.1, forward strand.
GATGAGCGACGAGGACATCAAGGCGTTCTGCAGTCTGCTGCTCGCCGCCGGCGGAGAGACCACGGACAAGGCGATCGCCGGCATCCTGGCGAACCTGCTGACGCATCCGGAGCAGTTGGAGGCCGTCCGTGAGGACCGGACCCTGATACCGGCGGCCTTCGCCGAAACCCTGCGCTACACCCCACCCGTCCACATGATCATGCGCCAGGCCGCCGTGGACGTGGAGGTCAGCGGCGGCACCGTCCCGGCCGGCGCGACGGTGACCTGCCTGATCGGCGCCGCCAACCGGGACGAACGGCGCTTCCGCGAGCCCGACCGCTTCGACATCTTCCGCGACGACCTCACCACGACGTCGGCGTTCACCGCCGCCGCCGACCACCTCGCCTTCGCGCTCGGCCGGCACTTCTGCGTCGGCGCGCTGCTGGCCAAGGCCGAGGTGGAGATCGGGGTGAACCAGCTGCTGGACGCCATGCCCGACCTCCGTCTCGCCGACGGCTTCGACCCCGTCGAGCAGGGCGTGTTCACCCGCGGACCGCAGTCGCTGCCGGTGCGCTTCACACCGGTCACCGCCTGACCGCCGCAGACGGCCGGCCTGCCGCCTGCGGGGGCCGAGGGGCTTGCCCTCCACCCCGCAGGACGGCGACCGGACTGCGCACGCAGCCGCCTCTGGGCCCCCTGTTCGGCCCGGCCGCACCAGGCCGTCCCCGCGATCGTGACGCGACACCCCTCGGCTAGTGCACCGCCGGGGTGAACTCCACCGGCAGGGACGTCAGTCCGCGCATCCAGATCGACGGGCGCCAGGTCAGCTCCTCGGGCTCGACGCCCAGAACGAGGTCGGGAAGATGCTCCGTCAGCGTCTCCACGGCCGTGCGCGCCATCACGTCCGCGAGCAACGGAGCCGGATAGGGGCAGCGGTGCTCGCCGTTGCTGAAGGACAGGTGGGCGGAGTTCTCGGCCCCGACGTGGGACTCGGGCCAGATCTGCGGGTCGGTGTTGGCCGCGGCGAAGCCCAGCACGAGGCAGTCGCCCTCGCGGATGAGCCGGCCGCCGAGCTGGGTGTCGCGCACGGCCCAGCGGCCGATGAAGTTCTGGGTCGGCGTGTCCAGCCACAGCACCTCGTTGAGCGCGTCCCCGACGCTGACCCGGCCGCCGGAGACGTTGACCGCGAAGCGTTCGTCGGTCAGCAGCAGACGCAGGGTGTTGCAGATCCAGTTGGCGGTGGGCTGCTGCGCTGCGGCGATGACGGAGATGAGGTCCTGGACGATCTCCTCGTCGGTGAGCCCGGCCGGGTCCAGCAGCATCCGGGAGGTGACATCGGGGCCGGGCCGCTCCCGCTTCTCCTTCACCAGCCGCATGATGCGCGCGCCGACACGGCCGTAGGCGGCCACGGGGTCGTCGCCCTCACCGGCGTCGAGCGAGATCCGCAGGTCGTCGACGAGCTGCTCGGTGTCCGCGCCGGCCTGCGTCATACCGCACATCCACAGCACGGCGCGGGCCGGCAGCGCATGGGCGTACATGCTCATCAGCTCGGCCTGCCCGCTGCCGGAGAAGGCGGCGATGAGCCGCTCGGCGATCAGCCGGCACTCGCGGGCCAGTTCGAACTGGTCGACACCCTCCAGCGCGTGGGTGATCACCCCGGACCGGCGCTGGTGCTCGGCGCCCTCGGTGAACAGCACGGACGGCTGGTAGCCGACGAACGGCAGCAGGGGCCAGTCCTGCGGGATGTGCGGCCACTGGTTCCAGCGCCGTGAGTCGCGGGCGAACAGCTCGTCGTGGCTGGTGACGAAGGAGACCTCGGGATAGCCGAGCACCAGCCAGGCCGGGATGTCGTTGTCGAGCAGCACCGGCGCGACCGCGCCGTGTTCGCGGCGCAGTGCACGGTACAGCTCGGAGGGCGTCTGCTGGTACTCCAGCCCGCCGAGGCGCACGGCCGAGGAGTGGGCGGGGCAGCCGGGCGGGGGAGTGGCCCCGGCGGCGGAACCGGTGGTGTCGGTCACGGGGTGCCCTCCTGGGACAGGGCCAGCGCGTACAGGTGGTCCACGAGGCAGATGAGGACCTGCTTGCAGGACGACCTGAGCCGCGCGTCGCAGTCGATCATCGGGACGTGCTCACCCAGCGCGAGTGCCTGGCGGATCTCCTCGAGCGAGAAGCGGCTGTCGTCGCCGTCGAAGCGGTTGACCGCGACCACGAACGGCGTCCGGTGGTGCTCGAGCCGGTCTATCGCGTACCAGGAGTCCTCCATGCGCCGGGTGTCGACAAGGACGACGGCGCCCAGCGTCCCGGAGAACAGGCGGTCCCACAGGAACCAGAAGCGCTCCTGTCCCGGCGCGCCGAACAGGTACAGGACCATGCGCCGGCTGAGGCTGATGCGCCCGAAGTCGAAGGCGACGGTCGTGGTGGTCTTGTTCTCGACGCCCTGGGTCTCGTCGACGTCCTGGCCCGCCTGCGTCATCACCTCCTCGGTGTTCAGCGGCCGGATCTCGCTGACCGAACGCACCAGGGTGGTCTTGCCGACTCCGAAGCCGCCCACGACGACGATCTTCAGGCCGGTCTCGGCGGCGTCGCCCAGCGGCGTGCGCCGGGAGGGCAGCTCAGAGGTTACGGAGCCCATGGAGGACCTCCTGGAGCAGTGCGGTTTCGGGGAGGCCCGCGACGGATGCGGCGGCGCGGGGATGACGGGCGCTGACCTTGCCCATGTCGTGCAGGTCACCGAGCAGGATCCGCACGACGGTGACGGGGAGGGCCAGCTCGGCCGAGATCTCGACCACGGCGGTGGGGTGCCGGCACATCTCCAGGATGCGGACGTGCTCCGACTGCATCCCGGAGGTGGGCTCGCTCTCGCTGACGACCAGCGTCACCAGGTCGAAGGAGTCGTCGGCCTCGCTGCGCCCACCCGTGACCATGTAGAGCCGGTCGGGATCACCGACGTCCACGGGTTTGCGGATCACGCGGTGGCACCCCTGCCGGCGGGAGTGCGCGGCTCGGCTCGCAGGTGGTCGCCGATCTGCTCGACCATCTCGGTCATCTGGTGGCCCACCACACCCGGGTCGGCGCTCTCCTCGGCGATGACCGCGAGGTGGGCGCCCTCACCGGCCTCCACGATGAACAGCAGGCCGCCGTGGAACTCGGTCATGGAGTGCCGTACGCCGCCGGTTCCGTCGCCGAACTCCATGGACGCGCCCTGGGAGAGGGCCTGGATACCGGAACAGATGGCCGCCAGTTGGTCGGCCTGGTCGAGCGTCATGTGCTGTGTCCAGCACAGCTTCAGCCCGTCCCGTGACAGGACGAGGGCGTGCCGTGTGCCGGGCGTGCGCTCCAAGAGGTTCGTCAGCAGCCAGGTCAGGCGGGTGTCAGTGGTCTCCATGGCGGGTGGGGCGGGGTGCGACCGGTGACGGGTCACCCGGCCCGTACCTCCAATCCGGCGAGGTGGGGTGATCGGTGCGGGGCGTGGTGGGCGGGGGCGCCCGGTGGGGCGGGGGGCTACTCGTCGGGCGACGTCCGGCGCGGGTCCTCGGCGCCGGGCGCGCCACCGCCCTGCCGGCCGCGGTGGAAGGCGCCGAACCGGCTCCCGGCGTCGCGCGCCGGTCCGGGCTCCCGGCGCCGTGCGGGAGGCGTGTCGGAGGCCGGCCGCTGTCGTTCGCGCTCCGCCTCGGCCATGGTGCGGCCCGGGGCGCGTACCGGCAGGCCGCCCGGGGTGGCCGCACCGCGCCCGGGGGCGCCGGTGGCCGGCCGGGCGGGAGCCGTGTCCGCGGCGGGCGGCCGGGGGCGTGCCGGGAGCGGCTCCTCGGCGGCGGGTGCCGGCCCGGGCGCGGGGACCGGCGAGGGCGCCGCGTCCGGGCTCCGCCGGGGAGGCTCGGTGACGACCGGCTCGCGCTGCTGGGCCACCAACTGGGGCGGCAGGAGCACGACGACGCCGGTGCCGCCGCGCGAGGAGGGGCGGTAGTTCACGCTGATGCCGTACTTGACGGCGAGCCGTCCTACTACCGCCAGGCCCAGGCGGGTGCCCTGCAGCGAGGCCAGGTCGCTGACCTTGCCCGTGACCGCCTCCACCGCGCGGCGCATGGCGGCGTCCGACATCTTCAGACCGCTGTCCTCGATGGTGACGACGAGGCCGGCGCTGCGTTCCTCCACGTAGACGTGGACCTCGTCGATGGGCGGCGAGAAGTTGGCGGCGTTGTCCATGAGTTCGGCCAGCAGGTGCATCACGCCCTCGGCGGCGAAGCCGGCGATGGCGGCCTTGCTGGAACTGTGCAGGCGCACCCGCCGGTAGGCGGCGATCCGGCCGACGGCGCCGCGCAGGATGCTCTCCACGACGATCGGCTTGTTCCAGACACGGCTGGAGCGGCCGCCCATGAGGAGGGCCAGCCGGTCGGTCATGAGGCCGAGCTGCGAGGTGCTGTGGTCCAGGCGCAGCAGGTCGCCGAAGACCTCGCCGCCGTGCCGGTCCTGCATGTCGCGCAGGTCGGCGAGCATGCTCACGGTCTTGGCCTGCACGCGGCTGAGCGCCTTGGCGGACGCGGCCTGGGCCGCGGCCGAACGGCGTTCGCTGTAGGCGAGTTCGCGCACGAACCACTCGGCGGGGTCGCGGAGCAGGGCGCTCTGCGGCCATTCGAACTTGGCCAGGACGGTGTCGGCCGAGCTGCCCTCCCGCAGCAGCGCCACGGTGGCCGGGAGCGTCTCGGCGGTCAGGCGCTCGAGTTCGGCGCTGCCCCGGGCCAGTTCGCTTCGCAGGGTGCTCAGTTCGGTCTCGGCGTCTTCGGCGCGCCGGACCGCCGCGTCCAGCTCGGTGGCGACGACGTCCAGCAACTGGCGCAGGTGAGGGTCGGACGGCGGGGTGAGCCGCGCCAGGGCGTCGGCGGGCCGGGCGCCGCCCTTCACCTGCTGGACGAGGCCCGGCAGGGTGACGTTGGCCAGTTGGGACGTCTCCGCCCCCTGCTGTATCCGGTGGTTCCTGGCCGTCTCGAGCTCGCCGCCGCGTGCGGCGGCCTCCCGGCGGGCGCCGCGCAGCAGTCGGGCGGCCACCGAGACGAGGACGGCGGTGCACACCCAGGCGACGGCCGCGGTGCCGGCGACCCAGCCCCGCGCCCCGGCCGGGGCGACGGCGGTGACGACCGCCCCGCCCACGGCGGTGACGAGGAGCGCGGCCGGGAACACGGCCGGCGAGGAACGCGCCCCTTTCCCGCTCCGGCGCTGGCGGGGGCGAGCAGGCACTGGCATTCGGCGGTTCCTCGGTACTTGGGAGCAGGAGTCCTGGTGACGACTGGCCGTCGCCGGTGGTCCGGACGGCGAGGAAGCGACGCTCGTCACCCTTCCGGATCAAGCATGCCGCTCATGCTAACCACGGAGCCGAGCCCGAAGTGCCCAGTCTCCGTTCCGGTTTACTTCGTCGGGAAACGATCACGGCGACGGCGGTGTGTGGTAAGGGGCGGCGTCCGACCACGACCGGTCCGAAGCCGTGAACAGGCCATGATGCGGCCACGAAGAGATCGCCCCAGGCTGGGGAGGGGCCGGACAGTTCCCACCCCGCGAACACTTTCGGCCAAGTACCCCCCTCCGCCCTGACCCGGCGCGAAGAAGAAGACCGCTGCCCGGCCGCCGAGGGGGGCACCCTGCCGGTTCTGGTGCTCTGCGGAACCTGGAGGCGCGCGCCAGCCACGTACCGCGAGCACGTGGGGCTCCCCCTCATGGCCGTGGCCGCGTCCCTCACGGACTCCCTCGGGGGCCGCCTCCTGCGGGTGCCCGGCTACTACCCGCACACCCGGGAGGCCGCCGCCGTCAACGCCGCCCTGCGGGACTTCTGGGGCTGACCCGGTTCCACGACTGGTTGTATGGTGTGGGGACAGCCCTTGACCTGCAATAACGCAGGCAGGGAGCCTATTTCGGGAGTTCCTCGATGCTTCGTACCATGTTCAAGTCCAAGATCTAGCATTTGAGTGTTTTGCAGGTCAGAGGCTTGATGGCCCCACTCAGGTCAGCAAACGGTCAGCATCGGGCGCGGGAGCGTCCCAGCTTGCTGTCCAGGTGGCCGCCATGACGGGGGACCTGGACACAGGTGCCTGGCTCCCGCTTGGGACGTTCGCTGCGTTACTCGGCAGCTCGTCCGCGGCATGCGCTGGAGCCATGGGTCCCGGCTTCGGCACCGTCGTCATTTCCGATACCGATACCGAAGCCGCAGCCGACTCCACTGAGGCGGCCCTACGCGTGACCTACTGCGTCATGCTCACCCGCGCCCGCGAGCGGGGCTGGCCCCGGGTCTGCAGGGCAGCCGGTTGCCGCGCCACCTGGGGGCCTGCGCGGGTAGGCGATGATGTGCCAAGCGCCCACTGGGTGAGATGCCCGAGGGAAGGGCGGTCGGCCGCCCGACCCGTACGTACGACAGGGGAGCCCCGTATCCGCCATGCCGTCGCCTCCCAGCAGCGATACTGGATGCATGGACACGACGATCACCGCACCCCGCGCCGAGGTGCTGCGGGACCGCTACCGCAGCCGACTGCCCGAGCGCTTGCAGGAGCTGGCCGGCCCTGTCGAGGGCAACGTGGACCTGCCACTCCACATCGTCTGGTCCGGGCGGACGAGCTACAGCCTGGACCGTCCGAAGTCCCGCATGACGCTCTACCGGACCGTCCTCGCCGAAGGACTGCGCGAGGACCTGGTGACTCTCCTGCACCACCGGCTGCTCACCGAGCAGTGGCCCGTGCTGCGGCGCTTGATCAGTCCGTACATCCGCGAGGTCTGGGAGGACGCCTTCCCCGAGCTGCTCCGCACGGCTCCGGCCGACACGACCGCCGCGTGAAGCTCACTCCGCTCCACGAACGTCTCCTCGCCGACGTCCTCGACCTGGGCTCCCCCTACCCTCTGGTCCTCACCGGCGGATACGCCGTGCAGGCCCACGGCCTGGTCGAACGCTTCAGCCGTGATCTCGACGTCGCCACCGAGAACCCCGCTCCGATGCAGGAGATCGTCGCCTCACTCACAGCAGGCCTCAGCGCGCGCGGATGGCGGATCATGTACGTCCAGACCGATCCCCTCAGCGGCCGGTTCCTCGTCACCGATCCGGACACCGGCGAGGAGTGCGAGGTCGATGTCCTCAAGGAGGCGTTCTGGGCTCCGCCTGCCCAGACCCCCTACGGCCCCGTTCTTTCCCTCGACGACGTGATCGGCACCAAGGTCCGTGCCCTCGCCGACCGCGGCACCGTCCGCGACCTCATCGACGTCCAGGCTGCCTCCCGCCACCGCTCCACCGCCGACCTCGAATCCCTGGGCCGCCGTCGCGCCCACGACGAGTTCAGCCTCGAAGACCTCCGGGACCGGCTGATCGGCGCGGACTGGTACGAGGACGAGGACTACACCGCGTACGGGCTCACCCCCCGGCAGATCGAAGAACTCAAAGCGTGGGCGCTGGAGTGGGCGGAGGATCTGGGCGCGCGGATCCGTGCAGCCAGCAGGTCCCGACCCGGGGCCGTCCACGGTAGTGGCTGGCCTGCACGGCGGATGTGCAGGGCAGCCGAGCGATACCCCGCAGCGGACTCACGGCGAAACCGGGTTGCGGTAGCGGTCGAACACTGTAGCCCGCTCCCGCTCCCGCTCCCATGTCCAGTCCGGGTCCCGACGGCGGAGCTCGGTAACGGCCAGCTCGAAGAATTGGTCGGAAGGCTTCCGGCTGGATCCACTGACTACCGGCGCTGACAGCTTTGGCACGGGACCGGTGCTGTCCCGGCGGCAGACATCTGCCAGCAGAAGCGACACCACCCGACCGTAGTAATGCAGCAACCCGGGGTTGAGCCCTGGGAAGTGGTGTACGGGTTTCCGTCCTATCCGGGCGTTTGGCCCGGCGTCGGAGTGAGTGTCTGGATATGAGAACGGCCACCGGTTGATCTCCGAGACGCCGAAGCCAGCGCTGCCGCACCCACTATGCAAGGAACTTGCTGAGCCAGGTGCCGACATTCTCTCAGTTATGGGTGGTCGCCCTGCTACGGACCGTGTTCAAACAGCCCGGCGCCGACGCGGCAAAGGTTCAGATGGCACACGTCCTGGACACCTTGGAGGCTGGGTTCCCCAAGGCGGCAGCCCACTTGGATGATGCCCGGCATGATCTGCTGGCCTCCACAGCCTTCCTGCGGGAGATCTAGCGGCAGATCTGGTCAAACAACCCGCAGGGGCGGCTGAACAAGAAAGAACCGGCGTCGCGCCGACGTGGTCGGCATCTTCTCCGACCGCACCGCCGTCATCCGCATGGTCGGGGCGGTCTTGGCCGGGCAGGACGACGAGTGGCCCGATGCTTACCGTGAGCCGGGTCGCTTCGATGACGACCTGATGGTTGGGCGAGTGAGGTTGGTTCTTCGACTGCTTGGTGATGGGTGTCATCGCGAGTGGGCGCCAGGGTGCCTCCACGGTCAGCACCGTATCCCTGCAGAATCGCTTGCCCTGCTGCATCGTCGGCGAGGGCCCGAGGCGGTCGCAGACGAGGTCTGCTCGCGACTCCGAGATGCCGAGGCGTGGTGTGATCAGCAGCATCCGATCCTCCAGTGCAGACTCCAGGGCAGTCCCCTGAATGCGGGGCGGATTCGGCGGTCAACTCATGACGTCACCCAGCAGTGGCGGTACTGTGAAAACTAAGTCAATGACGCACTCGGAAGGATGGTGCGAAACGTAATGCTGTGGCGTACCGTTACCCGGCGATATTGAGACATCCATGAGACCGGAAGGACACCATGGCCCAGCACGACGAGCCGGTGACCGTGACACTGGCCGGCATCGCCCGGCTCGCTGGTGTGGGGCGTGCAGCCGTCAGCAACTGGCGTCGGCGGCATGATGACTTCCCGTCCCCGGTGGCCGGTACGGACGCCAGTCCGCAGTTCTCCCTCGACTCGATCGAGGAGTGGCTTACCAGGCATGGAAAGGGCGGAACTGTCGCTAGTGGCTGGGAGCGCTTGTGGCCTCGTATCGAGGACTTGGGTGACCGGGACCGCATGGGACTCCTCATCGCTCATGTGGGCAGGCAGTTGACCAAGGGCGGTGCGATGCCGGCGGAGTACGCCGCATCGGACGCCACAGGACCGGAGCGGGCTTTGGCAGAGGAAGCCCTTCGCCTGGCGCGGAAGGACGGCGAGAGCAGAAGCAGCGGATTCCTTTTTCTCCTGGGGCGCTGGCTCGGCACGCATGTGAGACAGATCGCCACGACTCCGCCTCCCCTCGCCGATCTCATGACGGACATCGCACAGGCGGCGCGGGACGGAGAACGTGTGCGCTCTGTCGTCGATCCGGCTTGCGGCACCGGAGGACTGCTCGTCGCAGCAGCGCGTAGATGGGCGGGTGAGGGTAGCCTCGAACTGGTCGGCCACGACCGTGACCCTGTTCTCGTGAGCCTGGCGGAAGCCTGGTTGGCCTTGGAGGCGCCGGAAACGGGGAGGAAGGTGCTGGCAGCCGACACACTGCGGGACGACCCTCTGCCCCAGGCCGATGCGGACCTGGTTCTGTGTAACCCTCCTTCCAATGAGCGGGACTGGGGACACGGCGAACTCGCCACCGACCGACGCTGGCAATTCGGACAACCGCCCCGCACCGAGCCCGAACTGGCGTGGGTTCAGCACATTCTCTCCTTGCTGGGACCGGAGGGCCTGGCCGTCGTACTGCTGCCACCGGCCGTCGCCTCGCGACGTGCCGGGCGGCGCATCAGGGCCGGACTCGTCCGCGCGGGTGCGGTTCGCATGGTGGTGGCGCTACCGGCCGGCGCGGCCCAGCCCTATGGCGTGGGGTTGCACCTCTGGCTGTTGGGTTCACCAGCGGGGGAACGTACTGCTTCTTCTATCTTGTTCGTGGATACAGCCGATTGCCGGCACACTCCGACTACAGGACGCGGTCAGGCTGTGGACTGGGACGCCGTGCGCGATCGGATACTGGCCGGGCTCAGAGGTGACGCGGCTGAGGGGGCGGCCGTAGTCCCGGTGCTGGACCTGCTCGGTGACGAGACCGATCTCACGCCGGCTCGGCACGTGCCTGCCACGGCGGCGGCCACTGCTGCGGATCTACGCCGGTCATGGACGGATTTCGACGCCGCATTGCTGGCATTGCGTGACAGCAGCCAGGCGCTCCGCGCGCTCACCGTAGTGCGTGAGCCGGGTGACCGCCTCGATGTGAGTGTGGCCGAACTCGAGCAGACGGGTGCGGTCACTCTGGCCGCGGGAACTCCTTTGCCTACGGGCTTGGTCCAGCGCGGTCCCCGGCCTGACGAAGCAGTGCCGACTCTCACTCCGTTGCTCATGGGCGAGGGGTACGACGGTCAGCAGTGGATGACCCCCGAGGATGTGGAGCGCCTGCACGGAGAAGGGGAACTCACGCTCACCGCATTCGGTGATGTGGTGATTGTGGGCGCCACGCAGGGATATGACGCCTGGGTGGAGACCAAGGGGCCAACGGTACTCGGACCCCATCTGCACCGGCTGCGTGTCGATCCCGAACGCCTCGACCCGTTCTTCCTGGCGGCATGCCTGCGGGTGCGTTCGAACGCGCGGCGCGCGGGTACACATGCGTCGGCGTCGTCCCGCATCGACGTACGACGTCTGCGGGCGCTGCGATTGCCTCTGGAGGAGCAGCGGCGCCATGGTGGAATCCATCGGCAACTGGTCGAGTTCCAGCACGCCGCGGCGGAAATGAGTTCGGTGAGCGAAGCTCTGGGGGATGTTCTCGCCGGGCTGTTGGCGGGTGGCGGGCTGGACGGTGGATGACGACCTGACACGGGACGCAGGTCATCACTCGTGACAGCACGAGAACACGTTCCCGATCAGCTGCCGGGAAGCCTTCCGAGCAGCGTCTCGACGACCTCCGTGTGTCCCCACTCGGCCAGTTCCTGAGCCACCTCGCGGCAGCGGCGTACGAGTCGGTCGGGCACCTCCGGCAGGAGTGCACATGCCTCCAGGACGACGCGTTCCCAGGAGTGCAGGGCACCGCGTGCGTCGTCCTCTTCCGGAACGGCGCACTCGGCCGCTCCGATCCGGGCCTCCAGAACCAGGACGTGTTCTACCGTTCCCACGGCGGCGCCCGCCATCTCACGCGCCACCGCGCGGTAGTGGGAACCGGCGCCTGGCCAGTCCCCCGAGAGGCGGGCGGCGTCGGCACGGAGGAGTAGCGCCCGGAGCACATCCCGGTCGCGTCTGCCCCAGTGGTTCTGGGCGTCCGGCAGGCACCGCGCGAGCTGCTGCGCGTACGGTCCCGGCCCGTGTTCGGCCAGTTCGGTCTCTGTCTGCGCGATCAGGGATCGCAGACCGGATCGGGTCGGCCCGACCGGTGACGGGCGGTGCACCATGGGCCGACGTCGGCCGGTGGCAGCTGCCTGGCGGGCTGGGGTGTAGGCCGTGCCGGCCGTCGTGGTGATTTCAGCCCTGAACGGTGCGGTGGGGTCAGGCACCAGGACCGGATGCGGGGCCGGGGAGCCAGGCCGTGGCAGGAACGGCTGAAGGGTCGATTCGGCCTCTGCGGCGGTGGGACGTGCGGCGGGATCCTTGTCGAGCATCCGTGCGGCAAGGTCGACGAGGCCGTTCGGGAGTCCGTCGACAAAGGCGTCCAGGCGTGGGGCGGGGGTTTCGCAGTGGTGCCACTCGATCATGTGATCGGGGCTGCTCATCATGAACACATGCTCCCCGGTTACCAGCCGGAACAGGGTGCAGCCGACGCCGTAGACGTCGGCTGCCGGCCCTGGGTTGCGTTCGCCGAGGATGATCTCCGGAGCTTTGTACCCGATGCTGCCGGGGGTCCGTCCCTCGGTGTGCCGGGTCGCATCGGGGTCGGTCGGAAGAGCGATGCCGAAGTCGACCAGATGCGCAGTGCCGTCGTCGGCCAGAACGATGTTGTGCGGCTTGACGTCGCGATGGATGACGCCGGCGGCGTGCACACGCGTCAGGATGCGGAGTACCTGGACGATGACGGCGACGGTGGCGGCCAGCGTAGGACGATGGGTGACGAGGAAGTCACGGAGATTCTTTCCCTCGACGAATTCCGTGACGAGATAGGGCCTTCCGCACGCGAAGTCGTAGTCCACGAGGCGGGGCACTCCCTGTCCGCCCAGTTTTTCGTGCATCGCGCGCTCACGTTCGAACCGCTTGAAGTCGTTCGCACCGGGGCGTACGCCGCCGTGGTCGGTTGGTCCTTCCCAGAAGGTGCGAGACAGGAACTTCACGGCGACAGCCCGCCCTGTCATCGGGTCCAGTGCCCGGTACACGCTTCCCATTCCTCCGCTGCGCGGGCCGCCCGTGATCTCGAATCTCCCGGCGAACACCTTTCCGGACTCCATCGTCCTGCCCTCCTCCATGGTCAATTGCGGCCCGACCCAACGATAGTGGTGACACGTCAGATCGCATCAAGTCATTTGACTTAGTTCACAGCGTAGGTCACTCTGGCACACGTTCTGCTCGTCGAGGCGCAAGGAGGCGCTCTCGTGACTGTTCTGGGGAATCCGCCGGGAGTGGACGGCGACGGCGCCCTGATCCGGATCGGTCCGCCGCTGCTGCGCGAAGAGGCCGAAGCCTGTCCCGAAGGGCGTGCGCTGCGGGCCCGCCCCCTGCTCGTCCAGCAATCCGGGCGTTCCCGTCGCAAGCCGGTCGAGGACTTCGTGTTCCAGCCGCTGGACCGTCTGCTGGACGCCGTGGAGCACGAGGGCAGGACCATCGCCGAGGCCGCCGCGAACCGCTGGCACGTCCGCAACTGCTCGAGGGCACACGCGGAATGGGCACGGGGAGCGGCCGGGACCTTTCTTGCCGCACGTGACCGGGAACAGTCGGCGCGCGTGGCCTCCGGACATCCGGCCACCTCCCCCGTGCAACCGCGCTGGGTGGGCGGAAAGAAACTGAACGCCCTCGACGCGCGGGGCGCCGACCAGTACGAACGCACGGCCTGGGGGCGGCAGTACGCGTCCGGGGACGGAACGGTCCGGGAACTCTGGGTTCCGTCCCTCGGACAGGTGAAGACGGACCGCCCGCTTCCAGAGGTGGTCGCCGCCGCACACGTCCTCGCCACGGGGGTCCCGGCGCGAACGCCCTACCTGGAGCGCTCCGAACCTCTCGCGTCGCCGCAGCCGCAACCGAGCAGGGTCCGTGTCCTGGGCGTCGGACTCCGTGACGGCTCCACCGCCGTGCTCGGCGACTGGGATGTCGAGGAGGTGCAGCGGCTGTTCGACCTGCACGTGCGTGGCCCGATGGCCAAGGTGGCCGACGGCCGAGGCCGGCGTCCCGGCTCGGACTGTGTCCGATGCGAGGCGCTTGCCGGCTGCCGGGACGCCCCTCGTGTACCTGGCCTGCTCGGGGTGCCGGGGCCGGCCCGGCCCCGCAAGCGGCGCAGTGTCTCCGTCTCCGACCTGCGAGCGTACCGGGACTGCCCGGCCAGGTACCACCTGACCAGGGTGCTCAAGCTGCGTGACGGCCGGACGGAGAACGAGGCGATCCGACGTGGCCGTGCGGTCGACGCCTGGCTCAACGCATGTCATGGAGCACGGCCGTCGGTACCCTGCCGGGACATCCCGCTGCCCGACGCCTTGCCAGGTCTCGACGGGACCGAACTGCCGGCGGCCCGCGCCATGATCCGTGCGCACCGGGGTCTGTGTCCGCTGGACGGTCTGCCCGCCACGGAGCGGGTCGAGCCGCAGCGCCGCGTCGCCGTGTACGACGAGCAGGCGGATGTCGTCGTCATCGCCGCCTGCGATGTGGTCTACACGGATGACGGCGGTGTGGTGATCCGCGAGACGAAGACCGCCGCACACCGCTTCGGGGAGCGACGGAGCCTCGTGGAGACGTTCCCCCAACTGGCGCTGGGCGTTCTCCTGCTGGCATCCGGCGTGCTGGGTGGCGACCCCCGTCGCTCCCGCGTCGAGCTGGAAGTGCTGCGCCCGGACGGAGCGCGACTCGAGGAGCTCGACCCCTGCGACGGCCTCACCCTCGACCGGTCCCGGCAGGCCATCACCGGACTCGCCACCGGCTGGGCTGCCGACGAGGCCTACGCGGCCGAACCCGCCCCGGACTTCGACTGTTCCGACTGCGAGGTGGCGCGCTGGTGTTCCGTGGGACGCTCCCGGCGAGCCGCCGACACCACGGGGGAGACCCGGTGACCATCGACGACCACAGTGCCGTACCGGCCGCGAACTGGGTGGCGCACGACGGCGTACCGCTGCTGCGAACGCTCGCCACGGCACTTCTCGCCCTGGAGGCGCAGACCGGCCTGGACTCCTTCACTCTCCCCTATCCCGCTGAGGCGCAGCGGGCACTGGACCGCACGGTGCTGGCCTGCCTGCTGCGCGGTGCCCGCCCACCCGCCGGGCTGACGGAACTCGTCGACCGCTGCCGGACGGTGCCGCTCGAGGACTGGCCTCTGAGCCTCCCCCCCGATCTGGTGGAGCCCGGGGACCGACTGCTCGACGAGATTTCGGGCAGGCCCACCGAGCTGTGCCACGAGTGGGCCGGCCGGAGCCCCGACTCGGCCGCGGTCTTCCGCGACCGCGAAGTCGTCCTCGCCGCCCTCCGCCTGTGCCGTGAGTACGGAGAGGAGGACGCGTACACCGCTTTCCGCGGGCTGCTCGTGCACCGCCCGGTCCTCACGGCCGCCGAGATGTACGAGGTGACCGGCGACGCGGTGCTGGAACCCGTGCACGAACTCATCCGGCGCGTCTACAAACCCGTGCCGGAGTCCTACCTGCGGGACGGCGCCTACACGGCCTGCGGGCGGTGCCTCACCCTGCTGACTCCGGTCGGAGCTGGTGAGTGGTGGTGCGAGCGGGACCGCTGCCGTCGCCAGGGGCCCCCACCACCGGGCCGCCGGATCACCTACGACGGAACTCTCACGGTCAGCCAGCTGGAGAGGCCACTGCGGCAGTTCGTCACCGGACCGGGGCGGGCCGAGGCCGATCTGGAACGTGAGCTGCTGGCCTTGGGGCTCCAGGTGCGGATGTGGCCCGGCTACGACGCCTACGACCTCCAGGTGGTGTTCCCCGACGGCTGGCGCTGGGCCGTCGACGTCAAGGACTGGGCACACCCGACGTTCCTCGGCCGTTCCGCCCGGCCCGTCCCCCAGGATCCGCCATATGACGAGGCGTTCTGGGTGGTGCCGGTGCACCGGACGGCGGCCCGCCCCCACTATGTCGCGGCCTTCGAACGGGCCCGGCCCGCGAGCGCCGGTGGCCTGCCGCTGCTGACCGATGCCGAACTCGTGACCCGTGCGAAGCAACGGCTGCGCACGTGCAAGGGAGACCGCCGTGCGTGACCGTGACAGCTGGCACCGGCCGGTGAGCCGCGAGCTGGCCCTGGTGTGGAACGGGCTGCCCGCCGGGCTCGACGGAGTGAAGCCCGTCCATGTGTGCCAGGTCGAACTCGCGCTGCGCCTGCTGCAGCGTATCGCGCCGCAGGAGCCGGCCGAGGGCGCCTACACGCTGCTGGGCGGCTATCCCTTCGCCCGTGCCGCCGGCCTGGCGCACACCCGCGAGCACGAGACGATGCTCGCCGCCGCCCGCCATATGCTGTGGACGCTCCGGCGTGGACGCGCCTGGCACCAGGCCCTCGACGCGTACCGTCTGGTTCCCGAACGGCTGCGTGCCTACGAGCTGCCGGACCCTCGTGAGCGGAGTGCTCCCCGACCGCTGCTGCCGACCGTCGCGACCGGTCGTATCGCCGTGTACGACCAGGCCCTGGCCGGGATTCCCGACTTCGTCCGCAGGCCGCTTCCCCTGGCACCGGCGGGCCGCAGCAGTTTTCGGGAACTGCGCCGGACGACGTCGGTCACGATTCCCGAGCTCCTCGTCCTGGAGGGACCTTCCGGACACGACCTGTCCGTGGGGCGTGCCGGGGGTTCCGCGCCGCTCACCGTCACGCGGGACGAACTCGTCGACACCGCCCGATGGATGGACAGTGCCGAGCGGGAGGCGGAGATCGAGCGGCCGGGGAACTGGGAGGCGCGCATGGCGGACGTGCGCATCGCGCCACGGGACGCGGACGGGCGCGGCTTCACCGACGGCGACGCGCTGCGGCTGGACGGCCTGCTGCATCTGGCGGGCATGGTGGGTGCCGGCAAGAGCACGCTGATGACACTGGTCGCGGTGTGGGCCGCCCGCCGGGAGACCCCGCTGCGCACCACCATCGTCGTAGGGGACGCCGCCGAACAGCTGCGCCTGTGCGAGCTGCTCACCGCCCTCGGGCTGTCAGCCGTTCCGCTGCTCGGAGCCAGCACACGCGAGACACATGTCCAGCGGCTCCACCGCCGGCTCGCCTCCCGCGGCCTGGACAACCTCCTCGACCACGATGCACAGGGTTTCGACGAGCTGAGTACGGCGTGTGTCGTGGACGCGCTCAGGGGAACCGAGGCGGCCAGACCTTTGCGCTATGCCGACGCCCCGTGCACGACCCTGTATCCGGAGCGGAACGCCCCGGAGCGAGGCGCCAAGCAGGCGGCCCAGAGCCCTGATCCCCTCCCCGCCGTCTGGGAACCGGGCACGCCACGCACCGTCGAGAGCATGCCTTCCGACCAGGAACCGAAGGGATCCCCCCACGGCTGCCCCATCTGGGCCGAGTGCCCGCGCCACCGGTCGGTCCGTGCGCAGGTCGACGCACTGATCTGGGTGGCCAACCCGGCAAGCCTGGTGCAGAGCGCGGTGCCCTCGCACCTCAACGACGAGCGGCTGCGGCAGCTCGAGCTGGCCTGCATCCGCAGCGACATCGTCTTCGTCGACGAGGCCGACTCCGTGCAGATGAAATTCGACGAGCTGTTCGCCCCATCGGCCACCCTCGTCCAACCCGGTCTCGAGTCCTGGCTCGACCGGCTGCACACGCACAAGATCGAGGAACTCTCCCGTCAGGGACGGCTCCCCCTGACGGACCGCCAGGTCGAACAGTGGAACGCGGCCCTGGCGGTCGTCACGGTCGCCGCCGACCGGCTGTACCGCCTGCTGATCTCCGACGAACCGCTGAGGGACTGGGTCGACACCGAGTACTTCAGTCCGTGGGCGCTCCAGGAGAAGCTCCTCGCCGACTGGTTCGACGAAGTGCCGGGCCCCGATGCCTTCTTCCGTGCCACGGACGAACTCGAAGCGGTGGCCGACGAACAGGAGCTGTACGAAGGGTACGAGGACGACACCGACGGTGCGGAACCTGACAGGGCGCCCACCACGCCCCGTGACCCGCGCAGGGACGGACTCGCCGCGCTGCTCGATGCCTTCCGTGACGACCCGCTCGGCGGCCGCGGGCGGCGCGGCACGCTCACCGACACCATGGTCGAAACCGTCCAGGACCTCCTGTACGGCCTGTCCGCCCCCCGCACCCGGGACCGGGTCCGCGGGCTTCTCGGCGAGATGCTGCGGCAGACCCCGGTCGCGGACGGCGGCCGGGCGTCGGCCGGGGAGGCGTACGAGAAGTGGCTCGACCTGACCTGTCGCCGCCTGGAGTTCACCCTGCTCCTGTCCGCCCTGCACCAGCGTCTGGACCGCCTCACCCACCTGTGGCCGCACGTGGAGGCCGCGCTGCGCCTCGGTGCCCAGGGCAAGGAACTGGCCCGCCGCGCCCCCCTGGACTACGCGCCGCTGATCCCGGAGGCGCCCATGGGCAACGTCCTCGGTTTCCAATACCTCCCCGATGACCGGGAGCGTGACGAGATCGGCCGCACCAGCGGAACCCTGCGCTTCTTCCGCTGCGCCGGCGTCGGACGCGAACTCCTCCTTTCCCTTCCGGAGCTGGGTGCGGACCGCGCGGCCGGACGCCCGGGACCCCATGTGGTGCTGATGTCGGGAACCAGCTGGGCCGGCGAGTCCACCCGGGCCCACGTGCTCGCCCCGGTGGGAGTGGTCCTGAAACCGTCCGCCCGATCGCTCGAAGCGGTGGCACGCACCCGTTTCGACACCCACTTCCTCTACGACGAGGAGGGCAGGCCGATGAGCCTGTCCGGGACGGCCCCTAAGGCCCGGACCACACAGGCGCGCGCGATCGCCGCCAAGCTGGGCCGGCCTGGCCCCGGCGGCTGCGACAGTCCTCTCGACCTGGAACTGGCCAAGGTCGCCGACGACCACCGCAAGCGGGCCCTGCTGCTGGTGGGCAGCTACCGGGAGGCCTACGCCGTCGCCGACACCCTGGACGCCGAAGAGCGGTGGCAGGGCCGGGTCCGGGTGCTCGTACCGGACGACGCCGACCTCGACCAGGCCCTGCACGGCGCAGGCGCCGCGGAGGGCGGGACCACCTCGTCCACCCTGCGCCGCGGCGATCTCGCGCTGTTCGCCGAAGACCCGTCCGCGGAAGTCCTGGTCGCCCCGCTGCTGGCGGTCGAACGTGGCCACAACATCCTCAACGTCCAGCGCAACGCCGCCTTCGGCACCGCGCTCTTCCTCGCCCGCCCGCATCCCCGGCCCGACGAGCTGTCCCTTTCGGTCTTCGCTGTCAACGACTGGATCAGCCGCTTCGTCCGCGACCGGCCGCGCGCCGACGACCTCCCGGGGCCCGCCACCTTCACCGAGCTGGTGGCCCAGGCCACCACGCTGGACCAGGCGGGCCGTGATCTGAGGTTCGCGGGCCGCCAGGAGTGGCGTCGGCTGCTGTCACGGCGCTACATCTACTCCCGGCTGTCCCCCTGGGAGAAGCGCGCGTTCGCATGGGACCAGCTGGTCACCATGTGGCAGGTCATCGGCCGCCTGGTACGAGGTGGAGTGCCCGCCAGGGTCGTGTTCGTCGACGCGGCCTTCGCTCCCCGGCTGGCGCGGTCCCTCGCTCCCACGGCTTCGGGCGCCGCCGTCCCGGCCGCCGACGGTCTGCTGCGGGCCCTGCGGTCGGTCCTGTCGCCGTACTTCGCTCCCGACGCCGATCCGGACGCCTTTCCCGACCCGGCCGACCCGGCACTGGCCCGACTGCTCTACCAGCCCTTCCACGACGCCATGCTGGCCCTCGGCCATCACCGGCCCGTCCGCTGAGGCGGCCGGCCCCGGCCCGCACGTCACCGTCGCATCCCTCCGAAGGAGGTTCCGCCATGCCCGTGAACTACCGCACCGTCCGCACCGCCGCCTGGCTCCCGGCCGGCCCCCGGACCACCCTGACCGCGCGCTACCGCGCCCTGCCCTTCCCCGAACAGTGGCGGGACGCGGTCCTCGCCCTGTGCAACGCCGGCCGCGACCCGCAGGCGGAACCGTACCGGACCGTACCCACCCGCCGCCTGGAACAGGTCCTGCAGGCCTTCGCCCCGGACGTCCTCGTGCTGCCCCGGCCGCCCTTCCACGAGCGGGGAGAGGAACCGGAGCGCTGGTTGTACGTCGCCGAGGACGCTCCCGACCCGCTGCCCCCGCACGTCCTCACCCCGTTGCTCAACCGCTGGCTGCGCGAGCTGCGGCCCGAACCGGAGCACCGGGCCCTGCTCAAGGACGTCCGCGCCCAGCTCGCCGAGCACCCGCCCGAGTGGGAACCCGTCGAACGCGAACTGTTGGCCTGCGGCAGCACCCGGGGCGGCACCGCCGCGCCGACCGCCCACCAGTTCACCCTCACCACGGACTGGCTGGCCCGCCGGGTCCTGGCCTTGGGCCCGTACCCGTACGAGGGCGGGCAGCTGCGCTTCCGCGCCATGCCGCGCGGCCCCAGGGACCAGGGCGCGGAACTGGTCTCGCAGCCCCTGCCGTACGAGCCGTCGCCGGGCAAGGGCACCTGGTGGTTCTCCGTCGTCCTCAACATCACCCTGCACACCGTGCCGTTCGACCCCCTGCCCCGTTTCCACCTCCACTGGTCTATCCGCCGCTGGGCGACGCGCACGTCGCCCGTGACGGGACGGGTACGGCTGCCGTACGGAAGCCGGACCACGGTGCTGCTGCGCCCCCAGGTGCCGGTGCTGCCCGGAGTGCCGCTCAGCGAGCGGTATGCCGTCGCCCAGTTGGAGCGGCGCTGGGACAAGGAACGGAACGAGTTCGCCGACGGCTGGGCCTTCGGCGGGCCGGCCCGGCTGCTCCAGGACGTCTCCCTCGGTGAACCGTTCCCCGACGCCGACGCGATCCTGAGGGACCCGGAGGAGTGGCTGCGGCGCGACGCGCGGGCAGGGATCGTGTACCGCACCGCGATGGGCGGACACGAGGTCAAGGCCGGCTTGATGCCGAACCAGTGCTCGGAGCTGACGGCCTGGGCGCAAGCGGCCCTTCCCGCCGAACTGCGTACGGCGCCGGACCTCACGCACACCACGCTCGCCGCGGCAAAACCGCTCAACGGCCCGCCCTCCAGTGTCCCCAAGGCGGCACGGGAAGAAGAGGAGACCCGTCGCTGCGCCGAGCGTCGGGCGGCGGTGGCCTTCGCCGTCGGAGAACTCGGCGCCACGCGGACCGAGGACGGTCGACCGGTACTGGAAGCGCGGCTGCTGTGGCAGACGGCCGAGATGCGGGACGCGGCCCTCGGGGCGCTCGCCACGCGGCTCGGCTTGAAGGGCGACGGTGGTTCCTTCACCGAACAGGATTACGACGCCGCTGACCCGGGCCGTCCGGTGGTGCACGAGTGGCAGGCGCCGGAACTCACCGTCCGCGTGCGGTGCCTGCGGCCCGTCGTGCGCCAGGACGACGGTACCGGCCGTGCCCTGACCGCAGGTCTCGGCCTCCCAGAGGGCGTACGGCGCACCCGGGAGGTGGTCACCGCGGCCGTGGGGGAGCGGCGGGCCGAGACGGCGGCGTGGCTGACCGGTGACCGGACCGGGGGCGCGCCTGCACTGGCCTTGGTGGAAATCGACCGCCCTGCTGATTTCGCGTCCCGGGACCACGATCCCAAGTTCGCCCTGCGGCTCGGCTGTGCCGACGCCGGCTTCGTCACACAGTTCGTGGCGCTCCCCAAGAAGACCAAGGGATACAACTCCTTGGGCAGTATGGACCACCGGGCCCTGATGGCCTGGGACGACGGACTGCGGCAGCTGGGCGCCCGGGTCCATCCCGAGCACGGCATCGAGCAGGGTGTTCCGCAGGGAATGCGGTACGCCGCGGTCTGGATGGTCCGCAAGAACCACACCGCGCGCAACCGCTGGGCCGCCGATGTCCCGGTCGCCGTCCTGGTCACCCCGCAGGCGGCCGGGAGCGGTCTGGCCCGGGTCCAAGGCTGGGACCCGTATGCCGACGACGGCGCGGGGGCGTGGGTCCCGTATCCGGTCATGCTGCTCAGACTGACCCATCTCGCCGAGGTGCGGCCCTCCGTGCCGGCGCCGCGTACGGAGGGTGAGACGGCGCCCGCCGGACGCCGCCGCAGCTGGCGCGCCGACCGTGAGGAGCAGCGGCGGACCGCGGAGGAGTGGCTGCAAAAGGTACGCGCGTCGCTGCGCCGCCGGCCCACGATGCTCCTGGTCGACGCGCAGAACGCCCGGTCGCACTGGACCTGGCTGCAGGACGGCCGTAC
Organism: Streptomyces sp. NPDC018947; assembly: GCF_044390505.1. Taxonomy (NCBI): domain Bacteria; kingdom Bacillati; phylum Actinomycetota; class Actinomycetes; order Kitasatosporales; family Streptomycetaceae; genus Streptomyces; species Streptomyces sp. NPDC018947. Next base: position 473,479 of record NZ_JBIRZD010000003.1, read on the forward strand.
GGAGCGGGACCGCATCCGTGACGGGCACGCCGAACCGCGGCGGCTCGCTCCGGACCTGCGACTGGTGCGGGTACGCACGGGGAAGGGCCGCGAGACCGCCCAGTGGTGGGGGGTGAACCCCAAGGACGGGCCCAACGGCATCGCGTCACATCTCTGGATCCCGGAAGGCGACGGAACGGGACGGGTCTTCTACAGCACCACCCCCAAGCCCGTGCAGTTCAGCACCTCGGCCGTGGAGGCGGACAAGCTGGCACCGCGTCCGCTCCGAAGGGGCAAGCGCAAGGGGGAACTGACCATCGACACGGGGACGGTGGGCTGGACGCCCGCCCTCGTCGAACTGGCCGTCCTCGGCTGCCACGCCGACGACGGGGACGACCCGCAGGCCCTCGCCCTCGCCGCCCACCTGTTGCGCCAGCCCCCCGACTATCCGCAGGCGCTCGCCCTGCCGCTGCCGCTGCATCTGGCGGGCCTGGGGCAGCAGTACGTGCTGCCGACGCGGCCCGAGGGGGAGGCCGATCCGGTGGACGGCGTGGAAGCCGTAGCGGATCCGGATCCGGCCACAACGGCGGCAGCGGGTCTCGCCCTCGAACCGGAGCAGACCGAATGCGCTGATGAGCAGGAACAGTTGGCACTGTTCGGGGTCTGACCCCGACGAGAACAGAGCCGACAGGAGTGTGTGGTCCGGGCCGACTGCCGCGCGCGGTCAGCGGCCCGGACCGTGCCCCCGCCGGTCGGCCGCCCGGGCCCAGGCCCGCACCGGTCGTGCGTCGGGACCCATCGGGTGGGTGAAGGGCCGCAGCGGGTCCACCTCCGCCCACGGCACCAGTGCTTCTTCGGGCGCACGACGTGCGGGTAGCCACGCGGAGAGGCGCTGCCACACCTCGCCCGCGTGAACGGGCCGTTCGGCGGGCTCCTTGGCCAGCAGCTGGAGCACGAGTTCCTCCAGCGCGGTGGGGATTCCGCGGCGCAGTTCCCGGGGCGGCACGGGCGGCTTCTCCAGGATCATGCCGGGCAGCATGAGTTCGGAGTCGTGGGCGAAGACGGGTTCGCCCGTCAGCATCGCGTAGAGCAGGCAGCCGAGCGCGTACAGGTCCGTGCGCGCGTCGACCGGCTTGCCCCGGATCTGTTCCGGCGCCATGCATTCCAGGCTTCCGGGGCGTTCGCCGGTCGTGGTGAGCGACGTCGCCCGGGGGTCGAGGAAAGCGGCGACGCCGAAGTCCAGGACCTTCACCACCCCGTCCGTACGGATGACGACATTGCTGCCCTTGAGGTCGCGGTGCACGACATCGCGTGCGTGAACCGAGCCCAGGACGGAGGCGATCTGCACACCGATCGAAGCGGTCTCCTCGACGGAGAGCGGGCCCTCCTCGGCGATCCGGTCACCGAGCGCGGGCCCGATCACGTACTGCATCACGAGGAAACGCGTACCGTTCTCCTCGCCGAGGTCGTAGACGGTCGCCAGCCCGGGGTGGTCGAGCCGGGCGACGGCCTGTGCCTCACGGCGGAACCGTTCGGCGTCGCGGGCGCGTTGCTCCTCGGTGACACCGAGGTCGGCGCTCATGGTCTTCAGCGCCACGTCGCGGCCGAGGTTCTCGTCGTGCGCGAGCCAGACGATGCCCATGCCGCCCCGGCCGATGAGGCTCTTGATCCGGTATCTACCGGCGATCAGCGATCCCGTGTTCATCCGCGGTGTGGCCCCGTCCCCTCCGTGCCCTGGCGCCCGCCCCGGGCGGTCGTCATGGGAGAGTTTGGCACGACGTCACGTGCGGCGCATCAACCGAGAAAGTTGTGTGCGTTGACTGTGTTCACGGATCACTGTTCTAATGGTAGGGGGAGGGGCGGTACTACTGGTGTCTCCACCCGCTACGGTGACGTGTGGATCGCGTCGGGAACAAGTGAGGATCACGTGGACGTCTTCGGGGTGCACCGCCGACTCATCCAGGACTACAAGGAGTACACGTCCGGATCGGTGGTGATCGATGATCCGCGCATCGGCGAGAAGGTCTCCAAGTCCCTTGCCGACGGCGACCAGTGGCCCGATCCCTGGCTCTCGCTGAACCCGAGTTTCGAGCGCGGCGGCACCGTCGACCACCTCGCCGACGACCTGGGCCTCCTGCACCCCGAGTGCAAGCGCATCTTCCGGACCGGCAAGGACAAGCCGGATGCGACCGTCCGCCCCATCACCTTTCACCGCCACCAGTACGACGCCATCGAGGCCGCAGCCTCCCGGCAGTCGTACGTTCTCACCACCGGGACCGGTTCCGGAAAGAGCCTTGGCTACATCGTGCCCATCGTCGACCGGGTGCTGCGGGAGAAGGATGCCGGAGCGCCCCCCGGCATCAAGGCGATCATCGTCTACCCGATGAACGCCCTGGCCAACAGTCAGATGGGCGAACTGAAGAAGTTTCTCACCGCCGGCTACGGCGAAGGCCGGGAGCCGGTCACGTACGCCCGTTACACCGGCCAGGAGAAGCAGGCCGACAAGGACGCGGTGCTCGACAGCCCGCCGGACATCCTGCTCACCAACTACGTAATGCTGGAGCTGATGCTCACCCGGCCCGAGGAGCGCAAGCGTCTCATCGGCCGGGCCAAGGGCCTGCGCTTCCTCGTCCTCGACGAGTTGCACACCTACCGCGGCCGGCAGGGCGCCGACGTCGCCGTGCTGGTGCGGCGGGTGCGTGAGGCGTGCGAGTCGCCCGACCTGCAGTGTGTCGGCACGTCCGCCACCATGGCCACCGACGGCACCCCGGCCGCCCGCCGCCGTGCCGTCGCCGATGTCGCCTCCACGCTGTTCGACACGGAGATCCTCCCGGAGCGGGTGGTGGGCGAGACTCTGGTCCGGGCGACTGGTGACGCCATTCCCACCTCCGCCGAACTCGCCGCCCGGGTACGGGAGAACAACCCGCCGCAGGAGTACAAGGCACTCGCCGCCGACCCGCTGGCCCGCTGGATCGAGACCACGTTCGGGCTCACCAAAGTCACTGACGAGGACGGTGCGGAATTGCTGGTCCGCGCCGCTCCCGTCACCGTAGAACTCGCCGCGCGTGCCCTGCGCGAAAAGGCCTTCGACATCCCGAAGGAGGCGCCCGACGACGAGCCGTACACCGCCTGCATGAACGCCATCCGCGCCACCCTGCAGGCTGGCTCGCAGGCCCGTGACCCGGAGACCGACCGGCCCCTGTTCGCCTTCCGGTTGCACCAGTTCCTCTCCAAGGGCGGCTCGGCGTACGTCTCCCTGGAGCCGGCCGAGAGCCGCTACATCACCCGCACCTATCAGCAGCGGGTGCCCGGGCAGCCGGAGAAGCTGCTCCTCCCGCTCTCCTTCTGCCGCGAATGTGGTCAGGAATACCTGACCGTGGCCCGGGACCAGCGTGACGACGGCACGGTGGCCTTCCGCACCCGTGAGGACGAGGACGAGGACCAGGGGTACCTCTACGTCTCCGCCACCAATCCCTGGCCCGAGCATCTGGGCGACGCCGTCGAGCAGCGCCGGTTCCCCGACAGCTGGCTCACCCTCGACCCGAAGAAGGCGACGACCGTCCTCACCACGAGCCGCAGGAAGCGCGCGCCCCAGCCGGTGTGGGTGCGGCCCGACGGCGAAACCGTGGACAAGGGCCACGAGGACGGCCTGTACGCGGCCTACCTGCCCGCCCCGTTCCTCTTCTGCCTGGAATGCGGGGTCAGCTACGAGGAGGTGCGGGAGCGCGACTTCGCCAAGCTGATGACGCTCGACCAGGAGGGCCGCTCCACGGCCACGTCCGTCGTCAGCGCCTCCATCGTGCGCCACCTCAAGGACCTTCCCGAGAAGGAACTCGGCAAGGACGCGCGCAAGTTGCTCACCTTCGTCGACAACCGGCAGGACGCCAGCCTGCAGTCCGGGCACTTCAACGACTTCGTGATGGTCACCCAGCTGCGCGGTGCGCTGTACCGCGCGATGCTGGAGGCGGGGAAGAAGGGGCTGCGCTGGAAGCGGCTCGGCGAGGAGGTCGTGGAGGCCATGGGGCTGGCCCCGCACGAGTACGCCAACAACCCCACCGAGGTGACGGCGCTCGCCGAGGAGACCCGGGACGCGCTGGCCCAGATCGCCGAGTACCGGCTCTTCCTGGACCTGGAGCGCGGCTGGCGGGTCACCATGCCCAACCTGGAGCAGACCGGACTCCTCGGCCTGGAGTACGCAGGTCTCGACGAGATCGCCGAGGACGAGGAGCGCTGGCAGCGGGCCGCGGGCCCGCTGCGCACCGCCACCCCCGCCACCCGCCTCGACCTCGCCCGGGTCCTCATGGACGAACTGCGCCGTCAGCGGGCCGTCGACACGCCCTACTTCACCGAGGCCAAGTTCAACGAGCTGCGCAAGGAGTCGGCGAAGCTGAACGATGCCTGGGGGATCGCCGACACCGAGGCCGCGCCCCCCGCGCCGACCGTCGCCCTGCCGCGTGCGGGGCGGCCGGGCCGCAGCCGCAGCGAGAAGAACCTCACCGGCCGGGGTGCCTTCGGCCGCTTCGTGCGCAAGCCGGGGACCTTCCCCGACTGGCGGCACGACCTCTCCCTCGCCGACGCCCAGGACGTCATCACCGACCTGCTCGACGTCCTCGCCGACGGCGGTGTCCTCACCCGCGTCACCCAGGGCCGGAACGAGGACCCCGGTTACCGTATCAACCACACCGTGATCCGCTGGCACGCCCGCGACGACGACCACGGCACGGTGGACCGGCTGCGCCGCACCTACCGCACCGGACGGGGACCCCGCGTCAACGCCTTTTTCAAGGGCCTCTACAAGGACGTCGCCGGCACCTTCGCCGGCCTGCACGCGGCCGAGCACACCGCCCAGGTCCATCCCGACATCCGCGAGGAGCGGGAACGCCTGTTCAGCAAGGGGGCCCCGCTGCCCCTGCTGTACTGCTCGCCGACGATGGAACTGGGCGTCGACATCGCCAGCCTCAACTCGGTCAACCTGCGCAACGTCCCGCCGACCCCCGCCAACTACGCCCAGCGTTCCGGCCGTGCGGGCCGCTCCGGTCAGCCCGCGCTGGTCACCACGTACTGCGCCACCGGCAACAGCCACGACCAGTACTACTTCACCCGCTCCGACCAGATGGTCGCCGGTACCGTCGCCCCGCCGCGCCTGGACCTGGCCAACGAGGACCTGCTCGCCTCGCACGTGCACGCCATCTGGCTCGCCGAGACGGGACTGGAACTCGGCCGCTCCATGACGAAGATCATCGACGCGGACGGAAAGACCCCCTCCCTGGCCCTGCTGCCCGAGGTGCGCGAGCAGATCGCCAACAAGAGGGCGCAGGCCCGGGCCCTGGCCCGTGCCCGTACCGTTCTCGCCGGCTGCGCCGACACACTGCGGGACACCTCGTGGTGGCACGAGCAGTGGCTGGAGGACACCGTCAAAAGCGCTCCGGGCGCCTTCGACCGAGCCTGCGGCCGCTGGCGCACCCTCTACCAGAAGGCGCTGGAGGAGCGGGAGCTCCAGCACGACAACATCCGCAACCGTACGGCGACCGGCCGCTCCCAGCAGCAGGCCGTACGCCGCCGCGCCCAGGCGGAGAACCAGATAGCGCTCCTGGAGAACCGCCAGGGCGGCGAGCGCACGGTGCTGTCCGACTTCTACCCGTACCGCTACTTCGCCTCCGAGGGCTTCCTGCCCGGCTACTCCTTCCCCCGGCTGCCGCTGGCCGCGTACATCCCCGGCACCGGCCGCACCAGCCGCGGCTACGACGGCGACTACCTCCAGCGCTCCCGGTTCATCGCGATCCGCGAGTTCGGCCCCGGCGCGCTGATCTACCACGAGGGCAGCCGCTTCAAGGTGAACCGGGTCCAGCTGCCGCCGGACACCTCCGGCGAGCTGACCACCGACAGCGCCAAGGTGTGCCAGAGCTGCGGCTACCTGTCGCCGGAGGACCAGCGCGAGGACACCTGCCCCGGCTGCCGGGCCACGCTCGGCGACGCCCGCACCGGCCTGCTGCACCTGCACACGGTCTTCACCCAGCGTCGCGACCGCATCTCCTCCGACGAGGAGGAGCGCCAGCGCACCGGCTACGCCGTGGAGATCTCCTACCGCTTCAAGAAGCACCAGGACGGCCGCGACGGCTCCCTACGGGCCGAGGCCAAGTCCGCGGCCGGCCGGCTCCTCGCCCACCTCGCCTACGGCGACAGCGCCACGGTCCGGCTCACCAACCTCGGCTACCGCCGCTCGGTCGCCAAGGGCGAGATCGGCTTCTGGATCGACCCGGTCACGGGGGAGTGGCTGGCCGGCTCGACCGGCGCCAAGGACACCGGCACGGCCGGGCGGGAGACCCCGGAGGAACAGGCGGGCCTGGCCGACGCGGACAAGGCGCTGCGCAAGGTCCCCGTCATCCCCTATGTCCAGGACACCCGCAACATCCTCGTGCTCCAGCTCGCGGCCCCCGTCGACCGGGACACCGCGATCACCCTCCAGTACGCGCTGGAGCGGGGCATCGAGGCCGAGTTCCAGCTGGAGGACTCCGAACTGGACACCTGGGAGCTGCCGCCGCACGACGGCCCCCGCGAGCGGCTGCTGTTCATCGAGAGCGCCGAGGGCGGTGCGGGTGTGCTGCGCCGGCTGCAGGCCGAGCCCGACGCGCTGGCCCGCGCCGCCCGCCGGGCACTGGAGATCGCGCACTACGACCAGGAGGGCCGCGACCGGGGCGCCGAGAAGCGCAACGGCGACCCGTGCGAGAAGGGCTGCTACCACTGCCTGCTCTCCTTCGGCAACCAGCGCCACCACCGGGCGATCGACCGCCGTCTGGTCCGCGACCTGCTGATGGAGATCAAGGACGGTGCGGTCGGCGGCGGCCACGTCGGCCGCACCCGCGACGAGCACGCCGACGCGCTCATCGAGGGTGCCGACTCCTCCCTGGAGGAGCGGTTCATCGCCTACCTGCGGGCCCACGGCCACCATCTGCCGCAGCGCCAGCAGCTGAAGGTGAGCGAGGCCCTGTCCAAGCCGGACTTCGTCTACGACACCGGCTACGGCCCGATCGCGGTGTTCGTCGACGGCCCGCACCACGACCACGCCGAGACGGCTCTGCGTGACGAGGAGGCCGCCGAGCGGCTGAAGGAGATCGGCTGGGAGGTCATCCGCATCCGGTACGACGACGACTGGGCCAAGGCCGTCGCCGAGTACCCTTCGGTGTTCGGCGAGGCCCGCCGCTGACCTGCGGCGGATCTCACCACCCTCCGTGCACGGGGACGGTGCGTCATGCATTGTCCCCGTGCGACCCGCACCCGCCGGCCCGACCGCAGTCCCGCCCGCCCCGACCCCGGAAGGCACCCATGACCACCGCCGCCCAGCCGACCCAGCAGCAGTACGCGGTCGGCTCCCTCGTCCACGCCCGGGGCCGTGAGTGGGTCGTGCTGCCGGACTCCACGCCGGAGCTCCTCGTCCTGCGCCCGCTCGGCGGCGCCGACGACGACGTCGCGGGCGTCCTGCCCGCACTGGAGCAGGTGGCCCCCGCCACCTTCGCCCCGCCCACCCCCTCCGACCTGGGTGACCAGCAGGCCGCCGGGCTGCTGCGCACCGCCCTGCGCATCGGCTTCCGCTCGGGCGCGGGCCCCTTCCGCTCGCTCGCATCGGTCTCCGTGGACCCCCGCCCGTACCAGCTGGTGCCGCTGCTGATGGCGCTGCGCCAGGACACCGTCCGGTTGCTGATCGCCGACGACGTCGGCATCGGCAAGACGGTGGAGGCCGGACTGATCGCCGCCGAGCTGCTGGCCCAGGGCGACGCCCGCGGCCTGGTCGTGCTCTGCTCGCCGGCCCTGGCCGAGCAGTGGCGGGCCGAGCTGTACGGCAAGTTCGGCGTGGACGCCCGTCTCGTGCTGCCGTCCACGATCGGTCGGCTGCTGCGCGAGACGCCGTACGGTCAGTCGGTGTTCCGCCCCGACGGCGCCTACGTCGTCTCCACCGACTTCATCAAGTCCCCCCGTCACCGCGAGGACTTCCTGAAGAACTGCCCCGACCTGGTGATCGTCGACGAGGCGCACTCCTGCGTCGCCGACACCGCGATCGGCGCCTCCGCGCGCACCTCCCAGCAGCGGTACTCCCTGCTGCGCGCCCTCGCCGACCGGGCGGACCGCCACCTCCTGCTGGTCACGGCCACCCCGCACAGCGGCAAGGAGGAACCCTTCCGCCGCCTGCTCGGCCTACTCGACAACCGCCTCGCCACGGTGAGCTTCGACACGGAGGCGGGCCGCCGGCTCCTCGCGGAGTACTTCGTGCAGCGCCGCCGCGCCGACATCCGCGACGACTTCGGCGACGGCGCGCACTTCCCCACCTCCCGGGACACCGCCGAGTCCCCGTACACCCTGCACCGGGACTACAAGAAGCTCCTCGACGAGGTCCTGGCGTACGCCCGCGAGACCGTCCGCGCGGCCGACGGCGCCCTCCAGCAGCGCCAGCGCTGGTGGTCCACGCTCGCCCTGCTGCGCACCTTGTCCTCCTCCCCGGCCGCCGCTGTGCAGTCCCTGAACACCCGGGCCGGCGTCGAGGAGGCCGACTCCCCGGAGGAGGCCGACCGCACCGGCGAGCGCACCGTCTCCGACCCGGCCGACAGCGAGGGCGCCGAGTCCGCCGACGCGGTCCCCGGCACCCGGCTGCCCGCCGCCGCAGAAGCGGCCGACGGCCCCGACGAGACTCCCGAGCACGATGCCCCCGAGCGCGAGGACACCGCGGAGGACGACGAGGAGAAGGCCCGCCTGATCGCCATGGCCGAGGCGGCCAGGAAGCTCGAAGGCCCCACTCGCGACACCAAGCTCAAGAAGCTGATCGCCACCGTCACCGACCTCCTCGACGAGGGCTACCGCCCCATCGTCTTCTGCCGCTACATCGCGACCGCCGACTACGTGGCCAAGCACCTCACCAAGGTCCTCAACAAGAAGGGTGCCGAGCACCCGGTCGCCGTCGCCTCCGTCACCGGCGAACTCTCGCCCGACCAGCGCGTCACCCGCATCGCCGAGCTGACCGGCGCCGACGAGGACGGCAACCCGCCGGCCGAGCGTCGCGTCCTGGTCGCCACCGATTGCCTCTCCGAGGGCGTCAACCTCCAGGAGTCCTTCGACGCCGTCGTCCACTACGACCTCGCCTGGAATCCCACCCGGCACGAGCAGCGCGAGGGCCGCGTCGACCGCTTCGGCCAGCGCACCGACGTCGTCAAGGCACTCACTCTGTACGGCGCCGACAACCCCGTCGACGGCATCGTCCTGAACGTCCTGCTGCGCAAGCACGAGCGGATCCGCCGCGTCACCGGCATCTCCGTGCCCGTGCCGCAGGAGTCCGAGAGCGCCATGCAGGCCGTCTTCGAGGGCCTGATCCTGCGCGGCGAGAAGGCGGCCTACGAACAGGAGGGCCTGTTCCCGCAGGAGGAGGCGGCAGCCGCCGAGCAGCTGGAGATCGCCTGGCAGTCCTCCGCCGAGCGCGAGAAGCGCAACCGCTCCCGCTACGCCCAGCACCGCATCAAGAAGGACGAGGTGGCCGCCGAGGTCGCCGAGGTCCGCGCCGCGCTCGGCACCGGCGAGGAGGTGCGCGACTTCACCCGCCGCGCCCTGACGGCGCTGCGCGGCATGCCCGCTCCGACAAAGCAGGGCGGCTTCACCGTCCACACCGACGCCCTCCCGCTCGGCCTGCGCGACGCCATCTCCGCCGCGCTCGGCCCCCGCCACCCCCGCCCGGTCGTCTTCCACGACGCCCCCAGCGCCCCGCGGGGCGAGGCCGCCCTCACCCGCACCGACCCGGTGGTCGCCGCCACCGCCCGCTTCGTCCTGGACGCGGCGCTCGACGACGCCGACAAGATCCCGCAGTGGCAGCGCCCCGCCCGCCGCTGCGGCGTCGTCCGCACCAAGGCGGTCGACCGCCGCACCACGCTCCTGCTCGTCCGCCACCGCTTCCGGCTGCACCTGCCCACCCGCGACGGCTCCGTGCGCGAGCAGCTCGCCGAGGACGCCCGCGTGGTCGCCTTCCGCGGCAGCGCCACCGCGCCCCAGTGGCTGCCGGAGGACGAGGCACTCGCGCTCCTGGACGCCCGCGCCGCGCAGAACACCGACCCGACGTTCGCCGCCGGGCACATCAGGGACATCCTGGCGGCCCTGCCCACGGTCCTCATGCCCGAACTGCGCGTTCACTCCGCCGACCTGGGCAAGAAGCTGGAGGCCTCGCACCACCGGGTCCGCACCGCCTCCCGGGCCCGTCTGGCGGGCCTGAAGGTCGTCCCGCAGGGCGACCCGGACGTCCTCGGCGTCTACCACTACCTCCCGGCCCCGACGATCCCCCAGGGAGCGGACGCATGAGCCTCGCCAGGACCCTCGTCACCGACACCGTCGCCACCGTCGGCGGCCTGCTCCCGTACGACCTCCTGGTACGGATCAAGGAGGGCAAGGAGCAGACCGGTTCCAAGCCCGCCGACTACCGCCTGTACGCCAAGGGCGACTCCGTACGCGACGCCGCCGAACGCTCCTGGGGCTACCTGCGCGGCGTGTGGACCTCCTACCAGGACGCACTGGCCCGCGACGGCGCCGACGCCGACCCCGGCGTGCACGCGGTCGGCCTGACCACCGAACGCTGGCTGCTGCCCCTCTTCGAACAGCTCGGCTTCGGCGCCCTCGCCCCCGTTCCCGCCCCCGGCCTGCGCTCCCGCGACGGCGAGAAGGACTTCGGCGTCAGCCACCAGTGGGCGCACGTCCCCGTGCACCTCACCGGCTGGAACGTCCCCCTGGACCACCGCACCCTGGAACTGGCCAAGCAGATCCCGCAGTCGATGGTCCAGGAGTACCTCAACCGCTCCGCGGACTCCACCCTGTGGGGCGTGCTCTCCAACGGCCGCCAGCTGCGCCTGCTGCGCGAGTCGGCCTCCCTCACCGGCGCCGCCTTCATCGAGTTCGACCTCCAGGCGATCTTCGAGGGCAACCGCTCCGACGACTTCGTGCTGCTGTGGCGGCTGCTGCACCGCACCCGCTTCGAGCCCCGCGCCAAGGGCGAGCCGGCCGCGACCTGCCCACTGGAGAAGTGGCGCACCGAGGCCATCGACAGCGGCACCCGCGCCCTGAAGGAACTCCGCAAGGGAGTGGAGAAGGCCCTCGTCGCCATCGGCAACGGCCTCATCACCCACCCCGACAACGCGGCCCTGCGCGACGCCCTGCGCAGCCGCGACAAGAACGTCCGCGACCACCTCCACCCGGCGCTGCTCCGCCTCGCCTACCGCCTGCTGTTCCTCTTCGTCACCGAGGACCGCGACCTGCTGCTGCACCCCGAGGCGACGGCCACCGCCCGCGGTACCTACGAGAAGTACTTCTCCACGGCCCGCCTGCGCCGCCTCGCCCGCCGCGTCGGCACCCTCCACGGCGACCAGTGGCACGCCCTGACCCTGGTCATCAAGGGCCTCGGCACCCCCGGGGGCCGCCCCGAGCTGGGCCTGCCCGCCCTCGGCGGCCTCTTCGAGCCGACGGAGACGGACGAGATCCTGGACGGGCTCAGCCTGTCCAACCAGGCCCTGTACGAGGCCGTACGCGCCCTGTCGGTCGTCCACGACGCCAAGCTGGGCCGCCCCCGCAAGGTCGACTACCGCCACCTGGGCGCGGACGAACTCGGCTCGGTCTACGAGTCCCTGCTGGAGCTGGAGCCGCGCCTGGACGAGGGCGACACGTACGTCCTCGCCAAACTCGACGGCAACGACCGCAAGACCTCCGGCTCCTACTACACCCCGTCCCCACTCATCGACTGCCTCCTCGACTCCGCTCTCGACCCGGTCATCGACCGGGCGGTCCGCTCCGGTACGACACCGAAGGAGCGCGAGGACGCCCTGCTCGCCCTCACGGTCTGCGACCCCGCCTGCGGCTCCGGCCACTTCCTGGTCGCCGCCGCCCGCCGCATCGCCCGCCGCCTCGCCGAGATCCGCAAGGACGACCCCGAGCCCAGCGCCGAGGACGTACGGCACGCCCTGCGCGATGTCGTCTCCCGCTGCGTCTACGGCGTCGACCTCAACCGCATGGCCGTCGAACTGGCCAAGGTCTCCCTGTGGATCGAGGCCATGGAGCCGGGCCGGCCCCTCACCTTCCTCGACGCCCACATCAAGCACGGCAACGGCCTGCTCGGCACGACCCCGAAGCTGCTGGCCGGCGGCCTGCCGGACGACGCGTTCAAGCCGCTTGAAGGTGACGACCGCAAGCACGTCACCGACCTGAAGAAGCGGAACGCGTCGGAGCGCGCGGCGTGGCGAGCGGCCCTGCGGCGCGGGGTGAGTCAGGAGGAGCTGTTCGCCGGGGAGCCGTTCGTCCTGGGCTCCAACGCCGAGTTCGGCGAGAAGCTCTCCCTGATCACCGGCGCGGACTCGGAGGACCTGGAGGACGTCCAGGGCCAGGCCCGTGAGTACCGTGCGCTGACCACGTCCCCCGACTACATCCGCGCCCTGGAGCTCGCGGACGCGTGGTGTGCGGCGTTCGTCTGGAAGAAGACGCCGACCGCCACACCGCCCGCCCTTACCACCAAGTCGCTGCTCACGCTCCACTCGGAGGATGGCGGCGCGCGCCTGCCGGACGGCACGCTGAAGGAACTGGAGCGGCTGCGGGAGGAGTACCACTTCTTCCACTGGCACCTGGAGTTCCCCGAGGTGTTCCGGGTCCCGGCGGACCCGGACGCGCCGGGCGTGGACGAACGCACCGGGTGGCAGGGTGGGTTCAGCTGCGTGCTGGGGAATCCGCCGTGGGAGCGGGTCAAGCTCCAGGAGCAGGAGTTCTTCGCGACCCGGAACGAGGAGATCGCGAACGCCGCGAACAAGGCGGCCCGCGAACGTATGATCGACGCGCTGGCCGAGAGCGAGGAGGAGACGGACCGCGCGCTGCACACCGAGTTCATCGCCGCCCGCCGACTCTCCGAGGGCATCAGCCATCTGCTGCGCGACTCGGGCCGGTTCCCGCTGGCCGGGCGGGGCGACGTCAACACGTACGCGGTGTTCGCCGAGGCGGCCTCCCTGGGCATCGCCCCGACCGGACGCCTGGGCCTGGTCCTGCCCACCGGCATTGCCACGGACGCCACGACGGCCCCGTTCTTCTCCGACCTGGTGCGCACGGCACGGCTTGCGTCGTTCCTGGACTTCGAGAACGAGGCGTTCATCCTGAGCCGGGACGTGCACCACTCGGTGCGCTTCGCCCTGTTCACGGTCACCGGCATGGGCACGCGGGTCGACGAGGCGTCCTTCGCCTTCGGCACCCGCTACATGGAGGACCTGGACGGCCGGCGCTTCGCCATGCCCCCGGAGGAGATTCTGCTGGTCAACCCCAACACGGGCACGCTCCCGGTGTTCCGCACCCGCCGGGACGCCGAGATCAGCCTGGGCGTCTACCGCCGTGTTCCGGTCCTGATGAAGGAGCCGGATGAGAACGGCTGGGGTGGCACCAACCCGTGGGGCCTGACGTTCATGCGCATGTTCGACATGTCCAACGACTCCCACCTTTTCCGGGGCAAGGAGGAACTGGAGGGCGAGGGCTGGCGGCTCACCGGCAACGTGTTCGTCCGCCCCGAGGCCGGGGACAAGCGGCGGTACCTCCCGCTGTACGAGGCGAAGATGCTCCACCACTTCGACCACCGCCTCGGCACGTACGAGGGCCAGACCCAGGCCCAGGCCAACATGGGCACGCTGCCGCGTGTCACGCCGGAACAGCACGACGACCCGGACTTCGCGCCGCTGCCCCGGTACTGGGCGCCGGAGGACGACGTGGACTCGGGGAAACGGGACAAGAAGGGCAACCGGATCATGTGGCCGGGGGTCCGGACTCGGCTGGCGGACAAGGAGTGGTACGAGGAGTGGCTTCTGGGGTGGCGTGACATCTGTCGCGGATCGGACCGCAGGACGATGATCAACACCGCTTTGCGACGTACTGCTGTCCCTGATGGCACCCTGCTGATGCTGCCCACCATCGGCAACCCTGCGTTGCTTCAGGCGGCGCTGTCCTCCTACGTGCTGGACTACGTTGCACGTCAGAAATTCAGCGGCACGCACCTGAAGTTCTTCACCGCTTACCAACTTCCAGTTCTCAGCCCTGAGGCTGGCGAAGAGCCCTGCCCCTGGAACAGTGCCAAGAGCGTCGCTGCGTGGATTGCCGCACGGGTTGCTGAACTGACCTACACCGCTTGGGACATGGCGTCTTTCGCCAGGGCGATCGGTGTGGGGGGCGCCCCTTTCCAGTGGGATGAAGCACGGCGAACGTTGTTGCGCGCGGAGCTCGACGCTGCGTTCTTCCACCTCTATGAGCTCAGTCGCGCAGACGTCGCGTACGTCATGGACACGTTCTCGCGTCTCAAAAGTGACGAGGAGGCTACCTTCGGCACCTACCGCACCAAGGAGCTCATCCTCGACATCTACGACCGCATGGCCGAGGCCCGAGTGACCGGCGGCGAGTACCGGACCATACTGGACCCGCCGCCGGGGGAAGGGCCGCGTCACGAGGCCTGAGCGGCGCGATCTCGAGCGGGCCGGTCAGGTCCGGTTCCGCCCGAGGTTCGCGACGAACCCGGCCCATGCGCTCCGCGCGAACGCGAGCTGAGGGCCACCGCGTTCCTTGGAGTCGCGTACGTGTATGACGGTCGCGTCGGCGGCGATCTCGACGCATTCGCCGCCGTCCCCGCCGCTGTATGTGCTCTTGAACCAGTGGAGCCCGTTGGGCTGTTGGTTGTGCATTCAGTCTCCCAGCAGCTTCTCGATCAGGGCCGAGGACTCAGCCGGGTTAAGAGCCTGCCCTCGGATGCTTCCGTAGCGTGCGGCCAGCATACGGACCTCCTCCGGGTCTGTGATCAGTCGGTTGACGCTCTGGAACTCTCCGTATCCGACCTGCGGTTTACCTTTCGGGGTGAGCAGGATGAACGGCCCTTCCATGCCCGCATGTCCCTGGCACTTCAGCGGAAGCACCTGAATCTCCACGTTGCGCAATTGCCCCATACTCAAGAGGTGCCGCAACTGTTCCTGCTGTACTGCCCGGCCGCCGATCTCTCGGAGCAGCACCGACTCCTCGATGAGTGCTGTGACCATGGGTGGGGGCCAGCAGGCCAGGATCTCCTGCCGGTCGAGCCTCGCAGTCACTCGTTGCTCGATGGTCTCCTCATCCAGGAATGGGCGCCGCGCTGTGAAGATGGTCTGCGCGTACCCTCTTGTCTGCAGGAGCCCCGGCATCGTCAGCGTGCTGTAGAAGCAGACTTCTACCGCCTCCCGCTCCAACCGCGCGTAGTCCTTGAACCACTCCGGATGCCGCACCCGACGCCGCGTCTTCGCCCGCTCCACATCCTCCGCCGCCGAGGCCAGCAGACCCCCGCACTCCAGTAACTGGTCCACCGCCACCAGCAGCTCCGGCTGAGGCGTCCGCCGAGCCCGCTCGACCGAGGAGATCGTCTCCTCCCCGTATCCGAGCCGGTCGCCCAGCTCCTTCTGGCTCAGCCCGGCCCGCTCCCGGGCCACCTTGATCTGCCGGCCGAGCGCCCGGAACAGGTCCGCGACCTCGTCCGTGCCGTCCGCCTCGCCGCTCGTGGGAACCCCCGCACCCGGCTGTGCTGCCATGCCGTACCACCACCCTGTTCCTTGTACCGAGGACGAACCGGCGACGGCACGGCCACGTCACGCCCGTACACCCGTACACCGCGCCGTCCGTACCGGGACAGTCACCCTCCGTGCCGCCTCGGCGCTCCTCACGGTAGGACGACTCCGTCACCCCTGGTGGGGTGAACCAGGGAACCGTCACCGCACCTGGTGAACCGACCGCTCTCCCGGGCTGCCTCCGTACCCTGCTCCCCGCCGCGGTGCCTGGCGCGCACACCACGCGCCATGCCACCGGGTGCCGACGCGCGACGCAACAAGGCCGGTCAGAAGCTAGGCAAAACCAATCATCGATCAGATGAGGGGAGTTGATAAGTTCGTGCGAGCGGTGACTGACGGCTGCAGTGGAGTCCGCTGCGGTATGGCGGAGAACGGGGGAGCGAAGTGGTCTGGGAAGAGTGGGAGAGGGCCAAGGCCGCGGCATCGGAGGGCCAGGCCGCCCGGATGCAGCTGAACCAGGCCGGACCGGGCGGTGCCGACGGCCTGGATCTCGTGGTGTACCAGGATGATCTCGGGGCCGTCGGCCACGAGGCGTTCGTCCTCCACGGCGAGCTGAAGAAGAGAGCGGACATCGCCGGGGTGGGCGCTGACAGGAACGGATCGGGGTCCACCATGCAGGCGGCCGCCGAACTCAAAGATCACCACCTCGGGCTCGGCTCGGAACTGGAGTCGACCGTCGAGGTCTGGACTTCGCAGGTGAAGCACGTCCTGCAGGCCTGCGCGCACATCTCCAACCACCTGGACTACAGCAAGAAGCTGTATGCGCGGGAGGACGCCAAGATAGCCGCCGAGGTCCGCAGCCGTACGGGGACGTTGCCCGTCTCGGTGCTGAACGACTATTTCAAGTAGGAGGTGCCATGGGTGGTTTCTCGTACTCGGATCTCATGGCCCTGGACCTCGCCAAGCTGGGAACGGCCGCGTCCGACTGGGTGACGATGGCCGGCGAACTGGCCGAACTCACGACCGATGTGCGGGACGGCCTGACGAAGAAGTCCGACGGAGCCCGCTGGAAGGGCGTCAACGCCGGAGTGACCAAGGAGTTCGTGCGCAAGACGGCCAAGGAGTTCACGGACCTGCAGGCGGAGGCCGAGAGCATCGCCAATGTCCTCACCGACGCACACCTTGAGCTGACGCGCTATCAGAAGCGGGCGCAGACCCTCACGGACGAAGCGCGTAAGGGCGACCCGGACCGCACTCCGCCGGACCCGGGACTCCTCGTCCTCGACGGCCCGGACGGGACGGTCCGCGTCACGGAGGCGATGTGCACCCCCGAAGGGCCCGACCAGCGCGCCAGGGACCGCATGCAGTGGTACGCGGACACGCTCACGGGGATCGTCCAGCACGCCGCCGAGGTCGACGCGGCGGCCGTACGCGCGCTACGCAAGAGCCACGGCAGAGACCCGCACAACGCGGGTCACGCCACGTACACGTCCCTGGACGAGGAGCAGTTGCCGCGCGCGAAGGAATTGGCCGGGCTCGGCGGGGACGCGAATCCGGAGCAGCGGGCCGAACTGCGGCGCCTGTGGGAGTCCCTGAGCCCCGAGGCGCGGGCACGGCTCTGGCTGGCGCAGAAGGACGACCTGATGGCGGCGGGCATACTGAGCCCCACCATGCAGCAGGCCGCGGCGGACGCGGGAGCGGGGAAGCACGGCTCCGAGTCGCCCGGCTTCGACGAGTGGGCCACCAAGCAGAAGATGGAACTGCTGACGGAGGGCGCCGACTGGCAGGGCATGACGGACGCATCCCGCCACATGGCCCACTACCTGGGAAACAGCGGCAGCCCCATGAACCTGCCAGTGGACAAGATGATGTCGGACGTCCCCTCCTACAAGGCGTACGTCGACGAGACGGTCAGGCTGAACCAGGACGACTGGCGCAGGCAGGCGCTCGACGAGTTCAGGAAGAACGGCGGGAAGCCGGTCGCCTTCCCGGTCGAGGTGAAGCACCCCAAGAGCTTCTACTTCGGGAAGGAGGTCGACCCCAACTGGTTCTACGCGGTGGGCGGAGCCAACACCAACGTCACCGGTGTGGTGACCGCGGTCCCGGACGCGAACGGCAACCCCAGGATCGGCGTCGACTATCAGGTGAACGTCTGGGACCGGTACAACTGGGATGAGGGCAAGGGCGTCGACATCGGTCCGCTGAAGATCCCCGACGGGCAGATGGCCAAGCTGCACCGGGTAGGTTTCGCCCAGGAGTTCGACATGGCGGGCAGCAGCAGCGCCCACCACTACGACCTCGGCTCCTCGAAGCCGAACGACGACCCGCTACCGGGTCCCGACGACAGCAGGGACGGACGCATGAACCCCGGCCGGGAGCAACAACAGGACCG
This sequence comes from Streptomyces sp. NPDC018947, assembly GCF_044390505.1. NCBI lineage: Bacteria > Bacillati > Actinomycetota > Actinomycetes > Kitasatosporales > Streptomycetaceae > Streptomyces > Streptomyces sp. NPDC018947. Next base: position 491,407 of record NZ_JBIRZD010000003.1, read on the forward strand.
TGCGACCGGCATGCCGACGGGAAGGGCGGACGGCCGGTGAGCGAAGGGAATCCCTTCCGGGCACCCGAGAAAGGTGCGAGCGGTGCCGAAGGTGGCGGTGGTCGTCGCCCGTGGCTCGTCGTCGGCGTGGCCGCGGGTGTGCTGGTCCTGTCGGGCGTCGTGGTCGCGTCGGGCTGGCTCCTCGGCGCACTGGACGACGACACCGGACCCGGTGACCGCCTGGGCGAGGAGGCGGCGGACGTGCGGTGGGCCGAGGGGATCACACCGGAGTGGATGAGCGAGCAGCTGGACCTCGGCATCCCGGCCACGGCCCGGTCCCCGCAGGCCGCCTACAAGGTCACCTCCCGCTTCGACACGGGCCTTCTCACCTTCACCCTGACCAGGTCGGAGGCGGATGCCTATCTGAAGCAGCACCCGCCGGAGAAGAAGTGGCTGGAACCGACCTCCGCACAGACCGACGCCGCCCCCCATGACTTCGCGCACTTCGGGCTTCCGGAACCCGAGACGCTCAAGGACGGCATGCGCTACGGCTACGTCTGTCCCGGCTCCCCCAAGGCCACGGAGGAACAGGACATCTCCGAGATGTATGGCTTGTCCGACAAGCATTGCGTCAGCGTGTATGTGCACGAGTACACGCCGCAGCGCACCCGCATCTACATCCGCGACCACTTCGAGCCCGGCGTCAGCCCTCTTCCCACGCCGTCTTCGCCGACGTCAAAGGGGTGAGGGCGTACCGGCCACATCACGCCCGTACACCACACCGTCGGCACCGGGACAGTCACCCTGCGTACCGTCCGCGGTGCTCCCCGCGGTAGGGCGACTCGGTCACCCTCGGTGAGGTGAACCAGGAAACCGTCACCGCACCCGGTGAACCGATCGTCGTCACGGGCCGCTTCCGCGTCCTGTTCCCCACCACGGCGCGTGGCGTGCACACTGCACGCCACGCCGCCGAGCGCTGGCTCGCCGCACAGCAGGAGCGGTCGGAGACCCGCACCGGCGACGACAGCGGGGCCACGGTGTCCCTCCTCATCGCGGAACTGACCGCGAACGCCGCCCGACACGGCCGGGTGCGGGGCCGGAACGCGCGCCTCGCCCTCACTCTGTCGTCCGCCACCCTCCGGATCGAGGTCACCGACGCGCGGGGCGACCGTCTGCCCGTACCCGCGGCCCCGGACACCGATGCGGGCGACGAGTCCGCCGGGGCCTGCTCCTCGTCGCCACGCTCGCGGACGCCTGGGGTTGCGAGCCGCACCATCCTGGCGGGAAGACGGTCTGGGCCGAATGTCTGCGGCGCGAATGCGCGGCAGGGGGCGCGTGAAGGTAACTGTGCATCCGTCGGCGGATGGAAGCCCTGATCAAGCTCGGTGTGTCAGATCCGGAGCTCGCGGCGACCCTCGCGCGCGTCCTCGGTGTGGTGGCGTCCGAAGCCGCACGCACGCCACGCTTCGCCCGGGTGCTGGGCAAGGCCCTCATCCCTCCCGAGCCGCGGGCCGTACCCCAGCCGGCCGAACGCCCGAGGCGGAGCCGGCGAGCTCCGGGAGTGATCGAGCCGTTCGCGGTGTTCGCCGAGTCCGGCGAGGCGGGACTCCGTTCGCGCCTGAGTGAACTCGACCTGGAACAGCTGCGGGACATCATCTCGGAACACGGAATGGACCACGACCGGCTGGCGATGAAGTGGAAGGACCCCCGGCGTGTCATCGACCGCATCGTGGAGCGCGTCGAATCGCGGACCGCGAAGGGAGCCGCCTTCCGAGGACGGTCGGAGCAGTCCACGACGCCGCACGACGAGGCCGGCGATCCGAAGGCCGAGGACCCTCCTGCGTGAAGTGAAGGAGAGTGAAGCCTTCCCTCAAGCCTCATCAAGGCACGCACACCACAAGGTGTACGCGCGGTCCATCTCGTCCAGCGCGGCGCGGGTGAACCGGGTGTCGGTGAAGGAGCGGTCGACGACCTTCCCCGCGAGGGAGACGAGGTGGGCGGCGACGCGCTCCACGCGTTCCCGGCGGATCCGGTCCTGAACCCGCTCGAGCCGCTCCTGACGCTCCCACAGGTCGGCGAGGCTGCTGCCGGGTTCCTCCTCGTCGTCGTAGACCGAGGGCACCCGGGGCAGAAGGTCGGAGGTGAGGGCGGGGACGGGATCGAGGGACTCGGGATCGTCCCCGTCATCGTTGCCGAGGATGCGGTTGGCGACCGTGCGCACCGCTTCGGACCGCTCGACGCGCGCCGCCTGGGCGCGCAGAGCGCTCAGCAGGACGGGAATCTCCCCCCGCGCCCGCCGACCCAGGCCGTCCTCCAACGCCGCCTCGATCTGCTCACCGAGGTCGGAGACCTCGTCCAGAACGGCGTTCGCCCGCTCGACCTCCTCGAACGCGCGCTGAACCGTACGGGCGGCCTCGAAAAGGAGGAGGACGTCCTCGGAGCTCGGCATAAAGCCGGGCCGGAGCCGTGCCATCACTTCGTCCAGCGGATCACCGGGCGGACCGAAGGGATCGGCCGACAGCTCCAGAGCCATGCTCCACTCCCGTACTCAGGTGCCCACGCGATGTGCGGCATCGTGCGTGACGATCATCATGCCTTTCGTAAACTCAGTCAACAGCAGTACCGTGGGTCGACGCCGACGAGGGTGGGGAGCATGCCGCAGATCGCGATCACCAACACGTTCTGGGAGGGCGTCGACCGGCTGGACCGGCCGGCCCGCGCCCGCGTCCACAAGGCGATGGCCAAATTCCAGCAGCTGACGGTCGCGCAGCTGCACGCGGACAAGGGGCTGCACCTGGAGTCGGTGGTCAGCTCCCGCGATCCCCGGATGCGCACGATACGTGTCGACGACGGACTGCGGATCGTACTGCTCGCGCCCGACGACGGTAGTGACCTCTTCGTCTTCGTGCACGTCGTCAGCCACGACAAGGCCTACTCCTGGGCCAAGCGGCGGCTCTACACGGTCAACAGCGTCACCCGCTGCCTGGAGGTGCGCGACCTGACCGCGATGGAGCAGATCACGCCGCTCTTCGCGCAGGAGGCCGCCGCCGCACCCCAACTCCTGTTCGCCCCTTGGTCGGACACCGTGCTGCGGCACCTTGGCGTCGACGACGTCACGCTGCGCGCCGCCCGCACCGTCACCAGCAAGGCGCAGTTGGAGGCGTTCGGCTCGCTGATGCCGGAGGACCAGTTCGAGGCGCTGTGGCTGCTCGCCGACGGCCTCGACCCGAACGACATCTACCGCGAGCTGGTCGCCGTGCGGCAGAAGGAACCCGCGGCCGCGGACGACAGAGCCGGGGACGACCTGGCCGCCGCTGTCACCCGCACCAGGAGCCGGATCGCGCTCGTCACCGGAGCCGACGAACTCGCCGACGTCCTGGCCAAACCCTTCGCGGCCTGGCGGATCTTCCTCCACCCCACCCAGCGGCGCATCGCCTACCGGCCCGCCTACGCCGGCCCGGCCCAGATCACCGGCGGACCGGGCACCGGCAAGACGGTCGTCGCCCTGCACCGCGTCAAGCACCTGCTGGACCGGGCCCCGGACACGCGGATCCTCCTCACCACCTACACCAACGCCCTGGCCCGTTCCCTGCACAGCAGTCTCGCGCTGCTGCTCGACCAAGACGAGGAACTGCTCACCCGCGTCGACGTCACCACCGTGGACGCCGTCGCCCACCGCACCGTGCGCCAGTTGCGGGGCAACCCCGGCGGCGCGCTCGGCGACAAGGACGAGCGGACCCGCTGGCAGCGTCTGCTCCGCCGGCTCGACCTGCCCTGGAACGAGGCGTTCCTGTCACAGGAGTACCGGCATGTGGTCCTCGCCCAGAACCTGCGCAGTGAGGAGGAGTACCTCGCGTGCGAGCGGCGCGGACGCGGCAGCGCGCTCGGGCGGGCCCAGCGGCGACGGATCTGGCAGGCCGTCACCCTCTTCGAGGAGGAGCTGGCGCGCACCCGGTCGCACACCTGGCTCCAGGTCTGCGCCGAGGCGGCCCGGCTGCTGCGGGACAAACCCGATGCGGGACCGTCGTACGACCACGTCGTCGTCGACGAGGCACAGGATCTGCACCCGGCGCAGTGGCGGCTGCTGCGCGCGCTGGTTCCGGAAGGCCCCGACGACCTGTTCGTCACCGGCGACCCCCACCAGCGGATCTACGACGCCCGGGTCTCCCTGCGCTCCCTCGGTATCGCCGTCGCGGGCCGCAGCGGAAGACTCCGCGTCAACTACCGTTCCACTGAGGAGATCCTGCGCTGGTCTCGCTCCCTCCTCGACAACGAACCCGTCGCCGACCTGACCGGTGACGGCCACGACACCCTCACCGGCTACCGCTCCCTGCTGCACGGCGCCCACCCGGTGTGCGAGGGACACGGGTCGGAGAACGAGGAAGCCGACGCCGTCGTCCGGCAGGTGCGCAACTGGACGGACGCCGGAGTCGCCCCGTCGGACATCGCGGTCTGCGCCCGCTTCAACACCCTGACGGGCAGGCTCGCCGACCGGCTCACCGCGGCCGGTATTCCTGTGGTCCGGGTGCGCGACGGCGAACCCGACAGCGCGGTCGGGGTACGGGTGTCGACCCTGCACAGCATGAAGGGACTGGAGTACCGGTGCGTCGCCGTCGCCGGGGCCACCGCGAGCGCCTTCCCGTTCCCTCCGGCCGTCACCCCCGCCGACGTTGACCGCCTCCAGAACGCCACCGACCTGGCAGCCGAACGCTGCCTCCTCTTCGTGGCCTGCACCCGGGCCCGGGAGGCGCTGTACGTGTCGTACAGCGGGCGGCCCAGCGAATTTCTGCCGAGGTGACGGTGCGACGCGGAATTCGAGGCGATTCAGCGCGGGTTGCCGTGATACTTGCCGAGCTCGACCCGGTGACGCCGAGGCGTGGCCGCGATCTCACGGCCTTCGTGCAGAACCCGGAACCACCTTTCTTTCAGCAGGACGGTGACGATCTTCCCGGAGAACTCCGCGAGGGTGCCGATCGTCTGCCCGTCCACCCTGATCTGACCCATGAAGTTGACTTTTCGGTGCGTATGAGGAGGGTCGGAGCAGAGCGCGGATGGACATGCCAGCATGTCGGCCGACGGTGGCGAAGCCTTGGCGGGGGCAGTCGGAAAGCGGAACCGGGCTGTTGCGGGCTTGGGCGTCGGAGGGGCGGCGGATACGGCCTTCGGACGCAGTGTTCGTATCGTCAGGGCTGTCAGGTCCAGGCGACTGTCCGGGGACAGCACGATACTGAAGCGCGGACCAGGCGTTTTCTGGGCCGGTACGGCGGGGAACAGCCCCACGGTGGTTGGTGCCTCGCTCGGAGTCGGTGCGGGTGTCGGATGGTTCGGCCGGAACGGTGCCACCGGACCGCCGACCGGGATACCGAACAAGTCCGTCACGGAGGCGGGGAGCGCGACCCCCTCCTGCGCGGCCCGGCTCAGTACTTCGACGAGCGCGTCCTTGTCCGCGCCGATCAGCAGTCGCCGCAGGGCAACCAGCGTCAGGGCCCGTTCCGGACCCGCCGCCGTCAGAAGTTTGGCGTACAGCGCGGCCGACGCTCCGGCCTTGACGTCTGGCGTCATCGACGTGCCCCCCATGTGCTGAACAGCAGTGCAACGAACCCTCTCGTATTGGACCACTCGCTACTGACAACGTGACAGCCGGAGCCGCACGCGGAGCCCGTGTGGCTTTGACGTGAAGGAATGGTAAAAAGGTAAACATTAGCCGGTCCGGACTGCAAGGAAGTACGGCTCGGTCGGGGAGGGAAACGTGCTGGTGGATCCCGCGCAGCTGCTGGACGACTGCGAGCGGGCATGGCGCGAGGCGGGGGAGCCGTCGGCCGTCGGCCCCGTCGAATCCGTCGTGTGGCGGACCACGCTTGTCCTGGATGCGCTGGTGGCTTACGCGCTGTTCGCCCAGCGGTCCGGTCTGCCGCGGGCAACCGTGTTCGCACGCTGGCCGGCCTGCACGGTCCACGCCGTGGCACTCGGCGCGTGGAGCGAAGTCCCCGATCTCGCACAACTGTTGTCCGAAGCGCGGGAGCGTGTCATCGAGGCCCGTCCCGAACTGGGCCGCCGTCGCGCCGCCCCAAAAGCAGCGACGACCACCGAGGTCTGGATCACGGCCGCCCAGGAGGCGGCTCGTTCGCTGGGCTGGACCTGGCGTCCGCCGGCCACTGCGGACCTGCCGGGCGCCCTTCCGCCCGTTCCCGTCACCCAGGGCGCCACGGTCCCTCCGGAACTCCGCCTCGGCCCCGGCGCCGGCAGCGTCCTGTTGATCCTGCCCGGCGGTCCGGACGCGGCCACCTGGCAGCTGGCGGCCGACGGCGAGTCGTTCGCCGCGTCATCGCCGCACTGGGTCCTGCCCGGCCCTGTACGCCGCGTCGAGGCCACCGACCCGGCCGGCACCGTCCACGCGTCGGCCGTCGTCGACCCGGACACCGTCCTGCTGGCCTTCGCCGCCGACGGCCACTGCATCCCCCTCGACGAGCCGCTGCCCGCCACCGATATCCACCTGCTGCACGTGGGCACCCTGGAGACGGAGGGCGCGCAGGCCGCGGTTGTGGAACTGCCCACCCCGTACGGCTGGAGCGGCTGGACCCTGAGCCAGGTGTCCCTGGCCGGCGTGACCCGGCTCCGTACCTCCGAAGCCGCGCCGGGCAGGTGGCTGGAGGTGGCCGTCGGGCGGTCGTTCGGCTGGGAAGGGGGTGCGACGCTGCCCTGGCTCACCGATGAGGACGGAGCACCGGTGTGGAACCGGCCGCCCGCGCTCCGGCTCCGGCGCCGGCCGGGGGAGCCGGAGGCACAGCACTGGCAGGTGGAAGTGCGCCGCCCCGGCCACGAGGCGATCCTGGCCTGCCGCACCGGCGCGCCCGGTGCCCTCCTCGACCCCTGGGAACACGTTCCCGGCCCACTGCTCGGCCCGTACGAGATCCTCGTCCACCGCCCCGGGCGGCGGCGGGGCCAGCGCCGTCTCACCGCTTTCCTGGCCGAAGGCGTCGAGGCCGCGCCTTCGGCCGAATGGCGCCTGTTGGCCCCGCAGGGCGGACTGGTGCCGACGCGACTGGACCTCCGTGCCGGTGGGCCGGTCACCGTCTCCCGGAGCGCGGTCGAGTTCGCCCCGTACGAGATCACCAGGGACCTCGTCCTGCGCGACGGTACGCGCGGGTTCCAGGTCCAGGCGCTCGTCCCGTACTCCGAGGTCCGCCTGGAACTCGACGGCAGTCCTCTTCCCTGGTCGATCCGGCCGCTCGACATCGACGCGGCCGATCTGGCGCGGGACAGCGCCCTGACCGTGCGCCTGCCCGAGCAGGCGGTGGCCGTGATCCCCGAACTGGTGCTTGTCGTCGAGGGAACGACCCTGGTCAGCCTGCAGCCGGAACGGCGCACCCGGACCCGCAAGGGCGACCTGCGCTACTCCCTGGCCGCCCTGACGGACACCGTCCGCGACTGCGCCAAGGCCGAACTGCGGCTGCTGGTCGCGGGGCAGGACGTTCACGTCGGCACCGTCCGCACCCAGCCCATCGCGGAGGGGGCCGTACCGGACGGCACCGGACTGCTGCTGCGCGGGCTGCGCCACCCCGGTGAGCTGACCGCCCGGCTCTACCAGGTCCTCGCCCCGTGGCGGCAGCCGCTGAGCGTGCCGGTCGACGACAGCGGTCGTGTCCCGCTGCCCGCCGCCTGGCGGTCGGCCGGCCCGCTCGTCGTCAGCCTGCATGCCGGGACCCACATGGCCGACGCCGCACCGGCCTGGCCCAGCCTGCGTGACCGCGACACCCTGGTGCTGCGTCGTTCCCCCTGGACGTCCTCGGTCGTCGACGGCACCGCCGCGGCCCGGACCACGGAGTACCTGGGCGGGCGCGGAGCACTGCCGCGCGGCACCGACGCCGTTCCGTACCAGTGGATCGTGGCCGCCCGCGGCCGGGACCTGCAGGCGTGCGGGGCGAAGGAGAGCGCACCGGCAGAGTGCCTGCAGGCACTGGGGGACGCCGGGCCGGACGCCCTCCTGGGAGCGGCCGACAGCTCCCTGCGCTCCGGCGAGCTGGCCGCCGCGCTGGTGGGCAGCGGCCTGGCCGCGCTGCGCATCCGGGAGGTGACAGATCCGGCCGCCGTACGCCCCGTCTGGCGGCGAGCACCCCTGTGCGCGCTGCTGCTCACGGCGCCGCTGCTGCCGTACCTGTCCGGCGACCCGGCCTACGGGATCGACGAGTTGTATCCGGAGGAGAAGGAACTCCTTGACGAGGTGGGACAGTTCCTGGGAAGTGCCGGTACGGCGATCCTGTCCGGGCAGGGCGACCTCAGCTGCACGGTCGGCCGGTTCGACGCGCACGCCCGAGCCCTGAGCGAGCTTCCCGAGATCCAGCAGCAGGCCGTGTGGCGCACGGCGGGTGTCGTACCGCGCGGACTCCTGGACACCGACACCCGGGCCGCAGCCGCCTGGCAGGCGTTCCGCGACCGGCGCACCCTTCAGTACTACGCCGAGCGTGAGGAGTGCGGGGAATGGCTGACGGCCGTCGAGAACTTCCTCGGCGACGGACACCCCCTCCTGGTCACGGCGTTCCGTGACCGGGGGCCGGGTCCGCTGCGCGGCCCCGGTGAAGCGTGGATGCGGGTGCCCCAGTTCTCGCTGGGATGCGCGCTGATCGCCCGACTCGCTGCCGCGGGAAACCCTCGGGCCGTCAAACTGGAGCGAGGGCTGCGGTCGCTGTGGGCGTCCGTGGCCGCCCACGCGCCCGACCTCACCGCCGTCGACCTGGCCCTCGCGGAGTTCCTGGTCACCGCAGAGACCGTGCAGGCCAACGGCTGAGCCCGGCCGGAAACAGTCGTACCGGCCTTCAGTCTTCGGCCATCGTCCCCGTCACACCCGTCCCGCCCGCCGCAGACCCGGAGTCAGCCCGTGCACAGCCTCGACCCGCTCGCCACGTCCACGTTGATCAGCGACACCTACCGCCGCTATCTGCGGTCGCTGCTGCCCCTGCGGGAACCCCGTCTGGCCGAGGCCCTCGCCCAGGCCATCGACACCAGTCCGCTGCTCACCAAGGGCCCTCTGCTGGAGGCCACCCCCGCCTACGCGCCGGGCGCCACCCTGAACGAACTCATCGGCGAAGGGGTACTGGACCCGGCGTTCCGGCAGCTCACGGGACCCGCCCTGCCCGCCGACCGCCCCCTGTACCGGCACCAGGAGCACACTGCGCAAGGCCGCTGCCGGACGCAACCTGGTCGTCGCCACCGGCACGGGTTCCGGCAAGACCGAGAGCTTCCTGCTGCCCATCCTCAACGCGCTCGCCGCCGAACACGCCCGCGGCACCCTCGGCCCCGGCGTCCGTGCTCTCCTGCTGTACCCCATGAACGCTCTGGCCAACGACCAGATGAAGCGCCTGCGCCGCCTGCTGGCCGCAGCCCCCCACATCACCTTCGGCCGCTACACGGGTGACACCAAGGACGACCCGCGCAGGGCCGCCGACACCTTCGAGCAGCTCAACCCCGGCGAACCACGCCTGCCCAACGAACTGCTCAGCCGCCGCGAGATGCGCGCCGCCCCGCCCCACCTCCTGCTCACCAACTACGCCATGCTGGAGTACCTGCTGCTCCGCCCCCAGGACATGGACCTCTTCGAAGGAGACCACGCGGGCGGCTGGAAGTTCATCGTTGTCGACGAGGCCCACGTCTACGACGGGGCACGCGGCGCCGAACTGGCCATGCTGCTGCGTCGGCTGAAGGACCGAGTGGGCCAAGGGCGCGACATTCAGGCCATCGCCACCAGCGCCACCGTCGGCGCGGAGGAGAACCCCGCCGCCGTCACCGCCTTCGCCCAGGCTCTCTTCGACGTCCCCTTCCACTGGGACGCCGACGACCCCGCTCTACAGGACCTCGTCACCGCGACACGAGTGGCCACACCCGACGGCCCTCACTGGGGACCGCTGCCGACCACCGAGTACCTGCGCCTGGCCACCACGGCCGACCCCGGCCCCGAGATTGTCTCGGCCGCGCGCATGCACGGGCTGCCCGCCGACACCACCCCGGCCGCCGCCCTCGCCGCCGAAGCCGGCACCGCCGCCCTGCGCCGAGCCCTCGCCGAGGGGCCCCGACCCGTACGTGACATCGCGCAGGCCGTCTTCCCCGGCGATCCGGTGGGACCGGCCGCCGTCACCGCGCTCATCCAGCTCGCGAGTCAAGTGACGGACACCGACGGTGCCCCCGTTCTCTCCGCCCGTTACCACCTCTTCGCACGGGCCACCGAAGGCGCGTTCACCTGCCTCGCCCCGGACGGACCCCACCTCGACCTGGCCCGCCACGAGGTCTGCCCGCACTGTGCACGGCCCTCCTTCGAGCTGGGCGCCTGCCGTCGCTGCGGTGCCGTGCACCTGCACGGCACCGCGGACGGCCCTGGGGCACGAACCCGCCTGGTCCACCGCAAGTCCCCCGACAAACCGCACACTTGGCTGCTCCTGGGCGGGGCAGACTCGGGCGCCGGCGTCGACGAGGACGACGAAACCCTCGGCGAGAGCACCAAGGGCGGACTCAGCGAACGCAGGCTGTGCACCCGTTGCGCCACCGTGCACCCCGTCGGAACGGCGGCCTGCACGGCGGACGACTGCGAGGGGACCGAACTGCGCCGCGTCCACCAGCTCGACACCCGCGAGGGAACCCCGGCCTCCTGCCTCTCCTGCGGCGCCCGCGGCCACGGCATGATCCGTCTCTTCGAGACGGGCAACGAGGCCGCCGCCTCTGTCCTCGGCACCGCCCTCTACCAGGCGCTGCCCCCGGCGACCGACGGACCCGCCGCTGTGCTGCCCGGACGCGGTCGCAAGCTGCTGTTCTTCAGCGACAGCCGCCAGGCTGCCGCCTACTTCGCCCCCTACCTCGAGGACTCCTACACCCGTATCCAGCACCGGCGCCTGATGACCCAGGCCGTTCTGAAGGGCTGCCCCGACCTCGACGAGCCGTTGCACATCGACGACCTCGTCGCCCACACCATCCGAGCCGCCGACCGTGCCGGAGTCTTCCGCCGCAACGACTCGCGCCAGGCCAAGCAGCGCGAGGTGGCCCTGTGGGTGATGCAGGAAGTGCTCAGCGTCGACGACCGCCAGTCGCTCGAAGGCCTCGGCCTGCTCCGGGTCGACCTCGACCGTGAGCCCTTCTGGCAGCCGCCCGCCGCACTCACCTCCCTCGGCCTGACCGACGACGAGGCCTGGTGGCTGGTGCAGGAGTTGCTGCGCACCATGCGCAACCAGGGTGCGCTCACCATGCCCGAGGACGTCGACGCGGGCGACGAGGCGTTCGCCCCGCGTCGCGGGCCCGTCTGGGTCCGCTCCAAGGGGTCCGACGCCAAGCGCAAGGTGATCAGCTGGCTGCCCAGTGCCGCGGGCGTCTCCAACCGGCGCGTCGACTACCTGGAGCGGGTGCTCGACGCCCTCGGACACCGAAGCGACCGGCATGGGACCGCCCTGGAGATCCTGGGCCGGCTGTGGACCGACCTCACCACCGGCCACCTCATCGACTGGATGAAGGGGGAGAACCAGTCCGGCATCGGCGCGGTCCGCCGGCTCGACCACGCCTGGCTGCGTCTGCGGCCCGTCACCGAGGACAGCGAGCCGCTGTACGCCTGCGACCGTTGTCGCCGTGTCGTCGCCGTGTCCGTACGCGGAGTGTGCCCCACCCTGCGCTGCACCGGCCGCCTCGAGGAGTACAAGCCGACCACCGAGACGGACGGCCACCTCCGCCGCCTCTACCGCACCTTCGACCCCGTTCCGCTGCGCGCCCAGGAACACACGGCCCAGTGGACCGGTGAGAAGGCGGCGGAGATCCAGGGCGAGTTCGTCCGCGGGCAGGTCAACGCCCTTTCCTGCTCCACCACCTTCGAGCTCGGCGTCGACGTGGGCGAACTGCAGGCCGTTGTCCTGCGTAACATGCCGCCCTCCACCGCCAACTACGTCCAGCGGGCCGGACGCGCCGGCCGCCGCGCGGACTCCGCCGCGCTCGTCCTCACCTACGCCCAGCGACGCCCCCACGACCTCGCACGGTTCGCGGAACCCCAGCGGATGATCGCCGGAGAGGTCCGGGCCCCGATCGTCCCCATCGACAACGTCCGCATCGACCGCCGCCACGCCCACTCGATCGCCCTCGCCGCGTTCTTCCGCGCCATGAAGGAGGAACGGGGCCGCATCTGGCGCACGGCGGGCGAGTTCTTCCTACCCGACGACACCACTGGCGAGACCGCGGCCCACCTCGTGCGCGACTGGCTCACGCCCGTACCGCAGAGCGTGGCGGCCTCGATCCGCCGGGTGCTTCCCGCAAGCGTCCAGGACGAGATCGACGTGGAGTCGGGCTCCTGGGTCGGTGAACTGGACCGGTTGCTGCGGGCGGCGGGACAGGTCCTCGACCAGGACGTCACCGCCTACAGCGAACGACGCGACCAGGCGGTGGCCGCCCGCAAGTACCGGCTGGCGGACATGTACGAGAAGGTCATCCGCAACCTGACGCACCGTGACCTCCTCGGTGTCCTGGCCAACCGCAACGTCCTGCCCAAGTACGGCTTCCCCGTGGACACCGTCGAACTGCGCATCCCGCAGGACAGCGGCGCCGTATCCGGTCAGCTCGAACTCACCCGTGATCTCAGTGCCGCCGTCCACGAGTACGCGCCAGGAGCCGAGATCGTGGCGGGCGGCCGTCTGTGGGCATCCGCGGGCGTCTACCGCCTGCCCGACCGTGAACTGGTCAGCCGTTACTACACCGTGTGCGGTACCTGCGGCCGTTACGGTGAGGCCACCAAGCCCGTGGATCCCACCTGTACCGCCTGCGGGACACTGTCCACTTCCGCACCGCGCCGCTACGTTGAGCCGGTCTACGGTTTCGTGGCCGCGCGCGGACCCCAGCGCAACCCGGGACAGACACCGCCGCGCCGCTCCTGGTACGGCGACGTCCACATGTCCACCGACACCGCGGACGTCCACGAGGGAACCACCGTCTTCACCTCCGGACACACCACGACCTGGTCGGCGGGTGCCCGGGGCGAGATGGTCGTCGTCTCGGAGGGACCGGGTGGCGCCGGGTACGAGATCTGCGACTGGTGCGGTTGGGGCCGTCCGCACGCGCGAGCGGCGTCCCGGGGCGCGGCGCACCCTCATCTGCTGAAGGACGCGCAGTGCACCGGTCCGCTCCGGGTCGTCTCCCTCGCGCATCGGTACCAGACGGACTTTCTCCAGATCCACCTCGACCCGCTCACCGCCCTCAGCGCGACGCAGGAAACCCTGCGTTCCGGTCTCTACGCCCTGCTGGAAGGCGCGGCCACCCACCTGGAGATCAGCCGGGACGACATCGACGGCACGGTCCACACAGGAGTCGACGGCATGCCCTCGCTGCTGCTCTTCGACACCACACCCGGCGGGGCAGGAAACGTGCTCCGGATCGGCGGGCACCTCGAACCGGTCGTCGAGGCCGCACTCGCACGCGTGGGCGGATGCGAGTGCGGATCGGAGAGTAGCTGCTACGCATGCCTGCGCACCTTCCGCAACGAGCGCTTCCGCGAGTTGCTGAGTCGCGGTGAAGCCGTCGTACTGCTGGATGCCCTGGCTGGCAGAAGCATGAGCTGAAGGGTAGGCAGGCGCCTGCCTGCGCCCTCTTCTGGTGAACGGAACCGAGTGAGTGGAGCGGTCCGCTCCTGGCCCGATCATCCATCATGAAGTCAGCAACGGGTCAGCATGAGTCCTGGAACACCTGGCGACAGCTGACCGGACATGCGAATGGTTGTACGCTACGGAGACCGCCCTTGACCTGCATGAAGCAGGCAGGGAGCAGACAAATCGGGAGTTCTTCCGTGTTTCGTACCATGTTCAAGTCCAAGATCTAGCGTTTGGGTGTTTCCGCAGGTCAGTGCCCTGATTGGCGCCTCCAGGTCAGCAAATGGTCAGCATCAGGCCGGACGGTGTCCGGCTTGCTGACCTGCACCTACGGCAGGGGCTTCCTGCGCCGCCCATCGCCCTGCTTGGCTTAGGCGAGTTCCTTCTCGGTCGCGACATGCTCGGTCCGGTCCCGTTCCTGGAGGACGAGGAACCCCAGTGAGAGGGCGTGCAGAGCCTGTCTGTCCCGCCGGACAGGAGTGTCCTTCGGAGTCGGTGGTGGTGATCAGTGCCTGGATGAGCCGGAGGGCACGTCTTTGGACGGGCTTGGTCCGCCGAGGTCTCCAGGACCGCGATGGCGCAGGCGACCGCGAGGATCGCGGCGAAGCCGTCCACCAGGCAGTACGCGGTGAAGTCGGCGGCCGCGAGCAGGAAGTTGACGGTGAGCACCCGGCCCGCGCCGAGCCGGTCCGCGAGCCGGCCGATGGGCACGGTGCAGACCAGACCGCAGAGCCCGGCGACCGACAGGGCGAGGCCCATGCGCTGGGCGGGGATGCCGAGGGTCCGGGTGAAGAACACGGCGCTGGAGGTGAGGAACACCCCGAGCCCCAGGGACTGGATGAGCGTGAGGACGCCGAGTCTGCGCGCGTTCCCGGCGGCCGGAAGGGTCTCCCGGAACCAGGCGCGCAGCACGGCGCCGTGACGGCGTACCTCAGCCATACGGCTCAGCTCCCTCGGCCCGCTCGGTCCGCATCCCGTACACCTCCATCGTGGTGTGCACGGCGGCGCGCACCGCGGCGGCGCTCCGCCCCGGAACCGGAAGATCCCGCAGCCCTCGTCGTAACTGCCGGGCCCGGTCATGATCTGGCCGATCGCGGGCAGTTCCTCGTGGTACTCGTCGCCGGAGCGGTTGAGGACGACGTACAGCCGGGGGGTGCCGGTCGGTCACGCGTCCGCTCCCGGTCGCAGTGCGTCGGGCAGGCAGGCGTCCAGATCGGCGGCGCTTACCCGGCCGAAGCCGGGCGCGGGCCGGTCCCGGAGGGCCGGGGTCCTGGCGAGGAAGCGGTGAGATGGTGCCACCGTGGCGCAGCCGCGTCAGGACCTGCTCGGCGTCGGTCGGCAGCGGCTGCGGCCGCGCGGCGCACTACTTAATCCTGTTGCCGGCTGAACGGAGCGGATGGCCGCAGCGGTCGTGGAGGCGTGAGCACGCGGCCTACCGGCTGTTGTCCCCTTGGCGGTCACCAGCCGTCGAACAACGATGCCCAGCCTTGGACGAAGGGCGACATCGGATACACGAGGCGTGCCCGTCATTCATTGTTAACGGCGTCAACAAATACAGCGTTGATAGCATCATGAACCCTGTGTACGGTTGCCCGTATGACGGACACTCCCGCCCCGCAGGCCGGTCCGCTGGTCACCGGATCTGAGATCGCCAGGCTGGCGGGCGTCACCCGCGCCGCCGTCTCGAACTGGCGGCGGCGTTATGAGGACTTCCCCACGCCGAACGGCGGGGGCGTCAACAGTCCGTTGTTCGACCTGGCGGAGGTGTGGGCCTGGCTGGACAAGCAGCGCAAGGGACAGGAAGTGTCTGTGGAAGTGCAGCTGTGGCAGGCGCTGCGCGGGGTCTACGGCGACGACATGCTCGTCGGGCTCGTTCACGTCGCCCGCCTCCTTGCCGAGGAGGAGGTGCCCGGGGAACTTCCGGCGGACATCGTGCGGCTCGTGCGGAATCTGGCCGAGAGCGATGGTGCGGCAGAGGCGGTGAGCATCCTCGCGGAGCGCTTCACCGAATTTGTTCGCCGTGCCGGATCGGACCGGGTCACCTCGTCGCGGGTCGTCCGTGCCGTACGCCACTTCGCCGGTGCGGTGGCGCCTGACGCGACCCTCTTTGACCCGGCCTGCGGAATCGGCACTCTCCTGCTCGCCATCGGTCCGCAGCGAGGCCCGAGGCGCTGCGGGCAGGATTCCGACGCCCGCAGTGCCGTGTTCGCGCAACTGAGGGCCGATCTCACCGGGCACACGGGTGTAGACGTCGTCAGCGGGGACTCACTGCGTGACGACCGGTGGACGAGCCTCAAGGCCGACCTCGTCGTCTGTGATCCCCCGGTTGCAGCATCCGACTGGGGGCGCGAGGATCTGCTGCTCGACTCGCGCTGGGAGTTCGGCACCCCTTCCCGTGCCGAAGGCGAACTCGCCTGGCTGCAGCACGCCTATGCGCACACCGCACCCGGCGGTCGCGTTCTCATGGTCCTGCCCGCCTCGGTCGCCTATCGCAAGGCGGGCCGCCGTATCCGTGCCGAGCTCGTACGCCGGGGCGTCCTCACCCAGATCGTCGCCCTGCCGTCCGGCACGGCGGCCTCGCACGCGCTTCCCGTCCATCTCTGGCAGCTGCGTCGCCCACGCACCCCGGGGGATGCCGTCACCAGTGTCCGCATGGTCGATCTGACGGCCGTCGACCCGGACGGTGCACTGGAACCGGACCCCGACCAGATGGTGGAAGTTCCCCTGATCGACTTGCTCGACGACACTGTGGACCTCACGCCCGGCCGTCATGTCGAGGATTCCCATCGCGACTACGCGGCTGAGTATCAGGCTTTGCGAAGGCAGCTGACCGAGCAGGCGAGGCTGCTGGCGGAGTTGCTGCCGGCGTTGGCCGAAGGCGCCGGCCCCAGCTCTCTTGACGGACCTACCGTCAGCGTCGCCGACCTCGCGCGCGCAGGGCTCGTCGAGTACGGCGATCCGGAACCGGTCTCGATCAGCGACCAGCTCGACACCGACTACCTCCAGGGCTTCCTGCGCAGCGTGGCCAACACCCGGCGCTCCACGAGCACCAGCGGCACCTTCCGCCTCGACGGCAAGGGCGCCCGCATCCCGCAGATGGACATCACCGAACAGCGGCGGTACGGGGCGGCGTTCCGTGCGCTTCAGGAGTTCGAGGAGCGAGCGCGGAGGGTCGCCGAGCTGAGCCGGGATGCGGCGACCCTGGCAAGGGACGGTCTCGGCAACGGCGCGCTCGCCCCGGAGAGCTGACGGGGAGCGTCACATCGCCGGCCCGGTCACGCCCCTGTGGTCACGGCACGAACGAACTGGCCGAACCACTCCACGTCACTGCCAACGCCTCCCGCGCCCGTGTGCACGCCACGAACAGCAGGCACCGCTCCCGCAGTAGGTCCGACTCGTGCTGCAGCGCGTCCACGGAGGCCGACGTCACCTCGCGGGCGAACGGCATCGCGCTCGCCGTCACTCCAAGGACGGCGACGCAGCGGAACTCCAGTCCCTTCATCGCATGCATGGTGGCGAGCCGGACCCCGTCCGTGCCGGGCCCCGGGTTGTCCCTGACCCTATTGAATTCCGGAAAATCGCAATTGTGTACGTGGGGTCGATCGCGGGTGGCCCGGGAGCCCGGGAGGGGGTGAGGTCCTGCCGTACACGACACGCGGGGCTTCAGGGATCCGACGCGTGAGGAAGTCGTCGACGTGGCCCCTGGGAAACGGCGATGCTCTGAGTAGTACGTGGTGGGGCGGGCGTACGGTCACGGCTCGCCGCCGCCGACAGTTCAGGGCGCGGCTTGACGCCGTGACGGTGTCCGCATCAGGTGTGTCGGGCGGATCGAACTGTCGGGGCATCGCAATGCGTACAACGACGTTCCCCTGCCTCAGCCGACCCGACAGACTGGGCCGACACAACGACGGAGGTGCACGGGTGGCACGTCGGACATGTGACGGTTGGGTCCGCGGTCTCAAAGGGGAGACGCTCTGCTTCACCGGTAAGGTCGTGGTGGACGGCAAGTGGTTGGTGCGTTCGGAATGTGTCCGAATGGCCGGCCGGCGCGGCGCGACGTCGAAAACGGACTTCTCCGGCGCGATCAGCCTCGTGGTCCACGGCGATCTCACCGGCAAGCAGGTGTCCGACGCCCGGAGGGACTACAGCGACACCTTGGTGGGCGCCGAGCGTGAGCGGGCGTCGGGTCATCACGTGCACGTCGTGGACGGAGTCGGTTTCGGTG
The DNA here is from genome assembly GCF_044390505.1 of Streptomyces sp. NPDC018947. Taxonomy (NCBI): domain Bacteria; kingdom Bacillati; phylum Actinomycetota; class Actinomycetes; order Kitasatosporales; family Streptomycetaceae; genus Streptomyces; species Streptomyces sp. NPDC018947. The sequence continues at coordinate 509,209 of NZ_JBIRZD010000003.1, forward strand.
ACCTGATTCATGGTTTTCCCGCGCCCTGCCTGGAGTTACGGCGCCCTCCGCGAGGAAGCGCCCTGGAAGTGGTACCGCCGCGGACCGACCGCGACGTGCTCGGTGCGCCCCTTCAGCTCCGCAAGGTCGGCCGCCACGGGGTCCGGGAGCTGGCCGTCGACCTCAGTTCCCTCGACGAAGCGACCGCGGCCCATGAGAGAACCGTCGGTGCGCTCATCAAGCATCTGGCGCGGCAGAAGATCGAAGTCCACACTTTCGCGAGAAACAGCCCGCAATTCGACGCGGGTTGGGCGACCGGGAAGGAGATCTTCGTCGCCGAGGTGAAAAGCCTGACCGGGACGAGCCAGGACCAGCAGATCCGCCTGGGCATCGGCCAGGTGCTCGATTACGCCCATCAGCTTCGGTCCGTGCTCTCCGGCCGGTCGATACAGCCGGTCCTCGTGCTGGAGAAGAAACCCGCGGACAACAGGTGGGGCTCACTCGCCAAAGCGGTCGGTATCAAGTTGATCTGGGCACCGGAGTTCCGTGGCATCTGAGGCCCCCATCACCGGTGGCTTTCCCACCGTCCGACCGAGCAGCTGAGCCCTCCTCCTTCGGCCGTCGTAGGTGAGGACGATGACTGCCGGGGCTGTGTGTGACACGTCGAGCGGCGCACGATGGTCAGGGCAATACGGAGCCGATCCGCTCCGCTGCCTGCGCAGGCGTTGTACGGGTGTCGACGCCGAGGACGTGGATGGCGCCCAATGGGCCGTCAGGGCCGCGCACGTGGAGGGTTCGCTGCGCGTGACCGCCCGGCTGGGGATGGACGATGACGGCCACCGGGGCGTCGCCGGACCCGTAGCCGCTGCTGTAGGTGAGGAGCTGGTGGACGTCCGCCGCGCTCACGCCATGGCGGTCGTAGCGCTTGTACTTGGCGTCCACGGGCAGCACCGTGCGGTGTGCCGTGTCGCGCCCTGGAAGGCTGAGCAGGAGATCGGGCCGGAACGTCGAGGCGTTGCCCAGGTCCCCGCGAATGGTGATGCCGGCGCCGCTCCCGCCGGGCACGGCGTGGCCGCCGTGCGGGACGACAGCCTCGGTGCCGAGACGGCGGACGACGGCTTCCCAGAGCGCGGGCATGGCGAGCAGGAGGCCGTCCGCCGTGGTGCCGTGGTCGGTGAGCAGATCGGTCACCCCTCCGCCGCGCAACAGCAGACGGGCCCAGGTGTGGGCGGGGCGGTAGCGGGCGTTGAGACGGGTGTAATGGGTGCGGTCCAGAGCGCGGAGCGCCGCGGCCGGGGTCGGGGCCTGGGGGAAGGCGCCGGCGATGCCGTGCAGGGCGCGCGCCAGTTCGGGGCTGGAGGTCAGGCCGAGCGCCGACCTCAGTGCGCTGCCCAGAACGCGGTTGTCCCAGATGTCCGCCTCCCGGTCGAAGGTGCGCACGTGCAGCTGGTCGAGTTGCCCGTAGCGGCGGGTGGCTTGGGCGGCGACGTCCAGGCGTCCCCGGAGTACCGGTTCGACACTCCGGCGGCGTACGTAGTCCCGGCGCAGTCCCTCCCGCACCAGCCGCTCGCACTGTTCGAGCAGGGCGGCGGCGACCAGGTCGGCGTAACCGTCGGGGCCGGTGGCCCACCGCCTGGCCGTCGCCGGGACGGGCGTGCCCAGAGCGTAGGCGAGCCAGCTCATGAGCTGCTCTCCCGGAATGGCGAACTTGGGTTGGACGACCACGCGGACACGGTCCAGAACCAGGACCCCTACGGTCGCGTCGGTCTTGAGCCGCCACCCGGTGCGTTCCCTGGTCAGGGTGAGGCAGCCCCGTGCCTGGAGGGCGTGCAGGCGGTCGACGTCCCGGGGAGTGAGCTGACCGGCCTCCAGCGGGACGGACTCGTACTCGCCGAGCCGGACCGGGGTGCGGTCAGGCATCCGGGCCGGGAACGCCGCTGGTGAACTCGGTCGCCAGCGCGTCCGTCAAGTCCTGCGGGGGCATGTGGAGCGGACGCCCGGTGTCGGCGTCGACCAGTCTGCCGAGGATGCTGTGCAGCAGTTCCGCCCGGCCGAGGCAGTAGTCCTCCAGGAGCGGGATGATCTCGTGATGGAAGGCCGCGGCCAGATCCTCCTCGGTGGCGATGGGCTCACCGTCGCGCAGCAGGTACGCGTGCCCGATCTGGTGGTCGGCGTCGAGATGGCGGGCGATGCGGCTGTTGAGGGACTCGAAGAAGGCGGCCAGGTCCAACGGGCCGACGGTTCCGGAGACGGCGTCGGGGTCCGGGCCCACCGGCAGGAAGGCGAAACGGCGGCGGACCGCGGCGTCCAGGTGGCTGATGCTCCGGTCGGCAGTGTTCATGGTGCCGACGATCCGGACGTTCGGCGGCACGGAGAAGCGTCGCTTGCTGACGGGCAGGGCGACCGGCAGGTTCCGCTTGTCGAGTTCGAGGAGCGTGATCAACTCGCCGAAGATCCGTGGCAGGTCACCCCGGTTGATCTCGTCGACGACCAGCAGGAACGTCTGGTCGGGATGGGCGGCGGCGCGGCCGCACAGGTCGTGGAACAGGCCATCTGCGAGGGCCAGGGTGAGTCCCGGGCCGGTGGCGCTCAGGTCCGGTTTGAAGCCCTCGACGAAGTCCTCATAGCCGTAGGAGGGATGGAAGGTGACCACGCGGACACGGTCCCCGTGCAGCATCTCGGCCTGCGCCTCGGCACGTTGACCGGCGTCGGCACCGAGCACGTCTGCGCGGCCGTCCAGGGCGAGGGCGGCGCCGAGCGCGAGCCGGGTCTTGCCCGTACCGGGTGGGCCGTGGAGAATCACCTGGCCCTTGCGCTCCAGCGCATCCAGTACGGCCTGTACGTCCTCGGGCAGAGCGATCGACGCGGCCGCCTGCGCCGGGTCCACACCCGGTGCGGAGTCCGAGCCGGCGTCGCGGGCGGCGAGCCTGGCGAAGAGGCTGGGGTCGACCTTGGCGAAGGTGGACCGCCACCCGTGCTGGGGCTTCGGCAGTTTCTGCGCGTGGGAAGGGTCCCAGACCACCGGGACGACGTGGTGGAACTCCGCCCGGTCGGGGTCGTAGCGGTAACTTCCGTCGACCCTGCCGGTGGCCAGGACCTCGTCCATCCCGCGGTTCGCGACGATCCGGTCTCCCGCCTCCAGGTCGCGGAAGGCCAGCAGTCTCCGGGCGAGGGTGAGGCTGCCGCCACTGCTGCGCGGCCAGTGTGCGTCCAGGGCCTGCTGCAGTTCCGTGTCGCTCTGGTACTGGCCGAGATCGCCGAGCTCGTCCCACCCGACGCAGATGAACCCGCCATCGCGGCATTCGTCCCACAGTCGGCCGCGCTCACCGGGAGCGACCTTCCAGATGGTGCGTTGCCGTGGATTGAAGTACTTGTACAGGAAGCGCATCACCTCCTGTCCCGTCCAGCCCTCGAACTCCTCAAGGCCTCGGACGAGTTCACGCAGTTGACGGTTCGTGCGCGCGGCGGGGACGCCGGCCTGCGCCTCGCCGCCGAGCAGCGTGACGAACGTCCGCATGTGCTCGGTCGCGTAGACCGGCAGGAAGTGCTGCGGGAAGTAGGTTGCCAGGGACTTCGTTACCAACGTCGGCCCGCACCGCAGCACTTCGAGGTCGTCCAGGGCCTCGAAGTCACCTGCCCCGACGGCTTCGAAGGCCCGGACGAACTGTCCGCGCAGTTCCGTCCAGGCGTCCTGCGGGTCCATTCCGCGCAGGGGCGCGGCCAGCCGCCATTCGCCGGAGTTGTGGTGGTACATGATGTGCTTCGCGGCACTGCCGCCCTTGATGCTGCCCAGGTGCGGAGTGCCGAACTCCATGAGCCGGCAGTACGTCGGCCCCGACCCGGGCGGCGTGCCCTGCCCGAGGGCGTAGCGCTCCAGCGGCAACTCCGCCCACTCCTCCAACGGAAACTGGGACAGCACCTGCTTGCGCTCGTCCTCGGCAGCCGTCTCGACGTCCGCCAGGCCGGTCCGGTCGAACTCGGCCGCCGCCGTGCGCACATCCACCCCGTTCGTCATGGGGGCCATGATGCCGGACCGCGAGACGGCGTTACCAGATCCGATCCGTGCGGAAGGTCAGGCCGGGGGTGTTGAAGATCCTGTCGGCCCGGGCCGGGCTGTGACACGACCGTCGCGGGCAGGACAGCTACCAGGGCTCCAGCCCTCGCTCGGCCGGTTGCGTGTGGGGCAAGAGGGCTTCCCGAGCACGTGAGTTCAGGGCCATCAACTTGTCCGCCGCGCGGTCGACGAAGAACACGAACGCCTTGGCGGTGTCGGCGAAGGCCGCTGCGGGGCGGCTGATACCGGCTGTCGTGATCACGATGAGCCGCTTGGGTGCGTCCTCACCGGCCGCCGCGGCCAGCCCGTTCAGCCGCTGCACCTCGGAAGTGGACAGGTTCTTCGCCCGGTCGTGCCACTCGATGTGGAACGTGTCGGACCGGATGGGGCTTTCGGCATCGCCTTCTTCGACGTCGCCGAAGCCGAACGCCGTTAACTGATCGAGAACCACGTCGGCGATGTGCCGAGGGCTGGGGGAGCGTCGTGATGTGCGCTGCGCGGGTCCTTCGACGAGCTGACCGAGATCGACGCCGACGTCTGCCGGTGACTCGGGCAGGGCGGTTTCGTCCGCGAAGAGGGACTCCTGCCACTCCGACCGCCGCTCGACGGGAACCGGTTCCCCGCGTCCGATTGGCTCGCCCTGCACCTCCACGTCCCAGGCCTTCAGACCCTTGACGAGCACGTCGGCGATGTCCGCCACCGAGGCGTCCGCGCGGGGCACCCCCGGTCCGGGCCGCGTGCTGCGCCACAGGTTCCAGCCCAGATCGACGCGGCCCCACGCCCCGCATTCCGCGAGGTACACATCCACCAGCCAGCCGAGGGCCGGCTTCAGCGAGACGCGGACGAACGCGTCGGGGAACTCTGCCTCCACGAAGCTGCCGTCGCGTCCGCTCACGATGTCGAGTTTCGGCGAGTGGCGGGGGCCGTACGGGAAGTAGCCGTTCCCAGCCGCCACGCGTCGCACTCGCACACCCCGGGCGTCCAGGAGATCGGCCAGCTCGGTCATGTCGGACGGCTCGCCCTCGTTCCAGCGCCACGGCGAGGGAACCGGTACGTCGGCGAGGTGCGCCGATGCCACGGCGTGCACGGCGTCGACGAGCACCTCGTCGGGCGTGTCCAGCGGCCAGACGGACGGCTCACTGTTCAGTACCGGGTCCATCACCGCCCAGACGATCGTGTACCCCATACGTACTTGCGCCAGGACGACCGAGCGTCGGCCGGACAACGTGACCTTGACGTGCATCGGGTGGTTCGCGTCGTCGAAGATCACCCGGTCGGCCAGCTCGGGATGACGGTCGCACAGAGCCTGTTCCAGGCTCTTGAAGTGCAGGTGTCTGCCAAAGGCGGCGACCATGTCGCCGGGCGGGAAAGGCAAGGGGGCACACTCCTGTCGAGTAGTGGCTGGCGTGACCGGGGATGCTGTGATCCGTTGACGGAGGTTAGGTCGACCTGACGCCGTCACTCAAAGCCTTTGGCTGCCTTCAACGGCATTGGCCGCCGGATTGGCCGGATACCGCCTTCGGCTGCTCGCCGTTCTGGTCGATCTCCGCCCAGACCGTCTTGCCGGAGGGCGGGCGGGGCTCCGTGCCCCAGCGGTCGGCCAGTGCGTCGACCACGAGGAGGCCGCGGCCCGACTCATCGTCCGGGCTCTGCTCCGGGGGGGGGGGGGGGGGGGGGGGGGGGCCCCGGGGGGGCCCCCCCCCCCGGGGGGCGGGCCCCGAGGGGGGGGGTGCCGCCCCCGGCGGCCGGGCGCCACCCCCCAAGG
>NZ_JBIRZD010000004.1:0-19489 GCF_044390505.1 Streptomyces sp. NPDC018947
TTGCGTTTCCGACTCTATCAGATCTTTCCGGACCCGATTTCCTCGGTGCTTTCCAGGTTCCCGCTTTCGCGTTTCCCTTTCCGGCGGTTCCGACTCTATCAGATCCTTTCGGGCTCTGATTCCCCGTCAGAAGGGGTTGTCTTCACGACTGTTGGGCCGTTCCGACGAGGTGAGACTCTAGCGGATTCCCGGCTCCCGAGCTAATCGGGGGCCGCGTTCTTTCGAACGTGGATTCCTCATTCCGCAAATACACACGCCAATGTCACGACGACGCCGACAGCGCAGCGCTTCGCCGAGAAGTGGTTGGTACTTGCGGGATCGCTGTCCGGGGACCGACCGGAGTCGGCGCTCACGTCGGACAACTCGGAGAACACTACGTTCGCGGACGGGGCGTGTCAACCACGGGACGGGGGCCACCCCGGGGCGTACTGTGGGCTCCGTGATGACGCGTACGTGCAACCAGTTCTGGTGGGCCGCCTGACGGCGGCCGCGCTCACGTACGTATTCGACGGCCGCCGCTTCGGCGGCCGTTCCCGTATCTCCCTCCAGGAGGGTCGGCCGGCCGGTGGCGGCGGCTCCGACCAGGAGGTGGAGAGATGAGTCGGGTCTTCAGCGGGATCAAGCCGACCGGGCATCTGACGCTGGGCAACTACCTGGGCGCCATGCGCCAGTGGGCCACGCAAGACCAGTACCGGTCGGACGCGCTGTTCTGCGTGGTCGACCTGCACGCGCTCACCGTGGACCACGACCCCGCTCGTGTGCGCCGGCTGAGCCGGCAGGCGGCGTCACTGCTGCTCGCCGCGGGGCTGGACCCGGATCTGTGCACGGTGTTCGTGCAGAGCCACGTCGACGAGCACGCCCGGCTGTCGTACGTACTGGAGTGCGTGGCGACCGACGGGGAGATGCGGCGGATGATCCAGTACAAGGAGAAGGCCGTACGGGAAAGGGAACGGGGCGGGAGCGTGCGGCTGTCGCTGCTGACGTATCCCGTGCTCATGGCGGCCGACATCCTGGCGTACGGGACGGACGAGGTGCCGGTCGGGCACGACCAGACGCAGCACGTGGAGCTGGCGCGGGATCTGGCGGTGCGGTTCAACCAGCGCTACGGGCACACGTTCGTCGTCCCGCGGGCGACCAGTCCGGCGGTGGCGGCGCGGGTGATGAACCTCCAGGAGCCGACGTCGAAGATGGGCAAGAGCGACGACGTGGGGCCGGGGATCGTCTATCTGCTGGACGAGCCGGACGTGGTGCGCAAGAAGGTCATGCGGGCCGTGACCGACAGCGGGCGCGATGTCGTCCACGACCGGGACGGGCGGCCGGGGCTGGCGAACCTCCTGGAGATCCTCGCCGCCTGCACGGGCAGGGACCCGGCCGAACTGGCCGGGGCGTACGACTCGTACGGCGCGTTGAAGAAGGACACCGCCGAGTCCGTCGTCGAGGTGCTGCGGCCCGTACGGGAACGGCACAAGGAACTGTGCGCCGACCCCGGGTACGTGGAGGGCGTGCTGCGCGACGGTGCGGAGAAGGCCCGGGCGATGGCGCGGCCCACGGTGGACGCCGCCTACCGGGCGATCGGGCTGCTGCCGCCGGTGCCGGAGAGGGTGGTGAACGCGGCCCGGTAGGCGCGGGGGCTGGTGGCGAGGCGCGATGCGAAGTGCTGGCGCATGGTGACCTCGCTGCCGAAGCCCGCCCGGCGGGCGACCTCGGGCATGGGCAGGTCGGTGCGTTCCAGGAGTCTCTGGGCCGCGGCGACGCGCTGGTCGAGGAGCCAGCGCAGGGGCGTGGTCCCCGTCTCCGCCGTGAAGTGACGGGCGAAGGAGCGCGGGGACATGCCGGCGCGGGCGGCCAGGCCGGCCACCGTCAGGGGTTCGTGCAGATGGCGCAGGGCGTGCTCGCGGACGGCGGCGAGGGCGTCGGCGTCCCGATCGGTGCGCGGGGTGGGGTGCTCGATGAACTGGGCCTGCGTGCCGGTGCGGAAGGGCGCGGTGACCATCGAGCGGGCGATGGTGGCGGCGGCCTCAGCGCCGTGGGCGAGGCGGACCAGATGGAGGCAGAGGTCGATGCCGGCCGCGGTGCCGGCGGCGGTCCAGATGTTGTCGTCCTCGACGAACAGGGCGTCGGGGACGACGGTGACGCGTGGGTGGTGGGCGCGCAGCAGGTCGGTCAGCCGCCAGTGGGTGATGGCGCGGCGGCCGTCGAGCAGGCCCGCCTGGGCGAGCGTGAAGGCGCCTCCGCACAGGGCGGCGACGGTGGTGCCGCGGGCGTGGGCGCGGCGGAGTGCGGCCAGGACCGGGGCGGGGGCCGGGGTGAGGTGGTCGTCGAGGCCGGGGACCACGACGAGGTCGGCGCCGTCGAGCCAGTCGAGGGCGCGGTCCGGGTGGAGGGCGAGGCCGCCCCGCATCGGGATCGCGGTCGTGCCGTCGGCGGCGACCCGGCGCAGGTCGAAGGCGGGGGCGCCGCGGTCGGTGCGGTCGGTGCCCCAGACCTCGGTGATGACGGAGACGTCGAAGGCGCGGATGCCGGGGAAGGCGACGAGGGCGACGCGGTAGGGGGCCCTGGTGGCGTGCTCTGCCATGGGTGGCAGTAAACCATCGATCGCTGGCTTCCATACTTCTGGGGAGCGCGGGCGGGCGGCGGCAGGATCGAGGACATGGACATCGCAGAGAACGCAGCGCTGGTGGTCGTGGACGTGCAGAAGGGCTTCGAGGAGCTCGGCTTCTGGGGGGAGCGCAACCATCCGGAGGCGGACGACAACATCGCCGCCCTCATCGACGTGTGGCAGTCGACCGGCCGGCCGGTGGTCTTCGTGCGGCACGACTCGGTCAAGCCGGGGTCGCCGCTGCGGACCGGGTACGAGGGCAACGACTTCAAGGAGTACGTGGAGCAGCGGCGCGGGAAGGGCGGGGGGCCGGAGCTGCTGGTCACGAAGACCGTGAACTCGGCCTTCCTCGGGGCGCCGGACCTCGGGGCGTGGCTGCGGGAGCAGGGGATCGGCCAGATCGTGCTGGCCGGGATCCAGACGAACATGTGCGTCGAGACGACGGCCCGGATGGGCGGGAACCTCGGCTACGAGGTGCTGGTCGCCTTCGACGCGACGTACACCTTCGACCTGGAGGGGCCGTTCGGCTGGCGGCAGACCGCGGAGGAACTGGCCCGCGCCGCGGCGGTGTCGCTGCACGGCGGCGGGTTCGCGCGGGTGGTGACGACGGGGGACCTGGTGACCGCGGCGGGGTGAGCCGGCCGGTCCGGCAGCTGCCCGGCCGACGTGAGGGGACGTCGGCCGGGCAGCCTGTCAGGACGCGGTGATGTCGGACAACTGCTGGAGCGAGCCCACGGCGCCGGCCCAGACCTTGACGTCCTTGACGCGGGCGGGCAGGTGATGGGTCCAGGTGTCGCCGTTCAGAGATCCACCGATGGTGAAGGTGCCCGAGCCGGTCGGTTCGGGCACGGAGAGCGGGCTGCCGTTCCGGTCTTTCCCGATGTAGAACTCGACCGTCCCCGCCTGAGCGTCGTGGACACCGGTCAGTCGCAGGGGTTCGTTCGTCCGGGCCACCTCCGAGGAGGTGGCCGCGTTGTGGGTGCCGTCGGCGTTCCGGCGGCCGAACTTCCAGAAGCCGGTGGGGACCAGTATCTCCTCGAGGGTGTCCGGGTCGAAGGCCGTTGTCAGCCCGGCCGCCTCGTACCACAGCCCCCAGGTGGAGCCGTCGGCCGCGCGCCAGCCGAAGACGTAACCGACGCGGCCCACGTCCCACGTGGCGACCTCGGTGCCGTCCAGCGTGACCTCCGTGCTCACAGTGAACGAACCGGTGCCGTCCACCAGCGGGCCGCCCGCCGTCGCCGCGCCGTCCACGCCGTCCAGCGTGAGCGTCCGACCGTCCAGGCCCGCGCCGCCCGACAGGGTCAGTCGGGGGCCGTAGCCCGAGACCGTGTCGGTCAGGACGGTGCCGCTCGCCCCGTCGGCCGACCAGTCGGCGACCAGTTCCATGCCGTTGCGTCCGTACCCTTCGTCGACCCGGGCCTCGGTCGCGATCTCGCCGTCGGTGAGGGGCCGTCGCCAGACCGCGACCTCGTCGAGGGACCCGTCGAAGTGGTCCGCGTACTCGGTGGGCGATCCGTCCGCCGGCGCCCGGCCGAACTGCAGCGGTCCGTCGGTCGCTCCCGTGCCGGGTGCCGGGCCGGTGGCCTGCGGCCGACCGTTGACGTACAGCCGGGTCTCGTCGGCCGAGGCGTCGTACACGGCGGCGAGGTGGGTCCAGACCCCGGGTCTCGCCCGGTGCTTGGCCGCCAGGGCCGGCTGATCGGCATCCTCGGACGGGGACGGCCCGAACGTCCAGGTGCCCCGCGTCGCGTCGTAGGCCAGGCGGAAGCCGCCGTCCTGCGCGAGCACCGTCCGGTTGGTGGTGCCCAGCGTGTCCGGACGTACCCAGGCCGACAGGGTGTAGGAGCCGCGGGTGTCGAGCACGGGGCCGTCCGTCGCCGCGTACCCGCTGCTGCCGTCCAGGACCAGGCCACGGTCCGTGACCGGGTCCGGCAGCGGTTCGTCCCATTCGCCGTGGGTCCGCACGCCACGACGCCCGCGGTCGTCGCGGGTGGCGCCGCCCGAGAGCGTGGCGTCGTTCCGCGTCGTGCCCGTGGCGGTTCCGGAGTCGACCGCCGGACCGCTCGCCTCGTCGAAGTGCCAGCGGCCGACGGTGGCCTCGCCGTTCGCCACCTTGAAGACGAAGCGGGTGGACGAGCCGCCCCAGCCGGTCCCGTCGACGGCCTGGACATAGAGGGAGTGGAGCCCGGCCTGCTGGGGGACGTAGGTGAGCGTGGCGGTCTCACCCGACACCGTCGACCAGGTGTCTTCCGACGAGAAGAGGTACCGGTAGGAGACGATGCCGGTGTCGGCCGGGTCCGGCGCGAACGTGAGGGTCGCGGCCGTGCCCGGCCCGCCGCCTCCCAGGCACTCGGCCTCGCACGGGGTGTACGGCGCGCCGATCGTCACCCGCGGGGGCAGCGGCACCGTGAGACCGGCCGCGGTGCCGTCCAGGTTCACCTCGGCGGACACCGCACCGGCCGCCGTCGCGGGCAGCGACAGCGCCGCTGCCGTCAGGGCGAGCACCGCAGCCGTGGCTCCCGCTCTTCGTGTTCGTCTCCGGCCGCGTCCGTAACCGTCGCTTAGTCCCCACCCCAGCGCCACGGAATGCCCCCTCTTCCTTCACGATCTTGACATGTGCATGGATTCAATCTGCCTGCCCATGCGGCGTCAAGGCGATTAGGAGGAGGTGCGGAGCGCGCCGTCGGCGGGGTGTCCTGGCCGGTGGAAGGTCAGTCCTTGGTGCCCGAGGCGAGTTCGCGGCTGCGGTCTCGGGCGGCTTCCAGGGCGGCGATGAGGGCTGCACGGACGCCGTGGTTCTCGAGTTCGCGGATGGCGTTGATGGTGGTGCCGGCGGGGGACGTGACGTTCTCGCGGAGCTTGACCGGGTGTTCGCCGCTGTCGCGGAGCATCTTCGCGGCGCCGATCGCGGACTGGACGATCAGGTCGTGGGCCTTGTCGCGGGGCAGGCCGAGGAGGATGCCGGCGTCCGTCATGGCTTCGACCAGGTAGAAGAAGTAGGCCGGGCCGGAGCCGGAGAGGGCGGTGCAGGCGTCCTGCTGGTTCTCCGGGACGCGCAGGGTCTTGCCGACGGAGCCGAAGATCTCCTCGGCGTGGGTGAGGTGGGCTTCGGTGGCGTGGGTGCCGGCGGAGATGACGGACATGGCCTCGTCGACGAGGGCGGGGGTGTTCGTCATGACGCGGACCACCGGGGTGCCGGAGGCGAGGCGCTCCTCGAAGAACGAGGTCGGGATGCCCGCGGCGCCGCTGACGACCAGGCGGTCGGCGGGGACGTGCGGGGCGAGTTCGTCGAGGAGGGCGCCCATGTCCTGCGGCTTGACCGTGAGGATCAGGGTGTCGGCGGTCTTGGCGGCCTCGGCGTTGGAGACGGGGGTGACTCCGTAGCGGGTGCGGAGTTCGTCGGCCCGTTCCTGGCGGCGGGCGGTGACCAGGAGGTCGGCCGGGGACCAGCCGGAGCCGATCATCCCGCTGAGCAGGGCTTCGCCGATCTTGCCGGTGCCGAGGACTGCGACTTTCTGGGTCATGGCTTGCGTTGCCCTCCGATGCCCTGGGGGTGCGGTCGTCCTCCGTCATCCTCGCACTCCGGGGGACGGGCGGGACGGGGCGTCCAGTGGGCGGGACGGTGGCCGGGCGGGGAGCGCTATGCCGTGCGGCGCCTGAGGGTGGCCGCGCCCAGGACCAGGACCAGCAGGGCGCAGCCCGCGACGATCAGCGTGTCCCGTACGAAGGCGGCCGTCATGTCGGTGTGGCGCAGGACCTCGTTCATGCCGTCGACCGCATAGGACATGGGGAGCACGTCGGAGACGGCCTCCAAAGCGGGGTGCATCCGCTCGCGCGGGGTGAACAGGCCGCAGAGCAGGAGCTGGGGGAAGATCACCGCGGGCATGAACTGGACCGCCTGGAATTCCGAGGCCGCGAAGGCCGAGACGAACAGGCCGAGTGCCGTGCCCAGCAGGGCGTCGAGCAGGGCGACCAGGAGCAGGAGCCAGGGGCTGCCGGTCACGTCGAGGCCGAGGAACCAGAGCGCGAGGCCGGTGGCCAGGGCCGACTGGACGATCGCCAGCGCCCCGAAGGCGAGGGCGTAGCCGGCGATGAGGTCGCCCTTGCCGAGCGGCATGGCGAGGAGGCGCTCCAGGGTGCCGGACGTGCGCTCGCGCAGGGTGGCGATGGACGTGACGAGGAACATCGTGATCAGCGGGAAGATCCCGAGCAGGGAGGCACCGATGGTGTCGAAGGTGCGCGGGCTGCCGTCGAAGACGTAGCGCAGCAGGAACAGCATCAGGCAGGGGATCAGGAGCAGCAGCGCGATCGTGCGGGGGTCGTGGGCGAGCTGGCGCAGTACGCGGCCCGCGGTGGCGGTGGTGCGGGAGAGGTTCAGGGGGCGCGCGGGGGCGGTGAGCGTGGTCATCGGGTGGTCTCCTTCGCTCGGGCGGCCGCGGTCGCCTCGTCCACCAGGTGGAGGAACGCCTGCTCGACGGTTTCGGTGTCCGTGCGGGTGCGCAGGGCGTCGGGGGTGTCGTCGGCCAGGAGGGTGCCCTCGCGCATCAGGAGGAGGCGGTGGCAGCGTTCGGCCTCGTCCATGACGTGGGACGACACGAGGAGGGTGGTGCCGCGGTCGGCGGCCAGGGAGTGGAAGAGGTTCCACAGGTCGCGGCGCAGTACCGGGTCGAGGCCGACGGTGGGTTCGTCGAGGACCAGCAGTTCGGGGGCGCCGAGCAGGGCCACGGCGAGGGAGACCCGGCTGCGCTGGCCGCCGGAGAGGTTGCCGGCCAGGGCGTCGGCGTGCCCGGTGAGGTCGACGTCGGCGACGGCCCGGGTGACGTTCTCGCGGCGGCGTCCGGCGGCGGCGCGGCCGGGGTCGAGGACCGCGGCGAAGTAGTCGAGGTTCTGGCGGACGGTGAGGTCGTCGAAGACGGACGGCGCCTGGGTGACGTAGCCGATGCGGGTGCGCAGGGCGGGGTGGCCGGCGGGGCGGCCCAGGACGTCGAGGGTGCCGCCGACCTTGGCCTGGGTGCCGGCGACGGCGCGCATCAGGGTGGACTTGCCGCAGCCGGAGGGTCCGAGGAGGCCGGTGATCTGGCCTCGGGGGACGGTGAAGCCGAGGTCGCGCAGGACGGTGCGGGCGCCGCGGACCACGGTGAGGTTCTCGGCGCGGACGGCGGGCGGGGAGCCGGTGCCCGGTTCCGCGGGCACCGGGGAGTCATAATTCACCATGTGATGAATAGTGCTCCCGGGGGCGGGTGCCGTCAAGCGTTCCGGCCGGCTCCCGGCATCGGGGCCGTCGCCGGCAGGAGGACCTCGCCATCACGGGAAGACGTCCAGGTGCTGCCGCTCCACGGCGGGGAAGGCCGCGCTGCTCTCCCCGGTCCGGGTCGGGAAGACCGAGTGGCTGCCTTTGCCGGCCAGGTGCGTGCCGAGGGGGACGTGGCGGCTCCGGATCGCGCAGTGGGTGGAGCGGAGGCGGCCGAAGGGGTCGGCGACGCGCCGTGGCCGGTGAGAGGCAGGGCGTTGCCGTCACGGGGAACGGCCGGCACGCCGGGGAGGGCGCGGCGGAACTCGGCGGCCGTGCCCGCGCCGGGCTCGACGGCGGACGCGGCAGGCGTCCGCGACGTAGCGGGGGGCGGGGCGGTGGCCCGCCGGGGGTGCGTGTGCATGGCCTGCGCTTGCCGGGTGCCGTCGGCCCGGGGGGTGGGTGCGCTTGCCCCGCGCTTGCGGGGGGCCTCCCCCACTCCCGGCTTCGCTCGAGCGGGGGGACCCCCACCGCCCACCCGTGCCGCCCTGGGGGTGCCTCCCAGGCCCTTCAGGCACTGGGGGAGGTACGACTGCCCGCGGCTTGGGCGGGCAGGAGGGGCGGTCGGCGGCGTACGGGGGCGCTGCGGCGTCGAAGGAGTGGGCCCGGACGGCTCGGCACCCGCGGCTTGCGGCCCGGTTGCCACGGGGCGGTCGGCCCTGTCCCCCGCACCGCGGGCCTCCCTCGCGGCGCCGGCGGCGGCCCTACCGCTTGCGGCGCTTCTTCGATGGATTGCCCGAGCGGCGGGTGGTGCGCTTCTCGTGTTCCTCGCGGGCCCTGTCGTACTCGGCGCGGTGGAGTTTCTCGCCGGGGGCCTCGGTGAAGGTGCGGAAGAAGTAGGCGAGGAGCGTGCCGACGAAGCCGATGGCCAGCAGGCCGCGCAGGGAGGCCTGGCGGTCCGGGTCGGGGCGGGCGCCGAAGCCGGACCAGGTGTGGCGGAAGGCCAGCGCGCTGCACACGGCGAACATCACGACCATCAGCAGCGAGACGAAACCGCCGACGGCCGCGATCTGGAGGCCCTGGTAGGCGACGCGCAGCACGAAGCAGGCGGCGGCCGCCGCGGCGAGCGAGCCGACGGCCACCCCGGCCCGGCGGGCGGCGTAGCCGTGGCCGTGGTCCACCCAGGTCGTGCCGAAGAACCGGAGGGGCTCGGGGCGGGGGCCGGCCGGGGCCGTGGAGCCCGCGGGGGTGTCCGGGGTGCCGTTCGTGCCGTTCTCTGCGCTCACGCGTCGATTATGGCGCCGGACGTGCCGCGGGCTCCGGGCGGGCTCAGGAGCAGCGCGGGGCGACGTACCCGTCGCTGCCGGTGCGCACGTACGTGTCGGAGACGTACTGGCCGGTGCCGATGCGGTCCCAGATCGAGCTGGTGCCGTACGGACCCGTCACCGTCGTCCCCGGCGTCTGGCAGTAGACCGGCACCGTGGCGCCCTCCGGCAGGACGCGCACGATGGCGTAGCCGGTGCCGGGGCCGCTGCGGACGTTGAGCCGGACGCCCGGGGCGACCGGGTAGTACGCGACGGCCGCCGCCGCCATGACGGCTTCCGTGCCGCCGCCGGTCTCTTCCGCATGGTCGACCGCCATGATGTCCTCCCCCGTCGGTCCCCGCGCGGCGCGCGGGGCCCCGTTGATTCCCCTGGATGCGAAAAGCAAACGCGAGTTCGCGACCCGCACACGGAGGCTAGCAAGCCGCCTCGGCCGCGGACGGCTCATCGACTAGGCTCCGAGCGTCGCGCGCGCGGAGGAACAGCACGGGGGTGGTCCCATGGCGCCACGGGAGAACGACGGAGCGGGCGCGGAAGCGGAACTTCCGGAATATGCCGGTCACTACCGTCTTGAGTCATGCCTCGGCTCGGGTGGCATGGGCGTCGTGCACGTGGCCCGCAGCACCTCCGGGATGAAGCTGGCGGTGAAGGTCGTCCACGCCCGGTACGCCGAAGACCCGGAGTTCCGGGGGCGGTTCCGGCAGGAGGTGGCCGCCGCGCGGCGGGTGAGCGGTGCCTTCACCGCGCCGGTCGTCGACGCCGACCCGCAGGCCGCCCGGCCCTGGATGGCCACCCTGTTCATCCCCGGCCCGACCCTCTCGGAACAGGTGAAGCGGAACGGGCCCATGGATCCGGCCCAGTTGCGCCGGCTGATGGCCGGACTCGCCGAGGCGCTGCGGGACATCCACCGCGTCGGGGTCGTCCACCGCGACCTGAAGCCGAGCAACGTGCTGCTGGCCGAGGACGGGCCGAAGGTCATCGACTTCGGCATCTCCCGGCCCAAGGACAGCGAACTGCGCACCGAGACCGGCAAGTTGATCGGCACGCCGCCGTTCATGGCGCCGGAGCAGTTCCGGCGGCCCCGGGAGGTGGGACCCGCGGCCGACGTCTTCGCCCTCGGGTCGCTGATGGTGCACGCGGCGACCGGACGCGGGCCCTTCGACTCGGACAGTCCGTACGTCGTCGCCTACCAGGTCGTGCACGACGAGCCGGATCTGACCGGCGTACCGGAGTCGCTGGCGCCCCTGGTGCTGCGGTGCCTGGCCAAGGAGCCGGAGGAACGGCCCACACCGGACGAGCTGATGCGGGAGCTGCGGTCGGTGGCGGCGCTGTACGACACGCAGTCGTTCATGCCGGCGGCGCGGACCTGGCCGGACGGACCGCCGCGGCCCCCGGCGGAAGAGGCACGAGCGGACGCGGGGAAGAAGACCCCGGCCGACGAGCCCCGCGCCGAGGACGCCCGCCCGGAGGAACCCGCCGCGCGTTCCGTGCGCCGGCTCGGTCGGCGGACGGTGCTGGTCGCCGGGGTGCTGTGCCTCGCCGTGCTCGGCGGGCTCGCCTCGCTCCAGTGGTCCGGCGGCTCGGACCCGGCGCGGCAGACCGCCGTGGCGCGGGACGCTTCGGGCTTCGGCGCGTGGGAGACGGAGACGGCCCCGCGGTCCGGGGTGCCGCAGTGCTCGTACGGCGCGGGCAAACTGATGTGCGGGCGGCCGGGGCTGGTCTTCGCCCTGGACCCGGCCGACGGCCGCACGCTGTGGCGCCACGCCGTCACGGAGGCGACGCGCAGCCAGCCGCCCGTCATGGCGGGCGGCCTCGTACAGCCGGAAGTCGGTCTGATCGGCGACCTGGAGGCGCTCGACCCAGCCACCGGCGAGGTGGCGTGGCACAAGGGGATGCCCGAGTACAACGGCCTGCGGTGCGCGGGCGGCATGCTCCTGCTCACCGCCGCCGACGGTCGGGTCACCGGCGTGGACGGCGCGACGGGCGAGGCCGAGTGGTCCCGCCACATCCCCGGGCAGTCCGTGCCGTACTTCTCCGCCTTCGCCGGGGACCCGACGGCGTACGCGGTGAGCGTGTCCGGGGACGGGACGGGCACCCGTGTGACCGCCGTGGACCCGGCCACCGGTGAGGTGCGGTGGGACGCCGATCTGGAGGGGACGCTGACCCCGGCGGGCGCGGCGGACGGGTCGGTGTACTTCCTGGCCGGCGGCGCGGCGTACGGCGACGCGACCGCCGTGCTGCGCTACACGCCCACCACCCGGTCCCTGCGCCGGGTGGAGCTGGAACTCCCGGTCGAGCAGGCGCAGGCGGGGGTGCGCGGGGAGACCGTCTACCTCATGGGCGCGGGCGGCTCGCTGGTGGCCGTCGACATGGCGTCGGGCAGGCAGCGGTGGCGGCTGGAGACGGGGGTGAGCCGGGGCTCGGCGCCCGCCTCGGACGGACGGCACGTGTACGTCACCGCTCCCGACGGGCGGCTCCTCGGCGTCGACGCCCGCACGGGGAAGCTCCTCGGGCAGACCCGGCCGCGGCTCGGCGCCGACTCCGACCGGGTGCCCGCCACGCTGCACGTGCCGGTGCTCGCGGGCGGGCACGTCTACGCCGGTGCGCCGGACGGCGCCGTGTTCGGCGTGGACGGGCGGGACCCGGCCACCTGGTAGCCGGGGCCCGCGGGGGCGGTCAGCCCAGCTTGCTCACGTCCCGGACGGCGCCCTTGTCGGCGCTGGTCGCCATCGCCGCGTACGCCCGCAGGGCCGCGGAGACCTTGCGCTCGCGGTTCTTCGGGGCGTACACGCCGTTCAGGGCCTGCTCGCGGCGGGCCAGTTCGGCGTCGTCGACCAGCAGCTCGATGGAGCGGCTCGGGATGTCGATGCGGATCCGGTCGCCGTCCTCGACCAGCGCGATGGTGCCGCCCGAGGCCGCCTCGGGGCTGGCGTGGCCGATGGACAGGCCGGAGGTGCCGCCGGAGAAGCGGCCGTCGGTGACCAGGGCGCAGGCCTTTCCGAGGCCGCGGCTCTTCAGGTACGACGTGGGGTAGAGCATCTCCTGCATGCCGGGACCGCCCTTGGGGCCCTCGTAGCGGATGACGACGACGTCGCCCTCCTTGACCTGCTTGGTGAGGATCTTCTCGACGGCCTCCTCCTGCGACTCGCAGACGACCGCGGGGCCCTCGAAGGTCCAGATGGACTCGTCGACGCCGGCGGTCTTGACGACGCAGCCGTCGACGGCCAGGTTGCCGCGCAGCACCGCGAGGCCGCCGTCCTTGGAGTAGGCGTGCTCGGCGGAGCGGATGCAGCCGCCCTCGGCGTCCTCGTCCAGGGACTCCCAGCGCTCGGACTGGGAGAAGGCCTCGGCGGAACGCACACAGCCGGGGGCCGCGTGCCACAGCTCGACGGCCTCCGGGGACGGGGAGCCGCCGCGGACGTCCCAGGTCTTCAGCCAGTCCGCCAGGGACGGGCTGTGCACGGCGTGGACGTCCTCGTTGAGCAGGCCCGCGCGGTGCAGCTCGCCGAGGAGGGCGGGGATGCCGCCGGCGCGGTGCACGTCCTCCATGTAGTACGTGCGGTCCTTCGCGGCGTTGGGCGCCACCTTGGCCAGGCAGGGGACGCGGCGCGAGAGGGCGTCCATCTCGGCGAGGCCGAAGGGGACCTCCGCCTCCTGGGCGGCGGCCAGCAGGTGCAGGATCGTGTTGGTCGAGCCGCCCATGGCGATGTCGAGGGCCATGGCGTTCTCGAAGGCCGCCGGGGTGGCGATGCTGCGGGGCAGGACCGAGTCGTCGTCCTGCTCGTAGTAGCGGCGGGTCAGCTCCAGCACCGTGCGGGCGGCGTCCTCGTACAGCGCCCGGCGCGCGGTGTGGGTGGCCAGGACCGAGCCGTTGCCGGGCAGGGAGAGGCCGATGGCCTCGGTGAGGCAGTTCATCGAGTTGGCGGTGAACATGCCGGAGCAGGAGCCGCAGGTCGGGCAGGCGTTCTCCTCGATGCGGAGCACGTCCGCGTCGGAGACCTTGTCGTTGGCCGCCTCGACCATCGCGTCGACCAGGTCCAGCGTGCGGACCGTGCCGTCGACCAGGGTGGCGCGGCCGGACTCCATCGGGCCGCCGGAGACGAAGACCGTCGGGATGTTCAGCCGCAGCGCGGCGTTGAGCATGCCGGGGGTGATCTTGTCGCAGTTGGAGATGCAGATCAGGGCGTCGGCGCAGTGGGCCTCGACCATGTACTCCACGCTGTCCGCGATCAGGTCGCGGGAGGGCAGGGAGTACAGCATGCCGCCGTGGCCCATGGCGATGCCGTCGTCGACGGCGATCGTGTTGAACTCGCGCGGGATGCCGCCGGCCGCGACGACGGCCTCGCTGACGATCCGGCCGACCGGGGCGAGGTGCGTGTGGCCCGGCACGAACTCCGTGAAGCTGTTGGCGACCGCGATGATCGGCTTCCGGCCGATGTCCGCGCCGGGTACACCGGAGGCACGCATGAGGGCGCGGGCGCCCGCCATGTTGCGGCCGTGGGTGACTGTGCGGGACCTCAGCTCGGGCATCGTCGCTCGCTCCTTCGGAGAGTTCTGCCAGGAAGCGCTGACAGTTTTCTGACTGTCGACGAGCGTACGCCGGTCATCCAGGTGCCGGGACAAGGTGTCCGGAATGCGGGATGCGCGTCTTGCCGCCGAGGGCTTCAGGGGCCGGTGAGATGCCCCTGTACGACGGGAGCCAGCCGGGCGATGATCCGCTCGGGGTCCGCCGACGCCAGCGGCTCCACCTTGATGACGTACCGCAGCATCGCGCACCCCACGAGCTGCGCCGCCGCCAGCTCCGCGCGCAGTTCCGCGTCCGGCAGGTCGAGCTGGGCGGCGATGCGGCGCAGCAACTGGGCGGAGATCATGCGCCGGAAGACGGCGGCCGCGGTGTCGTTGTCCACGGCGGAGCGGACGATGGCCAGCAGCGGGGCGCGGGTGGCGGGGTTCTCCCAGAGGCCGAGGACGAAGCGGGTGAAGCGCTCGCCGACCTCGTCGAGCGGGGCGTCGCCGATCGCCTCGGGTGCCGCGAGGGCGGGTGCGAAGGCGACCTCGATCGCCGCCTCGAAGACCTGCTCCTTGGTGCCGAAGTAGTGGTGCACGAGCGCGGAGTCCACGCCGGCCGCCTTGGCGATGCCGCGTACGGAGGTCTTCGCGTAGCCCCGTTCCGAGAACTCCTCGCGGGCCGCGTCGAGGATCCGGTCGCGGGTGCCGGCGGACTCGGTGCGCGGGGGGCGTCCGCGGCGCCGGGCGGGGGTGTGGGAGGCGCCCCGGGCCTCGGGGGCGGTGCTCATCGGCGAGGGGCCCTCGCCGCCGGGGCCGCCGACGCCAGGTGCAGGCGCGTGAAGGCCAGGGCCTCGGCGAGATCGGCCTCACGTTCGGCGCTGGACATGGCGCGCCTGGTGTTGACCTCGATGACGACATGGCCGTCGAAGCCGGTGCGGGCCAGCCGTTCCAGTACCTCGGCGCAGGGCTGGTCGCCGCGGCCGGGGACCAGGTGCTCGTCCTTGGCGGAGCCCCTGCCGTCGGCGAGGTGGACGTGGCCCAGGCGGTCGCCCATGCGGTCGACCATGCCGAGGGTGTCGGTGCGGGCCGTGGCGGTGTGGCTGAGGTCGATCGTGAAGTGGCGGTAGTCCTCCTTCGTCACGTCCCAGTCGGGCGCGTAGGCGAGCATCTCGCGGTCGCGGTAGCGCCACGGGTACATGTTCTCCACCGCGAACCGCACGTCCGTCTCGCCCGCCATCCGCCAGATGCCGTTGACGAAGTCGCGGGCGTACTGCCGCTGCCAGCGGAACGGCGGGTGCACGACGACGGTGCTCGCGCCGAGCTTCTCGGCGGCCGCGCGGGCGCGCTGGAGCTTGGTCCACGGGTCGGTGGACCAGACGCGCTGCGTGATGAGCAGGCAGGGCGCGTGCACCGCCAGGACCGGCATCCGGTGGTAGTCGCTGAGCCGGCGCAGGGCCTCGATGTCCTGGCTGACCGGATCGGTCCACACCATGACCTCGACCCCGTCGTAACCGAGGCGCGCGGCGATCTCGAAGGCCGTCGCCGTCGACTCCGGATAGACGGAAGCCGTCGACAGGGCGACCTTCGCGTCCGGGATGCGGACTACGTCCCTTGGTTCTGCCACGGGGGCCAGGTTACGGGGTACGGGCGGGGAGCCGCGGGGTGCCCGTTCGCCGTTGTGGCGATTGCCATAGGGCGGGGGCGGGGTCCGCGGGGTCGTACGCGCCCACGCGGCGCAGCCGCCCGCCGGTACGGTCCCGCCTGCCCGGGGGGCGCGTCATCCCTGGCCCATGTGGTCCAGGCGCCGCAGGATGACGCCCTCCCTGAGGGCCCACGGGCAGATCTCCAGGTTCTCCACGTGGAAGAGGTCCATACCGGCCTCGGCGACCAGCGCGCCGGCCAGGAGCTGGCCCGCGCGGCCCTCGGAGACGCCCGGCAGCTCGGCGCGCTCGTCGGCCGTCATGGCCCCCAGCCGGGGCACCCAGGACTCCAGGGACGCCCGCTTCAGCTCGCGCTGGACGTACAGGCCCTCGGCGGACCGGGCGGCGCCGGTGAGGCGGGCGAGCTGCTTGAACGTCTTCGAGGTGGCCACCACGTGGTCGGGGGCGCCGAAGCGGCTGAACTCCCCCACCGTGCGGGCGATCTCCGTACGGACGTGGCGGCGCAGCGCCCGTACGTCGTCCGGGTCGGGCGGGTCGCCGGGCAGCCAGGCGGCGGTCAGCCGGCCCGCGCCGAGCGGCAGCGACACCGCGGCGTCCGGTTCCTCGTCGATGCCGTACGCGATCTCCAGGGAGCCGCCGCCGATGTCCAGGACCAGCAGCCGGCCCGCCGACCAGCCGAACCAGCGGCGCACGGCGAGGAAGGTGAGCCGGGCCTCCTCCTCGCCGCTGAGCACGGCCAGCTCCACGCCGGTCTCCTCGCGGACACGGGCCAGGACGTCGTCGGCGTTGCGGGCCTCGCGCACGGCGGAGGTGGCGAACGGCAGCAGGTCCTCCACGCCCTTGTCCTCGGCGGCCTGAAGCGCCTCGTGGACGACCGCGATCAGCCGGTCCACGCCTTCGGGGCCGATGGCGCCGTCGCCGTCGAGGAGTTGGGCGAGGCGCAGCTCCGCCTTGTGCGAGTGCGCGGGCAGCGGGCGCGCGCCGGGGTGCGCGTCCACCACCAGCAGATGCACCGTGTTCGAACCCACGTCGAGGACACCGAGTCTCATGTAGGGAACGCTACTGCCGACGGAGCGGACGGCGGTGCCCTCGTTCGGCCACGGCGACTTACCCTGGACCCGTGCCAAAGACGAAAAAGGCGAAGGACGCAAAGTCGCCCAAGAAGGACAAGAAGTATCAGAAGGACGCGCTGAGCGGGGCGGGCGCGGGTACTGCCGCGGCTCCGTCCACGGGTCCTTCGGCGGATTCTCCGGCGGGTCCTTCGGCGGACGACGAGAAGGGCCTCGACTTCGCGCGCGCGTGGGTGGAGTTTCCCGATCCGGCGGACGACGAGCAGGTCTTCCGCTGCGATCTGACATGGCTGACCTCTCGCTGGAACTGCATCTTCGGCAGCGGCTGCCAGGGCATCCAGGCCGGCCGTGCGGACGACGGGTGCTGCTCGCTGGGCGCCCACTTCTCCGACGAGGACGACGAGCGGCGGGTCGCCGAGCATGTGGCGAGGCTCACGCCGGACATCTGGCAGCACCACGCCGAGGGCACGGAGAACGGCTGGGTGTCCGAGGACGAGGAGGGCTCCCGGCAGACCCGGCCCTTCCAGGGCTCGTGCATCTTCCAGAACCGGCCCGGCTTCGCCGGCGGTGCGGGCTGCTCGCTGCACATCCTCGCGCTGCGGGAGGGCCGCGAGCCGCTGGAGACCAAGCCGGACGTGTGCTGGCAGCTCCCGGTGCGGCGGACGTACGAGTGGATCGACCGGCCCGACGACACCCGCGTGCTCCAGGTGTCGATCGGTGAGTACGACCGGCGGGGCTGGGGTCCGGGCGGGCACGACCTGCACTGGTGGTGCACCTCGGCGACCTCCGCCCACGGTGCCGGCGAGCCGGTGTACGTCAGCTACCGGCCGGAGCTGATCGAGATGATGGGCAAGGCGGGCTACGACCGGCTGGCCGAGCTGTGCGAACAGCGGCTGGCGTCGAGGCTCCCGCTGGTGGCCCCGCACCCGGCGGACCCCGCGCGCTGAGCCCCGTCCACGGCGTTCGCGGACGGGACCGTCGCTACGGCGTGGACCCGCTCGGGTCGCCGTCGTCCGCGGGCGGCGGTGACGAGTCGCCCGGGCTGCCGGTGGGCGACGGCGCCGTGGACGTCGGGTCCGGTCCGGGCGAGGTCGGCGGCGGGTCGCTGGTGGGTGTCGGGTCGGGGGCCGAGGTCGACGGCGACGGGTCCGGGCCCGGGTCGGACGGGGGCGGGGAGTCGGGTGTGCTGGGGCGCGGGTCGGGCCTGGACGGACCGGGGGCCGTGCCGTAGCCCCGGATCGACACGACGGTGCCCGAGGGGGCGATGGCCACCGTGGCGCTCCAGTGGCCGGACGGCTCGCGCAGGTGGTCGACGTAGACCCTGAGCGTCAGCGACTCGCCGGGGCGCAGGGTGCCCGAGGTCTGGCTCAGGTAGAGCCAGGGGGCGCCGGTGGCCGCCGACCAGGACACCGGGGCGTCGCCGGTCGCCGTCAGGGTGACCAGCGTGGTGTCGCCGTCGTTCCCGGCCGTCACTTCCAGTTGGCCGGTGCCCTTGCCGTCCGGGCCGGTGACGCCGACGACCTCGACGGAGACGTCGGCCTTGCCGTCCTTGCCGAAGTGGGGGCCGGGCTTCGTGCTCGCGTTGCCCGCGTTCTGGTAGCCGCCGTCCGCCTGCCCGCCCTCCAGACCGTCGGGGCCGTGCGCCTCGCTGGCGCTGGCCGAGCGGCCGTCCTCGCCCTCGCCCACGGGCGTGCCCCGGTAGGCCGCCCACAGGGCCAGCACCGGGGCCGCGACGACCGTGGCGACGACGGTCGTCGTGACGGCACGCGCGCGCAGGCGGTCCCTGCGGGCCGCGCGGTCCTTCGGGTCCATCGGGAAGCCGCGCCGGTCGAAGCGGGGGGCCGCGCCCCTCGCACGCGGGACGTGCGCCGTCGCCAGGTGCAGCGTCGCGCGGGGCGCCGCCACGACGGGCAGTTCGGCGGGGGTCACGGTGGTCCCGGGCCAGCGGCCGGGGATCGCGCGCTCGGCGGTCCGGCGGCAGCGCGGGCAGTCGTCGACGTGCCGGACCAGTTCGCGGCGCAGGGCCGCGCTGAGCACGAACTTGTTCTCGCCGGTGAGGCGGGACGCTCCCGCGCAGGTACCGGTCTCCACGACGGCGAGGGCGGCGCGGGTGCGCTCGACCTCGCAGGCCGCGGCGGCGAGCAGTTCGCGGGTGCCGGCCTGGTCCATGCCGAGCACGGCGGCGACCTCGTGGGCGGAGAGGTGGTGGCGCACGGCGAGCTCCAGCGCCTCGCGCTGCTCCGGGGTGGTCCCGGCGGCCTCCGGCCAGGCCAGCAGGGCCAGTTCGCCGCGGCGGCGCTCCTGCTCCTCGGCGGTGGGGCGCGGGGTGGTCCGCGCGGGCGGGCACGGGCGGTCGGAGGGACCGCGGTCCGGGGGTGTGCGGTTCGCCGCGTGGCTGCCCTGACGTTTCTGCTTGGCCTCGGCGAGCTTGCGCAGGCAGGCCCAGCGGGCCAGGGCGTACAGCCAGGCCCGGCGGTCCGCGGGGTCCGGGCCGCGGTGGCTCCGGCGCTCGGCCAGGGCGAGGACGTCGCCGAGGGCGGCGGTCGCCTTGTCGTGGTCGCACAGGACGGACAGGCAGTACGTGAACAGGCCGTCCAGGTACGCGTCGTAGCGTGTGGGCGGCCGCTGCGCCACCGCGCGAGCCGCCGCGCGGTCACGGGCCTCCCGGTGCGCCCGGTGTGCGCCGGTCGTGCGGGTCGTGGTCTCCGGACTGCTCCTCATCACCCCAGCGACCGTAGGGGGCCATGGGTGGCGCGAACTGGCGCGTTGCACGTATTTAATCCGTACGGGTGAAACGAACCCTCATAAGGGGACAGGAACCTGTTGTTCCGCACGTCTTGGGGTGCGTACGGGGTGGCTGCGGCGGTGTGGGGGCTGTGGGGGCGGTCGGTGCGTGGTGGGGTGCCTGCGGGTGCCTGCGGCGGCCTCTGCGGGGCGGTGGGGGTTGCGGGGTGCCTGCGGCGGCCTGTGCGGGTTCGGTGGGGGTGCGCGTTCGGTTGTGTTGTGGGTCGGGGCCGGGGGGGGGGGGGGGGGGGGGGGGGGGGGGGGGGGGGGGGGGGGGGGGGGGGCCGGGGGCGGGGGGGGGGGGCGGGCCGCGC
>NZ_JBIRZD010000004.1:19498-46634 GCF_044390505.1 Streptomyces sp. NPDC018947
GCGGGGGGTGTCCGTCCTCGGAACGGCGCGGAATCGGTCGGCCACAGATGTGCCGGCGTTGACGCGCCAACCGCTGCGGGCGGACACCCCCCGACCCGTCCCCTTCCCGCCGTACGCGACTGCGGGCCGTCGTCTCCCGCCCCCGGCTCACGCCGTCCCGCCCCGGCTGACCGCCC
The DNA here is from genome assembly GCF_044390505.1 of Streptomyces sp. NPDC018947. Lineage (NCBI taxonomy): Bacteria > Bacillati > Actinomycetota > Actinomycetes > Kitasatosporales > Streptomycetaceae > Streptomyces > Streptomyces sp. NPDC018947. The sequence goes on from NZ_JBIRZD010000004.1 coordinate 19,675, forward strand.
TCCCGCTGGGGCGGCACGGGTGGGCGGTGGGGGTCCCCAGTCCCCCAGCTCGAGCGAAGCCGAGAGTGGGGGAGGCACCCCCGTAGCGCCGGGCGCGCGACCCACCCCCGGCCCGCACCCACGCCGCGCCCCACGCCGGGCGCCGCCCGGCCAGCAGGGCACCCGGCGCCCCCTGTCAGTGGTGGCGGTTACCGTTCCTGCATGGCTGCCCGTACGAAGACCTCCAAGGACCGGCCGTCCTACCGCTGCACCGAGTGCGGCTGGCAGACGGCCAAGTGGCTCGGCCGCTGCCCCGAGTGCCAGGCCTGGGGCACGGTCGAGGAGTACGGCGCACCCCCGGTCCGTACGACGACGCCCGGCCGCGTCACCACCTCCGCGCTGCCCATCGGCCAGGTCGACGGCCGCCAGGCCACCGCCCGCCCGACCGGCGTGCCCGAGCTGGACCGGGTGCTCGGCGGCGGACTGGTGCCCGGCGCCGTGGTGCTCGTCGCGGGCGAGCCCGGTGTCGGCAAGTCCACGCTGCTCCTGGACGTCGCGGCCAAGTCGGCCTGCGAGGAGCACAAGACCCTCTACATCACCGGCGAGGAGTCCGCGAGCCAGGTCCGCCTGCGCGCCGACCGCATCAAGGCCATCGACGATCATCTGTACCTCGCCGCCGAGACCGACCTCTCGGCGGTGCTGGGCCATCTCGACGCGGTCAAGCCCTCGTTGCTGATCCTCGACTCCGTGCAGACGGTGGCCTCTCCCGAGATCGACGGCGCCCCCGGCGGCATGGCGCAGGTGCGGGAGGTGGCCGGCGCGCTGATCCGCGCCTCCAAGGAGCGCGGCATGGCCACCCTGCTCGTGGGCCACGTCACCAAGGACGGTGCCATCGCCGGACCCCGTCTGCTCGAACACCTCGTGGACGTCGTCCTGCACTTCGAGGGCGACCGCCACGCGCGGCTGAGGCTCGTGCGCGGCGTCAAGAACCGGTACGGCACGACCGACGAGGTCGGCTGCTTCGAGCTGCACGACGAGGGCATCACGGGCCTGGCCGACCCCAGCGGACTGTTCCTCACCCGCCGTGCCGAGCCGGTGCCCGGCACCTGTCTGACCGTCACCCTGGAGGGACGCCGCCCGCTGGTGGCCGAGGTGCAGGCGCTCACCGTCGACTCCCAGATCCCGTCCCCGCGCCGCACCACGTCCGGCCTGGAGACGTCCCGCGTGTCGATGATGCTGGCCGTGCTGGAGCAGCGCGGACGGATCAGCGCCCTGGGCAAGAGGGACATCTACTCCGCGACGGTCGGCGGTGTGAAGCTCTCCGAGCCGGCCGCCGACCTCGCCGTCGCCCTCGCGCTGGCCAGTGCGGCGAGCGACACCCCGCTGCCCAAGAACCTCGTGGCGATCGGCGAGGTCGGCCTCGCCGGCGAGGTGAGACGGGTCACGGGCGTGCAGCGCCGGCTCTCCGAGGCGCACCGCCTGGGCTTCACGCACGCCCTGGTACCGGCCGATCCGGGCCGGGTGCCCGACGGGATGAAGGTGCTGGAAGTCGCGGACATAGGGGACGCCCTGCGGGTGCTTCCCCGCTCGCGTCGGCGAGAGGCCCCACGGGAGGCGGAGGACCGCCGGTAGACTTTGCCCTGGTCTCGCCCGTCCGTACGACCGAATGTGCGACACGGGAGCGCCAGAAGAACCTGCGACCGGAGGAGTGCAGTGGCAGCCAACGACCGGGCAGCAGCTCCCGGAAAGTCCGGTGGGAGTGCCGGTGCCGATGGCCTGATGCGCGCCTCGCTGAGCGCCGTGGCGCCCGGCACGCTCCTGCGGGACGGCCTGGAACGGGTCCTCCGCGGCAACACCGGCGGTCTGATCGTGCTCGGCTCCGACAAGACGGTGGAGTCGATGTGCACGGGCGGCTTCGTGCTGGACGTGGAGTTCACCGCGACCCGGCTGCGCGAGCTGTGCAAGCTCGACGGCGGCATCGTGCTGTCCTCGGACCTGTCCAAGATCCTGCGGGCGGGCGTGCAGCTGCTGCCGGACCCGACGATCCCCACCGAGGAGACGGGCACCCGGCACCGTACGGCGGACCGGGTCAGCAAGCAGGTCGGCTTCCCCGTCGTCTCCGTCTCCCAGTCCATGCGGCTCATCGCCCTCTACGTCGACGGCCAGCGCCGCGTCCTGGAGGACTCCGCGGCGATCCTGTCCCGCGCCAACCAGGCCCTCGCGACCCTGGAGCGCTACAAGCTCCGCCTGGACGAGGTCGCGGGCACCCTGTCGGCGCTGGAGATCGAGGACCTGGTCACCGTCCGGGACGTCTCGGCGGTCTCCCAGCGTCTGGAGATGGTGCGCCGCATCGCCACCGAGATCGCCGAGTACGTGGTGGAGCTGGGCACGGACGGACGGCTGCTGGCGCTCCAGCTCGACGAGTTGATCGCCGGCGTCGAGCCCGAGCGCGAACTGGTCGTGCGGGACTACGTGCCCGAGCCGACGGCCAAGCGCTCCCGCACGGTGGACGAGGCGCTCGCCGAGCTGGACAAGCTCAGCCACGCCGAGTTGCTCGAACTGTCCACGGTGGCACGCGCGTTGGGTTACACCGGGTCCCCCGAGACCCTGGACTCGGCGGTGTCCCCGCGCGGCTTCCGGCTGCTGGCCAAGGTGCCGCGGCTGCCCGGCGCGATCATCGACCGGCTGGTGGAGCACTTCGGCGGACTGCAGAAGCTGCTCGCCGCCAGCGTCGACGACCTCCAGACGGTGGACGGTGTCGGCGAGGCCCGTGCGCGCAGCGTGCGGGAGGGCCTGTCGCGCCTCGCCGAGTCGTCGATCCTGGAGCGCTACGTCTGACGCCCCGGGCCGGCCCCGGGGTGCGGCACGGGGACCGCGCCGGCGTCAGTCGTTCTCCAGCACGAACGACGTCCGCACCTTCCCGAACCCGGCGGCCTTGGCCTCCACGAGGTAGGTCCCGGCCCCGGCCGACCCCGCCGGCGGCGTGCCGCACTCGGGGGCGCTCGGCTTGCGGTCCCACTTCACCGGATAGGCGATGCCGCTGCCCGCGGCCACCCGATACAGGGCGCTGCCCGAACCCTTGGGGCAGTCGTCCGAGGACCAGTAGGCGTCGTCACCGCTCGCCGGAGTGATCGTCAGCACGGCGTGCTCGGGGCCCAGGTCGATCTTGCAGTCGCTGCCCGAGATGTTCCGCGCGGTCAGTTCGAAGGTGGGTGTCTGCCCGGGCGAGTAGGCGTTGCGGACGCTGCGCAGGCTCAACTTGACCGCGTTCGCCGTGCAGTCGGGCAGGCTCGAACCGGCGGGCAGCGCGTCGGCCGCGCCGACCCCGGTCACCGGACCGCCGCCGCCGGAACCGCCCGTGCCGCCGGAACCGTCCCCGCCGGACTCTCCGCCGCCCGATCCGGAACCGGAACCGTCCCCCGAACCCGAGCCGCTGGAGTCCCCGCCGCCCGACTCGTCGCGTCCGCCCGGCGCCTGACTGATCGCCGGCCCGGAGCCCGAGGGGCCCGGCGTGATCGACGGCACGGGACTCTGGCCGTTGGCGCCGTCCTCGTGGTCCTTCCCGCCGCCCCCGTCGCCGGAGACCACCACCCAGGTGATCAACAACGCCAACACGGCGAACACGGACAGCAGTACGGCCCTCCGTCGCCAGTAGATGGAGGAGGGAAGCGGCCCGACCGGATTGCGCAGAGATCCCACGGCGCAAACTGTACGAGAGATCGGCGCGTTCCCCTGTCCCACCCGCCGCTCGGGTCCGCAACTTTTACGGATCATCATTCCGGAGACCGCCCGAGACCCCCTGCCGATCGTCAGGGGTCGCACATGCCGATCGCAGGGTGTGACCGAATCACCGAGTCCCCTACGGTCCGTAACCATGACCTTCGAGGACGACGAGCTCTACCGCGACATCACCGGTTTCGCCCACGACACCCCGGTCTGGGTGCAGCACACGGCGGAGGTGTGGACCGAGGCGGGACTCCTGCTGTTCGCGGCGCTGTTCGTGACCGCCTGGTGGCGTGCACGCCACGGCAGCACCCGGGCGTTCGCCGTCGCGGCCCTTGCACCTCTGGCCACGGCCGTCGCCTACGTGTGCAGCGAACTGCTCAAATCGGGCTTCACGGAGGAGCGCCCGTGCCGGGCCGTCACCGGAGCCGTCGCGTCCCTGGCCGAGTGCCCGGCGAGCGGCGACTGGTCCTTCCCCAGCAACCACGCCACCATCGCGGGCGCCTCGGCCGTCGCGCTGGCGCTCACCCGGCGGGTGCTGATCCTGCTGACGGCACCGCTCGCGCTGCTGATGGCCTTCTCCCGCGTCTTCGTCGGCGTCCACTATCCGCACGACGTCGCCGCCGGACTGCTGCTCGGCGCGGTCGTCGCCGCGGTCGCCGTACGCCTCGCCACCGGCCCGGTGACCCGACTGGCCGACGCCCTGCGCGCCTCGCGGGCACCCGCCGTACGGTGGCTCACCGGGCCGGGCCCCTCCCCCGCCACGGCGTACGCCGGCTCGCACCGTCGGCGCTGAGGCCCCTCACGTGTCCGCGCCGACCAGTCCCGCCTCGTATGCGACGATCGCCGCCTGCACCCGGTTGCGTACCTCCAGCCGGTCCAGGACCGCGCTCACGTACGCCTTCACCGTGCCCTCGACGAGGTGCAGCCGGGCGGCGATCTCCGGGTTGGACAGGCCCGCGCCGACGAGGCCGAGCACCTCGCGCTCGCGGGGACTCAGCCGGGCCACACGCGCGCGTGCCGACTCCTCGCGGGCGAGCCTGCCGCCCCCGCCGCCCCGGCCGAGGTCCTCGATGACGTACCGGGCCACCTTCGGCGACAGGAACGCCGCGCCGTCCGCCACGGCCCGCACGCCCGCCATCAGTTCGTAGGGGTCACCGGACTTGAGCAGGAACCCGGTGGCCCCGGCGGCCAGCGCGCGTGCCACGTAGGCCTGTTCGGAGAAGGTGGTCAGCATGGCGACGGCGGTGCCGGGCACCGTCCGCACGATCTCCTCGGCGGCGGCGAGGCCGTCCAGGCGGGGCATGCGGATGTCCAGCAGGACCACGTCGGGCCGGTGCGCCCGGGCCAGTTCGACCGCCTCACGCCCGTCGGCCGCCTCCGCGACGACCTCGCTCTCGCCGCCGCTCGCCAGGATGGCGCGCACACCGGCCCGCACCATCGCCTCGTCGTCGGCCAGCAGGACCCGGATCACCGTACGTACTCCTCGTATTCCTCGCGCCCCTCTCCGGCCAGTCCGGCGCGGGGGACGACGTCCTTGGCGACCAGGAGTCCCTCGTCGTCGAAGCAGAGCCGGAAGTGGTCGACGGAGACGAGGAGTTCGCCGCTCGCCCGGTAGTAGCGGCAGTCGGCCTCCTGGGGCGGCTCGGGTGCGCGGTCGCTGGGCGGATCGTGCACCGCGCGCTCCGGCAGCACGGCCTCGGCCCGCGCGAGGGGCGTCCCCAGGGGCAACTCGGCGTAGGCGCTGGGGCTGAGCACCGAGTGCGTCTCCGTGTACGCGTACCAGCCGAAGGCCGCGCCGACCAGGACGACACCGGCCCCGGCGGCGGCGCCCAGGCCGAGGGCGACCCTGCGGCGGGCGCGGGCGAAGGGCGAGACGGGGGCCGCGGCCGGGCGCGGGGCGGCCGTCTCCCCGGCGGGGACGTACGCCCGGACCCGGAAGCCGTCCTCGTGCGGGCCCGCGTCGAAGTCGCCGCCGACCGAGGCCACGGCGGCGCGCAGCCCGAGCAGTCCGGAACCGCCCGACGAGGGCGGAGCCGCCTCGGCGGCCCGGCCGTTGGTGACGGTGACCGCCGTACCGCGCCCCCCACCGGTGACCGATACGGTGACGGGGGCGCCCGGCGCGTGCCGCGCCGCGTTGGTCAGCGCCTCGCGCACCACCCGGTGCAGCAGCCGTCCGGCCAGCGAGGCGGGGTCCGGGAGCGGTGCGGCGGCCGGGGGATCCCAGCGCACCGGGAGACCCGACTCGGCGGCGCGGGCGACGAGTTCCCCGACGCTCTCGCCCGCCGGGCTCAGCGGGACGGGCTCGTCGTCCTCGCGCAGTACGCCGATGATGCGGTGCAGCCGGTCCGTCGCGTCGGCGGCGGCCAGACGCAGGTCGGCCGCGGCGGCCCGGTGCTCGGCGGCCAGATCAGGGGCCACCTGGAGGGCGCCGGCGCGCAGGGCGATCAGGCTCAGTTCGTGGCCGAGGGAGTCGTGCATGTCCTGGGCGATCCTGGCCCGTTCGCGCAGCCGGGCCCGTTCCTCGGCGTGCCGCTGCTCGTCCTCCAGCCGGGCCGCCCGGATCCAGCCGGCCTCGGCGAGCGCGCGGCTCTGCCGCCAGTAGCGGCCGCCGAGCCACGGGAAGACGCAGCCGAACAGCAGCGTGCCCGTCAGCACCAGCCACTCCGGCGCCGGGTCCACCCCGACCAGCGCGATCCGCGCCGTTCCGAGGACGCCCACCGCGGCGAACACGGCCACCGCGGGACGCGCCCGCTCGGCACGCAGCCCGAGCAGCAGCGCGAAGACGCCGAGCGCGGGCCCGTACGACAGGCTGAACAGGGCGGGACCGGCGGCCAGCCCGAGTCCGGCGGCCAGCCCGAACGCGGCGAGGGGCCGGCGCCGCGCCGCACCGACGGCCCCGGCCAGCACCCCCAGCCCGGCGAGCTGCTGCCACAGGGACCGCGGCTCGTTCAGCCCGATCCGGTCCGCCGTGATCGCGGGGAGGGCGATCAGGACCCAGAAGAGCAGTGCCCTGACGAGGGGGCGGAACCGGGGGAGGCGGTCGGGGGCGGGCCCGGCGGGCTCGGCGGAGGTGGTTCCGCCGGAGGTCCCCGCCCCGACCGGCCCCGCCTGTCCCGCCCTCGCCGGACCGTGCTCCCCGCCACGCCTGCCGGTCCGGGGGCGGCCGCCGTTCCCGGCACGGTCGCCGGCCGCCCCGGCACCTCCGCCCGGCCCGGCACGGCCGTCCAGTACGGCACTGCCGTGCAGCTCAGTGGGGCTCTCGGGCTCGGAGCGCGGGGTCGGGCGGGGACGTTCCATGGACCCGACGCTACAAGCGGCGGACACGCTCGTGCCCCTGCCGATCGTCAGGTGCCGTGCCCTCCACCGGGTGGCGGTGCGCCCGTACGGGCCTCCTCCCGTGGCAGGATCGGGGAGTCATGACTGCGCCCACGAAGCCCTCGCACAACAGCCCGGCCGACCGACCCGCCGCCGGCGGTGCCTCCGTCCGCCCGGTCCTCGCCGACCCGTCCGTCCCCGCGTCCGCCGCCCCGGCGGCCGGGACGACCGTGTCCGGCGAGGCGCTGCACTCCCCCGTCATCGACTGGTTCGACGAGCACGCCCGTGACCTCCCGTGGCGGCGCCCGGAGGCCGGGGCGTGGGGTGTGATGGTCAGTGAGTTCATGCTCCAGCAGACCCCCGTCAGCCGGGTCCTGCCCGTGTACGAGCAGTGGATGGCCCGCTGGCCGCGCCCCGCGGACCTCGCCGCGGAGGCCCCCGGTGAGGCCGTCCGCGCCTGGGGCCGGCTCGGCTATCCGCGCCGCGCCCTGCGTCTGCACGGTGCCGCCGCGGCCATAACGGAACGGCACGGCGGGGACGTACCGTCCGACCACGCCCAGCTCCTGGCACTGCCCGGCATCGGCGAGTACACGGCCGCCGCCGTCGCCTCCTTCGCCCACGGCCAGCGCCACGCCGTCCTGGACACCAACGTCCGCCGGGTCTTCGCCCGCGCGGTCACCGGCGTCCAGTACCCGCCGAACGCCACCACCGCCGCCGAACGGAAGCTGGCGCGCCAACTGCTGCCTCAGGACGAGGCGCGCGCCGCCCGCTGGGCCGCCGCCTCGATGGAGCTGGGCGCGCTGGTGTGCACCGCCCGCAACGAGGAGTGCCATCGCTGTCCGATCGCCGCGCAGTGCGCCTGGCGGCTGGCCGGCAAGCCCGCGCACGACGGGCCGCCGCGCCGCGGCCAGACGTACGCGGGCACCGACCGGCAGGTGCGCGGCCGGCTGCTCGCGGTGCTGCGGGAGGCGCACGGTCCGGTACCGCAGGCGGCGCTGGACCGGGTGTGGCACGAACCGGTGCAGCGCGCCCGCGCCCTGGACGGCCTGGTCTCCGACGGACTGGTGGAGCCGCTGGCGGACGGCATGTACCGGCTCCCGCTGAGCTGACGCACGCGGGAAGCACCCGGGACACACGCGGGGGGGCACCGGCGGAGCACGGCGGGGTCACAGCCGGCAGGTGACGGAGGGGCGTCGTCGTACGGCCCCCGTCACAGTCACCTGCCGGACAAATCGCCCTTTTCCTGTCTCAACTGGGCTGCCACCGCGCTCCCTTCCGCTCTTCGTTACACAACCGACGGACAGCCGAGTGCTGGCCGCAGGCTGCTTCGCACAGCGCCGTGACAACGCTTCCCTACCTTCGTTTGCGTGCCGCAGGGCACGGCAGACCACGGAGCACGGGCAGGAGACCGGCGGATGACCGACCGCCGGTGAACGGGGATGGAAGGCGGTTGACCATGGCGCAGGGCGAGGTGCTCGAGTTCGAGGAGTACGTCCGCACCCGGCAGGACGCGCTGCTGCGCAGTGCCCGGCGCCTGGTCCCGGACCCGGTGGACGCCCAGGATCTGCTCCAGACCGCGCTGGCGCGGACGTACGGCCGCTGGGAGACCATCGAGGACAAGCGGCTGGCCGACGCCTATCTGCGCCGGGTCATGATCAACACGCGGACCGAGTGGTGGCGGGCGCGGAAGCTGGAGGAGGTCCCGACCGAGCAGCTCCCGGAGTCCTGCGTGGACGACGCCACCGAGCAGCACGCGGACCGCGCCCTGCTGATGGACGTCATGAAGGTGCTCGCCCCGAAGCAGCGCAGTGTCGTGGTGCTGCGACACTGGGAGCAGATGTCAACGGAGGAGACGGCCGCCGCCCTCGGCATGTCGGCCGGAACGGTCAAGAGCACGCTGCACCGGGCGCTCGCCCGGCTCCGCGAGGAGCTGGTCGCCCGCGATCTGGACGCACGGGCGCTGGAGCGTGAGGAGCGGGAGCGTTGCGCGGCCTGACCGTCGGTCGGACACCCGGGGAAGCCCGGAAGAGCGTACGGGCGACGAGCACGGCGGTGGCCGTGTTCGTCGCCGTCGGCGTTTCCCTCTCCGGCTGCGCGGCCGGCGGCACCGGAGCCCGTGACGAGGGGCCGGCGCACGCGGACGCGGTCGGCGGCGCCGCCTCGTCGACGCCCGCGGCCTCCCCGTCCAAGGTCCCCGACCGGGTCGACGCGGTCCGCCTCGTCAAGGCCGACCCCGAGGTCTCCGCCGAGGTCAAGCGCGAGCTGAAGCCGTGCGTCGCCGACGAGTACCCCGTCGACGTGTCCTACGGCGAGCTGACCGGAGGCACCGCCGAGGACGTCGTCGTCAACGTACTGACCTGCGGTGACGCCGTGGGCGTGGGGAGTTACGTATACCGCGAGACGAACGGCGGGTACGAGAATGTGTTCAAGGCCGAGGAGCCGCCGGTCTACGCCGAGATCGACCGCGGCGACCTGGTGGTGACGAAGCAGGTGTACGAGAAGGGCGACCCGGTGTCGAGTCCGTCCGGCGAGAGCGTGATCACGTACCGCTGGTCCTCGAACCGCTTCACCGAGGCGTACCGCACGCACAACGACTACAGCAACGCCGTGGGGGCCGCGCCGACCCACGCGCCGGACATCTGAGGCGCGGGCGCGTGAACCGATCGGGCCGCCCGGTCCGATGGAGAGATGAACGCGGTGCGCGATCGCCGCGTCCGGCGGCGGTGACCGCGCCCGCACCCGACCATGACCACGAGGACTGAGAGCACCGGGATGGCAGACCAGACCCACGTCCTGTTCGTCGAGGACGACGACGTCATCCGCGAGGCCACCCAGCTCGCCCTGGAGCGGGACGGCTTCGCGGTCACCGCGATGCCCGACGGGCTGTCGGGCCTGGACGCGTTCCGCTCCGACCGCCCCGACATCGCGCTGCTGGACGTCATGCTGCCCGGCCTGGACGGGGTCAGCCTGTGCCGCCGGATCCGGGACGAGTCCACCGTGCCCGTGATCATGCTGTCGGCCCGGGCGGACTCCATCGACGTCGTGCTGGGCCTGGAGGCGGGCGCCGACGACTACGTCACCAAGCCGTTCGACGGCGCGGTCCTGGTGGCCCGGATCCGCGCGGTGCTGCGCCGCTTCGGCCACGCAGGCGGCGGGGACCGGGCGGACGCGGGGGGCGTCGCGGACACCGGGGGCGTGCTCACCTTCGGCGAGCTGGAGGTCGACACCGACGGCATGGAGGTCCGCCGCGCGGGCATGCCGGTGGCGCTCACCCCGACCGAGATGCGGCTGCTGCTGGAGTTCTCCGCCGCGCCGGGCACGGTCCTCTCCCGCGACAGACTGCTGGAGCGCGTGTGGGACTACGGCTGGGGCGGCGACACCCGCGTCGTCGACGTCCATGTGCAGCGGCTGCGCACCAAGATCGGCCAGGACCGCATCGAGACGGTTCGCGGTTTCGGTTACAAGCTGAAGGCCTGAGCGGGACATGCGGGGGTTCATCCGACGACTGGCCGCCTCGACCGTGCGGCGCACCGGTATCCGCACGGGGCTGCGCTGGAAGCTCAGCGCGGCCATCGCCCTGGTCGGCGCGCTGGTGGCGGTCGCGCTCAGTCTGGTCGTGCACAACGCCGCCCGGGTCTCGATGCTGGACAACGCGCGCGATCTCGCCGACGACCGGGTCCTGATCGCCCAGCGCAACTACGAGCTGTCCGGCCGCCTCAACTTCCCGAACGCCCAGATCGACGACCCCGAGCTGCCCGCGGAGCTGCGCCGCAAGGTCGAGGCCGGGCGGCGGGCGACGTACGTCTCCGAGCGGGCGAACGGGGTGACGGACATCTGGGCCGCCGTTCCGCTCAAGGACGGACACGTGATGTCCCTGCACTCCGGGTTCACCGACCGCAGCGCCGACATCCTCAAGGACCTGGACCAGGCGCTGGTCATCGGCTCCATCGCGGTCGTCCTCGGCGGCAGCGCGCTCGGTGTGCTCATAGGCGGACAGCTCTCGCGCCGGCTGCGCAAGGCCGCGGCCGCCGCCAACCAGGTCGCCAAGGGCGAGCCGGACGTCCGGGTCCGGGACGCCATCGGCGGCGTCGTCCGGGACGAGACCGACGACCTCGCCAGCGCCGTGGACGCGATGGCGGACGCCCTCCAGCAGCGGCTGGAGGCCGAGCGCCGGGTCACCGCGGACATCGCGCACGAGCTGCGCACCCCGGTGACCGGGCTGCTGACCGCCGCCGAGCTGCTGCCGCCGGGCCGTCCCACGGAACTGGTGCTGGACCGGGCGAAGGCCATGCGCACGCTGGTGGAGGACGTCCTGGAGGTGGCCCGGCTGGACGGCGCCTCGGAGCGGGCAGAGCTGCAGGACATCATGCTGGGCGACTTCGTCGCCCGGCGGGTGGCGGCCAAGGACCCGGACGTGCGGGTGCTGGTGGTGCACGAGTCGGAGGTGACCACCGACCCGCGCCGCCTGGAGCGTGTGCTGTTCAACCTGCTCGCCAACGCCTCCCGGCACGGCAGGCCGCCCGTCGAGGTCAGCGTCGAGGGCCGGGTGATCCGGGTCCGCGACCACGGCCCCGGCTTCCCCGAGGACCTGCTCGCCGACGGGCCGAGCCGGTTCCGCACCGGGAGCGCGGACCGGGCCGGCCGCGGGCACGGGCTCGGGCTGACCATCGCGGCCGGGCAGGCCCGGGTGCTCGGCGCCCGGCTCACCTTCCGCAACGTCCGGCCCGCCGGGGCGCCCGAGCACGTACCGGCCGAGGGCGCGGTGGCGGTGCTGTGGCTGCCGGAGCACGCGCCGACGAACACCGGGAGCTATCCGACGCTGCCGGACCGGTCCCCGCAGGGCGTGTCCTGAGCGGGCCCGGCGGACGGGGCTAGCAGTCGAAGCCCTTGTCCATGTCGAGGCCGCCCTCGCGGGGCTGGGTGAAGGAGAACCAGTTGCCGGAGTCGTCGCGGAAGAGGGCCTCCGTGCCGTAGGGGCGCTCCTGCGGTTCCTGGAGGAACTCGACCCCGCGGTCCTTGAGCTTTTGGTAGTCGCCGTGGATGTCGTCGGTGGTCAGCACGCCGGGGCCGAGGGCGCCCTTGGCCACCAGCTTCTTGATCATCTCGGCGGACTCGGGGTCGGAGGAGCCGGTGCCCGGGACCATCAGCGTCAGTTCCACGCCGGGCTGGCTCGGGGAGCCGACGGTGAGCCAGCGCATGCCGCCCTCGCCCATCGTGATGTCCGTGCGGACCTCCAGGCCCAGCTTCTCGGTGTAGAAGCGCTTGGCGCGCTCCTGGTCGAGGACCCAGACGGTCGAGATGGCGAGACCCTTGATCATGACGCGCTCCTGTCTGCGGGCGGTGCCGTTCGTGCGTGCCCTGACACCGTAGGCAGCGCGCCGTTCACCTCGCTTCTTCGGAATTGCGCCGTGCGCCGTCGCCCGGACCGCGGCGGAAGCCTCCCGCCCAGAGCATGGCGTAGCAGCCGGGGATCAGGGCGGCACCGCGTCCCACGTGCTTCGCCCGGTACTCGCTCGGGGTCAGGCCGGTCCACGTCTTGAACCGGGTGCAGAAGGTGCCCAGGCTGCTGAAGCCGACCAGATGGCAGATCTCGGTGACCGACAGGTCGGCGGTGCGCAGCAGGTCCTCGGCCCGCTCGATGCGGCGGTGGGTGAGGTACTGGCCGGGCGTCTCGCCGTACGCCTCCTTGAAGGCGCGCAGGAAGTGGTAGCGGGAGTATCCGGCGTGTGCGGCGACCGCCTCCAGGTCCAGCTCCGGGTCGGCCCAGTCGCGGTCCATGGCGTCCTTGGCCAGCCGTAGCTGCCGCAGCTTGTCCATGCGACCGATGGTGGCACGCGACACCGACAGCGGCCTTCTCGCCGCGTACGGGCACGGGTACGCCGAAGGCCCCGGCGGGAGGTGCCGGGGGCCTTCGGCGTCGTACGGGCCGGCGTCCTCGCGGGGATCAGACCGGCTCGGTCATCGCGGCCTTCGCCGCCGCGCCGTCACCGTCGGCCGGGCCGTCGGCCTTCGGTCCCGTCCCCTTCAGCGGGACCTCCTTGACGAACACGGCCGCGATCAGCGCGATCACGCCCACCGCGGCGCCCAGCAGGAACGCCCCGTGCGTACCGGAGGACACGGCGTGCTGGTAGGCCTCGCGCGCCTCCTCGGGCAGCTTGGCCAGGCTCGCCGCGTCGAGCTGCGCCGACTGCTCGGTCACCTTGGAGCCCAGCGCCCCGGCCTTCTCGGCCATGACGTCCTGGACACGGTGGTTGAACAGCGCGCCCATGATCGCCACGCCGAAGGACGAGCCGAGGGTGCGGAAGAGGGTGGTGGACGAGGACGCGACGCCCATGTCCTTCATCTCGACGCTGTTCTGCGCCACCAGCATGGTGATCTGCATCAGGCAGCCCATGCCGAGACCGACCACGGCCATGTAGAGGCCGGAGGTCAGGCGGCTGGTGCCGGTGTCCATCAGGGACAGCAGGAACAGCCCGACGGTCATCAGCACACCGCCGGCCACGGGGAAGACCTTGTAGCGGCCGGTGTTCGTGGTCACCCGTCCGGCGACCATCGAGGTGACGAGCATCGCGCCCAGCATCGGCAGGAGCAGCAGCCCGGAGTTGGTGGCCGAGGCCCCCTGCACCGCCTGCTGGTACAGCGGCAGGAAGAGGGTGGCGCCGAACATCACGAAGCCGGTGATGAAGCCGATCACGGACATCAGGGTGAAGTTGCGGCTGCGGAAGATGTGCAGCGGCACGATCGGCTCGGCGGCCCTGGTCTGCCAGAGCACGAACCCGACCAGCGCGACGACGCCGATGGCGCTCAGCTCCATGATGCGCGCGGAGGTCCAGGCGTACTCGGTGCCGCCCCAGGTGGTGACCAGCACGATCGCGGTGATGCCGAGGGTCAGCAGGAGGGCGCCCGGATAGTCGATGCGCGCGTCACTGCGCTTCTTCGGCAGGTGCAGTACGGCGCTGACGGCGGCCAGCGCGACCGCGCCGAGCGGCAGGTTGATGTAGAAGGCCCAGCGCCAGCCCCAGTGGTCGGTGATGGTGCCGCCGACCAGCGGCCCGCCGATCATCGCCAGCGCCATGACGCCGGCCATCATGCCCTGGTACTTGCCGCGCTCCCGCGGCGGGATCAGGTCGCCGATGATCGCCATGACGCCGACCATCAGACCGCCGGCGCCGAGTCCCTGGAGGGCGCGGAAGCCGATGAGCTGGCCCATGTCCTGGGACATGCCGCTGAGCGCGGAGCCGGCCAGGAAGATCACGATGGAGGCCATGAACGAGCCCTTGCGCCCGTACATGTCGCCGATCTTGCCCCACAGCGGGGTGGAGGCGGCGGTGGCGAGCGTGTAGGAGGTGACCACCCACGACAGGTGTTCCAGACCGCCCAGTTCACCGACGATCGTGGGCATCGCCGTGCCGATGATCATGTTGTCGAGCATCGCGAGCATCATCGCGATCATCAGCGCGAGCAGGACCACCCGCACACTCTTCGCCTGTTTTCCGCCGTCGGTGCCGACGGCCCGGTCCTCCGGTGCGTCCGCCATCGCTCCCACTCCCCCTGCTGCCCTGCGCATTGTTGTTACTTACTTGCCGACCGGCAAGTTGACTACACTCGGGAAGCTAGACGCGTAACTAGCCGGGCGTCAAGTAAGTTTTTCCGGGAGGTGCGCGGACAGGCGGTGACGTAGGAGGATGGGCGGCACGATGGACGGCACCAGGCAGCAGCGGCGCCGCGGGAACACCCGCCAGCGCATCCAGGACGTGGCCCTCGAACTCTTCGCCGAGCAGGGGTACGAGAAGACGTCGCTCCGCGAGATCGCGGAGCGCCTCGACGTCACCAAGGCGGCGCTGTACTACCACTTCAAGACGAAGGAAGAGATCCTCGTCGGCATCTTCGAGGATCTCTCGCGGCCGATCGAGGACCTGATCGCGTGGGGGCGGCAGCAGCCGCACAACCTGGAGACCAAGCAGGAGATCGTCCGCCGCTACAGCGAGGCGCTGGCGGGCGCCGCGCCGCTGTTCCGCTTCATGCAGGAGAACCAGGCCACGATCCGGGACCTGAGTATCGGGGAGCTGTTCAAGTCCCGGACGCTGGGCCTGCGGGACATCCTCATAGACCCGGAAGCGGACCTGGTCGACCAGGTCCGCTGTGTGAGTGCGATGTTCACGCTGCACGCCGGGATGATCGTCTTCCAGGATCTGGAGGGCGACCCCGAGAAGAAGCGCGCGGCCGTTCTCGAGGTCGCCACCGATCTGGTGGCCCAGGCGCACCGGGGTGCCAGGAGCTCCTGACCGGCCGCGTTCAGCCGGTCACGGCCCGAGGGGCGGGCTCGTCCGGCCCGGTCAGACGGTCACGCCGTGGGCGCGCAGGAAGGCGACCGGGTCGACGGCGGAGCCGTAGTTCGGGGTCGTGCGGATCTCGAAGTGCAGGTGCGGACCGCTGGAGTTGCCGGTGTTGCCGGACTTGGCGATGGACTGGCCGGTCTTCACGACCTGCCCGATCTTCACGTTGATCTTGGACAGGTGGGCGTACTGGGAGTACGTGCCGTTGCCGTGCTTGATGACGATGGCGTTGCCGTAGGCGGGGCCGTCACCGGCGCCGTTGCCGCCGGCCTTGACGACGGTGCCGCCGTGCGTGGCCACGACGTCGGTGCCGATCGGCACGGCGAAGTCCTGACCGCTGTGCTTGTGGGCCCACATGCCGCCGTTCTGGGCGAACTTGGCACTGAGCGTGTACTTCTTGACCGGGTCCACCCAGGAGGCGGCCTTCTTCTTGGCGGCGGTCTGCTTGGCGGTGACGGCGGCCTTCTCGGCCTTCGCCGCCTTGGCCTGCGCCACGGCCTGGGCCTCTACGGCGTTCGCAACGGTGGAAGTGCCGGTGACCGCCGTGGTGCTGTTGGCGGCCGCGACCCCTGCCCCCAGCGCGACCGAGGCTCCGAGGCCGGTGGCCAGGACGGCGGCACGGGTGCGGATGGTGGTCGTGCGGGAAGAGCGGGACGTGACACGCGAGAACATTCGAACCTCATGGGGACGGGAACACAGGAACGCCCCTCGGCGGATGCACAGGCACTCACCGGGCGGGCTCAACCTTGGTAACCCGACGGGCCGGACCGGCACAAAGGTGTGATCTACGACGCCACGTAGTAGTTCGACACAAAACTGACCGACTCTCGACAGAGCCCTCATTACGGACAAAACCAGCTCAGAGCCCTGCAAAACGGCCATCACTTCAGGGCGATACGTCCGTTTTCGTAGTTCTTGCGGCTTCGACTATTCCCCGTAGTAACGGGCAAATCGCCTGTGCGGCATGTCACCAGCGACCATGATCGAAGGGGCGGAGAATGTGGTCCGGGCCACTCCCCTCCCGGTCAACACGCCCCTCGCGCAAGGCGGTTCGATCACCCCGAATCGTGGCCGAGACCACATCGACCGCGCCTCCCGCGCGGCACTACTGGCCGGTAACCCAATCGTTGCCGTCCCGCCACTTGCCGGCGAACATGCACGCGTCAATTTTGTGCCGTCAGGCATCCGCGCAGGCATGAGAGGACCCCACGCTCCATGACCGGACCGAACGGACAGACCGGACAGGCAAGACGGGCCGCCCGCACCTGGGCGCGCGCCGCCGGCACCGCCGCCGCCACGGTGACGGCCCTCACCATGGCGATCGCACCGGCCCACGGGGCCTCCGCCGCGCCCACGGGGACGGCCGCCGCGACGACGGCCGCCGTCGACTACGCCACCTGGCAGCAGGACTGCCGGGCCGTGATGGACCAGGCGCTGCCGTACCTGAAGGAGCGGATCGCCGGCGCGGCCCCCGGCGAGAAGCAGGCGATCGTCCTCGACATCGACAACACCTCCCTGGAGACCGACTTCGGCTTCAGCTTCCCGCAGCCCGCCAACCGGCCGGTCCTGGAGACCGCCCGGTACGCCCAGGAACACGGCGTCGCCCTCTTCTTCGTGACCGCCCGCCCCGGCATCGTCGCGGGGCCCACCGAGTGGAACCTCGACCACGCCGGCTACGAGTCCTCCGGCCTCTACGTCCGCGGCTTCCTCGACCTCTTCAAGAACGTCGCCGACTACAAGACCGCGCAGCGCGCCGACATCGAGTCCCGGGGCTGGACGATCATCGCCAACATCGGGAACACCCCCACCGACCTGTCCGGGGGCCACGCCGAGCGGACCTTCAAACTGCCGGACTACGACGGCCGGTTGTCCTGAGGGATCGATAGGCTCCCTTGGTCGGACAACCACGGGGGTGGCACATGGAACCGGCGGTGCTCGGCGGGAAACTGGCGTCCGGTCTGGTCGCCCCGCTGGTGAAGAAGCTGTTCGTGACAGGGGGCCCGGGCGCCGGGCTGGTCGACAGGCCGGTCCGGCTGACCCGTCTGGTCTCCTTCCGGGGCGAGCGGCGCCACCTCGGCGAGGCGGAGGTGCGCAAGCTCGCCGGGCGGCTGGTCGGGGCGTCCCTGGACTCCCCGGGCGAGCCGCCCTTCCCGACCGACGAGGCGGACGCCGTCGCCGACGCCCTGACGGCCCGTCTGCTCGCCCTGGGCGACCTGGACATGGACGACGTCCAAGCGGTCCGGCTGGGGCACCGGGAGCTGGCCGGACGGCTCCGGGCCGGCGCCCGCCGGGGCGACGACGGCCTGTCGGCCGACGCCCGCTACTTCCTCGACTCCGCGACGGAGTGGGCCTGCCTGCACATCCTGGAGTTCTTCACCCGGCGCTCGACCTTCGTGGCGCGCACCCTGGTGGAGCAGACCCGCGGCCAGGCCGAACTGATCGCGAAGGTCGACGAGCTGATCACCCGTGTCCCGCGCCCCGACGCCCGCGACACCGCCTTCGAACGCCGCTACCTGCCGTACGTCGCCGAACGCCACAACCACCTCACCATCTACGGCCTCGACCTGCGCGACTCCCCCGACCGCTGGCCCCTCGAAGTCGCCTACCTGAGCCTGGAGGCGACCGACGACGGCGGACCCGGCCCGGACACCGTGCCCCGCGAGGGCGCACCGGCCCGCACCGGACGGGTGCCCGCCGACGCCGCGCTGGACAAGGAGGACCGCGTGCTGCTGCGCGGCGACGCGGGCTCCGGCAAGACGACCCTGGTGCAGTGGCTGGCGGTGACCGCGGCCCGGGAGGGCACGCGCGTCCCGTACGTCCTGCCGCTGCGCACCCTGATCCGCACCGGCCCGCTGCCGGCGCCGGCCGCCTTCCTCGGCGCGGTCGGCTGCCCGCTGACACCGCCGGACGGCTGGGCGGAACGCGTCCTCACCGCCGGGCGCGCCCTGGTCCTGGTCGACGGCCTGGACGAGATCCCGGCGGCCGACCGCCACGCCACCCGGGACTGGCTGCGCGGCCTCGTGCACGCCTACCCGGGCAACCGCTGGCTGCTGACCACCCGCCCCACCGCCGTACGCGCCGACTGGCTGGCGCGGGAACGCTTCGGGGAACTCTCCCTGGCGCCGATGGGCCGGGCGGAGGTCGCCACCTTCGTTCACCGCTGGCACGAGGCGGCCCGCGCCCCGGAGTACGAGCAGCGGCTGCTGGACTCCCTGCGCACCAAGCGCGACCTGTCCCGCCTCGTCACCAACCCGCTGATGTGCGGTCTGATCTGCGCCCTGCACCGCGAGCGCCGCGGCTATCTGCCCACCGGCCGCAAGGAGCTGTACGAGGCGGCCCTCACCATGCTCCTCGCCCGCCGGGACCGGGAACGGGGCATGGGCGCGCTGGACGGCCCGGAGCTGGGCGAGGAGGCCCAGCTCGAACTGCTGCAACGGATCGCCTACGCCCTGGTGCTCAGCGGCCGGCAGGAGATGACGCTGGAGACGGCCGAGGGCATCGTGGAGCGGGCCCTGCCCGCACTGGGACCCGCCCCCGGGCAGGGGGGCGCCGCCGCGGTGCTGCGGGCCCTGCTCCTGCGCAGCGGCCTGCTGCGCCGCCCGGCGGAGGGCGTCCTGGACTTCGTCCACCGGACCTTCCAGGACTACCTGGCCGCCCGGTACGCGGTCGAGGAGGGCCACCTCGGCGTCCTCGCCGCCCGTGCCGAGGACACCGAGTGGGAGGACGTCGTCCGCATGGCCGTGGCCCACGCCCGGCCCCGCGAACGCGTCTCCGTGCTCAGGGAGCTGCTGGGCAAGGACGATCCCCGGCTCACGCTGCTGTCCCTGGCCTGCCTGGAGCACGCCGCCGCGCTGGACCCGGCGGTACGGGCGCAGGTGGAGGAGCGGGCCGCCGAGCTGATCCCGCCGCGTACGGCCGAGGCCGCGCGGGAGCTGGCGGGGGCGGGGCCCCTGGTGCTGGAGCTGCTGCCGGGGCCGGAGGGACTGTCGGCCCAGGAGGCGCTGGGCGTCACGGTCACCGCGTCGGTCCTGGGCGGCGAGGAACCCGACGGCGCGCTCGCCGTCCTGCGCCGCTTCCGGGACCACCCCGACCTCGACGTACGGCGACAGCTCGCGGGCACGTGGCACCGCTTCGGCGCCGAGGAGTACGCGGCCGAGGTCCTGGACCACCTGGACCGGACGGACCTCTTCCTGGCGTGCGAGTCACCCGCCCAGCTCGCCGCCCTCTCCGGGATGCGCCCCTGGCCGAGGCTGCGCGTCACGGGACCGCACCGGGCCGAGGAGATGGCGGCCGCCGTGGCGGAGCCCTCTGCGGTGACCGAGCTGACCCTCGCCGACGACCCGCTGCTGACGGACCTGGCCGCCCTGCGCCGCTTCACCGCGCTGACGCGGCTGGCGTACTACAGGTGCCCCCACGCACGCGGCCTGGACCGGCTGGCGGGACTCCCCCTGACCGAGCTCGTCCTCGGCTCCGACACCGACCCGTCAGGACTCCCGTCCCTGGCGTCCCTGACCCTGCTCTCGCTGGTTCCGGAGCTGCCGGGCGCCGATCTCACCGAGGCCCTGCCCACCGACGCCCCCCTGAGGTTCCTCTACCTGGGCGAGGAGTGCACGGCGTCGACCGGGCTGCGGGGGCTCGGCCACTGGTCGACGCTGCACACGCTCAGCCTCGGCGCGCTGACCACGGAGCTGACGGCAGAGGACTGGCGGGAGGTCGCCGTCCTGCCCGACCTCACCCGCCTGTATCTGGACGCGGCGATCCTCAGGGAGGTACCGGCCTCCGTCGGCCGCATGCCCGAGCTGCCCGGTGTCGAGGAACTGATGGTCTACGAACTGGAAGGCACCGAGCACCTCGCGGCGCTCGCTGCCCGCCTGCCGGGCGTGCACCGCGTGACCCTCATGAACCGCCCCGGCCACTCCTTCCCCCTGTCCGGCTTCCGTCCGCTCTTCCCCGGCGCCGAAGTGGGCCTGAGCGAACGCTGACGGCATGCGAAAGGGGCTGCCCCGGGACCGGAGTCCCGGGGCAGCCCCTTTCTCGGCTCACCCCGGAGGGTTACGCCTCCTTGCTCAGGTTCGGACCGGCGCCGCCGGCCGCCTGCTCGATCGGCGGAACGTCGGGGAGCGCCGACTTCTCCTCACCCCGGAAGGTGAAGGTCTTGGCCTCGCCCTCGCCCTCGGTGTCCACGACCACGATGTGACCGGGACGCAGCTCGCCGAAGAGGATCTTCTCCGACAGCGAGTCCTCGATCTCGCGCTGGATCGTGCGACGCAGCGGACGCGCGCCCAGCACGGGGTCGTAGCCCTTCTTGGACAGCAGCTCCTTGGCGGACTGGGAGAGCTCGATGCCCATGTCCCGGTCCTTCAGGCGCTCGTCCACCTTGCCGATCATCAGGTCGACGATGGCGAGGATGTCGTCCTGCGTGAGCTGCGGGAAGACGACCACGTCGTCGACGCGGTTGAGGAACTCGGGGCGGAAGTGCTGCTTCAGCTCGTCCGACACCTTGTTCTTCATGCGCTCGTAGTTGGTCTTCGTGTCGCCCGCGGCGGCGAAGCCCAGGTTGAAGCCCTTGGAGATGTCCCGGGTGCCGAGGTTGGTCGTCATGATGATGACCGTGTTCTTGAAGTCCACGACCCGGCCCTGGGAGTCGGTCAGGCGACCGTCCTCCAGGATCTGCAGCAGCGAGTTGAAGATGTCCGGGTGGGCCTTCTCGACCTCGTCGAACAGGACGACCGAGAAGGGCTTGCGGCGGACCTTCTCCGTGAGCTGGCCGCCCTCCTCGTAGCCCACGTAGCCGGGGGGCGAACCGAAGAGGCGGGAGACCGTGTGCTTCTCGCTGAACTCCGACATGTCGAGGGAGATCAGCGCGTCCTCGTCACCGAAGAGGAACTCGGCGAGCGCCTTGGACAGCTCGGTCTTACCGACACCGGACGGACCGGCGAAGATGAACGAGCCACCGGGACGCTTCGGGTCCTTCAGGCCGGCACGGGTACGGCGGATCGCCTTGGACAGCGCCTTGACGGCGTCGACCTGGCCGATGACCCGCTTGTGGAGCTCGTCCTCCATGCGCAGCAGGCGGGACGACTCCTCCTCCGTGAGCTTGAAGACCGGGATGCCGGTCGCCGTGGCGAGGACCTCGGCGATCAGCTCGCCGTCGACCTCGGCGACGACGTCCATGTCGCCGGCCTTCCACTCCTTCTCCCGCTTGGCCTTGGCGGCCAGGAGCTGCTTCTCCTTGTCGCGGAGGGAGGCGGCCTTCTCGAAGTCCTGCGAGTCGATCGCGGACTCCTTGTCGCGGCGGACGCCGGCGATCTTCTCGTCGAACTCGCGCAGGTCCGGCGGCGCGGTCATCCGGCGGATGCGCATCCGGGAGCCGGCCTCGTCGATCAGGTCGATCGCCTTGTCCGGCAGGAAGCGGTCCGAGATGTACCGGTCGGCCAGGGTGGCGGCCTGGACCAGCGCCTCGTCGGTGATGGAGACGCGGTGGTGCGCCTCGTACCGGTCGCGCAGGCCCTTGAGGATCTCGATCGTGTGCGGCAGCGACGGCTCCGCGACCTGGATGGGCTGGAAGCGGCGCTCGAGGGCCGCGTCCTTCTCCAGGTGCTTGCGGTACTCGTCCAGCGTGGTCGCACCGATGGTCTGGAGCTCGCCACGGGCCAGCATCGGCTTCAGGATGCTCGCGGCGTCGATGGCGCCCTCGGCGGCACCCGCACCGACCAGCGTGTGCAGCTCGTCGATGAACAGGATGATGTCGCCGCGGGTGCGGATCTCCTTGAGCACCTTCTTCAGGCGCTCCTCGAAGTCACCGCGGTAGCGGGAGCCGGCGACCAGCGCGCCGAGGTCCAGGGTGTAGAGGTGCTTGTCCTTGAGGGTCTCGGGCACCTCGCCCTTGACGATGGCCTGCGCGAGGCCCTCGACGACGGCGGTCTTGCCGACGCCGGGCTCACCGATGAGGACCGGGTTGTTCTTGGTACGGCGGGACAGCACCTGCATGACCCGCTCGATCTCCTTCTCGCGCCCGATGACCGGGTCGAGCTTGGACTCACGAGCGGCCTGGGTGAGGTTCCGGCCGAACTGGTCGAGGACCAGGGACGTGGAGGGGGTGCCCTCCGCAGGACCGCCGGCGGTGGCGGTCTCCTTGCCCTGGTAACCGGAGAGCAGCTGGATGACCTGCTGCCGCACCCGGTTCAGATCTGCGCCCAGCTTGACCAGGACCTGGGCGGCGACGCCCTCGCCCTCCCGGATCAGGCCGAGCAGGATGTGCTCCGTGCCGATGTAGTTGTGACCGAGCTGAAGCGCCTCGCGGAGCGACAGCTCCAGGACCTTCTTGGCACGGGGAGTGAAGGGAATGTGACCCGACGGGGCCTGCTGGCCCTGCCCGATGATCTCCTCCACCTGCTGGCGGACCGCCTCGAGCGAAATCCCGAGGCTCTCAAGGGCCTTGGCGGCGACACCCTCACCCTCGTGGATCAGGCCCAGGAGGATGTGCTCGGTGCCGATGTAGTTGTGGTTGAGCATCCGGGCTTCTTCCTGAGCCAGGACGACAACCCGCCGCGCGCGGTCGGTGAACCTCTCGAACATCGTTAATCGCTCCTCAGAGCGGTCAGGCAGTAAGGGGAACTTCCCCTCCCTGTCCTTCCGCAGCTTAGTCCCGCAAGCGGGGACCGCTCATTCCAACTGCCGACACCGTCGATGGCCTCCTGACCCCTGACGCCGACATCTGCCACAACCCGATGGTGCGAGACGATGTTCCCGCAGGCCAGGCAGTTACCCCGCTCGCCAGTACGCCGATGGCGAACGTGAGACGGCCCAATCTGCGTGTCGCCCCCTCCCACTAGGGATGTCTTACCCGCTGGGACTGACACTCCATGCCGCGCGGGCCGGTTCCCTCCGCTACGGGCGAACAACCTTGCGCCTCCCCGTACCTCCACGCGCCCCCATTTCCGGCACGCGGTGCGGTCGCTCCGCCACCCAGCGTAACCCGGAGGACTTTTCGGCTGTTGCACGGAACATGGCTGGCGTCCTGCCCACGATTCCCACGGTGCCGTTCCCCCGTCGGCCGCCCGGAAGGAGCGGGGCGTGGGAGCGGGCGCGGTGGTGGTACGAGAGCGGGCTCGGCTGGCCGACGGCGCCCGGGACTCCCCTGCGGCTGCGCACGGGGGTCCGCTTCGACGTCCTGGACGTCCCGGCCGGGGCCGGTCACGCGGCGCTCGCCCGGTCGGCGCCCGGTTTCCCCGTGGCGCTCCGGGCGGGGCGGATGCTGCTGCTCGTGGCGGCGGGCGGCGCGGACGAGCTGCCCGGCCTGCTGGACTGGCTGGAGTGGGGCTCCCTGACGCTCGACCTGCGCGCGATCGGCGCGGGCGGACACGTGGAAGCACCCCTGCCTCCGGAGCCCGGCCCGGCCGGTCTGCCGCCGACGGCGACGGACCGCGACGGTTCACAGGGGGCCGCCGTGTGGCTGCGGCCCCCCGAGCCGGGGGGCGAGGTCGAGGCCTCGCTGCCGACGCTGTCGGCCCTGGGGGGCGCGGGTACCGCCCCCGATCTCGCACGGCTGGTGCACACACTGGCGACGCAGTGCCACCGGATCCGGCTCTCCCGGACGGCGCGCTGACGGCATGCGGGCCGACGCGCGGGCCCGGTGGGTGACGCGGGCCGGGGTGATCAGCCGTTGGCCTTCTCGTACGCCTCGCGGATCATCGCGGGAACACGACCGCGGTCGTTGACCTCGTAACCGTTCTCCTTGGCCCACGCGCGGATCGCCGCGGTGTCCTGGCTGCCGCTCGAGGAGGCGCGGGTCTTGCCGCGACCACCCGAAGCGCGGCCCCCGGTGCGACGGCCGCCCTTCACGTAGGGCTCGAGAAGGCCACGGAGCTTGTCCGCGTTGGCGGTGGTGAGATCGATCTCGTACGTCTTGCCGTCCAGAGCGAACGTCACGGTCTCGTCCGCCTCGCCGCCGTCGAGGTCATCGACAAGAAGGACCTGAACCTTCTGTGCCACCGGGTTTTCCTTTCATCGATATCTTGAGGGTCGGAGTCCGCCGGCGTCCGCCGTATCGCCGTCCCTTGTTATATGCAGTACTGCAGTACGTCGGAAAGCAAACCGCTTTTGCCGGAAAAACACAAACCCCCGGCGGGAACCCGTAGCCCCGCCCCGGCCCGGAAAGATACGCGTTTCGGACATAGGGCACCCGCGAACGGTCCTCCGGCGGAATAAACCTGGGGATGGGGCGTGGATGGGGTTGTCGTTCCCGGCTCCTCTTGACCAAGCCCGGCGAACCCCCGCACGGCTCGGCTCTCACCGAACGATCACAGATGGAGAAGCATCCGGCTGTTGCCCAAGGTGTTCGGTTTCACTCGTTCGAGCCCCAGGAACTCCGCCACGCCCTCGTCATAGGAACGCAGCAGCTCCGCGTAGACATCCGCGTCGACGGGTGTCTCTCCGATCTCCACGAAGCCGTGCTTGCCGAAGAACTCCACTTCGAAGGTGAGACAGAATACGCGGCGAACACCCAGCCAGCGGGCGGTGTCCAGCAACTTCTCCAGCAACCGATGCCCCACGCCGGCGCCCTTCAGGCCCGGCTTCACCGCGAGAGTGCGCACTTCCGCGAGGTCTTCCCACATCACGTGCAGGGCACCGCAGCCGACCACCTCGGCGTTGTCGTCCCGTTCCGCGACCCAGAACTCCTGGATGCTCTCGTAAAGCGTCACCATCGCTTTGTCGAGCAGGATCCGGTCGCGGACGTACGCGTCGAGGAGGCGGCGTACGTCCGGGACATCGCTGGTGCGGGCCCGCCGGACGGTGATGGCATTTGGCATGTGCGGACGCTATCGCTCGCCGGTGTCCGCTTCCGAGCCGGGTCCCGGCGCGGGGGTTTCCGGTCCCTGCACGATGCGGATGGCGTCTCGGAGTGTCCGGCGCTGTTCCTCGCTCATCATGCCGAAGAAGGCGATGAGAGCGGCGGCGGCGTTGTCGCTCTGCGACCACGCGTCGTTCATCAGCGCGGCGGCGTAGGCGGCTCGGGTGGAGACCGCCTCATATCGATAGGCCCGGCCTTCCGCCTCGCGGCGCACCCAGCCCTTCTGATGGAGATTGTCCAGGACGGTCATCACGGTCGTGTACGCGATGGACCGTTCCTGTTGGAGATCTTCCAGGACTTCCCGAACGGTCACCGGGCGGTTCCACTTCCACACCCGCGTCATGACCGCGTCTTCGAGTTCTCCCAATGGGCGAGGCACGCTCACGACGATAGTGGGAAAACCGGGGGATGGCGTGACGGACGTGCAGGTTTGTGGATTTTCCTGGACGTCTGCGATCAAAAAGGGCGTACGGCTCGTCGGTGCGGGTGCGCCGGCGAGCCGTACGGGGTTGCTCGGTGATGCTGCGTGACGAAGCTGTGCGGCGCCCTTCGCGGGCGGGGGCGCGGTCGGGTGGTGCGCGCTCAGGCTTCCGGGGTGGATGCCTTGCCGCGGGCGGCCTCCGCGCGCGCGAGGGCGGCGTCCACGGCCGCGTCCTCCTTGGCCATGTTGGCCCCGCCCTGGGTCTTCACGATCACCCTGACGACGCCGATGAAGAAGGCCGCCATGACGGCCGGGGGGAGCAGCGCGGAGACGTAGTCCATGGGTCCAGGGTAGCCAGGCCGGTTCAGCCCGCGGCGAGGTGGTGCCGGGAGCCGGCGGGGGGTGGGGTCGGCTTGCGGCGGGGGAAGACTTCGCCGGGCGTGGGGATGGGACGCTTCGGGTCGGCGGGGGGCGCCGGGTCGGCCGGGGCGGGGCGGGGGGCCGGCTTCTGCGGGGGCTTTCCGCCGGGGAGGGCCTGCAGGTGGGTGCGGGCCGCGGGAAGGGTGACCGTGGGCGTGGCCTGCCGGGGTGCGCAGCGGGCCAGGAGGGCGGCGGCGGTGGGGTTGCCGCGCAGGGCCCTCAGGGCGGAGAGGTCGTCCGCGCCGGGGCGGTGGCCGGCCGCAAGGGCCTCGTCGAGGAGGGTGAGGTAGCCGGTGACGCTGCCGGGGAGGGCGGCGCGGTACCGGGCGAGGTCGGCCATCAGGAAGTCGCGCAGCCGGGCGCTCTCCCCCATCGCCTCGTCGAGCGACTCCGCGAGGCGG
The DNA here is from genome assembly GCF_044390505.1 of Streptomyces sp. NPDC018947. Classification (NCBI taxonomy): domain Bacteria; kingdom Bacillati; phylum Actinomycetota; class Actinomycetes; order Kitasatosporales; family Streptomycetaceae; genus Streptomyces; species Streptomyces sp. NPDC018947. Next base: position 46,126 of record NZ_JBIRZD010000004.1, read on the forward strand.
AGGCAGTCCTGGACGTCCTCGGCCGAGACGGGGCTGGGGTTCAGGGCGAGGGCGAGGGCGCGCCGGAGCACACGCAGCTCCTGAGCGCCGAACGCCATGCCGCCTCGGGATCCGTATGGCGTGGGCATGGGGCGACGATACGCGCTAATCAGACAAACTTGGCATAGCGGGCGGGTGTGGCGCGGGGGTGCCACCCGTATGCGGGTGCCTGCGGGTGCCTGCGGGTGCCTGCGGGTGCCTGCGGCGCTTGAGTGGAGGGCCTGCGGCGGCCTGTGCGGGTTCGGTGGGGGTGGGGGGTGCCTGCGGCGGCCTGTGCGGCTTCGGTGGGGGTGCGGGGTGCCTGCGGCGGCCTGTGCGGCTCCGGTGGGGGTGCGCGGTGCGCGTTCGGTGGTCTTGTGGGTCGGGGCCGGGGGGGGGGGGGGGGGGGGGGGGGGGGGGGGGGGGGGGGGGGGGGGGGCCCGGGGGGGGGGGGGGGGGGGCGGCCCCCCCCCCCCCGGGGCCCCCCCCCC